>CAVSQC010000007.1:0-17216 GCA_963729845.1 uncultured Alphaproteobacteria bacterium
CGAGATTCGCCAGGCGGCACGGCGCACAACATCCGCGGCGATCGTCGCCGAACTGTTCGAGCGCTGGGAAGCGGAGCTCAAGCGCATCCCCCGCAAATCCAAATTAGCCGACGCGATCCGATACGGAACTCGACGCCGCGCCGATTTCGAGCGCTTCCTTCATGACGGCCGGATCGACATCGACAACAATACCGTCGAGCGGACCATCCGCCCGCAAACCATCACCCGCAAAAATTCTCTCTTCGCCGGGTCGGACGGCGGCGGACGAACTTGGGCGACCCTTGCCACGCTGCTGACGACGGCAAAACTTAACAACGTCGATCCTCAAGCCTGGCTCAAGCTCACCCTCGAGCGCATCGCCACCGGCTGGCCCAATCGCAAACTCGACGCCCTCATGCCCTGGAACGATCGAACCGCCTGAACGGTATCGGCTGGGCGCTTACAGCCGAACGGCGCAATGCTGACCTACTTCCCCGGCGGCGGGGCCGCCCAGACACGACGGCTCAAGGCGGAACCGAAATAGGCCCACTCGCCTCGCTACGTAACCCCTATATTCCGGTCATACGGCCGCAGCCAATGACCCCACTTTCAGTGCCGAGTGATGGTCCAGCACGGCCACGAAACGCTCCAAAAGCGGAGCGAACCCTGAAAAGTCAATTGTCGCAGCATTCGGTTCGACAACGCGAGTCGCAAATGTCATCTTCCCATACTTCCCTGGATCGTCATCTTTGTCGTCGGGATCAAAAGCCCTCCCGTCAACTTTTGTTTCCAGAACCGAAGTCGGGAAAAAAGATTCGATGTGGCTTGTATACGGCGCCGCACGGATTTCGGAGTTTTCACAAGATAGAGATTAAGTCCCAGATAATAAAAAGGGTCGTCCTGCTCAAACGTCACCTTTTTTCCTTTAACAAGGTGAAACAACTTTTGACCACCGTCATCATTATCGACCAGAACGATGACAGGCTGCGCGAGAGGAGCATGGGCAAACTTGATCACTGTCTTTCGGTAATTTCCGACAAACGATGCCAGTTGGCTCGCTCCATGACCAATTCCAAGCACGTCATGAACGGTCGAGGAATAGTTCATAAACCGAATGTTGCTTTCGAACTTGCCGTCCTTGAACGATCCAAGGCGAGGATGAAAAGCTGGAAGCCTTCGCGTCGCACATCGGAGGTAGATGGAATCTGTTTTGCCCTCGGGAACAATTGTGGGCTGCCCTAAAGCGATGAAATATTTGTAAAATAGAAAGCGACGATAGAGCTTCCGAGAGCCCGTTTGATCTTCGTTTTTTTCTTTCTTTTCCCGCTTGTCCGAGTGTTCCTTTACTTGGTGAATATAGGCAAGGGTTCCACCCAGGGAGTCCAGGCTTGTGTACGTGACTTTAACGGGAGGATCGCTTGGTGATCCTCCCGCAAGCGCCGCAGGCACCATCTTATGATAGCTACCGGTTGCGAATAAGGTGTGGCACATCGAACGTGCAATGCGCCAATATTCTGGTCGAATATTGACCTTTTCATTGACCATTAGACCCGTCGTAACCTGTCTCGATGTTCGGAACTGCATCCGGGTCTTTTTGTCGTTTATGGTGAAGCCGGAATGTTCGATTTTTTCACGCAGTTCCGCGCCCAACTCCCATTCAGAGTCACTACCAGGGACGGGGAAGGCCAGTTCGGCCGGAAAAGCTTTGCGGCTCGTCGAAAAAGTTATGTCGTCCGCATAACGTGAGTACGTGCATTTGTGTGTCTTGGCAAACCGAGCTAATCGACTATCCAGCAAATGCCCAATCAAATTTGATATGATCGGAGAACAAGGACTTCCTTGGGGAAGCGCGGCATTATGACACGCGATCTGAGCGATGGTTGTCGCAACCGGAAGCGCCAGCGCAAAATTTTTGTCTTTCGAGAAAAACCCACGAACCCGGCCGAAATTGATCGACGGAAAAAAATCTTGCAGATCAAAATTCAGTACGTAGCGGCGGCGCTTGTGAAGACTGGCGTTGGTGATGATTGAACGCTCCCGCTCAAATCCGTGTGCAAGGGAACGTCGCAGTGGCGGAGTGTGGCCATCCAGTTCATCGAGGCAGTCATACAGTAGGTTCGCGAGACGTTTCTGCAGTAATGCCAGTCGTGCCGCTGGAGCCTCAATTAGGCGCTTGCCCCCGCCGCGTTTCGGGATCTCGAAGGCTTTGTATTTGTTGGCATCAGGAATTTTATACAAAACGAAGGAAAGGCCGCTAGGCGTGAAATGCAAAAGCCGGGCAAGATCATCTCGTGTCTTGGCATTTCGTAAATCTTCGAGCTTGGGCACGACTACGCGAGCAAGAGGCTTGCGGGCACTCTTTGGCGATAATGCGCCATACAGCTAAAGATCAAGATGCATATCGTGTCTGCCATGAAGCAGGCACCCCCTGACATCGTTATCTTATATCGCGATACGCGATAACAAATCTGCCCGCAAGCTCTGCAACCAATTTGCCATGAGCCCTAGCGCTTTTCAACGCGCGGTAATTGTTGACAACGTCCATCGCCTACCTTACCCTAACGTCAACTCACTGACGTAATGGTAATGTCATGGGCGGGACTGTCGCGTTAAGGCAATCGGGCGAAGGCCAGGACACGCACGCCGAGCCGCGGCTTTATTCCATTGGCGATCTGTCTGCCGAGACCGGCGTCACCCATCGCGCGCTGCGCATCTATGAGGAACAGGGACTGCTCGCGCCGCAGCGCATCGGCAATCAGCGCATCTATTCCCACCGCGACCGCGCGCGCCTCATCCTGGTGCTGCGCGGCAAGCGGCTCGGCTTCTCCCTCGCCGATATTCGCGAGATGCTGGAGATGTACGACGTCAACCCGCAGCATCTCGAACAGTTGCGCGTCACGCTGAAAAAAGCGCAGGCGCGCATCGCCGACCTCGAACATCAACAGGTCGCCATCGCCGAGACCCTCGCCGAATTGCGCGCGGGCGAGCGCGGGTTGCGCGACCTGATCCGCCAACGGGAACGCGCCGCGCCGGCCCGTCATCGTAAATCCGCACATCACCCCACCTCATCCCAACCTTCTCCTCCCCGAGGGGAGGAGAAGGAGCTACGGAGCAAGCCATGAAGAATGTCGTGATCGCGGGCTACGCCCGCTCGCCCTTCCACTTCGCCAAGAAGGGCGCGCTCGTGAAGGTGCGGCCCGACGATCTCGCGGCGCAAGTGGTGGCGGCGCTGGTCGAGCGCACCAAGATCGACCCCGGCACCATCGAGGATGTGATTATGGGCTGCGCCATGCCCGAGGGCGAGCAGGGCCTCAACATCGCGCGGCTCGTGGCGTTCCTGGCGAAGCTGCCGATCACCGTCGCCGGCACCACCGTCAACCGCTTCTGCGGCTCGTCGATGCAGTCGATCCACATGGCCGCGGGCGCGATTCAGATGGACGCGGGCGACGCCTTCATCTGCGCCGGCATCGAGAGCATGACGCGCGTGCCGATGACCGGGTTCAACCCGTCGCCGAACCCGAAGCTCGCGAAGGAATATCCCGAGGCCTATATCTCGATGGGCCAGACGGCGGAGAATCTGGCGCGCAAATACCAGGTGACGCGCGCCGAGCAGGAAAAGCTCGCGGTCGCGTCGCACCAGAAGGCGGCGGCGGCGCGCGCGGCGGGCAAGTTCAAGGACGAAATCGTGCCGATCAAGCTCGCCGACGGCAGCGTCGTCAGCGAGGACGGCTGCATCCGCCCCGAGACCACGG
Organism: uncultured Alphaproteobacteria bacterium; assembly: GCA_963729845.1. GTDB lineage: Bacteria > Pseudomonadota > Alphaproteobacteria > ATCC43930 > CGMCC-115725 > JAATGI01. The sequence goes on from CAVSQC010000007.1 coordinate 3,732, forward strand.
CCGAAGTGTTGGCGGGATTGGCGCCGGCGTTCGACGCCGACGGCACGGTGACGGCGGGCACCTCGTCGCCGCTGACCGACGGCGCCTCGGCGACGCTGGTCTGCACCGAGGAATACGCGGCGAAGCACAATCTCGACGTGCTCGCGCGCGTCAAGAGCATCGCGGTCGCGGGCTGCGCGCCGGAGATCATGGGCTACGGCCCGGTGCCGGCGACGCAGAAGGCGCTGAAGCGCGCCGGGGTGAAGGCCGACCAGCTCGACGTGATCGAGATCAACGAGGCGTTCGCCAGCCAGGCCATCGTCTGCATCCGCGACCTCCATCTCGACGAGAAGAAGATCAATCTCGACGGCGGCGCCATCGCGCTGGGCCATCCGCTCGGCGCCACCGGCGCGCGCATCACGGGGAAGGCCGCGTCGCTGTTGAAGCGCGAGAAGGGCAAATACGCGCTGTCAACGCAATGTATCGGCGGCGGCCAGGGCATCGCGACGGTGCTGGAGCGCGCCTGAAATGGCGATCGCCAAATGCGCCGTGATCGGCGCCGGCGTGATGGGCGGCGGCATCGCCGCGCAGATCGCCAATGCCGGCGTGCCGGTGATGCTGCTCGACATCGTCCCGCCGAATGCCAACAACCGCAACGTGATCGCGGAGACCGCGATCGAGAAAATGCTCAAGACCGAGCCGGCGCCGTTCATGTCGCCGCGCGCGGCGCGCCTCGTCACGCCGGGCAATATCGAGGACGATCTGCCCAAGCTCGCCGATTGCGACTGGATCGTCGAGGCGGTGCTGGAAAAGATCGAGATCAAGCACGCGACCTACGAGAAGCTGGCGAAGGTGCGCAAGGCCGGGTCGATCGTGTCGTCGAACACCTCGACAATTCCGCTCAAGGATTTGACCGCGGGCCTGCCCGACGCCTTCACCAAGGATTTCCTCATCACCCATTTCTTCAACCCGCCGCGCTATATGCGGCTCCTCGAGATCGTGACCGGGCCGAAGACCGAGGCGGCGGCGGTCGCCGCCATCGACGAGTTCTGCGACGTCAAGCTCGGCAAGCATGTCATCCACGCCAAGGACACGCCCGGCTTCATCGCCAACCGCATCGGCGGGATGTGGATTCAAGCCGCGATCCAGGCGGCGTTCGACCTGGGCCTGTCGGTCGAGGAAGCCGACGCGATCATGGGCCGGCCGTTCGGCATGCCGCGCACCGGCGTGTTCGGCCTGCTCGATCTGGTCGGGCTCGATCTGATGCCGCAGGTCGCGGCGTCGATGCAGCGCACGCTGCCCAAGGACGATCTCTATCTCGCCACCATGAAGGACCGGCCGCTGCTCGCGAAGATGATCGCCGACGGCTACACCGGGCGCAAAGGCAAGGGCGGGTTCTATCGCTTGCAGCGCGGGGCCGACGGCAGCCGCGTCAAGGAAGGCATCGACCTCGCCACCGGCCAGTACCGCAAGAGCGAGGACCCGAGCCTCGCCAGCGCCATCCAGCGCGACCCGGCGAAGATTCTGTCGGCGCAGGATCGCGGCGGCCAATATGCGCGGCGCGTGCTCGCCTACACGCTGCAATACGCGGCGTCGCTGGTGCCGGAGATCGCCGACAGTGTCAACGACGTCGATCAGGCGATGAAGCTCGGCTACAACTGGAGCGCCGGCCCGTTCGAGCTGATCGACAAGATCGGCGCCGCCAATGTCGCGGGCTTGATCCAGGCCGAGAAGCTGCCGGTGCCGCCGCTGTTGGCGAAGCCGCTGCCGTTCTATCGCGTCAACGGCGGCTTCATCCGCCAGCGCAATCAAGCCGGCGAGTGGGTGAAGATCGCGCGCCGGCCGGGCGTGCTGCTCTTGGGCGACGTCAAGCGCGCGACGCAGCCGGTGGCGAAGAACGGCTCGGCGAGCCTGTGGGATATCGGCGACGGCGTGCTGTGCGTCGAGTTCCATTCGCGCATGAATTCGCTCGACGGCGACTCGCTCGGCATGATCAAGACCGCGATGGAGACGATCAAGAAAAGCGCCGGCAAGTATGTCGCGCTGGTGATCCACAACGAGGCCGAACATTTCTCCGCCGGCGCCAATGTCGGCCTCGCGCTGTTCGCGGCCAACATCGCGCTGTGGCCGTTCATCGAGGAGGGCGAGGCGAGCGGGCAGAAAATCCTCAAGGAGATGAAATACGCGCCCTTCCCCACCGTGTCGGCGCCGTCGGGTATGGCGCTGGGTGGCGGCTGCGAGATTTTGCTGCATTCGAGCGCGGTGCAGGCACACGCCAGAGTCCTATATCGGCCTGGTCGAGGTCGGCGTCGGGCTGGTGCCGGGCTGGGGCGGCTGCGCCGAGATGACGACCCGCGCCTACACCAACAAGCGCGGGCCGCAAGGACCGATCGCGCCGCTCGCGCAGATTTTCGAGACGATCGGATTGGCCAAAGTGTCGAAGTCGGCGGAGGAAGCGCGCGACCTTATGTTCCTGCGCCCGACCGACGGCATCACCATGAACCGCGACCGGCTGCTCGCCGACGCCAAGGCGCGCGCGCTGTCGCTCGCCAAGAACTACGCGCCGCCGAAGCCGGTCATGCTGCGCCTGCCCGGCCCGACCGGCGCCGCGGCCATCGGCCTGTCGCTCGACGATCTGCACAAGCAGGGCAAGGCCAGCGACCACGATCTCGTCGTCGCCGGCAAGCTCGCGGAGGTGCTGTCAGGCGGCGACACCGACGTGACCGAGGAAACCGGCGAGGACCAGTTGCTGGCGCTGGAGCGCAAGGCGTTCCAGGCGCTGATCCGCACCGACAAGACGCTGGCGCGGATCGAACACACGCTGGAAACCGGCCGCCCGCTGCGGAATTGAAATGAATTTGAACCACCAAGACACCAAGGCACAAAGAAAAATTCGTGGGTGGCCCGCCTTCGCGGGCCAAGACGAAAAGAACTTGGTGTCTTTGTGTCTTGGTGGTTCAAAAAGTTTTGTTTTTGGAACGCTGCATGAGCAATGTGCGTCCTTCGACTTGGCGCTTCGCGCCAGCTCAGGATGAGGACAGATTATATCTCGCTCCAAATTCCTCATCCCGAGCGCGGACCCCGGCGGAAGCCGGGGGAGCAGTCGAGGGACGCACGGCGCTGCTATCGATGGAGTTTTCGCCATGACCGTCTATAAGGCGCCGCTGCGGGATTACAAATTCGTCCTCGAGGAGCTGTTCGATATCGGCGAGATCGCGAAGCTCCCCGGTTACGAAGAGGCGACCCCCGACACGTTCGCGGCGGTGCTGGAGGAAGGCGCCAAAATCTGCGAGGAGGTGCTGTTCCCGCTGAACCTCCCCGGCGACGCCGAGGGCTGTCATTTCGAGAACGGCGTGGTGCGCACGCCCAAGGGCTTCAAGGAAGCCTACGATCTGTTCCGGCAGGGCGGCTGGACCGCGCTCGCCGCCGACCCCGCCTATGGCGGCCAGGGCCTGCCCGCGACGTTGAATTTCCTGGTCAGCGAAATGGTGGCGTCGGCGAATTTTTCGTTCGGCATGTATCCCGGCCTGACCGCGGGCGCGGTCGAGGCGATCCACAAACATGGAGACGACGCGCAGAAAAAGACCTGGCTGCCGAAGCTGATCGACGGCACCTGGTCCGGCACCATGTGCCTGACCGAGCCGCAATGCGGCACCGATCTCGGCCAAGTCAAGACCCGCGCCGAGCCGGCCGACCGCGACGGCGTCTACAAGATCACCGGCACCAAGATCTTCATCTCCGCCGGCGAGCATGACCTCACCGACAACATCGTCCATCTGGTGCTGGCGCGCCTGCCCGACGCGCCGGGCGGCACGCGCGGCATCTCCCTGTTCATCGTGCCGAAATTCCTGGTGAAGCCGGACGGCACGGTCGGCGCGCGCAACGGCGTGCGCTGCGGCGGCATCGAGCACAAGATGGGCATCAAGGCCTCGGCGACGTGCGTCATCAATTTCGATGAGGCCGAGGGCTATCTGATCGGCGGCAAGAACGGCGGCATGCGCGCCATGTTCACGATGATGAACGCGGCGCGTCTCGGCGTCGGCCTCCAAGGCCTCGCCGTCGGCGAGACCGCGTATCAATCGGCGCGGGCCTACGCGATGGAGCGGCTGCAAGGCCGCGCCGTCACCGGAGCCAAGTTTCCCGACAAGCCGGCCGACCCGCTGATCGTGCATCCCGACATCAGGCGCATGCTGTTGACCATGCGCGCCTATACAGAAGGGGCGCGGGCGCTCGCCGCCTGGGTGGCGATGGCGGAGGACAAGGCGCAACGCCTACCCGCCGATCATGCCGAGGAACGCGAAGCGGCCGACGATTTTGTCGGACTGATGACGCCAATCGTCAAGGCGATGCTGACCGACAACGCCAATCTCGTCGCCAATCTCGGCATGCAAATCTATGGCGGGCACGGCTACATCCACGACAACGGCATGGAGCAGCTCGCGCGCGACGTACGCATCACCCAGATCTACGAAGGCGCCAACGGCATTCAGGCGCTCGACCTGGTTGGCCGCAAGATGAGCCAGCATATGGGCCGGCTGATGCGGCGCTTCTTCCATCCGGTCGATGCATATCTCCGCGCCAAGATGACCGATCCGGCGCTGGGCGAATTCGCGCTGCCGACCTACAAGGCGTTCGGGCGGTTACAGCAGATCACCGCGTTGCTGGCGCAGAAGGGCCTCGCCGATCCGGACGAGGCCGCGGCGGCGGCGACGGAATATCTGCGCGCCTTCGGCCTTGTCGCGCTCGGTTATATCTGGACGCGCATCGCCGAGACGGCGCTGGCGAAGCGCGGCGCGGCGAACGGCGAGACCCAGTTCTACGACGCCAAGCTCGCCACCGCGCGGTTCTACATGGCGAAGCTGCTGCCGGAGACCAACGCGCTGTTCGCTTCGATCCAAGCGGGCGCAAAGCCGGTGATGGAACTCGCGGCGGACGCCTTCTAGCTGATCATGCCAGCTGATCGGCGATGCGTTTCAGGATGACGACGAACTCGGCCTTGGCCGGCCCGGCGATCTCGTCGAGCCTGCGATCGTGCTCGCGGGCGTGAACGATCAGGTCGCGAAGCACGCGCTCTCCCGCCGGGGTCAGGACGAGCGTCACGCTGCGGCGGTCGGTGGTGGAACGCGTGCGTTTGACCAGGCCGCGCCGCTGCAAATCCTGCAATAGCGGCGTCACCGTGGATTTGTCGCGCGCGATGGCGCGTCCCAGATCGCTCTGCGTGATATTGGGATTGTCGCGCAGCACCATCAGCGCGGCGAAGCGGCCGGGCCTGATGCTCTTCTGGCCCGACTGCCGCGCGAACGCCCGGAACGACGCGTCCTGCGCGAGGCGCAAATTGAAGCCGATGAAGGTTCTGAGCGCGCCGAGCTCGACCTCGGGCGCGGCGGTACCGCCGCTTTTCCTGGCGCGGATCGGCACGTCGTTCTTGGCCGGCGTGCGCGCCGCCGCCTCCCCTCGCCGGTTCCGCGGCATGTTTCTCCCGTCGCCCGATTGTTTCTCAACTCTAGGGCCGGAAGCCGATCGCGCGCAAATGGTTTGAATTCAAACGTTCCCCTGTGTATGTTCTTCGCTAGGCGCAAACGTGATCCTGATCGACCGGCGCGGCCTGTGGGGCCTGTTCCGGCACTTCCTCGCCGCCGACATCGTGCCGATCGCGCACAAACCGGCGACCGCGCCGAAGGCGCGATAAGAAGCGAAAAAGGTTGAACCACCAAGGCACAAAGACACCAAGATTTCCGGATTCTTCTTGGTGCCTCGGTGTCTTGGTGGTTTAGGTTCTTTCTATTTCGCTTCGCGAAAGGTCAAATTGTAGCGACAGTTTTTTGTAACAGGATCGTCGCCCGCGGCCAGCGGATCGACGCCGTGGAAATTGAGGCGCGCGGGACCGCCCCAGACCACGACATCGCCGCTCTCCAAGCGGAAGCGGCGCGGTCTGTCGCCGCGCTTGCCGCCGCCCCACAGGAAAATCGCCGGCAATCCCAGCGACACCGAGACGATGGGTGCCGAAAAATCCGCCTCGTCCTTGTCCTGGTGCAACGACATGCGCGCGCCCGGGACATAGCGGTTGATCAGGCAGGAATCGGGCGCGAAGCGGGCAAAGCCGGCCGCGTCCGCCGATGCCGCCGCGAGATCGCGAAAGCGCGGCGGCATTGGCGGCCAAGCCTTCCCCGTCTCGGGATCGGCCGGCGCGTAGCGATAGCCCTTGCGGTCGGTGATCCAGCCGAACTCGCCGCAATTGGTCATTGCCACCGACATGGCGAAGCCGCCCGGCGTGACCATGTGGCGAAACGGCGCCGCCGCCGCGATGCGCTCGATTTCCGCCACCAGCGCCGCCGCCTCGCCGCGCGCGAAACCGCGCAGCAGCATCGCGCCGGGGTCGAGCCGTTCGATGGTCGGTGCTGAAATTGGAAAAAGCTCCACAACACATACTCCGTCATGCCCCGGCTTGGCCGGGGCATCCACGAATTGGTTTAAGCACAAAAAATTCGTGGATGGCCGCCTAAAGCGGGCCAAGACGAAATAGAAAGCTATCCGCTATTTGCTATTCAACTATATTTCAGCGCCGTGGTGGCGCGGGCGGCGCCCTCGACCAGCGCCGACAATTTCGCCCAAGCGATTTCCGGATGCGAGCGCCAGCCGAAGCCGCAATCGGTGCCGGCCATGACATTCTCCTTGCCGACCAGCTTGGCGAAACGCTGGATGCGCTGCGACACCAGCTCGGGATGCTCGACCACGTCGGTCGAGTGGGTGACGCAGCCGGGCACGACGATCTTGCCCGCCGGCAGTTTCACCAACTCCCACACATCGTATTCGTGCTCGTGTCGCGCGTTCGCGGCCTCGAACAGATAGGCCTGCGCCTTGACCTTGAGCATGATGTTGACGAGGTGCTTCATCTCGAGGTCGTAAACGTGCGGCCCGTGCCACGAGCCCCAGCACAGATGGTAGCGGATTCGATCCTCCGGAATATTGGCGAGCGCGTGGTTCAGCGCCTCGACGCGGATTTCGCAGCGGCGGCGGAACGCCTCCAATCCCATCTTGATGCCGATCCGGTCCCACAGCGCCGGCAGCCAGGCGTCGTCCACCTGCAACGCGACGCCGGACTTGGCGATGATCTCGTATTCGACGCGCATCGCATCGGCGATGGCGAAGACATATTCCTCGTCGTTCTTATAATACTCGTTGCGGCGATAGACTTCGAGGCTCGCCGGCGCGGTCGCGGTCAGGAACGCATCCTCGGCCGGCACCAGCGCCTTCAGCAGCGCCACTTCGCGCTCGGTCGCCGCCTGCGCGCGGTAGGTCACCGGGCCGGTGCAGACCCAGGTCGGGCGGGCCATGCTGCCGCGCGGCCGCGCCGGCATGTAGAACAGCGTGCCGCGCTCGGTGGCGTATTGATAGAAGCCGGCAAAGTCCTCGCGGTCCTTGCCCTGCGCGATCAGCGGCATCGCGGCGGGCGGGCGCTCCTCGAACCCCCCGAAACGGTTCTCGACATAGGAGAGCCAGTCGCCACCCTTGGTGGCCTCGCCTTCGTTGATGATGTCGAGGCCGATCTCGCGCTGCTTCGCGACCACCGCCGCGACTTCACGCTTGAGCTGCGCCTCGTAGTCGGGTGCGGCGCGGTCGAGCGGCGTCAGCTCCGGCAGGGCGCCGATATGGGTGGTGAGGATCTTGCTCGTGCTGCGTCTCATGGTTTCTTCCCCGCGACGGTGACGCCGGACCAGGCCTCGAGATGCTTGACCAGCTCGGTAATGTCCTGATCCGGACCGCCGCGCCCCTCGGCATAGAGCCAGAGCTGTTTCACCGCCTGATGCACCCACATCGGCACATGCAGCTCCTCGGCCGTCTCCAGCGCGAGGCGCAAATCCTTCACCATCAGGCCCATGGCGAAGCCGCCCTTGAAACGGCGCGGCAGGATTTCGTTGGGCCACTTCGAATCGGTCGCGCTGTTGCGGCCCGTGCCGGCGTTCAGCACCTCGATCATCAACGTGGGATCGAGCCCGAACTTGGTGCCCATGATCATCGCCTCGGCGGTCGCGGCCTGCGCGGTCGCGGAGAGCAGATTGTTGATCAGCTTCATCACCTGCCCCATGCCCGGCTCGGCGCCGATATAGAACACCTTGCCCATGCCGGAGAGGATCGGTGTCACCAGGTCGGCCTCGCGCTTCGGTCCCGCCAGCATCACCGCGACCGCGCCCTTGACCGCGCCGGCGACGCCGCCCGAGACCGGGCCGTCGAGCGCCACGACGCCATGTTTCTTGAGATCGTCGGCAATGATGCGCGCCATGCGCGGACCGGTGGTCGAGAGATCGACGACGATTTTCCGCTTCGACCCCGAGGCGATGCCGTTGTCGCCGAACACCACGCCATGCACGATCTCCGGCCGGGGCAAGCTGACCAGGACGATGTCCGCGACGCTCGCGACCTCCGCCGGCGAGGCGGCGACCTGGATCTTGTTGCCGAACGGCTTCAGCGCGTCGGGCCGGACATCGTGCACGACGAGCTGGCGCCCGGCTTTCACCAGATTAAGCGCCATCGGCCCGCCCATATTGCCGACGCCGATAAAGCCGACCTTGTCCTCGCTCATGCTTGCCTCCCATAATCGCGGCCATCCGAAACTGTCTTATCAAACGGGAGAAACCGGGATGGCACAAGCGAAAGCAAAGCGAAAGCTGCCGGCGAGCAAAGGGTTCGTCGAGGGTCTCAAAGTGAGAAAGGCCGTGCTCGGCCCCGACTATGTCAACCGCGCCATCGACAACGCCACCGACTTCAATTGGCCGATGCAGGAATTCGTCACCGAATATTGCTGGGGCACGGTGTGGTGCCGCCCGGGCCTCGACCGCAAGACCCGCAGCATCATCAACCTGTCGATGCTGACGGCGCTCAACCGCCCGCACGAAATCGAGGTGCATGTCCGCGGCGCGCTGCGCAACGGCCTGACCAAGGCGGAAATCGCCGAAGTCTTCCTCCAAGCCGCGGTCTATTGCGGCGTGCCGGCGGCGGTCAACAGTTTCCGCGTCGCCTCCAAGGTATTGGCCGAGGAAGGGAAGTAAGGCCGCTAAAATTCCTTGAGCAGCCGGTCGATATAGTCGCGCTCGAGTTCTGGGCGCGACCGCTCGCCGGCGCGCCGGCGCAATTCGTCGAGGATGGTCTTGGCGCGGTGCAGCGAGGTGTCGACCTCGGGTCCGGTGCCGCGCCGCATCGGCCCACCATCGTCAACCCAGCCGTCGCCTTCGTCATACGGCCGCTGGCGCCCGAACGGATCGCGCTGCGCCTGACGCGGCGACGCCTGATCGTCGGGCTCGCCGTAGTCGTTCTGGCCGTTATTGTTGCGGCCGAGCATGCGCTCGCCCATGCGGCGGGCGCCTTGCTGCAACTGATCGAGCGCCTCCGATTGCGGCCCGATCGCGTCGCCGGGCTTGCCGCGCCGGAGCGCTTCGCCGGCGTTGCGCATGGCGCGCTCGGCGCGCTGCAACGGCTGCGGAATGTCGCCGCCCTCGCCCAGCCGGCGCATCATCTCGCCGAGCGCGCGGCGCAGATCGTCCTGGGAGCGCGCGGCGGGTTGTTCGTCCGATTTGCCGGCGCGCGAATCCCGGAAGCTCTGGTCGAGCAATTGCTGCTGGCGGCGCATCATGTTCTGCATCGCGCCCATCATGCGCTCGGCGCCGTTTTGCGCCGGGTTCATGCGCCCGAGCTGCAGGTTCTCGAGCATTTCCTGCAATTGCGTAAGGAGATCGCGCGCCGCGTCGCGCGACCCGGTCTTTGCCAATTCCTGGGCGCGGTCGAGCATCTTTTGCAGGTCGCGGCCGGTCATCGTGGTCTGCGACGGATCGAAGTTCTGCATGTTTTCCATGCCCTGCCGCTGCACGTTCTGCATCAGGGCCTGAAGGTAGCGGTCCATCGCCTGGCGCAGCGCCTCGGTCAGACGGTCGATCTCGGCGTTCGGCGCGTTGCGGGCGAGCGCGTCCTGCAATGCCTGTATCGCCTGACGCAGGCTTTCCTGCATCAGGGGCGCCCGGCCGTCTTCGATCCGCAGCGCCGTTTGCCACAACAGTTTCTGCACGTCCGCTATGGTCTCGGGGTCGCGATTGATCTGGAGGCGCGCCTGCGCGGTGCGGAGCGCCATGAACACCACGATGTCGCCGTCGAAACGTCCCGGCCGCAGCGACAGGTCGGACAACGCCTCGGCCACCGTCTGGCGATCGTCGGGATGGATCGTCAGTTGCTTGCGCTGTTCGACGATCGCGCGCGCCACCGGATTGTGGAAGATGCGCTCCGGCAGGGTGTAGGTCACGGGCGCGCTGGTGCCCGTCTGGCCGAGCGCGTCGCGCGCCTCGAGTTCGATTTTCACCGGCAGGCCCGCCCAGGGATTGGCGGTCAGATCGTTGTAGCCGACGCCGTGCGCTTCCTTGAGGTGCAGGCCCGGCAAGGCGAGATCGAGGACCAGCCGCGGCGCCTTCGGATTGTCGATCAACACCATGACGGCCCGCACGGATTCGACGCCGTAATCGTCGGTGGCGCGGTATTCGAGGCGCAACGCGCCATGCTCGGTCTGGTGCGGCACCCCGATCATCGCGATGGTCGGCGGCAAGTCGGGCACGATGGTAATGGGCCAGCTCCCGAGCACGGTCGAGCCTTGCCACACCGCGAGCTTGCCGCTCTTGGTCAGCGTCGCCTGCGCCTTGAAATTGCTCTCGTCGATGCGGTCGAAATCGCGGTCGCGGTCGGGGCGGACGAGCCGCGGCACCGCGCCTTCGCCATGCACCTGCGCCAGGAGCACGCTGCCGACCGGCACCGCGATCGGCGCCTTGTTGACGCCGACGGGCAGCAGCTGCGGCGGCAGGCCGGTATAGTCGGGCGGCGTCACCCAGATATCGAGGCTGGCGGCGGGCCCGGCCGGCGCGCCCGCGATGTTCGGCGCCAGCGAGCGTTCGATCCGAACCGCCCAATCCGGCCCGGCGTCGATCGCACCCAATACCAACAGCAACACCAGGAGCGTGCGCAGCGCCCACGGATCGCGCCGCGCGAAGCCGGCCTTGGGCCAGCCGAACCGCAAGCCGCGCGCCGCCTGCGCCATCCGCTCGCGGTGCGCACGCCACAGCGCCACGGTCTCCGGATCGTCGCCGCCGCTGGCGAGACGATCCTCGAGCGCGGTCAGCGGCCGATGCTCCAATCCGCTTTCGCGCTCGATCCGGCGCCGCGCCGATGCGCGATGCGGCGGCCGGAAGCGGCGCACGCCGTCAACCAGCAACCCGACAAACGCCGCCGCCATCGCCACCAACAAGGCGAGATGCAGCCATCCCGGCAATTGCTCCGGCAGATCGAACAGCGCCAGCACCAGGAACAGCGCCAGCACCGCGAGCGCCGGCGCCAACGCGGGCCATAACCGCTCCCACACCAGCGCCGCCGCGGCAAGCCATAGCCGCGTCCTGGACGACGGCGATTTCGGTTCGCCTACAGCAGCCACAACGGCACTCTTTCTTGCGCCAGCATCTCGTCATATGTGGGGCGCGGCCGCACCACGGCAAAGTCGGCGCCGCGCACCATGACCTCCGGAATCAACAGCCGCGAATTGTACCCGGAACTCATGATCGCGCCATAAGCACCTGCCGACAGGAAAGCGACCAGGTCGCCGGCCGCGAGCGGTGGCAGTTGCCGCTCCGCCGCGAACAGGTCGCCGGTCTCGCACACCGGCCCGACCACGTCGGCGGGCGCGAGCACCGCGTTGGCGGCCGGCGCCGCCACCGGCACGATCTCGTGCCACGCCTCGTACAACGCGGGGCGGATCAGATCGTTCATCGCCGCGTCGACGATGACAAAGCGCCGGGTGGCGCCGTCCTTCACGTAAAGCACGCGCGCCACCATGATGCCGGCGTTGCCGGCGATCCAACGGCCCTGTTCGAACGCCAACTCGACCTCGAGGCCGCGCGTCAGCCGCATCACCATCGCGGCATAGTCATCGACCGAAGGCGGCGTCTCATCCCGATAGCGAATGCCGAGGCCGCCGCCGAGATCGAGCCGGCGCAGCGCCAGGCCTTCGCCCCGAAGCGACTTGAGCAAATCGACCACGCGCGAAAACGCCGCCTCGAACGGCGCCAGGCTGGTGATCTGCGAACCGATATGGACCGCGACGCCGACCGGCTCGATGCCGGCAGCTGCCGCGCGCGGCGGAACGCGTCGCGCGCATGGGCGAGATCGATGCCGAACTTGTTCTCGCTCTTACCGGTCGAAATCTTGGCGTGGGTGTTGGCGTCAACATCCGGATTGACGCGGATCGCAATTCGCGCGGTCTTGCCCAGGCGCGACGCGACGTCGCTCAACAGCGACAATTCCGGCGCCAATTCGACATTGATCTGATGCACATCGGCGGCGAGCGCCGCGCGCAATTCCGCCTCGGTCTTGCCGATCCCCGAGAAGATCAGGCGGCTCGCCGGAATGCCGGCGGCGAGCGCGCGGCGCAATTCGCCTTCCGAGACGAGATCGGCGCCGGCACCCAGGCGGCCCAAATGGCGCAGGACGCCGAGATTGGAATTGGCCTTCACCGCGAAGCACAAGAGCGCCTTGCCCCCGAACGCGGCCGTGAAGGCGCGGTAGCGGCGCTCGAGATAAGCGCTCGAATAGGCATAAAACAGCGTGCCGACGCTTTCGGCGAGGCGCGCCACCGGAACCTGTTCCAGCATTAGCGCGCCGTCCCGATACGCGAGGTCAGGCGCGCCCGGAAGCTCGTTATTGCTGCTCATTCGGGTTCGGATAGATTTTGGGATAAACGTTCTTCTCGCCCGGCGGCGGATCGGGCGACGCGCGCTTGCCGCACGCGCTCAGCGACCAGGCGAGAGAGGCGACAAGAGAAGGGCCACGATCGTGCGGCCTTCGAGACGCCGGCTTCGCCGGCTCCTTAGGCTGAGGATAAATCTTAGTGCCATGGGAAATTTTCCTCATGCGAGGACCGCGCAACGCGCGCGTCTCGAAGCACGTGCGATGGCCATGCAGCGCCATCACAAATACCTTTTCCGCGCGGCGGCAATGGCGCGCTTGACCTCGGCGGGCGCGGTGCCGCCGAAGCTGGCGCGGCTCGCCACCGATTTGTCGACGCCAAGCACCTCGAACAATTCCTCGGTGATACGCGGCTCGACCTTTTTCATCTGCGCCAACGGCAGCGCCGCGAGATCGCAACCGGCCTGCTCCGCGACCCGCACCAACGCGCCCGTCACATGATGCGCCTCGCGGAACGGCATGCCGAGCGTCCGCACCAGCCAGTCGGCGAGATCGGTCGCGGTGCTGAACCCCGCGGCGGCGGCGCGGCACATCGCCGCCGTATCGACGGTAAGATCGCGCACCATGCCGGCGGTCGCGGCAAGGCGAGGTCGAGATTGTCGGCGGCCTCGAACGCCGGCACCTTGTCTTCCTGCAAATCCTTGGCGTAGGTCAGCGCCAGACCCTTCATCACCGTCAGCAACGCGACCAGATTGCCGGTGGAGCGCCCAGCCATGCCGCGCACCAGCTCGGCCGCGT
>CAVSQC010000008.1:0-112783 GCA_963729845.1 uncultured Alphaproteobacteria bacterium
GATACCGTTCAGGCGGTTCGATCGTTCCAGGGCATGAGGGCGTCGAGTTTGCGATTGGGCCAGCCGGTGGCGATGCGCTCGAGGGTGAGCTTGAGCCAGGCTTGAGGATCGACGTTGTTAAGTTTTGCCGTCGTCAGCAGCGTGGCAAGGGTCGCCCAAGTTCGTCCGCCGCCGTCCGACCCGGCGAAGAGAGAATTTTTGCGGGTGATGGTTTGCGGGCGGATGGTCCGCTCGACGGTATTGTTGTCGATGTCGATCCGGCCGTCATGAAGGAAGCGCTCGAAATCGGCGCGGCGTCGAGTTCCGTATCGGATCGCGTCGGCTAATTTGGATTTGCGGGGGATGCGCTTGAGCTCCGCTTCCCAGCGCTCGAACAGTTCGGCGACGATCGCCGCGGATGTTGTGCGCCGTGCCGCCTGGCGAATCTCGGGGGTGCTGCCGCGAATCTCTTGCTCAATGCCCCATAGCGCGGCCATGCGCTCAACCGTCCAGGTGGCGGTGTCGGACAGATCGGCGATGTGAAGTTCGTAGAAGTACCGCCTGAGGTGTGCCCAGCATGCCGCCAGCGTCATCGGACCACCGGCGCGGCGGGGATCGGCGAGGCGCTTGTAGGCGGCATAGCCGTCGCTCTGCAACAGGCCCGAGAACCCGGCGAGGTGTTGGGCCGGACAATCGCCGCCGCGGCTGTCCTCGAACCGGTAGGCCACCATCGGGGGGCCAACTCCACCGAACGGTCTGTCATCGCGAGCGTAGGTCCATAACCAAGCGATCTTCGCCTTGCCGGCGCCGGGTTCCAGCGTTGGCAGCGTCGTCTCGTCGGCAAAGATTCGCTCCCCGGCGCGAATGTGATGCAAGACACGATCGGCGAGCGGCTCCAAGTGAAAGCCGATCCGCCCCATCCAGCCGGCCATGAGATTACGGCCGAGTTCGAGTTGCTCGCGGGCATAGATCGCCTCCTGCCGATAGAGCGGTAGGCCATCGGCGTATTTGGCGACGGCGATATGAGCGAGCAGCGCCTCGGTCGGAATCCCCGCCTCGATCAGATGGGCCGGCGCTGGCGCTTGCGTCACACCCTCGCGGCAGGCGGCGCAGGCATAGCGCGGCCGGCGCGTCACGATCACCCGAAACCGTGCCGGGATGACGTCGAGACGTTCGGACACATCCTCGCCGATCTTGACCCGCTCACCGGAGCCGCAGGCGCCGCAGGTCGCTTCGGGTTCGATGACCACTTCGATCCGCTCGAGATGAGCCGGCAACTTCTTGCGCGGCCGTGGCGCGCGCGGTTGCGGCGTCTTGGCGACCGCGTCGAGCGTCGCCTCGATCGCGCCGAGACCGGTCTGGATCTCTTCGAAGGCGAACTCATGCTGATCGGGATCGAGCGTTTCGGATCGCCGTCCATACCGTGCCCGCTCCAGCGTCTTGAGCAGGGCATGCAAGCGCTCGATCCGAAGTCTCCGCCGCGGCTTTGGCTGCCCGCAACGTCGCCGCCTCGGCCGTCAACGCCGAAGCCTCGGCCGTCAAGGTCGCCGTCTCCGCGCGAGCCGCGAGAAGCATTACCTTCAGCGTCTCGACATCGTTTGGCAGCTCGGCCGCGGTATCGATCATGGTCGAGATTGAAACACGATTCGCTAATCGGCGCCGCCGCGAAGCCGGCCCTGAAGTCATCTCGCCGCAGGGTTATCCGACCGACATCGGGTGGCGCGCTGTTATCGCCTTCACCCGCGTCCAATCCATGCCCTCGACCAAGGCCATGAGCTGCGCCATCGACAGCCGGATCACGCTGTTCTCGATCCGAGGCCAATGGAAGCCGTGCTCGTCCAGCGTCTTGGCGAAGAGACACACGCCGCCGCCGTCCCACCACACCATCTTCACGCGGTCGGCGCGCTTCGACCGAAACACATAAAGCGCACCCGAGAACGGATCGGCGCCGCTGCCCTGCACCAAGGCCATCAATCCCGAAGCTCCCTTGCGGAAGTCCACCGGCTGGGTCGCGACGAAGACCGAAGCGCCGGTCGGAATCATGCCGACCGGACCGCCCGCAAAAGTTCTTTCACCCGCGCCGCCGGCACTGTCGGACCAAGGCGGATCGTCACCCCGGCGACAGCAAGCTCCACAATACCGCTGACCTCCGCATCGATCGTAACCATGGCGAAGGACGGGGCCGCCGTGCCCGGGTTCTTGGCCCCTGAACCGACCACCGCCTTCCGGCGCCAGGCAAAAACCTGTTGCGGTGACAGCCCATGAGTACGCGCGATCGCTGACACGTTCGCCCCTGGCTGCGCCGCTGCCGCCACAATCCGCTCCTTCGCCGCCTCAGACCACCGCCGCCGCGGCGTCTCAGGACTGGCCTCGAGACGCGAAACTTCCGCCTCGATCAACTCAAAGCTCTTGGTGCTGGACTTGTGTTCAGACTGCATTCATTCCTCCCGAACCAAACCGCCGAGAGGTCGAACATCACCGAACTTGGCGTCATCCGATACACGGGACCGCCTGACCGCTTACCATCGATCTTTTCCTTGAGCCGGGTCGTCTGGGCCTCGGCGACATCACAGTCTTGCCGATCGGCCCGATCCAGCGCCGCAAGGTAGCGCGCGATGCTGGCTTCGACCTGCTCGATGCGTTTGCCGACCTTGGCCACCGTGAAGTTCTTGTCGCGATTGTTGACGGCCTTGAACTTGCTCCCGTCGATCGCAACGACAACATGGCTGAACAGGTTGAGCCGGCGGCACAGCACAACGAACTGTGTGCAGGCTGCACGGATTGCCGGCCCGTTGTCGCGGCGGAAGTCGGCGATGGTCTTGAAGTCCGGCATCAGCCGGCCCGTCAGCCACATAAGCTCGATGTTGCGCTGGGTCTCTCGTTCGAGCCGCCGGCTTGACTGGATGCGGTTGAGATAGCCGTACAAGTAGATCTTGAACAGGGTCGCCGGATGGTAAGCCGGACGACCGGTTACCTCCGGCACCATGCCCGCAAAACCCAGGGCCGCGAGATCGAGTTCGCCGGTGAACACCTCAACCACCCGAACCGGGTTGTCCGCGGCCACGTAGTCGTCTAGGCAATCAGGAAGCAGCGTCGCTTGCCGGCGGTCCTCGCCCTCAATAAAGCGCTTCATCCCGACCTCCGTAGACCGGAATCAAATTACCAGATCAACGCGTTTCCACACAGCCTGGACCCATTGCGGAACTCCGGCATCGGCAGCGTCGCCTTCTGCTTCGCGCCCCTTCCGGACGCTGCGGCGAAAGGCTCGCTAGCCTCAAAGCAGGCGCGGATAATCTGCTAACTTGATGAAGGCGGATAAGCAGAGGGACGCTACAAATCTTCCAGCAAGACTGTCGGGAGGAAGCACAAAATGCCTACTGATACGTCATCCCCCTATCGGAGCGCGCAGGCCATGGCCGCCGAACTCGAGCGCGGCGAAGTTTCGGCCGTGGAGCTGGTTCAACGCGGCGATCGCGCGCATCGAACAATTCGATGGCTCGATCAATGCCGTCATCGTGCGCGATTTCGACCGCGCCCGCGATGCCGCAATGGACGCGGACCGTCGGCGCGCAAAAGGGGAAAAGCTGCCGCTGCTCGGTGTGCCAATGACGGTTAAAGAATCATACGACGTGGCCGGACTGGCGACGACATGGGGATTTACGGAATTCAGGAACAATATCGCTACGAATGACGCGGTCGCAGTGGCGCGGCTCAAAAGGGCAGGGGCGATCATCGTCGGTAAGACCAACGTACCGGTGGCGCTTGCGGATTGGCAGAGCTTCAATGAAATCTACGGTCTGACTCGCAATCCGTGGAACCCGGACTATTCGCCGGGCGGTTCTTCGGGCGGTAGTGCCGCATCGCTCGCGGCCGGATATGTCCCGCTGGAGCTTGGCTCCGATATCGGGGGATCGATCCGCATTCCCGCGCATTTTTGCGGTGTGTTCGGCCACAAGCCAACTTATGCGCTGGTGCCGGGACGCGGTCAGGGCCTGCCGGGCACCACACGAGCCGCCGATCTTGGTGTCTGCGGCCCGCTTGCTCGTACCGCCGCCGATCTCGACCTGGCCCTGGGCATCCTGGCCGAGCCGGAAGGCGAGATGGCACATGGCTATCGCCTCGCCTTGGCGGAGCCGCGTCATGCCGCCATACAAGACTATCGCGTCCTCGTCATCGACGAGCATCCATTGGTGCCGACACGACAAGAGATCCGCGATGCGGTCTCGCGCTTTGCCAACAAGCTCGAGCGCGTTGGGGTAAAGCTCGCGCGGTCGAGCAATCTCGTTCCCGACCTCGCGCGGGCGGGCCGCGTCTACACACAGCTCCTCGGCGCCGAGACGAATAACCGCATGCCCGACGATCGGCGGCGGATAATGGAAGAGGCAGCGGCTAAACTGTCGCCTGATGAAGACAGCTTGCTGGCGATCCGCCTACGCAACATCAATCTGAGTCATCGCGACTGGGTCGCACTCGACGAAGATCGTTATCGCATCAAGGCGCAATGGCGGCGGCTGTTCGAGACCTTTGACGTGGTCATCAGTCCTCCCTTATCGACCGCCGCGTTTCCGCATGATTTCAATCCCAACCAGAACGCTAAACGCGCCGACATCGATGGCAAGGAGATCGTCTTTGTTGATCAGCTAGTTTGGCCCGGCATAGCCGTTCTTGCGGGACTGCCGGGAACAGTCGCGCCGATCGACCGCACCAAGGACGGGCTGCCGATCGGGATCCACATCATGGGCGCGGCTTATGACGACCGCACGACCATCACCTTCGCAGGGCTCATCGAGCGCGAATTCGGGGGCTTCGTTCCGCCGCCCCGCTTCGGCGACTAACAACTGCCGGATATCGTATTACTTGCCGGCAGAGTGCTTCGATAACGTTCGATCTTAGGAAAGGCGTTGCCGTGAAGCCTTCGAGATGCCGGCGCAAGCACGACACGTACGTCAGGTGAGCATCGGCGTCATATTCGGCTCCGCCCTGGCCATCGCCCGCCGATAGGCCGGGCGCGCACCGATCCGCGCGAGGTAGGACCGGAGATTGGGATAGCCGTCGATCGATGTGCCGCGGAACGCTCGGCTGGTGGTCAAGCAGTAAACCATCATAATGTCGGCGGTGGTCAAGTTCGCGCCTCCGAAGAACGGTGTCTGACCAAGCCTTGTCTCGACCATCGCCCAACCGCGCCGGCTGCGATCGTCAACGAAAAACGAGGCGGGATTGCCTCCGCTGCCCCGGGCCAGCACCAACTCCATCATCAGCGTGGTCATGAAGGTGCCGTTGGACCAGTGGAACCAGAACAGGTGGTCGGCGAAATCCGGATCTTCAGGCCCGGGGGCGAGCCGCCCGCCGCCATAGCGCGCGCAGACGTAGTCGCAGATTGCGCCGCTCTCGGCCAGCACGAGGTCGCCGTCCGTAATCACTGGCGCGATTCCCATCGGATGCAGCGCTTTGTACTCGTCAGGCGCGAGGCGGTTGTCCGATCTCCGCTCGTAACGTTTGAGCTCATAATCGATCGCTAGCTCCTCGCATAGCCAGACGATGCGTTCTGATTGAGAAACTCCTAGATGATGGATTGTCAGCATGGGGATACTCGCTTAGGCGCAACCGCCCTGTGTTTTCGATTTGTCTTAGGAACCGAGGCAGCGAAAATTGCTTGGTCCCGCCTCCGCGTCAAACGCGGGCGCAATCGAACGCCGCCTCATTTTAGTATCGCAACTGTTTAAGCGCTTGAAATCATTTGGAGCGGAAAAAGGGAACCGAACTCTCCTCGCAAGCTCGGGGAGGGAGTGTTCGTCTGCCGCTTCGCGCTCCAAGTTTTGCCAAAATGTTTCATCATGGACGCGGGATTTGCCGTTCACCGTAATTTGGTCTAGCCCAGCCCGGCATCAGATGACGCATGGTTTGAGGTGAGTTTCCGCTAACTTGTTTTGGTTTTGAAGCCGACAATTTGCTGTCGGCCAATCTCGGCTCCTTGGCGCTCAAATCCGACTAAGACTGGCATCTCAGCCGACTTCAGCAGCGGAGGCTGACAGCCTTCGCCGCTGATGGCACGCCAGCTATTTTTTCGCGAAGGCGGGACAGCCGCCGGGTGCATCGATGGGACGGAACGCTTTGTCCCCGGGTATGGTCGCCACGACCTTGGTCAGATCGTAGGGGCCGCGCGATTCCGCGGGTGTCTTCACCTGGAACAGATAGAGGTCGTGGACCATGCGGCCGTCCGGACGCAGATAGCCGTTGTCGGTGAAGGCATCATCGATCGTCATCTTGCGCATCGCCGATAGCACCGTTTTGGGGTCGGTCGAATGCGTCGCCTTGACCGCAAGAAGATAGGAATGGACCACCGAATAAGTACCGATCTGGAAGTCGCCCACCGGCTTGCCCGTGCGCTTGGCGAATTCTTTCACGAACGCCCGCGACTTATCGTTCACGTCCGGGTTCCAATAATGGACATAAAGCGTACCGCCCATATTGACGAGGCCGATCGCCTTGATCTCGGTCAGATCGAAGCTCGAAAAGATCTTGGCCTTCACGCCGAATTCGCGCGCCGCCTTGATGGCGTTCATCGTGTCCTGGCCGCCGTTCGCGAGCGCGATTACCTCAGCCCCCGAAGCCTGCGCCTGGAGGATGTAGGAGGAGAAATCGGAGGTGCCGATCGGATGCAGCACCGAGCCGACAACCTTGCCGCCGCGCGCTTCGATGGCGCGGGTCGTGCCGGCCTGCAGGCCCTTGCCGAAGACGTAATCGGCGGTGATGAAGAACCAGGTCTTGCCCAGGTAAGGCATCGCTTCGCCGGCGGCGCTGCCGACGGCGTAGGTGTCATAGACCCACTGCACCAGATTGTCCGGCGCGCAATTCTTACCGGTGAAAGTCTCGGAGCCGGCGCCGGTCAAGAGCAGCAGCTTGTTTTCCTTGCGGGCGACGTTCAGGACCGCGCCAGCGACTCCGGAATTAACCAGGTCGGCGATGGCATCGACATGATCGACCTCAAACCAGCGTCCGGCGATGGCGGCGCCGATATCAGGCTTGTTCTGATGATCGGCGGAGATAATGACGATTGGCGTGCCGTCGATTTTGTCGCCGAACTCGTCGGCGGCGATCTGCGCCCCGACCACGGAGCCATGACCGCCATTGCCTTCATACGGCCCGGAAAGGTCGGTCAGAACGCCGATCTTGATGGCCCCGTTGGCGAAGTCGGCCCATGCTGCGCCGGAGAACGTCAACGTCCCCCCTAGCGCGCCGATCACCGCCAAATCCAACATTCTCATCGCCCACCTCTCCCTTTGTGCGTGTTCGGCCCGGTACCGGCAAGACAGCCGGTTTCCAGCCGACGCCCGCAGTCGCAAGCTTTATATGTTTATGACGCGACTTTCAGTATTGAAGGTCATGATCGGCATCACCCCTTCGCGCACCTGAGGAAAACCAGGATCGCCAGTGGCGGCGAAAGCGGCCCAGCGGCGCATCATGTCGGCTGACAAATTCTCGACCGCCGCCTCGTCGGCGCCGGCCATCATCGGGGCCTTCATCCAAGCGCGCCAAGAGCCGAGCGCGAACGGAATGTCGAGGCAATGGCAGGCACCTAACGCGGGTACCGGCGACAGCCAGTCGAAGCGATAGAGAAAGGCGCGGCCACCGGCCTGGGCAACCGCCAGTGCCATTGCCTGGCTGCCGGCGGCGAACGTCGTCTCGGTCATAAGGTCGAGGAAAATCTGTCCTGGCGTCGCTCCCGGCCGCGCGGCGCGCGCGGCCTCGATCCTTGCGTTTGAGCCGGTGCCGACCATTGCGATGGCAGCGGCGGCAAGCTCGGCCTGCGTCATTTTGGCGAGCGCGGGATTTCCGGCGTTGTAGAGATTTGCCTCATCGTGGGTCCAGCCGATCAGGAGGTCGATGCCGCGGGCCGCCGCGTTGGACGTCGCGCGCGGCACGAATTCGGCGCTGGGGAAATCGTGCGGCGCCGCCTCGGCGGGCTGGAACGGCGGACGCAGGTCGCCTTTCCCCGCGGCGGCGGCGAGCTCGATCATCGCCTTCATCTGGGCGTCGAGGAGTTCCTTGACCGGGCGCGCCCGGAGCGCCGCGATAAGGTCAGGCTGGCCCGGATCGAGCCCGAGCTCTCCTTCAACCGAAAAGGTGAAAATTCCTCTGGAATTGACGTCTGTCCGCCATACTAACCTGCAACCCAATCTTGTCGCTTCCGGCAACACGGGGAACAAGTGTCATACAGACAAGGCGCTTCCGCCAGGAATGAGCCCGTGGCCTCAAGGCGGAGAACATACGCCAATAGTCGAATTTCTTGACATCCCGTAGACCAAATCGGCCTATGCCGTTCGATAATTTGAAACACTGTTCGCCATTCGAACGGAAACTCGGCGCGATTTGGTGGAAGTTGACCGCAGGCCGAGAATAGGGGAGGTCGGATTGGCCAAATTTCTGTTAACGCAAGCCCGGTTCCTCGAAAAGACAACAGTTGGCGCCTGGCGGCAGAGCTGGAACCTTCCGATGCGATTTCCAATCCTGGTAGGGGCGCTGGCCTTGTGTGCGCTGGCGGCATCGCCGGCGCTTGCCCAAAAACATTATGATGCCGGCGTCACCGACACCGAGATTATGATCGGCCAAACCATGCCTTACAGCGGTCCGCTGTCAGGATATGGCAGTGACATCGGCGGTACCGAGCAGGCTTATTTCCGCGCATTGAACGCAAGGGCGGTCTCAAGGGCCGCAAGGTCAACTGTCAGCCTCGATGACGGCTACGCGCCGGCGAAAGCGCTGGAGCAGGCCCGACATCTTGTCGAGGAGGACAAAGTCCTGGCGATCATGGGCACGATCGGCACCGCCCCGAACCTGGCCATGCGCAAGTATCTCAATGACCGCAAAGTGCCGCAGTTCTTTGTCTTGTCGGGAGCGAACGTCTTCGACCAGCCGAGGACTTTCCCGTGGACCATTATTCTCGGTATGACCTATCGATCTGATGGCCGCGCCTTCGCCGATTACATGTTGGCGAGAAGACCAACACGAAGATCGGGGTTCTCTATCAGGACGATGATCTCGGCCGGGGATATCTGGCCGGATTGCGGGCCGGTCTGGCGAATCCCGCGCCGCTCGGTGATCGTCGCCACCGCTGGCTACAATCCGACCGATCCCAGCATCGACTCCCAGATCATTCCCTGCAAAGCAGCGGCGCCGATACGCTGGTCGAGTTCGCGATCGGCAAGTTTGTCGCCCAGGCAATCCGCAAATCTTATGATCTCGGATGGCATCCGCTTCATCTCGTTTCTGTAACGGGCGCTTCCACCAAAGCGGCGCTGCAACCGGCGGCTTCGAGAAATCGATCGGCATCATGACGGCAGCGCTTTCCGCGATCCTTCCGAACCGGGCCTGAGCCACCGATCCCGGAATCAAACAATGGCTGGACTTCATGAAGCGCGATTATCCGGAAGGCGATCCGACCAATGAATTTACCCTTGCCGGCTACTCGCTCGCGATGCTGACGACGGAGATTGCTGCGGCGGTGCGGCGACGATTTGACCCGGGAGAATCTGCTGCGGGTCGTGACGCATCTCGATCATTATCCGCGTACCGTTGCTGGTCCCCGGTGCAAGCGTCACCATCACCCCCAGCGATTACGAAGTCGGTCAAGCATATCCAGTTCCGCCGGTTCGATGGCAAAACCTGGCGGACGATCGAGCCGGTTCCGGCCACGGCTGGGCAATGACCGAGCCTTGTCCGGTGCGGGCGGTAGCAAGGTCCGTTGCTTGAGTGCAGATTTGCAGAGGAGCGTGCGATGTCTGAACGTCCGGTACATTCGGCGGAAGTGCTGACGCAAACCGGGTCCCGGTACGCCGTGCGGCAACCTGATGCGCCGCTATTGGCAGCCGATCGCGCTTGGCGCGCGATGTCATGCCGGGCTATCCGCCGCTTCATGTGCGGATCATGAGCGAGGATCTGGTGCTGTTTCGCGACGATAAGGGCCGGCTCGGCCTGCTCGGCCTGCAATGCGCGCATCGCTGCGCCGATCTCAGCTACGGGCGCGTCGAGGATGGCGGGTTGCGCTGCGTCTATCACGGCTGGCTGTTCGACATCGAGGGACGCTGCCTCGAGCAGCCCGGCGAGCCGGAGGGCGGGCTTCATCGCGACCTGATCCGCCACCGCGCCTATCCCGTGGTCGAGCGCGGCGGCGCGGTGTTCGCCTATCTCGGGCCGGCGCCGGCGCCGCTGTTCCCGAACTATCCGCCCTTCATCGTGCCCGACGCCAACGTCTTCGCCAACCGCTGGCTGTCGAACTGCAATTACCTTCAGGGCAGCGAGGGCAATATCGATCCGATCCACACCTCGTATCTGCATCGGTTCGAGCCCGACAGCGCCAGGAGGCGACGCCGCGGCCTACAGGCGGTGTTCGTCGGCAATTCGCGGCCAACCCTGTCGATCGCCGATACGCGGTTCGGCGTGCGCATCTTCGCGGAGCGCAAGATCGCGCCCGGCCGCAAGCGCGTTCTGCGCGTCACCAATTTCGTGATGCCGAACAATTCGGCCATCGGTTCTGGCCCGCGCGGTTCCTGCACCATGCTGTGGCATGTGCCGATCGACGACACGCATCATTGGCGCTTCGAGTTCTTCTCGCATCCGACCCAGCCGATGGACCGCGCCACGATCGAGCGCACAATCGACGCCGAGCGGGCCGACGGCTACACCGCGCGGCGCAACCCGGCGAACCGCTGGCTTCAGGATCGCGGCGACATGGAGCGTTCTTATCTCGGCATGGGCACCTATTTCCCGGTGCACGATCTGTTCGTCACGGAATCGCAGGGCGCGATCCATAACCACCGCAACGAGCATCTCGTCACCTCGGACATCGCCATCGCCCGCGCGCGCCGGATGATCCTTGCCGGCATAGAAGATGTCGCGGCCGGACGCGACCCCGCCGGAATCGCCCGCACGGCGAAGCAGAACGATTGGCGCGACCTGGTCGCGCTGACCGAGGAGATGGACGAGAACGGCGACCCCGCCGAGCTATGCGCCCGGATGGAGGAGCGCGGCATCCACATCACCGAGGCCGACGCCCCCATCGAAGCTGGCGGCATGAAGCTCGCGTAGTGCGGTTCCGCCGGTGCCGAAATCGGGCTCGATGTGAATCGGCGAGGCTGCGACCGACAAAATGGTCCGCATCAGTAACCGATGTTGTTCGATGTCCGCTTTCGCTTCTTGGTCGCCCCAATAGCGGTCCGGCTGCCTTCGGCCACACTCAGTCACTCCCGATCGCATGCACGTATGACCGGTATTGGCACAACCCGGACCTATGTCGCTTCCGCTCAAATGTCCGGTTCGATACTGCAAGGGGCAGTGGCCGAACTGCCAGCATGGGCGCAAAGCAAGACAACCGGTGAGCCACACAGATGACGAAACTCTGCAATCGGGTATTTGATGCGATGTACGTTCCCCGAAGGAGCCGCGCAAAGGGGTAACTTTCGGGGTAACTCACGTCATTTCCGAGAAGACGTTTCGTCGGATCAAAGGGTTAGGTACCCATTGTGCTTCCCACTCTTCCGCCACCGGCTTGTCAAAGCGGCGCGACGGACCCAAACTCGAACGATGTCGCACGACCACGACCACGATCATGACCATGGCTCGGAACTGTCGGAGATGCAGGCGCGGGTGCGCGCGCTCGAAACCATCCTGACCGAAAAGGGTCATGTCGATCCGAAGACGCTCGACCTCATCGTCGAGGCGTTCGAGACCCGCATCGGCCCGCGCAACGGCGCGCGCATCGTCGCTCGCGCCTGGTCCGATGCCGCGTTCAAGCAGCGGCTTCTGGCCGACGCGACCGCGGCCGCCAATTCGCTCGACTTCGTCAGTCCGGTCGGCAGTCATCTGATCGCGGTCGAGAACACGCCCGCGCGGCACAACATGGTCGTGTGCACGCTGTGCTCCTGTTATCCGTGGGAAGTGCTCGGCTTGCCGCCGGTTTGGTACAAATCGGCGCCCTATCGCAGCCGCGCGGTGATCGAGCCGCGCGCCGTGCTCGCCGAGTTCGGCGTGACGTTGCCGGCGGCGACGCAAATCCGGGTGTGGGATTCGACCGCCGAGACGCGGTTCATGGTGTTGCCGATGCGGCCCGCCGGCACCGAGGGCTGGGACGAGGATCGCCTCGCCGATCTCGTCACGCGCGACAGCATGATCGGGACCGGCCTGCCCCGCGCGCCGTGAATACGATCCACGACATGGGCGGCATGCAGGGTTTCGGCCCGGTCGAGCCGGAGCCGAACGAGCCGGTATTCCACCACGCCGTGGGAAGGCCGCGTCATGGCGCTTTATCGCGCCATGGGTTTCGCGCGGCTGTGGACCATCGATGGCGGCCGCGCGATGATCGAGAGCCTGCCGCCGATAGACTTATTTGTCCGCTTCCTACTACGCGAAGTGGCTGATGGGATTGGAGAAGAGTGTCGAGCGCGCCGGTCTGGTCGGCGCCGACGAGATCGAAGCCGGACGCTCGCTGCGCCCCGCCGCTTTCGCCACGCGCGTGATGGCGCCGGCCGACGTGGCGGGGCTGAAGCGCGGCGAGTATGCGCGCCCCGCGCCCGGCACCGGCGCGGTTCAAAGCGGGCGACCGTGTCCGCACCGTGAACATCAATCCGCCGACACATACGCGGCTGCCGCGGTACGCGCGCGACAAGAGCGGCACGGTCGAGGCGGTGCGCGGCTGTCATGTCTATCCCGACACCGCGGCGAGCGGCGCCGGCGAAGATCCGCAATGGCTCTACACGGTCGTGTTCAGCGGCCGCGACCTATGGGGCGAGGCAAGCGACCCGGCGCTGACCGTCTCGATCGAGGCGTTCGAGCCCTATCTGCTGCCGGCATGAGCGCGATTGACGAGGTGCCCGGCATTCCGCGCGGGCCGGACGGGCCGGTGTTCCGCGAACCGTGGGAGGCGCAATCCTTCGCCATGGCGCTGGCGCTCCATCGCGCCGGACTGTTCCAATGGAGCGAATGGGCGGCGATGCTCGCCGACGAGATCAAGCGCGCGCAGGCGGCGGGCGATCCCGACACCGGCGAGACCTATTACCGGCATTGGCAGGCGACGCTGGAGCGCATGGTCGCCGCGAAGGGCCTGACCGATGCCGGCGCCATCGCGCGCCATGCCGACGCCTGGAGCCATGCCGCGCGGCGTACGCCGCACGGCACGCCGATCGAGCTGAAGGACGAGGATTTCGAATAATAAAGGACGACTTCTTCATTCGTCGTCCCTGCGAAAGCGGGGACGACGGCAAAAGGGAGACGTTGCGTCCCCACACTCTGTCGGCCACAATATGCCTCAACCCAGAGGGAGAAATGCCGTGAGCCAAGCCAGAAACCTAAAAGCGGGCGTGTTCCTGCCGCCGTTCCACCCGACCGACGAGGACACGACGCTGCTGATGGAACGCGACATCGAGCTGATGCAATGGCTGGACAAGGTCGGCTTCGCCGAGGCTTGGATCGGCGAGCATCATTCCGGCGGCTACGAGATCTACGGCTGCCCCGAATTGTTCATCGCCGCCGCGGCGATGGTCACGAAGAATATCCGGCTCGGCACCGGCGTCATCTCCGTGCCCTATCACAATCCGCTGATCCTGGCCGACCGCATCTGTCAGCTCGACCATCAGACGCGCGGCCGCGCCATGTTCGGCTTCGGCCCCGGCCTGCTGCCCTCCGACGCGATGATGCTCGGCATCGACCCCGAGGTGCAGCGCGACCGCATGATCGAGGGCATCGACATCATTACGCGCCTGTTCAACGGCGAGATCATCACCAAGGAGACGGATTGGTACACGCTGAAGAATGCGCGGTTGCACCTCCAGCCCTACACCAAGCCGCGGCCCTACATGGCGATCGCGAGTTCGGCGACGCCGAACGGCGGCAAGGTCGCCGGCAAGTACGGCACCGGCATGATTAGCGTCGCCGCGGGCGCGCGCGACGGCTATGACGCGCTCGACACCAACTGGCGGCTCGCCAACGAAATCTCGGAGGAGCACGGCCGCAAGATGCAACGCTCCGAATGGCGCATCATGGCGCCGTTCCATATCGCCGAGACCCGCGAGCAGGCGCTGGCGAATTGCCGCGAGGGCTTCAAGAAGTGGGAGATCTACGGCTACTCCGTCAGCCCGAACGGCGGCGCGGCGATTGGCCTGCCGAGCCTGGAGGGCATCAACGAAAACGGCTATGGCTGCATCGGCACGCCCGACGAAGCGCTGGCCGTGCTCGAGCGGTTCTGGCAGAAGACCGGCGGCTTCGGCACCATCTTGCTGCTCGCGCACGATTTCGCCAACTGGGAAGCGACCAAAAAATCCTACGAGCTGTTCGCCAATTACGTCCTGCCGAAGTTCAACGCCACCAACAATTGGCGCAACGAGTTCGATGGGTTGGCTGAAAGACAACAACGTGCCGTTCTCGCAGAAGCGGAACGACGCGATGATGCACACCATCCAGAAACATTTCGCCGAGGAAGCGAAGAAGAAGGCGCAGGCCGCGGAGTAGGACGCGCTTTCTATGCGTCATGGCCGGGCTTGACCCGGCCATCCAGAGCGAGTGACGGGCCCGTCGCGGGCTTTGGACCCGCGGGTCAAGCCCGCGTGCGACGGGGCATGGTGGACTGCCAAAGTCCCTGTTACATAAAGTACTTGCAGGCTTTGAAGGCACGCGCCAGATTCGGGTCACGGCTGGGGTGCCGGCAGTTGCCGGCTGAGATCATACCCACGGAACCTGTCTGGATCATGCCAGCGAAGGGAGCCCGCCATCGTTAGGTCCAGCCACAACGCCAAGCCGCGCGTCGCCATCATTGGCGGCGGCGCCATCGGCTTGAGCATCGGCTGGCGGCTGGCGCGGGCCGGCTGCGAGGTCGATGTGTTCGAGCGCGGCAAGGCTGGCCACGGCGCGAGCTGGGCGGCGGCGGGCATGTTGGCGGCGGGACTCGAGGCCGAGCCCGGCGAACAGGCGCTGTACGCGCTCAATCGCGAGAGCCAGAAACTGTGGCCCGCGTTCGCGGCCGAACTGGAAGAAGCGTCGGGCATGGCGGTGGGCTTGCGGCGCGAAGGCACGCTGATGCTCGCGCTCACCCGCGACGACGCCGCACGGCTCAAATTCAATTTCGATTTTCAGCGCTCGCTCGGCATCGCGCTCGAATGGCTGAGCGGCGCCGAGGCGCGGCGGCGCGAGCCGCACCTGACGCCGCATCTTGCCGCCGCGGTTTTCAGCCCCGAGGATCATCAGGTCGACAACCGCTTGCTGGCCGCGGCGTTGGCGCGCGCCTTTGCCGGCGCGGGCGGCGCGCTGCACGAGGAAACAAGCGTCGACGCTATCGAGATCGCGGGCGGACGCGTCACCGGCGTGCGTATCGCTGACCAGCTTCGCCGCGCCGACGCGGTGGTACTCGCGGCCGGCGCCTGGTCCAACGAGATCGCCGGCATTCCGCACGCCGCCAGGCCGGCGGTGCGGCCGGTAAAGGGCCAAATGCTGGCGTTGCAAATGGACCCGGCGGCACCACTGGTCCGGCATGTCGTGTGGGCCGCCAAGGCCTATATGGCGCCGCGCGCCGACGGGCGTCTCATCGTCGGCGCCACGGTGGAGGAGCGCGGCTTCGATCCGCAACTCACGGCGGGTGGCGTGCTGGCGTTGCTCGAAGGCGCGTGGCGCGCGATTCCGGGCATCGAGGAATTGCCGATCGCCGAAATGTGGACCGGCTTCCGTCCCGGCTCGCGCGACGATGCGCCGATCCTCGGCGAGAGCGGCATCGACGGCTTGATCTACGCCACCGGCCATTACCGCAACGGTATCCTGCTGACGCCAATTACCGCGCGGGCGATCGCGCACCATATTCTGTCCGGCGAGACGGAAGCGGCAATCGCGCCGTTCCGGCACGATCGCTTCGCAGTGAAGGCGCCGGCATGAGCGACATCATTCGCATCAACGGGGTGGACGAGCCGTTCGCCGGCGGGTCGGTGGCGGCGCTCGTCGAGGCTCGCGGCATGAACGGCAAGCGCGGTCTTGCGGTCGCGATCAACGGCGCGGTGGTGCCGGCGCGGCGTTGGCAAGAGACAATTCTTTCCCGGGCGACGAAGTCGAAATCGTCCGTCCGTTCGGCGGTGGGTGATGACCGACACCCTCACCATCGCCAACCGCGTCTATCCGTCCCGTCTCTTCATGGGCACCGGCGGTTATCCCAACCAGCAGGTGCTGCTCGATTCGCTCGCGGCGGCCGAGCCGGCGTTGGTGACCGTGTCGATTCGGCGCATCAGCCTTGACGCCTACGCCGGCAGTCTGGTCGATTTGCTCGGCGAGCGGTACACGCTGTTGCCCAACACCGCCGGCTGTTCGACCGTCAGGGACGCGGTGCTGACTGCCCATCTCGCGCGCGAGGCGTTGGAGACCGACCTGGTGAAGCTCGAGCTTATCGGCGACCGCGAAACGCTTTACCCCGACGTGGAATATTTGTTGGAGGCGACCGAGGAACTGGTGGCCGAGGGTTTCACGGTGCTGCCCTATTGCAACGACGATCCCGTCACCTGCCGCAAGCTCGCCGACCGGGGCGCGGCGGCGGTGATGCCGCTCGGCTCGCCCATCGGCTCGGGTCTCGGCATTGTTAATCCCTTCGCCATCGAACGCATCGTCGCCACCAGCCCGGTGCCGGTGATTCTGGACGCGGGAATCGGCACCGCCTCCGACGCCGCCTTCGCGATGGAGCTCGGCTGCGACGGCGTGCTCCTCAACACCGCCATCGCCAAGGCGCGCGATCCGGCGCGCATGGCCGGCGCGATGAAGGCGGCGGTGACGGCGGGACGCGACGCGCGCCTTGCCGGGCGCATCCCGAAGCGCACCAACGCCGAGCCGTCCAGTCCCGAGCTCGGCCTGATCGGCGGATGAGCGCATGAAGGCCCTGCCAATACCGCCGGTTCTCGTCATCACCGACCGCAAGCAGGCGACGCAGCCGTTGTTGAATATCGCGCTGGCCCTGTTCAAGGGCGGTTGCCGCTGGATTTCCTTGCGCGAGCCCGACATGACGCCGAACGAGCGGGTGAACATGCTGTATCGCCTGGTCAATTACGGCGACCGCAACAAGGCACGCGTCAGCGTTCACGCCGATTACGATGCCGCGATGACGACGGGCGCTGCCGGCGTGCATCTGCCGCGCCATGGCTCGATCAAGACGGCGCGCGCCTATCTCGGCAATCGAGCCACGATCGGGATTTCCACCCACGACCGGGGCGAGGTTCAGCACGCCGCCGCGCTCGGCGCCGATTACGTCACGCTGAGCCCGATCTTCGACAGCGCCAGCAAGCCCGGCTATGGGCCGGCGCTCGGCCTCAGGGGCTTGGCCGAGATCGCCAAGACCGTGCCGATCCCGGTCCTCGCACTGGGCGGTATCGACGCGGGCAACGCCGCGCAATGCCGCGCCGCCGGCGCCGCCGGCGTCGCCATCATGGGCGCGGCGATGCGGACCGACGATCCGGAAGCCATGATCCGCGAGGTGATCGCGGCGCTGGGGCCGACGCTTGTCACCGCCCCGGCGGGCGGCCATAGTTCGGCCGATCCGCCGGCGTCACCCTAGGCCGAAACGCGAGGCATCCCCATGATTCAGCTTTATTACTGGCCTACTCCAAACGGCCACAAGATCACGCTTTTCCTCGAAGAAACCGGCCTGCCCTACACGATCCACCCGGTGAATATCGGCAAGGGCGATCAGTTCAAGCCGGAGTTCCTCGCCATTTCGCCGAACAACCGCATGCCCGCGATCGTCGACGACGACCCGGCGGGCGGAGGCAAGCCGATCAGCGTGTTCGAGTCGGGCGCGATCCTGCTCTACCTCGCGGAAAAGACCGGCAAATTCATTCCGTCCGATCTGCGCGGCCGGGTCGAGGTGCTGCAATGGCTGTTCTGGCAGATGGGCGGGCTCGGGCCGATGGCCGGGCAGAACAATCACTTCGCACATTACGCGCCGGAAAAAATCCCCTACGCCATCGACCGCTATGTCAAGGAGACGGGGCGGCTCTTTGCCGTGCTCGATCATCGGTTGCGGGACCGCGAATTCGTCGCCGGCGGCTATTCGATCGCCGACATGGCGTCCTATCCCTGGACCACGGCCTATGAGCGCATGGGCCAGAAGATCGAGGATTTTCCCAACTTGAAGCGCTGGCAGGACACCATCAAGGCCCGGCCCGCCACAGTGCGCGCCTACGATAAGGGCAAGCAGTTCCAGAGCACCGCGCCGACCAGCCCGGACGCGCGCAAAATCCTGTTCGGCCAGGACGCCGCCACCGTGCGCCGCGTCGGCGGATGAACCGTCGGGCCTCCGGGTCGGCAAAAAATTTCCGCGAGTCACGGCAATAATTGGCGTGCCGCAACCGGCGCCATGATAAAGTGTAGCTATGCCGGATCGGCTGAGATCGCGGCACTTACCGCCGCCTTACCCGGGGGGCCCCATACCATAGGAGCATTGTAATGAAGGCGTTGTTGACCGCGTTTGCACTCCTGTCGTTCGTCGCCGCGTCCAGCCTGCCAATGGCGGCATCGGCCGAGGACATGAAGGGCGACCAGACCATGGCGAAGCCCGACACCGACAAGAGCATGTCCGACAAGGGCAAGACCGACCAGACCGGCAAATCCGCGACGGCGAAGCACAAGACCCCGCACAAAACCGTCCACAAGACCACCCACAAGAAGACCACCAAAAAGACCACCCACCACAAGCATACGGCCAAGAAGAAGGCGCCCCCCAAGGACGTGAAGACCACGCCCAAGGACGGCTGATTCTTTTTTCGGATATGACGACGCGGCCTCCGGCGCTTGCCGGAGGCCGTTTTGTTTCATGCCGCGGGAGGCATCATTCCGCCGCGAGCGCCTTTTCCTGTTCGCTATCGAGCGCCGCCGCCGCGCGGTGGTCGCGCGCCAGCACGGTGTAGACTGTCGGCAGCACGAACAGCGTGAACAACGTGCCGATGGTCATGCCGGCGACGATGACGATGCCGATCGAGAAGCGGCTCGCCGCGCCGGCGCCGGTGGCCGAGAGCAGCGGGAACAGTCCGACCACCATCGCCGCCGTCGTCATCAGGATCGGACGCAACCGCACCGCGGCCGCGCGCTCGATCGCCTGACGCTTGTCCAATCCCTCGCGGCGTTGCAGCTGGTTGGCGAATTCGGTCATCAGGATGCCGTGCTTGCTGATGAGTCCGATCAGCGTCACCAAGCCGACCTGGGTATAGATGTTGAGCGACGCGAGCCCGATGAACAGCGGCAAGAGCGCGCCGCAAATCGACAGCGGCACCGATATTAGAATGACCAACGGATCGCGCAGGCTCTCGAACTGCGCCGCCAGCACCAAATAGATGATGATCAGCGCGAAGATGAAGGTGACCGTGAGCTGATTGCCTTCCTCGACATATTGGCGCGATTCCGACAGGAAGTCGGCGTGGAAGCCGGCGGGCAGGATTTCGGCCGCGGTCTGCTGCATGAATTCGACCGCCTCGCCCATGCTGACGCCGGGGAACGGCACGCCTGAGAGCGTCGAGGAATTGAGCTGATTATAGTGGTAATACGCGTTGGGATCGGTCCGGGTCGTAAACGACACCACGGTCGATAACGGCACCAGCCCGCCGCTCGCGGTCTTGATGAAATATTTTTGCAATTCCTCGGGACTGAGGCGCTGGCCGCGCGGCACTTGCGGAATCACCTGGTAGGCACGGCCGCTGAAATCGAACTGATTGATGTAGTTGCCGCCGACCATCAGCGCCAAGGTCTGGCCGATCGCCTGCATGTTGATGCCGAGATCGTTGGCCTTGGCGCGGTCGATTTTGAGCTGCGTCACCGGCTGGTTGTAGGCGAGATCGGTATCGACGAAGATGAATTTGTGGCTGCGCATCGCGCGCATCCGGATTTCCTGCATCAGCTTGAAGATCGTGTCGCTCGGCGCTGCGGCGCTGACCACGAATTGGAACGGCAAGCCGCCGAACGCGCCGGGTAGCGCCGGCGGGCTGAAGACGCTGGCGCGCACCCCGACGACGTCGTTGAGCCTAGCCTGCACCAGCGGCGACAGGCCCTTGGTCGAACGCGTGCGCTCGTCCCAGGGCTTGAGCACCATCGCGGAAAAGCCGGTGTTGAAACCTTGGAAGCCGTTGATCATGAAGGTCGCGTCGGTCTCGGGAAACGACCGGTAGATTGCCTCGATTTGGCGGCCGAACGCTTCGGTGTATTCGAGATTGGCGTATTGCGGACCCTTGGCGAGCGAGAACAGGACGCCCTGATCTTCCTGCGGCGCCAATTCCTTCTGCACATGGGTATAGAGGAACACCAGCATCGCGAAGATGCCGGCGGCGAACACCAGCACCACCGGCCGGTAATCGAGCGTGCCGGCGAGGCGGCGGCCGTACCAGCGCGTGACCGCGGAAAAGAATCGGTCGACCTGGCGCGCGAACCAGCCTTCCTGCGCGGTAGTGGTGAGGAAGCGCGACGCCATCATCGGCGACAGGGTCAGCGCGACCACGCCGGAGATGATCACCGATCCGGCCAGCGTGAAGGCGAATTCGCGGAACAACGTGCCCGTAAGGCCGGTGAGGAAGCCGATCGGCGCATAGACCGCGGCCAGCGTGATGGTCATCGCCACCACCGGGCCGACGATCTCGCGCGCGCCGATGATCGCGGCGCGGAACGGCGTCTCGCCGTGCTCGATGTGCCGGTACACGTTTTCCACGACGACGATGGCGTCGTCGACGACCAGGCCGATCGCCAGTACCATCGCCAGCAGCGTCAGCAGATTGAAGCTGAACCCCATCGACAACATGATGATGCCGGCGCCGACCAGCGACAGCGGCATCGTCACCACCGGAATGATGACGGCGCGGAACGTGCCGAGGAACAGGAAGATGACGACGATGACGATGCCGACCGCCATCGCCAGCGTGCGCTCGACCTCGGCGATCGAGGAGCGGATGAACTTGGTCGAAATCGTAGGCGACCCGCATGTTCACCGTCGGCGGCAGCCCGCGCTCGATCGACGGCAGGAGAGCGTTGACGTCGTTGACGACGTTCAAGGGGTTGCCGGTCGGGGTCGCGTTGATGCCGATGAAGACCGAGCGATTGCCGTTCATCAGCACCGAGACGTTGGTGCTTTGCGGGCCGAGATCGACATCCGCCACGTCCTTGAGGCGTACCAGTGCGCCGTTCTGCGCCTTGACGATCATGTCCCTGAACTGATCGACGGTCTTGAGATCGGTGTCGGCGATCACGTTGGAGATCGTGAAATAACCTTTCGACTGGCCGGGCGCGGACTGATAGTTGTTTTGCAGGAGCGCGCCTGCGACATCGACCGCGGTCACGCCGCGCGACGCCATGCGCGTCGGATCGAGCCACACCCGCATCGCATAGGTCTGCCCGCCGAGAATGTCGGCGGACGCGACGCCGTCGACCGTGGCCAGCAGCGGCTGGACGTTGCGCGCCAGATAGTCCGCCACCGCCGCGGCGCTGAGCTCCGACGAGGAGAAATTGATGTACATGATGCCGGTGGTCTGCCCGGTCGTCTTGACGATGATCGGGTCGAACGCGTCCTTCGGCAACAGGTAGCGGACTTGGTCGGTCTTCGCCATGACGTCGGTCATGGCGGTGCCGGGATCGTAATTGAGCTTGATGTTGACCGAGATGGTGCTGTTACCGAGCACCGAGGTCGAGGTCAGGTAGTCGATGCCTTCGGCCGACGACACGGCCTGTTCGATCGGCTGGGTGATGAAGCCTTGCACCACCTCCGCCGGGGCGCCCGGATAAATGGTCGTCACGGTGATCACCGTGTTTTCCATCTTCGGGTATTGCCGAACCGGAAGGTCGTAGAACGAACGCAAGCCCAACAGCAGGATCAGCAGGCTGACGACGATCGACAGGACCGGGCGGCGGATGAACAGGTCGGTGAAACGCATCGGCGCTAATCCCGCGGCGGCACGGGCGGCTGCTTCAGCGGGCCCTCCGTCGAGAGCCGCACCGGCGCGCCGTTGATGATCTTGAGTTGTCCGGAGCTTGCCACCAGTTCGCCGGCCTTC
Organism: uncultured Alphaproteobacteria bacterium; assembly: GCA_963729845.1. Classification (GTDB taxonomy): domain Bacteria; phylum Pseudomonadota; class Alphaproteobacteria; order ATCC43930; family CGMCC-115725; genus JAATGI01. The sequence continues at coordinate 22,017 of CAVSQC010000008.1, forward strand.
AGGCCGCTCAGAATCGCGACATCGCCGTCTTGGTGCTGGCCAAGCTTCACGAAGCTTTGCGACGCAATGTACTTGGGCTGGCCCTTATCGTCCTTGCCGACCGGCTTGATGATATAGACCGAGGTGCCATAGGGCGTGTATTCGATAGCGGTTTCCGGAACCGTCACGACATCGTGCTCGGGCGGCAGCACGACACGGGCATTGGCGAACATGCCGGGACGCAGCGTATGGTCGGTATTCAGGATCGTCGCCTCAAGCTTGATGGCGCGGGTCTGCGGGTCGATCTGAGGCTCGATGGTGGTGAGCTTGCCGCGGAACACCTTGCCGCTATACGCGTCGACCGCGATATCGATTTCCTGACCGATCTTGAGCTGGGCGCTCGCCTGCTCCGGCAGGGTGAAATCGACATACATGGTGTCGAGATCGGTCAGGGTCGCGATCGGGTTTCCCGGGTTGAGATACTGGCCGAGATTGACCTGACGAATGCCGAGCTGGCCGGCGAACGGCGCCCGCACCAACTTCTGCACGATAACCGCGTTGGTGTGCGCGATGCCGGCGTGCGCCTGGTCGAGCGCCATCTGCGCCTGATCCTCGGCCTGCTTCGAGCCGAACTCCTTTTGCGCCAAGGTGCGCGCGCGCACGAGATTGACTTGCGCCAGCCTTTCCTGCGCCTGGAAGTTGGCGAGATCGGCGCGGTCGGGCGCGTCGTAGATCTGGACCAGCGGATCGCCCGCCTTCACCGACTGCCCGGCTTCGAACATGATCTGGGTGACGCGGCCGGCGACTTCCGGCGCCACCGTTACCTGTCTCACCGCCATCAGCGTGCCGATGCCTTCGAGATAACGCGGCATGTCCTGGAGCTTGGCGGCGACGGCGGCAACCGGCGCCGGCGGCGGCGCCATCTTGGCCATGATCTGGCCGATCATCATGGTCTTGAAATTCTGGAAGGCGTAGAGGCCGAAGCCGACCGCGCCCATCAACACGATCACCAGAACCAAGCGGAAAATCAGCCGGCCGCGCGTGCGCGGCTTGCGCGGCCGCCTGGCGGCGCGCGGCAATCCATCGGTCATCGACTTGCTGCTCATACCCCTTCCACTCTAAATCGCCTGTGCGCGACAGCCTCGCCCCGGCCGTTCCGCATTCCTGCCAGACCGACCGGACGCTCGACGCGCCCCCGGCTATTCCCTAGGATCGTTCAATGCGTTAATATCTTAGCCAATAAGATACCAAAACGCCAAGAGGAGAAAATACAGTGTCGAGGCGGTCCGCGAAGCGCGCCGAAATCATGGCGGCCATGGAACACGCCACCAAGACGCTGAGCGCGCAAAATCTGGCGGTCAGCCAGGCAATCGCCGAGCGCCTCGGCATCAATGTCAGCGATCTCGAATGCCTGACCCTGGCGCGCGCCGCCGGCGACAGAGGCGTGACCGCGGGCGATCTCGCCGCCGCGACCGCCCTGACGAGCGGCGCCATCACCGGCGTGATCGACCGGCTGGAGCGCGCCGGCCTCGTCCGCCGCGACCGCGACGCCGCCGACCGCCGCAAGGTCATCGTCCGGCCCATGGCATGCGTCGAGCAAACCGTGCCGCCGCTGTTCGAGCCGCTGCACTGCTCGATGACAGAGATGTGGTCGTCCTACAGCGACGATCAGCTCGAACTGATTCTCGATTTTCTCACCCGCTGCCGGGACGTGCTGACGGCGGAGGGCGCCGCCCTACGCGCGGCGCAACGCGGCGGCGACATCAAGAAAACCCGGGCCGCGTGAATCGTCGAAAAACTGGCTCGGGCCGGCTTATGGCCGGCCCGAGCCCGTCATTGCCTCAACGTCGACTAGCGATCCCAGAACGGGTGGTGATGCCCGTGGCCGTGCGGCTGCGGGCCGTTGAGGTCGAAACAGCCGTGATTGCCCTCGACGACGGCATTGTTGGTGGCGGTGGTATCGATCGGTAGAGTCACCAGCGTCGGCGTGTTCACGGTCGCGTAGCCGATGCCGCAAATCTGATTGCCGATAATGCGATCGCCGTCGCCTTGATCGAGGATGCCCGCCTGATACCCGGTGGTGGGCCCGTCGCCGGTGGTATTATTGTCGGCGTTGTTCTGCAGCATGTTCCCGATGATCGCGTCGCCAGTGTGCGTCACGGTCGGGTCGCAGTTGACGTCGAGATTGACGGAGTAGATGCCAACATCGTTTCCGATCGCTGTGTTGTTGGCAACCTGAACGCCGGTCTCATAGTTGGTGACGCCGAAGCACGCGCCGCCATAGACCAGGATGCCGCCGCTCGAGGCTTCGTTGGAACCGGTGTATGAATTGCCGAAGATGTAATTGCCCGTGATCGAAACGTTCGACCCGTCGCCAGCCTCGATACCGTTCTGGGCAATGTAGTTGACCGGGCCGTTGCCGATCACGGTGTTGTTGGCGATGTTGGCGCTGCAATTCTTGCCATTAACGACGATCCCGCCCTTTTGGTAGGCAAAGACGATGTTGTTGGTGATATCGCCGAGCGAGCTTTGCGGCGAATCGTCGGCGCAGTAGATCGCGACGCCGTGTTGGTCGCCGTTGAACGGCTGTTCGCCGATCTGATAGACGACGGTGTTCGTGATCGGCACGTTCGCGCCGTAACGAACGACGCCGAAATAGTTGGCGCCGTGGACGCTGGCGCCGTTCAACGCGCCCTTCGCGCCGGCGCCGTAGAAGATGCCGATATTGCAACCGGTGGCATCGACGTCGCCGGAAAATATGCCGGTCGGATTGATGACGGCCGCCGTCAGGTTGATGCTGTCCCGCGAAAAACCGGTCGGCGTGCATGTTCCCGCGCGGGCTTCGCCGAACGCGAGTATGGATAAAATCAAGACGGCAAAGGTGATGACTGTTTTGCGCATGATTGCCTCCCCGATGTTGTGCACGCTGCACTGTACATAGCCGATGATCGTTTCAATTTTATGGGACGACCTTGGCTAGAAAACATTTGTATAATGCACTCGCTTTAAGAGAGACAGCTAAATTATTAACGAAGCCTGATAGAGGTTGGCGGCCCGACGGCTTGACGGCAGGCGATCAATCTCGAATGATTGGATGTTTCCAAGGGGTGCCCATCAGGGCTGAGACGCCGCCAACGCGGGAACCCTTCGAACCTGATCCGGATCGTACCGGCGTAGGGAAAGGAACACCGAAAGACATCCTTTCTTTCGCCGGGCATTTGACCAAGGAGGTCGCAATGCCCGAAGGCTCATTCAAACAGGATTTCAGCGTCTCCACCGGGCCGCTCCCGGCGTCGCGCAAGATCGCGGTCGCGGGCAAGCGTTTCCCCGAGCTGCGCGTCATGATGCGCGAGATCGACGTCACCGCGGCCGCGAAGGAGCCGCCGGTGCGGGTCTACGACCCGTCCGGTCGCCTACACCGACCCGGCGGCGACAGATCGACATCCGCGCCGGATTGCCGGCCGTGCGCGCGCACTGGATCGCCGCGCGCGGCGATGTCGCGGAAGTCGCAGCCCGCGCGGTGCGGCCCGAGGACAATGGCTTGAAGCTCGGCGAGGTCAGCGACGTGCCGCTGTTCGACCGCGCGAGCCGCCGCCCGCTGCGCGCCAAAGGCGACTCCGCGGTGACGCAGCTCGCCTATGCGCGGCGCGGCATCGTCACGCCGGAGATGGAATATATCGCTGTCCGCGAGAATCTCGGCCGCGAGAGGGCGCTCGACGAGAAGCGCGACGGGCAGGATTTCGGGGCCGCCATTCCCGATTTCGTCACCCCCGAGTTCGTCCGCGACGAAGTGGCGCGCGGCCGCGCCATCATCCCGGCGAACATCAACCACCCGGAATCCGAGCCGATGATCATCGGCCGCAATTTCCTGGTGAAGATCAACGCCAATATCGGCAATTCCATCGTCACCTCATCGGTGGCCGAGGAAGTCGACAAGCTGGTTTGGGCGATCCGCTGGGGCGCCGACACGGTGATGGATCTGTCCACCGGCAAGAACATTCACACCATCCGCGAATGGATCGTGCGCAACTCGCCGGTGCCGATCGGCACCGTGCCGATCTATCAGGCGCTGGAAAAAGTCGGCGGCAAGGCGGAAGACCTGACCTGGGAGATGTATCGCGACACGCTGATCGAGCAGTGCGAGCAGGGCGTCGACTACTTCACCATCCATGCCGGCGTCCGCCTGCCCTACATCCCGCTGACGGCGAAGCGCGTCACCGGCATCGTGTCGCGCGGCGGCTCGATCCTGGCGAAATGGTGCCTGGCGCATCACCAGGAGAATTTCCTCTACACCAACTTCGCCGAAATCTGCGAGATCATGCGGGCGTACGATGTGAGCTTCTCCTTGGGCGACGGGTTGCGCCCCGGCTCGATCGCCGACGCCAACGACGAGGCGCAGTTCGCCGAGCTCAAGACGCTGGGCGAGCTCACCAAGATCGCGTGGCAGCACGATGTGCAGGTGATGATCGAAGGCCCCGGCCACGTGCCGATGCACAAGATCAAGGAGAACATGGACCTGCAATTGAAGCATTGCGACGAGGCGCCGTTCTACACGCTCGGGCCGCTCGCGACCGACATCGCGCCGGGCTACGACCACATCACCTCGGCGATCGGCGCGGCGATGATCGGCTGGTTCGGCACCGCGATGCTGTGCTACGTCACGCCGAAGGAGCATCTCGGGCTTGCCCGACCGCGACGACGTCAAGGTCGGCGTCATCACCTACAAGATCGCGGCGCACGCCGCCGATCTCGCCAAGGGCCATCCCGGCGCGCAAAGCCGCGACAACGCGGTGTCGCGGGCGCGGTTCGATTTCCGCTGGAAGGACCAGTTCAACCTCTCGCTCGATCCCGAGACGGCGGAGAAGTTCCACGACCAGACCCTGCCGGCGGACGGCGCCAAGCTCGCGCATTTCTGCTCGATGTGCGGACCCAAATTCTGCTCGATGAAAATCTCGCAGGAGGTCCGCGACTACGCGCAGTAGCGGCATGGCGGAGAAGTCGAAGGAATTTCTCGACCAGGGCGGCGAGATCTACAAGGTGCTGGAGGGCCAGAAGGTCGAGATCGAATAACGGGAAATTTCGACCACCAAGGCACCAAGACACCAAGAAAAAGTCTCGCGCGCTTCGCGCGCAAACGAACTAGGGCGCGACCTCGACAATGAAGCTGCCTTGGTGTCTTGGTGTCTTGGTGGTTCAAACTTCTTATTGTTGGTTTGCGTGAGCAGCGGTCCGGAAAATCCTCGTCCCGTCGTCGGCTGTCTCGCCGTGGTGAAGCGCGGCGAGAAGATTCTGCTCGTTCAGCGCTCGAAGCCGCCCGGCATTGGCAAATGGGGTTTTCCCGGCGGGCACCTCGAAATGGGCGAGACCGTGCTGCGAATGCGCGGTGCGCGAGCTGCGCGAGGAAACCGGCACCGAGGCCGCGGCCGTTGGCGTGCTCACCGCGTTCGACTTCATCACCCGCGACGCGGCAGGTGCGCCGACACGCCACTACACGCTGATCGCGGTCCTGTGCGACTGGCGCGCCGGCGAGGGGCAATTGATCCAGGACGCCTCGGCGCTGGGCTGGTTCACCGTCGCCGAGGCTGAACGGCTCGATACCTTCCCCGACGCGTTGCCGGCGATGCGTTTGGCGCTGAACTTATGACGGCGCGCGCTGCGCCTGCATCGACCAGAGGATGGCCGCGAACGCGCCCTTGAAGCGCGGCAACAGCGCCGCCGTCAGCAGCAGCGTCGCGGGAATGAGCACGCCGAACGAAACCCACTCCGGCGCGTCGGCACGCACCGCGATCAGGAAGAACGGCACCATCAAATGGCCGACGATCAGAATGGTCGCCCAGGCCGGACCGTCGTCGGCGCGCAAGGCGCCGAGCGCCTCGCCGCAGGCCGCGCATTGCTCCGACAGTTTCAGATAGGACCGGAACAGATTGCCCCGCCCGCAGCGCGGACAGCGATGCCGAAACCCGCGCAAGATAGCGGTCCGCCGGTCCGGCGCGTGCCGGGTTGCTTCGCTGCTCATCGCTCGTCTCCGCGCCCAAAATGGGTCTCGCGGCAGTCCATGACACCGGGGCAAATGGTCATTGCGGCAATCTGTCGCCGCCGGACCGGCGGAATGGGGTAGTGGATCAGTTTTGCGGGTCGCGTGGGCGTTTGAGGCGCTTAGTTGCCATCAGGGGACACAAATCAATGGCGTTCCAGGGGGAGCATTTGGCGGCGGCGGAAGACAAATCACGGCTCTGCCGGACCATCGATCAAAGCGAATGGCAGACGGGTCGGCGCCGGTACCGCCTTTCGCAATTACGATTTCCCAGCGAAACGTAAAAAGAACTGCCGCCGCGATAATCGCCGCCCCGATGATGATGGCTATAGGAGTACCCATACCCAATTATGCCACGCGCCGCCTCAGGCGGCGACAAGGCAGTTTGCGCACGATCCGGCAAACTGACCCAATACCGCCGATAGAGATCGCTTGCACGGAGGCGAATCGCCCCCTAACTTGAAGCTTCCCATTAACTAGGAAAGGAGGTGATCCCGTGTCTCATTGTCATCGACGCGCGTCGGACTTCGCCGTGATCGGGATCGCTGTTTCGACAGGGGTCACCCTCGCTTAACGCGGATCGCGGCGATCCGTCGCCGCAGTCTGACAAGTGTTGGAAGGGCCGCCCTCGGGCGGCCCTTCTGTTTTTGCGGTTCAGAGCTTCTTCGGATCGACATCGAGCCGGATGATGACGTTCTCCAGCGCCTGCGAGGCGGCGGGATAGAGCTTCATCACCAGCGGGTCATGCCCGGGGATGATGTGGTCCGGCAAATCCGCCAGCCGCTCGACGGTACGGAACGCGTCGATCATGTCGCCGATATGGTAGGCGACGGTGAAGACGCGGTTGGAACGGATATGCTCGAAGTAATGGCTCGAATCGGACGCCAGCACCACCCAGCCGCGCGCGGTGTGAACGCGCACGATCTGCAAGCCGGCGGTATGGCCGCCGACATGATGGATGGTGATGCCGGGCACGATCTCGTCCTCGCCGTTGTGGAATTCGACCCGGCCCTGGAAATTGAGCCGTACCAATCCGGTCACCTCGTCGACCTCGAAGGAATGACCGAAGATCGGGTAGCGCATGTGCCGCCCGGTGACGAATTGCATCTCCCGCTCCTGGAGATGGAAGCGGGCCTTGGGATAGGAGGCCCAGCCGCCGACATGGTCGTAATGCATGTGGGTCAGGATCACGTCCGTCAGCTCGCGATGGTCGATGTCGAGCCGCGCCATGGTTTCCGCCGGATCGCGCAGATGCTTGCGCCCGCGGCGCGTGCCCACCGGCTCGGTGAAGCCGGTATCGACCGCGATGGTGCGCCCTGCCCCACGCACGATCCAGGTGAAGTAATCCATCGGCATCGGCGCGTCGTGCGGGTCGCCGCCGATGAAATGCTCGGTGCGCTTGGCGTTGCGCTCGGCATAGCGGATCGCGAAGATTTCGTAGTTCGGCAGTGACATGTCGGCGCCCTCCCGTTGCTTGCGCCGAGATTCCGCCCTTGCCCCGCGGGCGTCAACCCATGGCGAGACCGGCCGGCCCGCGTTATGGTCGCGGCGGAGGAGCAATGCGATGAAAGCGCTAGCCGCCGCCGTGGCGATGGTCTCTCTCGTGGCCGGCCTGTCGGCGCGCGCCGAGAACGCGCCCGGCGTCACCGCGACCGAGATCAAGCTCGGCCAGACCATGAGCTATACCGGCGTCGCCGCCGCGATCGCGGGACCGATGGGCCGCGCCGAGCAAGCCTATTTCCGCATGATCGACGATCAGGGCGGCATCAACGGCCGCAAGATTGTTCTCGAGAGCCTCGACGACGGCTTCGATCCGGAGAAGACGCTGGCGCTGACCAAGAAGATGGTCGAGCAGGACCGTGTGGCCGCGATCTTCAGTCCGTTCGCGACGCCGCAAAACGTCAAGATCCGCCCCTATCTCAACGCCGCCGGCATTCCCGACCTGTTCATCGCCACCGGCGACGATTGGGTGATCGACCGCAAGAAATTCCCGTGGACCATCGGCGGCATGCCGGTGTTCCGCGTCGAGGCGCAGATTTTCGGCCGCTACATCCTCATTAACATGCCGGCCGCCAAGGTCGGGCTGCTGCGCAGCACCGACCAGTTGGGCGATTCCTATGTCGAGGGGGTGCGGCAGGGGATGGGCGCCGACTTTGGCACGCTGGTGGTCAAGCAAGTGCCGGTGTCCAACTTCGCCACCGCCATCGACGCCGAATGGAAGGCGCTGCGCGACGCCGGCGCCACGGCGGTGATCGTGGCGGCGGCACCGTCGATCGCCGCGCGCGCCATCGTCATGGCCCATGACGGCGATTGGCACCCGCAACTGTTCATCAACTTCGCCGCCTCGGCCAGTGCGCTTGGGCTGGCGGGCCTCGACAAGTCGAATGGCGTCATCACCGCCAATTCCTATCTCGATCCGACCGATCCGCGCTGGATCCAAGATGGCACGATCAAGCCGTTCAACGACTTCGTCGCCAAATATCTGTCCGAGCCGAAGGGCGGCATCGGTTATGCGCTCGCCGGCTATGTCAGCGCGCAGGCGATGGCGCAGGTGTTGCGGCAATGCGGCGACGACCTGTCGCGGCAAAACATCATGGTGCAGGCGACCAACCTCAAGAATTTCCGTCCCGTCGGGCTGCTGCCCGGCATCACGTTCTTCACCAGCCGGACCAAATATCTGCCGATCATCCAGGCGGCGCTGGAGCGGTTCGACGGCCGCCATTGGGTGCAGGTCGGCGACGTGATGGCGGGGTTCTGACGGCATCGTGACGGCGCGCCCGCTCAATCCGGTATTCGCCGAGCTCGGCACCACCGTGTTCTCGGTGATGTCGGCGCTGGCGCAGGAGCACGGCGCGATCAATCTCGGCCAAGACTTTCCCGACACCGACGGGCCGCGCCAGATTCTCGAGGAAGCGGCGCGGCGCCTGGTCGCCGGGCCGAACCAATACGCGCCGATGCCCGGCGTGCCGGAACTGCGCCAGGCCGTCGCCGCGCACGACAGGCGCTTCTACGGTCTCGACTACGATTGGAAGAGCGAGGTCATCGTCACCTCCGGCGCCACCGAGGCGATCGCCGATTGCCTGATGGCGCTATTGTCGCCCGGCGACGAGGTGGTGATGTTCGCGCCGTTCTACGATTGCTATCTGCCGATGGTGCGGCAGGCCGGCGCGGTGGCGCGGCCGATCTCGCTGACGCCACCCGACTGGAGCCTGTCGCGCGCCGCGCTCGAGGCCGCGTTCTCGGACAAGACCAAGCTCGTCCTGCTCAACACCCCGATGAACCCGGCCAGCAAGGTGTTCACGCGGACCGAACTCGAATGGATCGCCGGCGCGGTCAAGTCGCACGACGCCTACGCGGTCTGCGACGAGGTCTATGAGCACATCACCTTCGACGGCAAGCCGCATGTCGCGATGGCGACGCTGCCGGGCATGCGCGAGCGCACGCTGCGCATCGGTTCGGCCGGCAAGACCTTTTCGCTGACGGGCTGGAAGGTCGGGTACGTCTCCGGCCCGGCACGGTTGGTGTCCGTGGTCCAGAAGGCGCATCAATTCATCACCTTCGCCACCAACGGCGCCTTGCAATACGCGGTCGCGGCGGGGTTGGCGCTGCCCGACAGCTATTTCGCCACGCTCGCCGCGGAGCAGCAGGCGAAGCGCGACACATTGCGCGCCGCGCTCGACCGCGTCGGCCTGACGACGCTGCCGTGCGAGGGCACGTATTTCATCACCTCGGATATTTCAAAATTCGGCTTCAACGGCTCGGACTACGATTTCTGCCGCTACCTGACGAAGAAAGCCGGCGTCGCCGCGATCCCGCTCTCTGTGTTCTATCACCCCGACGGCACCGACACGCCCCATCACCTGATCCGCTTCTGCTTCAGCAAGAAAGAAACCGTGCTGGCCGAGGCGGCGCGGCGGCTGGAGAAATTTGGCGCCTAGGACGCTTCTTTCGCGCTGTCCGACTGGAGCTGGGTGTAGTTCTCGATGCCGATTTTGTCGATCAGGACGAATTGCGTCTCGATGAAATCGACCGACTCCTCCTCGGCGTCGAGAATTTCCGAGAGAAGATCGCGCGAGACGAAATCGCGCACGCCTTCGCAATGCTGAATCGCGTCGCGCAGATCGGCGATTCCGGCCTGTTCGAGCCTTAAGTCGCAGTCGAGGATTTCCTTCACCTCCTCGCCGATCAGGAGCTTGCCCAGGTCTTGGAGATTGGGCAGGCCTTCGAGGAACAGGATGCGGTCGATGAGCTGGTCGGCATGTTTCATCTCGCCGATCGACTCGTCGTATTCGTATTTGCCGAGCTTGGTGACGCCCCAGTGCTTCAGCATCCGCGCATGCAGGAAGTACTGATTGATCGCGGTCAGTTCGTTTTTGAGGATGCGATTGAGATGCTCGATGGTCTTGGCGTCGCCGCGCATGCGTTCCTCCCGTTACCTAGGAGGAACCTTGTCACACCGTCGCCGGTTCCGACACAAGCTCTTCCGCCCGCTCCTGATGCACGGCTTGGATCGCGGCGCGGATGGTCGGAATGCATTTGCCGCATTGCGGCGCCACGCCCAAGGAACGATACACGCCGCCGGTCGAGGAACAGGTCGCGGCGGCGTCGCGGATCTGGCGGGTGGTCAAGCCGTTGCAAACACAGACATACATCGCGGTTACCGGCCTCCTCGGGGCGACGAACGGCTATAGCACCGTCAATCGCGAATGAAAATGCGAATTATTATCAAAATCAATCTTGCAAATGCGAATGAGTTGCATTATTGCAACCCCCCGCGGCGGAAAACCGGCCGCTCGAGAGAGGCAAACGTTAGGGGGGTGGTCTCGTGATTCGGTTTGGAAGGGTCACCGTTTTGGGCCTCGCGGCGATGGCCGCCGTTCCAGGCTTCGCCCAGACGCCGGACCAGAGCCAGGCGACGCCCGCCCAGCCGGACCTGTGGTCCGCCATCGCCCGGCGCAGCAACCTCTTGGGCGATATGGGCGGCATCCGAACCTGGCTCGGCCAGTACGGCATGACCTTCAGCCTGACCGAGACCAGCGAGGTGCTGGGCAACGTGACCGGCGGGGTGCGGCGCGGTTTCGAATATGACGGGCTGACCACCGCGACCTTGCAGCTCGACACCCAACGCGCCTTCAACTGGTACGGCGGTACCTTCGACGTCAGCGCGCTCGATATTCACGGCCGCAATTTGAGCGCCGACAATCTCTTGAGCCTGCAGACCGCGAGCGGCATCGAGGCCGACCGCGCCTTGCGTCTCTGGGAACTCTGGTATCAGCAGAAATTCGCCGACGGCGCGGTCGACGTGAAGCTCGGCCAGCAAAGCCTGGACCAGGAATTCATGGTCAGCCAGAACGCGCTGCTTTACGTCAACACCATGTTCGGGTGGCCGATGCTGCCCTCGGCCGACCTGCCCGGCGGCGGTCCCGCTTATCCGTTGTCGGCGCCCGGGATCCGGTTCCGCGCGCAGCCGGCGTCGGGCTTCACCGTTCTTGCCGGCGTGTTCAACGGCAGCCCCTCGCCCAATAACAACATCCCCGACCCACAAGTCGCCAATCCTTCCGGCACCAGCTTCCCGCTCAACGGCGGCGTCCTGGCGATCGCGGAATTGCAGTACGCCTATCCGGCGCTCGGTGGCATGGTCGCGGCCAACCAGACCAAGCCGCTCTCCGGCACCTACCGTCTCGGCATCTGGTACGACAGCGAAAGTTTCGCCGATCAGCGCTTCGACAATACCGGCCTGTCGCTGGCCAATCCAGCTTCGGCCGGCATTGCGGCGATGCATCGCGGCGACTACGGCATCTACGGCGTGGTCGATCAGATGCTGTGGCAATCGGAGTCGGACGACAGCCGCATCCTCAGCGCCTTCGCGCGCGTGATGGGCACGCCGGAAACCGATCGCAACCTGATCGATTTCAGCGTGAATACCGGGCTGAACCTGAAGGACCCGCTGCCCGACCGGCCCGACGATACGTTCGGGATCGCCATCGGGCTCGCTCATGTCAGCGGCCGCGTCGCCGCCTTGGACAACGACTTCACCATGTTCGGCACCTACACGCCGGCACAGTTGACCGAGACCGTGGTGGAAGTGACCTACCAGTATCAGGTCACGCCCTGGTGGCAGCTGCAGCCCGATTTTCAGTACGTCTTCAATGTCGGCGGCGGCGAGGCCAACCCGAACATCCCGACCCAGAAGATCAGAAACGAGGCGATGATAGGCCTGCGTACCAACATCGCCTTTTAAGCCGCGACAAACCGCCGCTATTCCCCAGAAATGGATCAACGATTTTTCTCTTGATCGGCGCTGCACGAGTCGCCATGTTAGCAAATGCAAATCATTCGCATTCGCACGCTGCCGTAACATTGCGACAGGAATGAACCCGATGGTCGTCGTCACGCGTATCGTTGTCGGTCTCGCCACGTTGACCGCCCTCGCGGCAACGGCGCCGGTTTGGGCCGAGGGTCAGCAGGGTTTCCTCGAGACCATCCATCATCACAGCACGCTGACCTCGACCGTGCCCGACAACGGCGACCTCAATCCCTATGCGGTCGTGGTCGCGCCGGTATCGGCGGGCGCGATTCATCAGAACGACGTGCTGATCGACAATTTCAACAACATCTCGAACCTGCAAGGTACCGGCACGACCATCGTCGACTACAACCCCGCGACCAGGAAAGTGTCGCTGTTCGCCAAGCTGCCGCGGCAAATCGACGGCTGTCCCGGCGGCGTCGGGCTGACGACCGCGATGACCATGCTGAAAAGCGGCTGGGTGATTGTCGGCAGCACGCCCTCCACCGACGGCACCACCAAGACCAAGGGCAGTGGCTGCCTGGTCGTGCTCGACGCCAACGGCAAGCTTGCCGGCACCGTCGCCGGGCCGAACATCAACGGGCCGTGGGGCAATATCGCCGCGATCGACAAAGGCGCGAGCGCGACGCTGTTCATCAGCATGGTCGGGACCCTCCCCGGCCCCGAGGTGAAGGATGCGAGCGGCGATCCGGTCACGGTCCGCAAGGCGACCGTCCTGCGGCTCGAATTGTCGATCCCCGAGGGCAAGCCGCCCGTCGTCGCCGGCCAGACCGTAATCGCCGACGGGTTCGGCGCCCAGGCCGACAAGGATGCGTTCATGGTGGGCCCGACCGGCCTGGCCCTGGCGCAGGACGGCACGACCCTCTACGTCTCCGACGGCATCGACAACCGCATTGTCGCCATCGCCGACGCGGCGACGCGCCCGAATTCCGCCGGCACCGGCCGCGAGATCACCAAGGCGGGGTTGATGAAGCGCCCGCTCGCCATGACCATGGCGCCGAACGGCCACCTGCTCGTCTGCAACGCGCTCAACGGCCAGGTGGTCGAGGTCGATCCCGCCACCGGCAAGCAGCTTTACGCGCAATGGATCGACACCGACCAGGCGCAATCGCCGCCCGGCAACGGCGATCTCTTCGGCATCGTCATGACGCCCGACGGCAAGGGCTTTTATTACGTCGAGGACGACGTGAACACGGTGATGGAGGCAAGGTGAGGTGACTTCTTCGGACGACGACACGGCGCCGCGGCCTTCGCGTCGCGGCTTTCTCGTCGGCGCGGCGGGCGGATTGGCCGCCGCCGCGGTCAGCGGCGGCGCGCGCGCCGCGACCGCGACGCCATCGCCGTCGATTCCGGCGGCGCCCGCCGACACCGAGCCGTTCTGGGGCGCGCATCAGGGCGGCATCCTGACGCCGCCGCAAAGCCACACCTATTTCGCCGCGTTCGACCTCACCGCCAAAGAAGCGCGACGAGGTCGATTGCGCTGTTGCAGCGCTGGACCGCGGCGTCGGCGCGCCTTGCCACCGGTCTCACCGCGGCGGCGCTCGATCTCGATCCGGCGCAGCCCACGGCCGACAGCGGCGAGGCGCTGGGCCTCAAGGCCGCGCGTCTCACCGTCACTTTCGGCTTCGGGCCCGGCCTGTTCGAGAAGGACGGGCATGACCGGTATGGGCTCGCCGCACGTCGTCCCGCGGCGCTCGTCGATCTGCCGCGCTTCGCCGGCGACCAACTGCAAGCCGAGCGCACCGGCGGCGATCTTTCGGTGCAGGCCTGCGCCGACGATCCGCAGATCGCGTTCCACGCCGTACGCCAGTTGGCGCGGCTCGCCTACGGCGCCGCCGACATCCGCTGGGCGCAGGCCGGTTTCACCGCCGATCCCGGCGCGAAGCAAACGCCGCGCAATCTCATGGGTTTCAAGGACGGCACCGGCAATCCCGACATCGGCGATCCGAAGGCGGTGACCAAGCTGATCTGGGTCGGCGAGGAAGGACCGGACTGGCTGCGCGGCGGCTCCTATCTGGTGCGCGCGTCGCATCCGCATCGCGCTCGAACATTGGGACCGGATGAAGCTGGCGTTCCAGGAGCAGACCATCGGCCGCCACAAATATTCGGGCGCGCCGCTCGGCCTCAAGGACGAGTTCGCGCCGCTCAATCTCGACGCCACGGACAAGGACGGCAATCCGGTCATTCCCGAGAACGCGCATGTCCGGCTCGCCGCCGCCGCGACCAACGACGGCGCGCAACTGTTGCGCCGCGGCTATTCCTACAATGACGGCGTCAATTTCACCGCCGAGCGCTGGCCGCCGTGGCGGCAAGGCATGGAATACGATGCCGGCCTGTTCTTCGTCGCCTATCAGCGCGACCCTCGCACCGGCTTTATCAAGATCTTCGAGCGCATGTCGAAGTTGGACATGCTCAACCAGTTCGTGACCCACACCGGCGGCGGCATCTTCGCCTGCCCGGGCGGCGCCGCCGAAGGCGAATTCATCGGCCAGCGCCTGTTCCAATCCGCTTAGAAAAGGATCGTTCGATGCGACGCCTGGTTCTGCCTTCTATTATGACAGTTGCGTTAATGTTCGGGACCGCGGCATGGGCCGCGGACGACACCGCCGAGATCGCGCTCAAGAATCACCTGTTCGTGCCGCAAACGCTGACGATCCCGGCGGGCAAGCAGGTCAAGCTCACGGTGAAAAACGAGGACGCGACGCCGGCCGAGTTCGAAAGCCACGATTTCCGCGTCGAGAAAGTGGTGCCGGGCAACGGCCAGATCGTCGTCTATATCGGCCCGCTGCAAGCCGGCACCTACGGTTTCTTCGACGATTTCCACGAGGACACCACCCGGGGCAAGCTGGTGGTGAAGTAGGAATTTCACCGCGATGCTTGCGACCCTCATCATCGTCTTCCGCGAGATCATCGAGGCCGGGCTGATCGTCGGCATCGTCTTGGCCGCGGCCAAGGGCGTGCGCGGTCGCGGCTTGTGGGTGAGCTACGGCGTCGCCGCCGGCGCGCTCGGCGCCTGCCTGGTCGCGGCGTTCGCCGGTCAGATCGGATCGCTGTTCCAAGGCGCGGGCCAGGATCTGTTCAATGCCGCGATCCTGTTGCTCGCGGTGGTGATGCTGACTTGGCACAATGTCTGGATGGCGAGCCACGGCCGCGCCATGGCGCGCGAAATGCGCGAGGTCGGCGCCGCCGTCGTTTCCGGCGAGCGGCCGCTGTTCGCGCTGTCGATCGTGGTCGGCGTCGCGGTGCTGCGCGAAGGCTCGGAGATCGTGCTGTTCCTTTACGGCATCGCGGCGGCGGGCGGCGCCAGCACCGTGTCGATGCTGATCGGCGGCGTGCTGGGTCTCGGCGGCGGCGTCGCGGTCTCGGCGCTGATGTATTTCGGCCTGCTCGCGGTGCCGGCGCATCGGCTGTTCGCCGTCACGTCCGGCCTGATCACGTTGCTCGCCGCCGGTCTCGCGGCGCAGGCGGTCGTGTTCCTGCAACAGGCGGGCTATGTCGAGACGCTGACGCAGACGGTGTGGAACAGTTCCGCCATCCTGTCGCAGGACAGTCTCGTCGGGCGTTTGCTGCATACGCTGATCGGCTATAGCGACAAGCCCAACGGCGCGCAGCTCGTCGTGTATATCGCGACCGTCGTGATGATTGTCGTGCTGATGAAGATCGTGAATGCGGCGCATCACCGTCACCGCCTGGCAAAGCTCGCCGCCCCGGCCGAGTAAGCCTCACAAAAACGCCTAAGGAACTGTCACTTCTTTGAACTTTGGAGCAAAGAAGCGAAAGGCATCAGCCGATAGGCGGCAGCAAGTGCCTGCTCGACCTCGGCAACTTGTTGAGCGAAGGTCGCCTTCATGTCTATTGCGGGGACGCGGATGCTTAACGATGCCGCGCCGCCCTTTTGCACGGGAGTTACATCGTCTGGCCAGTCCGACTTCGCGATGAGTATTTCCTCAATGGTATGACCTGAAAATCCTATCTCCATGACCTGTTGGTTAATCTTATGGTGCATATTTACGCCCCTAGGGAAATCGTGCCCTTTAAGAATTATCCAATTTGACTTGCTGCCACGATTCTTTGGCTTTGCCATTTGGATTCGCGGGTGCTGCTTCTGAAGATGATTCCAGTAAGCCAAGTGAAATGCAGTATTCGCCTCATTGACGGCCATAGTATAGCCGCGCCGGTTCTGTTCTATCGCCTCTCGCATGACATGGGATCGCCATTGTGCGCGCCGACCATCTTGCGACGCGAACCAGGCTCCGATCCGCTCATAGGATACCCGGTGCTGATAGGTACTGGTCTGCCCCAATGAGTCGAGGTAACGGCTAGGCGCACAGATGACCGTCACGTAATCATCTAACTTGCCCTGTTCCCGCGATTTGATACCTCGCCGATGATAGCGTCGATCTTGCTCATGTTGTTCAGGGGCGCCAATCTTATTTTCTATAAGAATGCCTATGCGTCGTCCGTCACTGAGAATCCGAAGAAGTAGGTCGCTCTCACCGTCGGTATCCGAAAGGCTATGCCAAGCGCTTGCGGCGCTTACACCGGAGAAACCAATCTCGCTGCAGAACCAAGTCACGAATTCGTCCGATATGTGGAACTCCTCCATTAGCAGGAGATCCACGTCGCGTTCTGCAACGCTAGCGAGGTAGCGCCCAAAGTCTGGGTCGATTTGGTTCAATAAATCATCGTCCTATGAAGGCAAGCTTGGCTCTGTCGCATGCCATCAAGCCCGCCGCTTGGCGGGATGGGCGCGGACTGCCTCTTCGTTGACCTCGGTGCCCCAGCCCGGCCCTTTCGGCAGGACCAGCTCGCCATTCTCGACCACGACCTTGTCGGTGACGAAATCGTGCGTCCACGGCATGTCGTCGGCCTCGAACTCCATGATGCGGAAGTTCGGGATCGAGGCGCAGAAATGCGCGCTGATGAGGCTGGCAAGGTCGCCGTAGAAATTATGCGGCGCGCAATTGACGTCGAACGAGTCGGCGACCGAGGCGATGCGCACGCTCTCCCATAGTCCGTTCCACGGCACGTCGACGATGGCGACATCGACCGCCCGCTCGTCGAAATAGGGGCGGAACTGCTTGACGCCGTAGATGGTCTCGAGCGAGGCAACCGGCACCGATGTCGACCGCCTGATGTCGGCGAGGCCGCGCGGATCGTGCAGGTCGATCTCGACCCACAGCATGTCGAATTTTTCGATCGCCTTGGCGATGCGCTTGTAGCCCTCGATGTGCTGGCTGAAATTGAGGTCGATCAGCAGACCCGTTTCCGCGCCGGCGCCGTCGCGGAACGCCGCCAGTTGATCGGCGATGGCGTGGATCAGCTTGTTGTCGATGTTCTTGTCGTAAGCGGTGCCGGGCTGGAATCCCGCGGGCGCCATGCGCGGCTTCTCGCCGTCGAACAGCAAGGGATTGGTCTTGAGCGCCTTGAAGCCGCGCTTCACCACTTCCTTACCGAGGCGTTTGACATCGTCCAGGCCGCGCAGCGGCGGCGTGCCGAGCTCCTTCTCGAACAGTGCCGCGTGGGTGACGCGGAAGCTGCCGCAATGCGACCAGTACAGCGGAATTCGCTCGCGGAACGGGCCGCCGAACAGCGCGCAGACCGGCACGCCCAGCGCCTTGGCCTTGATGTCGAGGCAGGCATTTTCGATCGCGGCGATTGCCTGGTTGTTGAGCCCGCCCGGCGCCAGTTGCGTCTGGGCGCGCAGCGTGGCGCCGATCTTGCCCACCGGGCGCGGATCGAGGCCGATCACCAGCGGCGCGAAGCGGCGGATCACGTCGGTGGTGCCGCCGGCGCCGAAGCCTTCATAGAACTCCGACCAGCCGGCCAGGCCCTCGTCGGTGGTGATTTTGAGGAACGACAGCGTGCGCCAGCCGCCGTCGGCGTGAAAATCCTCGACCTTGACGATTTTCATTCCGTCGGCGTCACGACCAAGCGCCGAACGCCGCGCCGATGCCAGTGCCCGCCGGCGTGCGATAGAGCGGCTGGTATTCCAGCCACCGGTTGTTCATGCCCTCGATCGCGCCCGCTACGCAAATCCAATTGCGGATTTCCGACGAGCCGGAATTGAGCGCCGGCGCCGGCAGCGTGCGGATCAGCTCGGCCTTGCCGGCCTGGAAACCCTCGAGCACCCGATGGTCGAGCTCCTCGTCCACGGTGAAGTGGCTGAGGCCGCCCGAGGCCAGCACGACGATGCGGAGGTCCTCCTTGCTTTCCTCGATGCTCTTGCGCAGCACCCGCCCGATATCGTGGCAACGCGCGGCGCGCGGGGCGTTGGGCGGATAATAAGTGTTGAGCAGCAGCGGGATCACCGGAATCTGCTTGCCGCGGAACAGCCGCACAATGGGAAAGCCGATGCCGTGGCCGAAGCCGGATTTGTAAGGGTCCTGGATCTGCGCCGCGGCGCCGACATCGATATCGTGCTCGATGAACCGTTCGATGAGATAGCGCGCGAAGCCGGCCATCGCCGGGAAGGTATGCGGCTCGTCCATCGCGTAGTTCTTGAGCATGCCCTCCAGATAGCTCGGCATTTTTTCCGGCCGCGTGCGCGGATGGGTGATCAGCGTCTCGCCGTAATAGATCGAGACCGCCGGCGTGTTCATGCGATTGAACAGCTCGGTCTCGTCGTCGGTGACGATGATGATGAGGTCGGGATCGGCGGCGGCGATCTCGTCGCCGAGCTTGTCGAGCGCGCGCTGACAGGCATCGTCCTTCTTGAGGAAGGTCTCGAGATTGGCGATGGGCGCGTAACGGCCCTCGCGCATGCGGTTGAGCTCGTCGTAGCTCACGTACCGTCCGTCCGACAGGTTCAGGTTGTCGCGCGTATAGTCGCGCGCGATGTATTCTTCCCACTGCTTGGCGCGGATCGCCACTAGCGGCGTGTGGGAAGTACCCATTCCCATGATGATCTTGGCCATGGTCTCGCCTTGGTTCGCTGTTCGTTATGCGAACGATATCATAAATCGCGCAGCGGCCGGCGTCACGCCGCGACAGGGGCCGGCGCCGCCGCTCCCGATCTGTTGCCCACCGGGGTCGAGCCGCTGAGATAAAACGCGGTGCCGAGCAGGGCGATATGCGAAAAAGCCTGGGGGAAATTGCCGACTTGGCGCTTGATGCGGGGGTCGTATTCCTCGGCCAACAGGCCGACATCGTTGCGCAGCGTGAGCAGGCGCTCGAACAAGGCCGTCGCCTCTTTCATGCGACCCTGCATTGCATAATTGTCACACAGCCAAAAGCTGCACGGCAGGAACGCGCCTTCGCCGGGCGGCAGGCCGTCGACATTGCTTTCGGTGCGGTAGCGCGCGACGAAACCATCGCTGACGAGTTCGCGCTCGATCGCCGCGATCGTGCCCTTGACGCGCGGATCGTCGGGCGGCAGGAAACCGACGATCGGCATCATCAGCAGGCTGGCGTCGAGCTCGTCGTCGCCGAAGGATTGGGTGAAGGCCTGTTTCTTCTGGTTGAAGCCCTCGCGGCAGATGGTTTGATGCATCTCGACGCACAGCGCCTGCCAGCGCGCGAGCGGCGCGTCGAGCCCGTATTTCTCCGCGTCGCGCACCGCGCGCTCGATGGCGACCCACGCCATCACCTTGGAGAAGGTGAATTGCCGGCGCCCGCCGCGCACTTCCCAAATCCCCTCGTCGGGCTGCGACCAGATTTTCTCGAGATGCTCGACCAGCTTGACCTGAAGGTTCCACGCCGACGGGATCGACGCGAGGCCGGCGTCGCGCGCGTGATGCAGCGCGTTCATCACCTCGCCGTAGACGTCGAGCTGAAGCTGATCCGACGCGGCGTTGCCGATGCGCACCGGCACCGATCCGGCATACCCCGGCAGCCACGGCACGCGTATCTCCGTCAGCCGCCGTTCGCCGGCGATGCCGTACATGATCTGGAGCTGATCCGGGCTGCCGGCGACGCTGCGATGCAGCCAGTCGCGCCAGGCGTGCGCCTCGTCGTAATAGCCGGCCTGCATCAGCGCGAGCAGCGTCAGCGTCGCGTCGCGCAGCCAGCAGAACCGGTAATCCCAGTTGCGGTTGCCGCCGATCTGCTCCGGCAGCGAGGTCGTCGGCGCGGCGACGATGCCGCCGGTGTCGCGGAAGGTCAGCGCCTTCAGCGTCAACAGCGAGCGCATCACCGGCTCGCGCCAGCGGCCGTGATATTGACAGCGCGACGACCATTCCTGCCAAAACGCTTCGGTGGCGGCGAGCGCCTGTTCCGGATCGATCGGTGGCGGGATCGGCCGGTGCGAGCGGCTGTACGACATGACGAAGGACAGCGACTGGCCCTGCGACACGGCGAATTCGGCGGTGGTCGACATGTCCTCGCCGTGCGTCTCGACGGGCGACCGCAGCACCGCGCGATGCGGTCCGGCGATGGCGCTGATGCCCAGCCCGTCGTCGAGCTTGGTCACCCACGGCACCGAGGAGCCGAAGTCGAACCGCAGCGCCAGGTGGAGGTGCATCGCCACCTTGCCGCGGCGGCCCTCGACCGTGCGAACGATGGCGGTGCGCGCGCTGAGCATCGCCTGCCCGTGCAGCATCGGCATGAAATCGATCAACGCGACCGCGCCGCTCTTGGTCTCGAACACGGTCTCGAGGATCATCGAGTCCTCGCGATAGCGGCGCTCGACGCCGATCACCGGCTCGACTGGCGCGATCAGCCAGTGGCCATGGTGCTCGTTGCCCAGCAGCGCCGCCAGGCAGGCATCGCTGTCGAAGCGCGGCCAGCACAGCCAGTCGATCGAGCCGTTCTTCGCGACCAGGGCCGCGGTGACGCAGTCGCCGATCAGCGCGTAGTCTTCGATCGGACGCGGATAGTTCGAGGTTTTTTCGGTCATTGCGAGCGGGGAAAATCCTTAGAACGATTTCGGACAATTTAACAACCGCGCCGCCGCGCGTCCTAGACTGATATAGGCGCGGAGCGGCCGATGTCTCCCTCGCGCCGCGCTTGGGCGGCGGCGGCAAATGGGCGTATCATCGCACCCTTCGCGACCCGTCCCGGCGGCGCAGGAGGAATGCAATGAAAGTCGTTCAAGCGGACCAACTCACCTTCGTGCGCGGCCTCGAGCATCGCGGCGGCACCTTCCATTCCATCATCATGATGGAGGGCGAGCCCGGCACGCTCGGCAATTTCCAGCTGTCCTGCGGCAAGATCGGCGGCGATTTCTTTTCGCCGCGCCACCGGCACAATTTCGAGCAGATTCGCTTCCAGGTCGAGGGCACCCTCGACTTCGCGCGCGACGGCAAGCTCAAGCAAGGCATGGTCGGCTATTTCCCCGAGGGCGTCGCCTACGGGCCGCAGACGCAGAGCGCCGGCGCCGATGTCGCCACCATCGTGCTGCAATATGGCGGCGCCAGCGGCAGCGGTTATCTGTCGCAGGACGAAGTCCGCGCCGGCATGGCCGCGCTCCGCGCCGAGGGCGAGTTCAAGGACGGCGTGTTCCGCCGCCGCGCGGACGTCCCGGGCAAGCGCAATGTCAACGGCTATCAGGCGATCTGGGAACATGTAAACGGGCGGGCGATGATCTATCCCAAGGCGCGCTACTCGCGCCCCTTCATGATGAACCCCGAGCACTATTCGTGGGTTCCGCTCGAACAAGCGGCGGGCGTGTCGGAAAAATTTCTCGGCACCTTTACCGAACGGCGCAGCTCCGCGTCGTTCTTGAAACTCGCGCCGGGTGCGCGGTACGAGGCGTCGGGCCGCGCGGTCCTGTTCGTGATGTCCGGCACCGGCCGCGCCGGCGACCATCCGCTGCGCCGCCTCACCACGCTCCATCTCGACCGCGGCGAGCGCATCGGCCTCGAGGCGCAGACCGAGATGCTGGTGGTGCGGCTGGGCCTGCCCGATCTCGCCGGCCTGCGGCAACAGGTCGCGGCCGTGCCCGCGATGGCGGCGGAGTAGCCAAGAACGGCGCCGGATCGCGCCGGGCTGAACCGCTTTTTCGTTAATTTCACCATTCGCGTCCGATATCGCAGCCATGGCCGGTCCTAGATTCGGCGCATGCGTGTTTCCGACGCCGAACTGGCGCGCACCGCCCAACGCTTGATGGACCGCTACGGCAAGAATGCCGCGTTGGAGGCCGGCAAGCGCGCCGACAGCAGGCGCAAGGCCGGCAAGCGTCACCTCGAAATCAAATGGCTGACGGTCCTCATGATCGTCGAAGAGACGCGCCGCCGCCAGCGTGCCGCGCGGCGGGTGCGTGGGCACCTTCGCGGATGGTTCAGCCGATTGCGGCTCCGGCTCAGTTCATGATGCCGTGCGCCATCGGCGACGCGCCGATAAAGTCGTTCTCGAGCTGCGCCGCCAGGCGGAACAGAGTGGCATCGTCGCCGAAGCGCGCGACGCATTGCACGCCGATCGGGAGGCCGTCGCGGCTTTTCGCCAGCGGCAGCGACATCGCCGGCTGGCCGCTGGCGCTGAACAGCGGCGTGAACGGGCAATAATCGAACACCACGTCGATCGCCGGCTTCCAGTCTTCGCCGTCGGTGCGCAGCACGCCCAACCTCACCGGCACCCGCGCCAGGGTCGGCGTGATCACGACATCGACCTTGCGCCACGCCCGCGCGGTCTGGCGCACCCAGCGGTTGATGCGCGCGAGCGCGGCATGCATCTCCATCGCCAAGGTGCCGCGCCAGGCGTCCGCCACCGCCCAGGTCAGCGGCTCCAGCTCGTCGCGCCGCGCCTTGCGGCCGAGCTCCATTTCGCGCTGCGCGATCAGGCCGCCGAGGCCGGAGAACAGAATCAAATTGCAGGCGTCGATCAGCGCCTGCCCATCATGGCTCAAATCGACCGGCTCGACGCGGTGGCCGCGATCCTCGCACAGCTCGCCGGCGCGCTCGACCGCGGCCTTGCACACAGCGTCGACCGGCGCCCCGTTCCACGCCGCGGTGACGAGGCCGATCCGCAACTGCCCGGGATCGCGCCCGACCTGCGACAAAAAACTCTCGGCGGGCGGCGCGGTGAACCAGGGCGCGCCCTCGTCCGGCCCGTTGGTGGCGTCGAGGATGGCGGCGCTGTCGCGCACGGTGCGCGAGACGCAATGCTCGTGGCTCAGCCCTTGGGTCGCGTCGCCGCGATGCGGCCCGACGGGATTGCGCCCGCGCGTCGGCTTCAAGCCCACGAGGCCGCAGCAGCTTGCCGGCACGCGGATCGAACCCATCGAGTCCGTCGCGTGCGCCGCCGGCAGCATGCCCGACGCGACGGCGGCCGCGGCGCCGCCGCTCGAGCCGCCGGTCGAATACTCGAGCGACCAGGGATTGCGCGCGGCGCCGTACAGCTCCGGCTCGGTCGAGACGTTCATGCCGAGCTCGGGCGCGTTGGTGCGGCCCGCGATGACGAAGCCGGCGCGGCGCAACCGTGCCACCGTCTCGGCATCGAAATCGAAAACGTTGCCTTGCCACAGCCGCGACGCGTGGCTCAGCGGCAGGCCCGCGACCGGCGCATGCAGATCCTTGATGAAATAAGGCACGCCGGCGAACGGCCCGTCCGGCAGTCCGGCCTTGATCGCCGCGCGCGCCCGGTCGAACGCCCGGATCACGACGGCATTGACCTGGGGATTGCGCGCTTCGACCCGCTCGATCGCCGCGTCGAGAATTTCGTCCGGCGTCACCTCCCGCCGCTTCACCAGCGCCGCCAGTCCCAGCGCGTCGTAGGATTCGTATTCGGGAAATCTCATGACGGACCTCCAGCGGCCAGTTTGCGCAACATGCCTTTCGCGACTTTTTCATTCACCGAGCGCGGCAGCGCCTCGACCAATCGGATCTCGCGCGGGCGCTTGAAATCGGCAAGCGTCGCCGCGCACGCCTTGTCGATCGCGGCCGTGAGCGCCGCGCGGTCCCGCACCCCGTCCTCGATCGTGACGAACGCGACCGGCACCTCCGCGAGAAAATCGTGCGGCTTGCCGACGACCGCCGCTTCGCTCACGCCCGCGACCGAAACGATGACGCGCTCGATCTCCGCCGCCGCGACATTCTCGCCGCCGACCTTGAGCATGTCCTTGGCGCGCGTGGCATAGCGCAGC
The DNA here is from genome assembly GCA_963729845.1 of uncultured Alphaproteobacteria bacterium. Lineage (GTDB taxonomy): Bacteria > Pseudomonadota > Alphaproteobacteria > ATCC43930 > CGMCC-115725 > JAATGI01. The sequence continues at coordinate 46,356 of CAVSQC010000008.1, forward strand.
GAGCCGTCGGCGAGGCGCGTCACCAGATCGCCGGTACGAAAATAGCCGTCCGCGGTGAACGCGGCGGCGGTCGCGTCGGGATCGCCGAAATATTCGAGGAACAGACCGACGCCGCGCTGCGCCCGCACTTCGAGGTTGCCGGTCCCGCTCGCGGCGACGGCAACGCCGGCATCGTCGACCACGCGGATCTGATATTCCGGCGCCGGCCGGCCGATACCGCCTTCGGCGCACGGCAGCGACGGATCCGACACGGTCCCTTCCGTCACCACTTCGGTCATGCCCCAGGACGCGTTGACACGAACGCCGTACCGAGTTGCCAGTCCCGTATCGAGCGAGCCGTGATTCCACAGGCGATAGCGGTGACGCGGCTTGTCCTGCCGATCGAGCGCCTTCCACACGAACGGCATCATCACCGTGAAAGTGCAGCCGCATTCCACCGACACCGGCCAGAACCGGCTCGCCGAAAAGCGCGGCTGCAACACGATGGTGCCGCCCGCCCACAGCGTCGCCAGCGTGATCCAGGACAGGCCGACGATATGGAACAGCGGCAGGTACACCAGGCTGACATCGTCCGGGCCCAGTTCCATGTGCGCGGCGCCGACGCGCGCGCCCCACAACGCGTTGGCATGGGTGAAAACCGCGCCCTTGGGCCGCGAGGTCGTGCCGGAGGTGAATTGGATCGCGAGCGGTGCCATGGTCAGGTCGCGTTCCGCCGGCGCGTCGTCTCCGGCGTCGAGCAGTTCGGCGAAATTGCTTTCCGCCACGTACAGCGCCAATCCCGGACATGCCGCCGCGACTGCCTCGGCGAGGTCGGATTGCGTGACGCCGAGCACCGGCGCGACCTTGCCGCGGACATAGGCGATCTCGTCGCCGGCGAGCCGCGCGTTGGTCGACACCGCGACCGCGCCGAGCCGCGCGCACGCGAACCAGGTCAGCAGCATCTCCGGGCAATTGTTCATGTGGATCAGCACGCGGTCGCCGCGCCCCACCCGGGCACGCCGCAGCCCGGCCGCGACCCGCGCCGCATCGGCGGCAAACGCGCGATAGGTCCAGGTCCGCCCCGCGCCCTCGAACGGACGCCACACCAGCCAAGGATGACCGGGCCGCGCCGCGGCGCGCGCCGTCAGCAGGCTCCACATGTCGCTGCCGTCGAAATGGGTGAGCGGCGCTACCATCCGCCGGTCTCCAGCCAGCGCTCGAGCTGCTGCAAGATGATCGGCGCCCCAGAACAGTTCCTTCCCGACCTGGAATGTCGGCACGCCGAACACACCTTGCGCGATAGCGTCGTTGACCAATGTCGTGAGTCGCTCCTTCACCGCCTTATCGTCGTTCGCGGCGATGAGGCGATCGGGGTCGATGCCGAGCCGCGGCCGATTCGAGTCAGTCCTTCCGGCGTCGACGGATTTTCGCGATGCACCCAGCGCGCCGCGAACACCTCCTGGCCGAACCGCTTGGCCAGCTCGGGATCGGTTTGGTTCAGCATCACGAACGCGCGCATCGGCGGCAGCGGCGCGATCAATTGTCCGATCGGCGCGGCGTCCTGGGCGAGCGGCACGTCGAGATAGCCGGCCTGGCGGACGAAGTCGCGCTGCAAATAGGGTCCCTTCAGCGGCGTTTCCGGCAGCGGCTTCATCCCCATGATCTTTAAGATCGTGATGCCGACGAGCACCGGCCGCCATTCCACCTCGCGGCCCAGCCGCGCCGCCAGCCGTTCGATGGCGACGCTGCCGAGATAGGCGAACGGCGAGATGAAATCGAAATAGAAGCCGATCGGTTCGCCGCTCATCGTCCGGCCTCACGCATAAAGGTCAAGAACCGCGCCACGTCCCATCGCCGCCGCGCGGCGCAGCAGAAAATTCGCCGTCGCCAAATCCTGCGCGATGATGCCGAGCGAGCGGTAGAGCGTGCGCTCCGCGGCCGACGATCGGCCCGGCGCCTTGCCCGACAACACCTCGCCGATCTCCGGCAATTCCTTGTCCTTGGGCACGATGCCAGCCGCCCGCGCCGCGATCAGCTCGCCCGCTTGCGTGTCGGCCGAGGGACGATAATCGACGAAGGTGCGGCAGGCGCCGTGGCAATCGGGCGCGATCTCCTGGAGCGACGGCATCGACGCACCGACGGCATTGACATGCACGCCCGCCGGCAGTTGCGCGGCGTGAAGGATCGGCGTCGCCGCGCTGGTCACGGTGCAGACGATGTCGGCACCGGCGCAGGCTTCGTCGACGCTCGCCACGGCGCGCGCATTGTCGTGACGCGCCGCCAAGGCAGCGGCCTTGTCGCGGTTGCGGCCCCAAATCAGCAGCTGGCGGATCGGGCGCACCGCGCGCATCGCCGCGATGTGCCATCCCGCCTGCTCGCCGGTCCCGAGGATCGCCAGCACCGCCGCATCCTTCCGCGCCAGAGCATCGGTCGCGACCGCGCTTGCGGCCGCGGTTCGCATCGCGGTCGGCAAACCCAAATCCATGATCGCGGCGGGTTCGCCGGTCTCGGCGTCGAAGAGAATGAGCGCGCCGCTATGCGACGACCCATTCGCGCGCGGCATCAGGGTCAGGAGCTTGGCGCCGTGGCCGATGCCCGCCATAGCGCCGGTCATCACGCCGAAGCCGGCACCGGGCGCGAGCGGCACGATATGGCGCAAGGGCATCTCGACGCGCCGCTCCGACACTTGCCGCATCGCCGCCGCGATCACCGGGATCAACTCGGGCAGCGTCGCGCTGGCCGCAATATCGGCGTGGCTCAGCGCGCGCAGACTCATTCGAGCGTCTTGTCCCGGCGATCCGACAGCGGCAGCACCGCGATGGTGCCGATCATGGCCGCGCCCACGACGTAATAGGCGGGCGACAACACGTCGCCGGTATGGATGATCAGCCAGGCCACGATGAACTGGCCGAACCCGCCGAAGATCGCCACCGAGATATTGTAGAAGAGCGCCAGCGAGGTGTTGCGCACGCGGGTCGGAAACAATTCCGCCATCAAGGTCGGCGACACCGACGTGAAGGTCGCGACCAGGAGCGCGAAGACCGCCTCGATGATGAGCAGCCGCGTCAAGGTCGGTGACGCCGCGAACCAGGCGAACAGCGGGTAGGTCAGGACCAGCAGCCCGATGCTGGCGATCAGCAACAGCGTCTTGCGGCCGACCGGTCGGAGAGCCAGCCCGCGAACACACAGCAGACGCGGCGACCAGGCTCATATAGCCGTGGTCGCGAACGCGGCCGACGGCGGCAGGTGGAACTGGCGCGACGCGTAGCCCGGGAGGAACAGCACCAGCACATAGACGCTGGCCGTGCCGAGCACGCCCATGCCGAAGCCGCAGGCGATACTTGCCGAAATGATTGCGCAAGGCTTCGGCCAGCGGGAACTCCGACAATTCGGTCTGCGCCGTGAATGCCGGCGTGTCGTCGAGGCGGCGGCGGATATAGAAACCGACCGGCCCGATCAGCAAACCGATCGCGAACGGAATCCGCCAGCCATAGGAGGCAAGCGCGTCCGAGCTTAAATTCGCCGGTGAGCAGGGCGGCGACCAGCCCGCCGAGCAGCGACGCCAGGAACTGGCTCGACATCTGCCAGCGAGACATAGATGCCGCGTCTGTGTTCAGCGAATATTCGCTCAGATACGAGGTGGTGCCGCCGAATTCGCCGCCGGCGGAAAAACCCTGGAACAGCCGCGCGAGCACGACCAGGACCGGCGCGAGAACGCCGACCGAATTGTAGGTCGGCACGAAGGTCAGGATCAGCGAGGCCGACAACCATCAGCGAGATCGTCAGCGACAGCGCCGCGCGCCGGCCTTGCCGGTCGCCATAAATGCCGAGCACGATGGCGCCCAACGGCCGCATGAAAAAGCCGACGCCGAACGTGGCGAGGCCGATCAGCAATTGCGTATTGGGCAGGGAGGAGGGAAAAAACAGCTTGCCGATCATCGCGGCGAAGAAGCTGTAGACGATGAAATCGTACCATTCGAGCGCGCTACCGATGGTGGCGGCGGCCACGGCGCGCTTGCGCTCGCCGCCGTGGCCGTCACGGCCGAACCTGGATTGATCCCACTCTGTGTCGTCATGGCCGCTCCCCTCTTTTCTTTGTTCCTGTAGGCGACGCGATAGCCCCGATGGTAGACCTAGGGGAGCCGGAATCAATACGCTTATCGAGGAGGATACGCATGGCTGGTATGGAGCCGCGCTTTTCCCGACTTGACGCATGGCGGCCTAACGGACGCGCAAAAGCCAGTGGTCGCGCGCCTCGCGAAGTCGGTGCGCGACGGGTCTGGGCGGTCCGTTCGACGTCATGCTGCGCAGTCCCGACATGGCGAACGGCATGGTCGAGCTGTTCGAATATTATCGCTTCCGCTGCAAGCTGCCGCCGCGCTTGAAGGAGTTGGCGACCTTGATCCTCGCGCGCGAATGGACCGCGCAGTTCGAATGGTTCGCGCACAAGCCGGCGGCGCAACGGGCGGGCCTCGCCGACGCGGTGATCGAGGATTTGCGGCTGGGCAAGCGCCCGGCGGCGATGCGGCCCGACGAAACCGCGATCTACGATTTCGCCGTCGCGGTGATCCGCGAGCATGAGGTCGGCGACGCGGCGTTCGCCACTGCGCGCGACCTGCTCGGCGAGGAGCAGCTCGTCGATCTCGTCACCCTGATCGGCGAGTACATGAAAGTGGCGTTGCTGCTCAATGTCGGCCGGGTCGGCGTGCCCGACGGCAACGAATTGCCGCTGCCGCCGCTTGCCCGCGGAGCGGCGCGATGAGCGAGGTGCGCTGCATCGTCGACGCGCATGCGCAGATCGGCGAATCGCCGGTGTGGGACGACAATTTTCATCTGCTCTATTGGCTCGACATCGAAGGCAAGAAGCTGCACCGCTTCGATCCCTCGACCGGCCATGACGCGGTCTGGGACATGCCGGCGCCGGCCGGCTCGCTGGCGCTGCGCGCGGCGGGCGGCGTGGTGCTGGCGATGCAGCACGGTTTCTACGCGTTCGACTTCATGGATCCGACGCCGCGGCTCATCGCCGCCATCGACGGCGAGCCGACGACCAACCGCCTCAACGACGGCCGCGCCGATCCCGGCGGCCGGTTCTGGGCCGGCACCGCCAATCACGCCAAGCGCGAACCGACGGGCGCGATGTATTGCCTCGACGTCGACGGCAAGGTCGAAAAGAAATTCGGCGGCATCGACATTTCCAACTCGCTGTGCTGGTCACCCGACGGCAAGACCATGTATCACGCCGACAGTTTCACCTGGAAAATCCAGGCCTGGGATTTCGACCCCGCGACCGGCGCCGCCGCCAATCCGCGCACCTTCATCCAGATTCCGCGCGACGAAGGATTTTCCGACGGCGCCACCGTCGATGCCGACGGCTGCCTCTGGGCGGCGCATTGGGGCCACGGCCGCCTCAAGCGCTACGATCCCGCCGGCCGGCTGATCCACGCGATCCAGTTGCCGGTGACCAATATCACCTGCCCGTGCTTCGGCGGACCGGATTTGACGACGCTGTACGTCACCAGCGCCACCTTCCGCCTCACCGATGAGCAGCGCGCCCAACAGCCGCTGGCCGGCGGCCTGTTCGCGATCGAAACCACGGTGAAGGGCTTACCCGAGCACCGCTACGCGGGGTGACGCTCGGGTCCCCGCGAGACGGCGATCACGACCGGTAATTCGCCGCCAGCGTCTCGTCGTGGTTTCCGGCGGCGCCGATGCCGCGGAAAATGACGGTGAACACGACCGCCACGACCAGATTGAGGATCACCGAGTAGAACGCGGCGTAGCCCGGCATGGTGAAACCGGCGACGGCGAGCGGAAACGTCGAGCTCTTGAAATCGAGCGCCGCCGCCATCCACGTCCCGCTGGCGATGCCGGCGGCCCAGCCCAAGAGCAGCGCCTTGGGCTCGAGCCAGCGCGTGTAAAGGCCGAGGATCACCGCCGGCAGCGTCTGCACGATCCAGACGCCGCCCAGGAGTTGCAACTGGATCGCGTATTGCTGCGGCAGGAAGATGATGAACAGGAGCGCGCCGAACTTCACCACCAGCGACACCCATTTCGCCATCTGCGCTTCCTGCGCCGGCGTGCAATCGCGGCGGACATAGGCGCGGTAGATGTTGCGCGTGTAGAGATTGGCCGCCGCGATCGACATGATCGCCGCGGGCACCAGCGCGCCGATGCCGATGGTGGCGAAGGCGAACCCGGCGAACCACGCCGGGAAGGCGTGCAGGATCAGGGCCGGCACCGCGAAGTTCGGGCCGTATTGCTTGAACAGGGCGGCGAATTCCGGCGCCTTGCCGACCCCGGCGGCCAGCGCCATGAACCCCAACAGCGCGATCAGCGCCAGTACGATGGAATAGGCCGGCAGCAGCGCCGAGTTGCGCCGGATGGCATGCCGCGTCGACGAGCTCAGCACCCCCGTCACCGCGTGCGGATAGAGGAACAGCGCCAGGCCCGAGCCGAAGGCCAGCGTGGCGAAGGCGCTGTACGCGCCGAAGGTGCCGGGGCCGGGCTGCGGCAGGATCAGCTTCGCCGGCGGCACCGCGGCGAAGATGTTGCCGAAGCCGCCGAGCTGGATCGGCACGATCACGATCGCCGCGATCACGGTGATGTAGATCATCACGTCCTTGACGATGGCGATCGCGGCGGGCGCGCGCAGGCCGCTGGTATAGGTGAAGGCGGCGAGAATGACGAACGCGACGATCAGCGGCAGTTCGCCGACGAAACCCGTGGCATGAATCCCCATCGCCGCGATCACCACCTCGATGCCGACGAGCTGCAACGCGATATAGGGCATGGTCGCGACGATGCCGGTGACGGCCACCGCGAGCGCCAGGGTGCGGTTGCCGAAGCGGCCGGTGACGAAATCGGCGGCGGTGATGTAGCCGTGCTTGCGCGACACCGACCACAGCCGCGGAAACACGATGAAGACGAAGGGATAGACCAGCACGGTGTAGGGCACGGCGAAGAACGCGATCGCGCCGGCGCCGAACGCCAGCGCGGGCACCGCGATGAAGGTGTAGGCGGTGTAGAGATCGCCGCCCAACAGGAACCAGGTCACGAGCGTGCCGAAGCGTCCGCCCGCCAGGCCCCATTCGCTCAAGAGACCGAGATCGCCACGCCGCCACCGCGACGAGACGAAGCCCAGGATCGTGATGGCGCCGAAGAACAAGATGAAGACGATGAGCGCGGTCCAGTTGACGGGCATGGTCGGATGCCGGTCAGGCGCGCTCGGTGACGAAATAGGCGATCGCCGTCAACGCCGCGCCGATGACGATGGTCAGGAGCTGGAACCAATAGAAAAAGGGAAACCCCGCGAGCGTCGGCTCAACCCGGTTGTAGAGCGGGACCCACATGGTCAACGGCACCAGGATCAGGAGAAGCCATAGGCTCCAGACGCCGCGCCGGCGCCCGCTTCCCCGCTTGCCTTGCGATGGATCGGACATCCCCTCCCCCGCGAAATTGTTCTTGGTTCCGACGTAACACAGCCGTCGCCGGACTGACAAGAAACGCCTGTGACCGGGCCGGTTTGCGGGTTAGAGTGCGGCGCGTCATTTCCAAGGGGGAGTCATCATGAGGCGCTTTGGCCTAGTCCTGTCTTTCCTGCTGTTGTTCAGCGCCGGCGCATGGGCCGCCGACGCCTGGTCGACCTTCCACGATCCCGCCGGCCTGTTCACGGTCGATCTGCCGGCGAAGCCGGCGGTGGATAACCCGTCCGTCCCGGGCAGCGACGGCAAGCCGGTGCAAAGCGTCGAATACACGGTCGATCTCGGCAATTCGGCGATGCTGGTCATGATCGGCGATTTCACCCGTTTCGCCGACACCAGCGCGGTGCTGGACGCCGCGGTCAAGGGCGCGGGGAAGCGCGCGGCGAAGGACCTCGCCGAGAATCCCGTGACCATCGACGGCCGGATCGGCACCGAGGTCACTTTCGCCGACAGCGACGGCAACCGGTTCGACGATCTGGTGTTCCTGGTCGACAAGCGGCTCTATCAGGTGATGTCGGTGCTGACCTCGGACGCCAGTCCGACCGCGGTTGCGGGCGTCGGCCGCTTCAAGACCAGCTTCCACTTCGCCTCGGGCCAGTAGCGTTCGCCGCGTCCCGCGACGGGCCGGATTTCGGATCGGCGCGGAAGCGGAATCGCTTCCGTCCGGCCGGCTCGCCCTTTAGACTTTTGGCGCGATGATTCGTCAGGACTTGTTTCCGCCGGTCGAGCCCTACGCGTCCGGCATGCTGCGGCTCGACGGGCTGCACAGCATGTATTGGGAACAGTCCGGCAATCCCAACGGCGTTCCGGCGATCTTTCTCCACGGCGGGCCCGGCGCCGGCGCGACCGCGACGCACCGCCGCTTCTTCGATCCCGACAGCTATCGCATCGTGATTTTCGATCAGCGCGGCGCCGGACGCTCGACGCCGCTCGGCGCGACCGCCGACAACACGCTCGAGCATCTCGTCGCCGACATGGAGCTGTTGCGCACCCATCTCGGCATCGAGCGCTGGCTGCTGTTCGGCGGCTCGTGGGGCTCGACCCTGGCGCTGGCCTATGCCGAGACCCATCCCGAGCGCTGCGCCGCGATGGTGCTGCGCGGCATTTTTTTGTGCCGGCGGTCCGAGATCGACTGGTTTCTCTACGGCATGCGCGCGATCTATCCCGAGGCGTGGCGCGCCTTCGCCGGCCATTTGCCGGAGGCGGAGCGCGGCGACATTCTGGGCGCCTACCACCGGCGGCTGGGCGACGCCGATCCCGCGGTGCATTTGCCGGCCGCGCGGGCGTGGAGCAGTTACGAGGGCAGTTGCTCGACCCTGCTGCCCAGCCCCGACACCGTCGCCGCCTTCGGCGAGGAGCGCATGGCGCTCGGCCTGGCGCGGATCGAGGCGCACTACTTTCGCTACAATCTGATCCCGCCCGAGCGCGACCTGGTGGTGCGGGTCGATCGCATCCGCCGGATTCCCGCGACCATCGTCCAGGGCCGCTACGACATGGTGTGTCCGATCGTCAGCGCCGACGAACTGGCGCGCGCCTGGCCGGAGGCCGAATACATCATCGTGCCGGACGCCGGCCATTCCGCCATGGAGCCGGGCATCCGCGCCGCGCTGGTCGCGGCGATCGAGCGGCATCGCGGGCGATGACGGCTCGCTGCGCGCGGTGCCAGGCGCCGATGGACTGCCGCCCCGGCGACGGCTGCTGGTGCGAAGCCGTGCCGGCGCGTCTGCCGCTCGCCGGCGAAGGCTGCCTGTGCCCCGCCTGCCTCGACGCCGCCATCAAGGCGGCCGAGCAAAAGAAGGGCCGCTCCGAAGAGCGGCCCCGCTGACATCCTCGCCCCCGATCGTTATTGCATCACGATTTCGACGCGGCGGTTCTGCGGCTCGCGCACGCCGTCCGGGGTCGGAACCCGCGGATGCTCCTTGCCGAACCACTTCACGTCCATCACGTTCTTCGGCACGCCCTGCCGCATCAGATAGGCGGCGACGGCGTCGGCGCGGCGCTGCGACAGCCGCATATTATAGGCCTGCGTGCCGGCGAGATCGGTGTAGCCCGACACCTCGATCCGCGCCGAACCGGTCGCCTTGTAATTGGCGGCGGCGGCTTCGATCACCCGGCGCGCGTCGTCGCGCAAATTGTAGCGGTCGAAGTCGAAGAACACGAGGAAGGTCCGCGCCATCGGCGGCGGCGCGGGCGCCGGCGCGGCGGCGGGCATCGGTGCCGGCGGCGGCGGCGGGGCGGGGGCGGCGCGAAGCGATAGGTCAGCACCGCTCGGACCACGTTGTCGGTGAAGAAATTATGCCCGGTGTAGGGCGCGTCCGGGACGTTGTGATTGCTGAGATCGGTGTAGCGGTACTCGGCGGCGATGCTCCAATTGGGTGTGAGCGCGTAGTCGACGCCGCCGCCGCCGGTCGGCCCGATGCGGATGCCGCCCTGGCCGCCGGCAGCGCCGTCGAGGTTGAAGTGGGTGTGGACGTAATCGAAGGCGACGCCGCCGGTGAGATAAGGCATCACCCGGCCGAACGACCACCCGAGCTTGCCGCGGATCGAGGAGTCGAAATCCGAGAAGTCGTGGAAGTTTCCGGTGCCGCCCGGAATCGCTTTGCTGTGATGGGCCCCCATCAAGCTGCCCTCGACGTCGGCGTCGAGGCCGAGCACGACCTGGCCGAACTGCCAGTTGTAGCCGCCGTGCACGCCGCCGAGGAAACCGTCCGGCGACAGGTGATAGCCAAACGGGGTGCCTGGGCCCGAGAACACGGTGCCGCCGGAACCGCCCAACCGTAACCGCCTTGAACGCCGATTTCGGGGCCGGCCCAGTCCTGGGCATGGGCACCCGCCGCCACGATCAGCCCCGCGCTTGCGATGGCCGCGAATAATGCTCGTCTCATGACTGTCTCCAAAAAAATACCTGTCGCAACCACCTCAACAGGTCACGGCGCCGATTCAGCGCACCGGTTGTGGCGACATCATGACGAAAATTCGTGAGTGTGACTTAGATGCAACAGCGGCCGATTAATCAGGGCGCGTTCGGAATGCCGACCGGCCCGGCGGGATTTGTGCGCGGCGACGGCTTGCAGGTTACGTCCACGATATTGAGGCCCTGCTGCACGGTGGAACCCAGCGGGCAGCCGGCGGACAGGACCAGAGTCGCCTGGGCTTGCGGCTTGGATTTCGGCCGGCGGCGCCTTGGCTGCCGGCCGCGGCGCGCTGCACGCGGCAACCGCGACCGCCAGCCCGGCCGCGAGCGCGGCCCTAGGCCAATGATTTCCGCTAATTATTCCGGCCCGCGCCATGGCCGCAGCATGCGGCGCGGCCCGCCCAAAAGCAATGACGGCGGCGCCGAAGCGCCGCCGTCATACCGCGCTGGCGCGCTGCGGGGGGAGGCCAACGCCAGGCGCAGGTCGGGTCAGATCGTACTGGCAACGGTCGAGAACACTTTGCTGACATTGGTGCCGAGTAGGCTGACGCCGCCGATGATCACGACCGCGACCAGCGCGGCGATCAGGGCATATTCCAGGGCTGTGACCGCCCGCTCGTCGTCGCGCAACGCCCTAACAAATTTGTTCACGGCAGCCTCCGCGTTACTCGTATTACGAGTGTTATATTTAGTTTTTCTCTTAAACATCGATAAGGCAAGCCGATTTCACAGCGAATGTGTTAACGACGCTCGCGGTGAATTCCACGTGAAATCAATGATTTAAGGGCCAGAAACCGCGTATCCCGCAGGCCAGAAGCGACAAACGGCGGTGTCAAGACACCGCCGTTCGTCGCGATCTCGCCGAGGTCAGATGGTCGAAGCGACCGTCGAGAAGACCTTGCTGACGTTGGTACCGAGCAGGCTGACGCCGCCAATAATGACCACCGCGACGAGCGCGGCGATCAACGCATATTCCAGGGCGGTGACGCCTTTCTTTTCCCCCACCAGTTTCGTCACAAACTTACGCATGACACTCTCCGTTTCCGTGCCTCAAGGTTCCGCCGCGCCCGGCGAAACCCGGACCGGCACGGTGCCGTCTTTAAAGGCCGGCGCTTAATTCCACGTTAAGGATAGATAAATTGCTATCGATCTCGGCGCGGGCCGGTCAGCTCTTGGCGACCGCCACCATCGCAGGCCGCAGCAAGCGATCGTGCATCACATAGCCGGGCTGCAACACCTGGACGATGACGCCCGGCGGCTGCCCGGTGTCCGCGACCTCGAACATCGCCTGATGAAAATTGTGATCGAAGCGCTCGCCCTTCGGATCAATCCGCTTGATGCCGTGCCGCTCCAGCGCCGCCAGCAGCTCGCGCTCGGTGGCGGCGACGCCGGTCAGGAGATTGCGCGTCAACTCGTCCCACTCGCTTTCGGCGGGCACGCTGGCGAGCGCGCGGCGCAGATTGTCGGCGACGTCAAGCATGTCCTTGGCGAAGGCGGATGCCGCATATTTGCTCGCTTCCTCGCGCTCGCGCTGCGCGCGCTTGCGCATGTTCTCGGTGTCGGCCAGCGCGCGCAGCAGCTTGTCGCGCGTCGCCGCCAATTCGGCTTCCGTCGCGGCCATCCGCTCCTCGATGTCGGTCGCGACCGCCTCGGGCGGCTGATCCTGATTCAGTTCGTTATCGTCCTGCATGAGTCCTATCCGAGAAGCCGCCCGATCACTTTCGCGGTGTAGTCCACCAGCGGGATGATGCGGGCATAATTGATGCGGGTCGGGCCGATGACGCCGATGGCGCCGACCACCCGCTCGCGGCTGTTGCCGTAGGGCGCCACGATCATGGAGCAGCCGGTGGCGCCGAACAACGGATTGTCGGCGCCGAAGAAAATCTGCACCCCCTCGCCGTCGCGCGTCGCCTCCAAGAGCTTGACCATCGCCTCCTTGGTCTCGAGCGCCTCGAACAAGGCGCGCAGCCGTTCGAGATCGCCGAGCGCGGTCACGTCCTCGAGGAGCTTCGACTGGCCGCGCACGATCAGCGTGGCGCCGCTGGTGCCGCCGGCCCACGACGCCAGCCCCGCCTCGACCAGCCTCGTGGTCAGCTCGTCGAGCTCGGCGCGTTTGGTCTCGATCTCGGCGGCGATGAGGAGCCGCGCCTCGTCCGCGGTGCGGCCGACCAGACGCGCGCTCAGATAGTTGCCGGCCTGAACCAGGGTCGATGGCGGCGTGCCGAGCGGCACCTCGATCAGCCGGTTCTCGACCAGCCCGTCCTCGGTGACCATGACGACCAGGGCGCGGCCGGGCGACAGCGGCACGAACTCGATATGCTTCAGCGGCCGGTCGATCTTCGGCGCGACCACCACCCCGGCGGCGCGGGCCAGGCCGGACAGGGTCTGCGTCGCCTGTTCCAAGGCCTCGGGGAGGCTGCGGTTGCCGGCGGCGAGACGGCCGTCGATGTCGGCGCGCTCCGCTTCGCTCAGGCCGCCGATTTCGAGGATGCCGTTGACGAACAGCTTGAGCCCGGCCTCGGTCGGCAGGCGGCCCGCCGAGGTATGCGGCGCGAACAGCAGCCCCGCGTCCTCGAGATCGGCCATGACGTTGCGGATGGTCGCCGGCGACAGATCGAACCGGCCGCGCCGCGACAGGGTGCGCGATCCCACCGGCTCGCCGGTCTCGACATAAGACTCGACGATCATTCTGAAGATTTCGCGACTGCGTTCGTTCAGCTCGGTGATCATGGCGCTCAAGGATAGGCGTCCATGATTTAGGGGCGCGGGTGCCGCCGGTCAACCTCGGCCCTGAGTGCGATCCGGTCGGACGGAAGCACCTTTGCTTCCGTCCGACCGGTGAATTGCACTCTGATTCTTCGAATCAGAGACGGATTCGCGCCTGATGGAATTGCCAGGGCGATTCCATCAAGGGCGATCCGGCTCTGGACGCAAGGGGCGCGGATCACTAGGTTTTCGGCATTAACGAAAGGACCGACAACAATGACGCGACCATCGGGGCGCGCGGCCGACGCGCTGCGGGCCGTGACCCTCGAACCCGGCTTCGCCAAGCATGCCGAGGGCTCCTGCCTGGTGCGGTTCGGCGACACCCATGTTCTCTGCACCGCCAGCGTCGACGAGCGCGTGCCGCCGTTCCTGCGCAACCAGGGACGCGGTTGGATCACGGCGGAGTACGGCATGCTGCCGCGCTCGACCCATACCCGCACCGACCGCGAGGCGGCGCGGGGCAAGCAGTCGGGCCGCACCCAGGAGATTCAGCGCCTGATCGGCCGGTCCCTGCGCGCGGTCGCCGACCTGCCCAAGCTCGGCGAGCGCCAGATCGTGATCGATTGCGACGTGCTTCAGGCCGACGGCGGCACCCGCACCGCCGCCATCACCGGCTCCTATATCGCGCTCCATCAGGCGCTCGGCAAATTGATCGGCAAAGGCTTGATCGCGGCGATGCCGCTCCAGGATCAGGTCGCGGCGGTGTCGTGCGGCGTCCATGAGGGCGTGCCGGTGCTCGATCTCGACTATGCCGAGGATTTCGTCCGCCGAGACCGACGCCAATTTCGTGCTGACCGCGTCGGGCGGCATCATCGAGATCCAGGCGACGGCGGAAAAGACGCCGTTCACCGAGCCGCTGTTCCACGAGCTCCTGGCGCTGGCGCGCAAGGGCACGGGCGAGCTGCATCGCCTGCAGCGCAAGGCGCTCGGCCTTGACTAGGCTCGGCGGCCAACGGCTGGTGATCGCCACGCACAATCAAGGCAAGCTGCGCGAGATCGAGGAATTGGTGGCGCCCTACGGCATAACGGTTGTCGGTGCCGGCGCGCTCGGTCTGCCTGAGCCGGAGGAGAACGGCGCCACCTTCGAGGCCAACGCCGAATTGAAGGCGCGCGCGGCGGCGCAAGCGAGCGGCCTGCCCGCGCTCGCCGACGATTCCGGCCTTGTCGTGTCATGCGCTCGGCGGCGCGCCGGGGATTTACTCCGCGCGCTGGGCGGGACCGGCGCGAGATTTTGCCGTGGCAATGGCGAAGGTCGAGAAGGAGCTGGCGGGCAATCCCGACCGCCGCGCGCATTTCGTCGCGGTGCTGGCGCTGGCCTGGCCCGACGGCGCGGTCGAGACGTGGCGCGGCGAGGTGCATGGCTCGCTGGTGTGGCCGCCGCGCGGCGACAACGGTTTCGGCTACGATCCGATGTTCCGGCCCGAGGGCGAGACCATGACCTATGGCGAGATGAGCCCGGCGGAAAAGAACCGCACCAACCACCGCGCCCGCGCCTTCGCCAAGTTCACGGACGCGTGCCTGCGGTGAATTCGCTCGCGCTCTATATCCACTGGCCGTTCTGCAAATCGAAATGCCCGTATTGCGATTTCAACTCGCATGTGCGCGCGAGCATCGACGAGGCGCGGTGGCGCGAGGGCCTGTTGCGCGAACTGGATCGCGGCGCCGAGGAGACGCGCGGCCGCGAGCTCGGTTCGATCTTTTTCGGCGGCGGCACGCCGTCGCTGATGGCGCCCGCGACCGTGGCGGCGCTGCTCGAGCGCGCGGCGCGGCATTGGTCGTTCGCGCCCGGGATCGAGATCACGCTCGAGGCCAATCCCAACTCGGTCGAGGCGGCGAAGTTCCGCGACATCGCGCGCCGCCGGCGTCAACCGCCTGTCGCTCGGCGTGCAGGCGCTCGACGATGTTTCGCTCAAGTTCCTGGGCCGCGGCCACGACCGAAGCGAGGCGCTGGCCGCGATCGAGTTGGCGCGCACGCATTTTTCGCGCTTCTCGTTCGACCTAATCTATGCGCGGCCGGGCCAGACGCTCGACGCGTGGCGGGCGGAATTGCAAGAGGCGCTGAGCCGCGCCGGCGACCATCTCTCGGTCTATCAGCTCACCATCGAGCAGGGCACCGCGTTCGCCACCGCCTTCGCGCGCGGCGACTTCGTCCTCCCCGACGAGGAGATTCAGGGCGCGCTCTACGAGGCGACGCAGGACATGCTCGGCGCCGCCGGCCTGCCCGCCTACGAGATTTCCAACCACGCGCGCGCCGGGCAGGAGAGCCGGCACAATCTCGCTTATTGGCGCTATCGCGATTATCTCGGCGTCGGCCCCGGCGCGCATGGCCGCCTCACCCTCGGCAGCGAGAAGTACGCCGTCGCCAACCACCGCGCGCCCGAGACCTGGCTCGCCGCCGTGGAGAGCGACGGCACCGGCGCCGCCACCCGCACCTTGCTCTCCGCGCCGGAGCGCCGCGACGAAATGGCGATGATGGGACTGCGCCTCACCCAAGGCCTGGCGCGCGACGATGTCCGCGCCGAAACCGGCGGCGAGATCGAAGCCGCGTTCGACGCCGCGCGTCTCGACGCGCTGATCGGCGGCGGCTTTCTCGCATTGGACGAGGCCGGCCTGCGCGCCACCGCCGCCGGCCGCCAGCGCCTTAACGCGGTGCTGGAGCGCCTCCTCGCCTAAGTACTAGACCGCGTTGGCGAGCAGGATCGCGGCGAGCCCCTCCGGCATGTCGATCATCGCGTCGTGGCCGCACGCCAGCTCGAAGCGGGTCCAGCCCGGCTGGTCCTTGACGTCGTTGTAATAGCGGCGGAAGCCGCGGCCGCTGCCCCAATTGGCGGCGAGGATGTAGAGCTTCTTGCGCACGCCGGAGATGCCGCCGCCGGTGAACTTGATGCGCTCGGTCATGCAAGGGAGCGGCTGCGGCGTGCACATCGCGTCGACCCAGGCGCGGTCCTTCTCGTTGACCTCGAAGGCGAGCGCCGGCGTCGGCGGCACGGCATAGCCGCCGTTGGCGGCGGCGCCGTCGAGCTGGAGCTTGACGATTTCCGGCGGCGCCAGGTCGAACACCGACTGGCCGTCATGCGGGATCAGCGCATCGAGATAGACCAGCGCCGCGATCTTGTCGCGGGCGCGGTCGGCGACGCCGCTGATCACCATGCCGCCGTAGGAATGGCCGAGCAGCACGATATTGTCGAGCCGCTCCCAGCGGATCAGGTTGAGAATATCGGTGACGTGGGTCGAGAGGTTGATCGCGCCGCTGAACTGGTGCGAGCGCTCGCCCAGCCCCGACAGGGTCGGCGTGAAGACGTGGTGGCCCTTGGCGCGCAACAGGTCGGCGACGCGCGCGTAGCACCAGCCGCCATGCCAGGCGCCGTGCACCAGAACGAAATTGGTCATCGGTCCCCCTCGCGTGCGCGTTATTGCGTCACGGGAACGAAGCTTTCCGGCGCCGGGTCGATGACGCGCGCGCCGCCGCGCTCGACCTCGAGCACGGCGAGGCCGCGCTCCACCAGCCCGTCCTGATGCAGCCGGAACACGCCGTCGAGCCCGACGAAGCCGCTGGGATTGGTGATCGCGGCGGCGGAGAAATCGGGCCCGGCCGGGTTCTTCGCCAGCACCGCCGCCAGCGCGGTCGCGTCGTAGGCGAGCGTCGACAGCCGCGGCGGCGGGCGGCCTTCGGCCTCGGCGAAGCGGCGTGCGAAACTGGCGCGGCCTTGCGGGTCGGGCGCCGCGTACCAGCCATGCACCAGCGTCGTCTCGTTGCCGAGGCTGGGGTCGTCCCACAGGCCGGTGCCGAGCAGGTGAATCTTGTCGGTGTCGACGTGGTAGTAGGCGAGGTACGGCGTCAGCGCCTTGAGCCGCGCGCCGCCGTCGGGCAGCAGCAGCGCGTCGTAGTTGGTGCCTTGGTGCACGAAGTTCCGCGCCGCGTCGCCGAGGTTCGCCAGGTTGGGCTCGTAATAGTCGGTGACGGCGAGCAGCGACTGGTTGGCGGCGACCGCGTCCTGCATCGCCGCGACGGCAAGCTCGCCATAGGGCGTGCGCGGCGCGAACACCGCGAAGCGGCTGACGCCCTTCGCATGGGCATAGGCGACCACCCGCGCGATTTCCTGGCGCGGCTGGAAGCTCAGGAGATAGACGCCGTTGCCGGCGAGGCCGGCGGTGGTGGAGAACGCGATCACCGGCACGTTGGCCGCCTGCGCGATCGGCTTCACCGCCTCGACGTCGGCGGCGAGCAGCGGCCCGACGATCAGCCGCGCGCCGTCGGCGATGGCGGCCTTGGCCCCGTCGGCGGCGGCTTGCGGGCCGGCGCCGGTATCGTGCGGCATCAATTTGATCTGGTCGGCGCCGACATCGTAGACCGCCATCAGCGCGGCATCGAGCATGGCTTGGCCCAGCGCGGCGCTTTGCCCGGACAGCGGCAGCAGCAACGCGACCGGCACCTTCGCGCCCGGCGCCAGCGGCGCCTGCACCGGCGGCGGCGGCGCGGGCGGCGTGACGGGGGGCGGTGCCTGCACCACGACGGGCGGCGCTTGCTGAACCGGTGGAGGTGCCGGTACGTTCGGCGCGCAGGCCGCGACCGCCGCGACCGAAAGCAAGGCGACGGCGAGCCGGATCCCGCGCGGGCGCGAAGGAATTGAGCGAACACCGAACACAGACAGCCTCCTTCGCGAACCGACCGGGCGCCGAGCCTAATGAGCGCCTACCGGAAAGTAAACGAGGCGGGGCCGCGATCGCTCCCGGACTTTATCTGGTCGCGACGCCGATCGGCCATTCCCAGGATTTGACCGTGCGCGCGCGCGACGTGCTGGCGCGGGTCGACGCGGTCGCCTGCGAGGATACGCGCGTCACCGCCAAGCTGCTGGCGATGCACGGCATCAAGGCGCGGCTGCTGCAGTATCACGAGCACAATGCCGAGCGCGTGCGCCCCCAGTTGCTGGCGCGGCTGCGCGCCGGCGACGCGATCGCGCTGGTCAGCGACGCCGGCACGCCGCTGATTTCCGACCCCGGCTACAAGCTGGTGCGCGAGGCCGCCGCCGAGGGTCTGCCGGTCACCGCCGTGCCGGGCGCGTCGGCGGTGACGACCGCGCTGATCCTGTCGGGACTGCCGACCGACCGTTTCCTGTTCGCGGGTTTTCTGCCGCCGAAGGAGACCGCGCGGCGCGCGGCGCTGGCCGAACTCAAATCCGTGCCCGCGACCTTGATCTGGTTCGAGACCGGGCCGCGCCTCGCCGCCTCCCTGCGCGACGCCGCCGACATTCTCGGCGCGCGGCCGGCCGCGGTCGCGCGCGAATTGACCAAACTGCACGAGGAGGTGCGGCGCGACACGCTCGCGGCGCTGGCGGCGCATTACGCGACGGCGGGCGCGCCCAAGGGCGAGATCGTCGTGGTCGCCGGCCCGCCCTTGCCTGACGCCGCGCCGAGCGCCGACGATCTCGACGCGCGGCTGCGCGCGGCGCTGCAACAGTCGAGCGTGCGCGAAGCGGCGGCGCTGGTCGCGGCCGCCACCGGCCTGCCGCGCCGGCAGGTCTACGCGCGGGCGCTCGCCTTGAAGGACGAGGCGCCGTGACCTTGGCCGCGCGCCGGCGCGCCGAACGGCGCGGCCACGGCGCTGAGCGCGTCTCGGTGTGGCTGTTGCGCTTGAAGGGCTATCGCATCCTGGCGCGGCGGTTCCGCGTGCCGTCGGGCGAGATCGACCTGATCGCGCGGCGCGGGCGCGTGCTGGTCGCGGTCGAGGTCAAGAACCGCGCCGATTTCGACGCCGCGGCGGAAGCGGTGCTGGCGCAGCAGCGCCGGCGCATCGCCCGCGCGCTCGAACATTTCCGCGCGCGCCATCCGCACCTCGCCGCGCTCGATTGCCGCTTCGACGTGGTAATGGTGGTGCCGGGCCGTTGGCCCCGCCACCTTCCGAACGCGTGGCAGGGGGATTAGGCCGATTTTCGGGAAACCGCAGATTCTCTCCGCCGCCATGCAAATCGGGCGCGCGCGGCCTGCCATTGTTGCGGAAGGCGGCCGGCTGGCTCAGGCTGCCCGGCCCGATGTGCAAGATGAACGGTGTGCCCGCCTCGCTCAGGCGGTTCCACACCCCGTCCAGATCCGGGTGCCCGGGGGAACGCTCGCCCGCGGGTCCGGCTGAAACCATGATCGCGCGGCTCCCAATCCGAAGCGCGGCATCGATCTCTTCGAGCGCCCGCTTCGGATTGTCGAGCGGCGCATAGGCGAACTCCAAAAAGCCGCTTGTCGGTCCGGCAGAAGGCGGCCATCGCTTCATTGCGGGCGCGCACCGCCGCGTACTTCACGCCTTCGTCGGTAACTTCGAGCGCGGGTGCCAGCGAGAAGGTACCGAAAACCAATTGCGCGGAGAAACCAAACAAGTCGAGGACGCGCGAACGCTCGGCGGGGTCGAAGGCGCCGGCGGCAAGCCACGCTTTGGGCCCAGCGATCGGGTTTTCGAACGCCGCCGCCTCGGCCGCTTTGTCCGCTTTGCGCGCCTTTGCCTGTTCCAGCAGCTTCTCGATCCTTCCTGTGTCGCGGCTATAGAGCGGCCTGAGTTTCTTTTTCAGGTCGGCGTCCATGAACGGGTCCAACCACTCGCGCGTTTCCATCACGTGACTGTCGGCGTCGTAGACGATCCGTCCATCGGCGTAAGTCATGGCGTGCTCCCGTCCCAGCCCACTTTCGACGCAGGATAAGCTTGCTTCGTTTGGGCAGCAATCCGCACTGCCCCCAGCACCGTGTGGCGGATTTCAATCCGCCACACAAAACGCCACGAAAGAAGGCGGATGACGCTTCGCTCATCCGCCGTACGTTCTCGATGAGATCGGTGCGACCTTCGGGACTCGGCGCTGCTCGTCGCTCAGGCCGAGGAGTTTTGCGGTATAGTGTGGCAAGCGCCATTAGGCGGAGTTCATCATGTTCGATTTCCATGATGCCTTCCTGGTTATTGTCGGCTTTGTCGCCGGGACGTTGATGACGTGCCTGATAATGGAAATGTACATCCGGCGACAGAGCTAACGGCACGCGTTTAGCTTGCTACCCAATGCCGGAAAATTCACCGTAGGGCGGATTTCAATCCGCCATGGCGCGACGGCGTGAAAACGAGGCGTACGACGCTTCGCTCATCCGCCCTACGTTCGCGCACTAAAAAATCTACCGTCCCAGCGAAAGCCGGGACCAACGGCGGTCGAGATCTCGCCTTGGAGGCAAGCGTGGACCAGGGCCTGCGCCGGGGTGGCGGAAAATGGAAAATGGATCTTGATTTTGTTCTTGTTATGTTCCAGATAGAGAAGTTCGAGCGGGCGATGCTTCGCGGGCGCGGAGGAGGAGCGAGGGAAATGTTGTTGCCGAACAAACCCAATTTTCGTTGCGTCGGATGTGGCGCCGGGGGAAGACGAGCGGCGTCGGGCCTTTGGCTGACTTTCGCTGCAAAGATCAGCGGGATCAGCCAGCATCGGGAACGGAGGGGTGGCGGGAAAGCACACACCGGATGATAGCAAGAGGCGCACACCCATTTAGAGAATTAGCTGCAGATTCCCTGCAGATGCAGCAAAACGCGGCGGGCCGGCGGGCCCGCCCCACCCACGGTCCGTGTCAACCTTGCGCCTCGGGGCAACTCGGCCAAGAGTGGCCGTCTGCTTTTGGTTTCGTCGGACCTGGGAGTTGCCGGTGCATCGAGTTCGGATTTCAGCCGCGACCGCGGCGGCGATGGTGGCGTTGTTGGCGGCGGGCGTCGGGCTGTCGGGCTGCATCGTGGCGGCGGCGGGCGGCGGCGCGGTCGCCGGTTATGCCATCATTGCCGAGGATCTGTCGCCGGAGCAGCAGATGCGCGACATCGGCATCAAGGCCGAGGTCCAATCCTCCTGGGGCGCGTTCGACCAGGACATGGCGCACCGGCTCGACGCCACCGTGTTCGACGGCGAGGTGCTGATCACCGGCCGCGTCCCCAACCGCCACTGGCGCGAGGAAGCGGTGCGCCGGGCGCGGAGCGTCGCCGGCGTGCGCCGCGTCGACGACCGGATGGAGGTCGGGCCGGACACGCATTTCATCGACGACGCGCGCGACACCTGGATCACGACGCAGCTCCGCGGCGAGCTGGTCGGCGACGTCGACATCAAGTCGATCAACTACACCATCAAGACCACCGACGGAATCGTCTACATCATGGGCTTCGCCCGCACCCAGCCCGAGCTCGACAAGGTGGTGGAGCATGCGCGCACCATCGCCGGGGTGCGCCGCGTCACGCCCTTCATCCGCGTGCTCGCCGCCGCCGACCTGAACGGGCCGCCGCCGGGCGAGGATCGCGACGTCAACGGGCCGGGCCCGGGCGAGGACGACACGATGCCGCCCGACCGGGACGAGGACGAGGACAGGATCGAGGGCGGGCCGCCCGACAACGCCGCGCCGCGCCGGCTGGCGCCGGACCGCGGCACGATCAAGGCCGAGCCGCTCGGCCCGCAGCAATGACGGGAAGCGCATGAGCCTCGCCGTCGCCTTTCAGATGGACCCGATGGAGAGCCTCAACATCGAGGGCAACTCCACCTTCGTGCTGCAATTGGAGGCGCAGGCGCGCGGCCACGCGCTCTATCACTACCTGCCGCGGCAATTGTCGCTGCGCGACGGCCGCCTCACCGCGCGGGCGCGGCCGGTCAAGGTGACGCGGGCGCCCGGCGGCAAGCATTTCGAGCACGGCGCCGCCGAGACGCTCGACCTCGCCGCCATGGACGTGATCCTGATGCGCCAGGACCCGCCGTTCGACATGGCCTATATCACCGCGACGCATCTCCTCGAACACGTGCGCGGCGACGCGCTGATCGTCAACGATCCGGTCAGCGTGCGGAACGCGCCGGAAAAATTGTACGCGACCCATTTCGACGGGCTGATGCCGCCGACGCTGATCACCAGCGACCGCGACGCCGTCGCCGCGTTCCGCGCCGAGCACGGCGAGATCATCCTGAAGCCGCTGTTCGGCAACGGCGGCGCCGGCGTGTTCCATCTCCGCGCCGACGACGACAATCTCAACGCGCTCCTCGAAATGTTCACCGGCATGAGCCGCGAGCCGATCATGGTGCAGCGCTATCTGCCGGAAATCCGCCGCGGCGACAAACGCATCGTCCTGGTCGAGGGCGAGCCGGTCGGCGCGGTGCTGCGCGTGCCGCCCGCGGGCGAGGCGCGCGCCAACCTCCATGTCGGCGGCCGCGCGGAGAAGACCACGCTGACGGCGCGCGAGCGCGACATCTGCGCCGCCATCGGCCCGACCCTCGCCGAACAGGGGCTGCTGTTCGTCGGCATCGACGTGATCGGCGACTACCTCACCGAGATCAACGTCACCTCGCCGACCGGGATTCAGGAGATCAACCGGCTCGACGGCGTGACGCTGGAGAAACGCGTGTGGAACGCGATCGAAGCGCGCCTCGCCGCCCGCGGCCGGAGGGCGGAGTGACTACTTCGCGCCCAGTTCCGACGTGCAGTTGGGACAACGCGTCGCGGCCAACGGAATCGCCGTGGCGCAGCGCGGGCAGTCCTTGGTGGTGGGCGCGGCCGGCGCCGGTTTCGGCATCATCTTGTTGACGTACCGCATCGCCATGAAGACGACGAACGCGACGATGACGAAATCGATCACCGCGTTGATGAAAAGACCAATATTGATGGTCGGCGCCCCCGCCGCCTTGGCCGCCGCGATGGTGTCGTAGTGATGCGCCGAGAGCGGAATGAAGATGCTGGAGAAATCGACCTGGCCCACCAGCAAGCCGATCGGCGGCATGATGACGTCGCTGACCAGCGAGCTGACGATCTTGCCGAAGGCCGCGCCGATGATGACGCCGATGGCCAGATCGACGACGTTGCCGCGCATGATAAAGGCGCGGAAATCCTTCCACATTTTTTCCTCCCCGATTTGGCGAAGCAAGTGTACCGCCAATCGAAATGCGAGGCAAAAGGCCGAGTCGCGGCCCAAATTCATAACCCGTTAAGAACTGCCCGGCATAGTGCCGGGCATGACCACGACAACCACGGAATTCCGCTTCGAGGATAGCGACACCGAGCGCCTCGACTTGATGTCCGGCATCGAGTTCGACACCCTGCCGTTCGGCATCATCCGTCTCGACCTGGAAGGCCGCGTCTTGGCCTACAATCGGGCCGAGAGCCTTTATTCCGGGCTGAAGCAGCAGCACGTGATCGGCCGCGACTGGTTCCGCGACATCGCTCCCTGCACCAACACCGCGAAATTCTTCGGCAAGTTCAAGGAAGGCATCGCCAAGGGCATGATCGACGCGTCGTTCGACTATGTCTTCACTCGCTTCAGCGAGCCGGCGGTCCGCGTCCACATGCTCCGGGCGCCGGGCGAGGATTTCTGGATTCTGATCAAGCGGGTTTAGCGCTCGAATTTCACCGCCTTGCCGCCGATCCATTGTTCCGGCACGTCGCCGTAAGGCCGCGTCAGCAACTCGAACAAGTGGCCGTTCGGATCGTCGAAGTAGAGGCCGCGTCCCCCATAGTTGCGGTTGATCTCGCCCGGCCCGCTGCGGTCGAACTCGGCGAAGAATTTGATTCCCGCCGCCTTGATCCGCTTCAGCGCGGCGTCGAACTCGGCCTCGCCGACGAGGAAGGCGCAGTGGTGATGCGAAAAATTCTTGGCGTTGTCGAAATCGATGGTGACGCGGCCGACCCGCACCGGCACGAAATGCGCCCATTCCGGCCCGGCCTCGACGCCGAGCACCCCGGCGAGAAACTTTGCCGACGCCCATTTGTCCTTGGCCGGAACGATGATGTGATTGAGCTCGACGCTCATGGCTGGCAACGATAAATCCGGCGCGGCGTTCGGACAAGGCCGCCCTGGCGCCGCCTCCGGCCCTGACATACAGTCGCCGGGATAGCGCTCTGCTAACAGGGGTTGTGTTTGGTAGCGCGGGTCAGGAGCGTCGCCTTTCAAGGCATCGACGTCGTCGCGGTCGAGGCGCAGGTGGTCATCACCTCCGGCCTGCCCGCCTTCAATGTCGTTGGCCTGCCGGACAAGGCCGTCGCCGAATCGAGAGAACGGGTTCGGGCCGCGCTGACCTCGATGGGCCTGGCGCTGCCGTCGCGGCGCATCACCGTCAACCTGGCGCCCGCCGACATTCTCAAGGAAGGCAGCCATTTCGACCTGCCGATCGCCCTCGGCCTGCTGGCCGCGATGGAGGTTCTGTCCGACGAGCAGATCGCCCACTACGTCGCCCTCGGCGAATTGTCGCTCGACGGCTCGATCTTGCCGGTGGCCGGCGTGCTGCCCGCCGCGATGGGCGCTGTCGGCGACGAGCTCGGTTTGATCTGCCCCGCGGCCTGCGGCAGCGAAGCGGCCTGGGCTGGCGGCGCGGAAATCCTCGCGGCGCCGTCGCTGATCGCCCTCATCAATCACTTCAAGGGCACGCAACTGCTGTCGCCGCCGGAACCGCGCCTCGCCGACGCGGCGACGTCGCCGCTCGATCTCGTCGACGTCAAGGGCCAGGAGACCGCGAAGCGGGCGCTCGAAGTCGCGGCGGCGGGCGGCCACAACATGCTGATGATCGGGCCGCCCGGCTCCGGCAAGTCGATGCTGGCGGCGCGCCTTCCCGGCCTGCTGCCGCCGCTCGAAGCCGCCGAGGCGCTCGAAGTCAGCATGATCCATTCGGTCGCCGGCCTGTTGAGCGAGGGCAAATTGATGCGGACCCGCCCGTTCCGCGATCCGCATCATTCGGCGTCGCTGGTGTCGCTGGTCGGCGGCGGCTTGCGGGTTCGGCCCGGCGAGATCTCGCTGGCCCATCACGGCGTCTTGTTCCTCGACGAATTGCCGGAATTTCAGCGCGCCACGCTGGAGGCGTTGCGCCAGCCCCTGGAAACCGGCCGCGTCTCGATTGCCCGGGCCAACGCCCACATCACCTTCCCCAGCCGCTTCCAGCTGGTCTGCGCGATGAACCCGTGCAAATGCGGTTATCTCGACGATGCCGCGCTGGCCTGCTCCCGGGCGCCGCGCTGCGCCCAGGATTATCAATCGAAAATCTCGGGCCCAATGTTCGACCGCATCGACCTTCATATCGACGTCCCGGCGGTGCGCGCCGCGGATCTGTCGCTGCCGCCGCCGGCCGAGGGCTCCGCCCAAGTGGCGGCCCGCGTCGCGGCGGCGCGGGCACGGCAGTCGGCGCGCTACAACCGACTCCCCGACGATGTCCGCATCCGCACCAACGCCGAGGCGGACGGCGTGCTGCTCGACCAGATCGCGGCGCCCGACCCCGACGGCAAGCGGTTGATGGTGGAGGCCGCCGACCGACTGCATCTTTCGGCGCGCGGCTATCACCGGGTGCTCCGCGTCGCCCGCACCCTGGCCGACCTCGACGCCAGCGACCATGTCCGGCGCATCCACATCGCCGAGGCACTCTCCTACCGCCGGGTGGTGCTCGGCGAGGCGCTGTCGCCCTGACATGGCACCGGATTTGCTTGGATAAATCCATGGACATTCCGGCCGACCCTTACCCCTTCGATCTGGTGCCGGCGCGTTGCGCCCTGCTGATCATCGACATGCAACGCGATTTCCTCGAGCCCGGCGGCTTCGGCGAAATGCTCGGCAACGATGTCGCTCAGCTGCGCCGCACCGTCGAGCCGAACCGCCGCCTGCTGAGAGCGTGGCGCGAGGCGGGGCTGCTGGTCATCCATACCCGTGAGGGTCATCGCCCCGACCTTGCCGATCTGCCGGCGGCGAAGCGGGTCCGCGGCCGCGGCGTCAAGACCATCGGCGACGATGGGCCGATGGGGCGCATCCTGGTGCGCGGCGAGGCCGGCCACGACATCATCCCCGAGCTCTACCCGCAAGCGGGGGAGCCGGTGATCGACAAACCCGGCAAGGGCGCATTCTTCGCCACCGACCTTCACGCCATTTTGCAAAATCGCGGTGTGACGCAGCTCGTCGTCACCGGCGTCACCACCGAAGTGTGCGTCAACACCACGGTGCGCGAAGCCAACGATCGCGGCTACGACTGCCTGGTGCTGGCGGACTGCGTCGGCTCGTATTTTCCGGAGTTTCAGGAAATGGGGCTGAAGATGATCAAGGCCCAAGGCGGCATCTTCGGCTGGGTCGGCAAATCGGCCGATGTGGTCGCGGCGATCGCGAAATCCTGATTGCCCCGGACGCAATTCGACCCCATTTAAGGGTGATCCAGGCATCGCCGGGAGCGTCGCCGCGGACGATCTGACGGCGCTCAAGATGGACGGTACCGGCATCGCGGTACCAACCATGCCGATCTATAATTCTGCCGGTATCTGGGGTGTTTCGCGAAAAAGTCGGTGGTTCCTATGGCGAAGGCTAACACCTCGCACCTGCCGTCCCCGCAGCGCGACTGGGCGCTGTTTTTCGATATCGACGGCACGCTCCTCGATCTGGCGCCGACGCCGGACGCCGTCATCGTGCCGGCTACCCTGCGCGACGATCTGGCAGCGCTGGCGCGACGCCTCGGCGCGATTGCCTTGGTCACCGGCCGTTCGCTCGCCAATGTCGACGCCTTATTCGCGCCTTTGGCCCTGCCGGCCGCGGGGCAGCACGGCGCCGAAGTGCGGACGAGCCGGGAACGGATGGCAATTCTGCCCCTCCCGGCCTTGCGCGCCATTGTCACGCCGCTGACGCAATTCGCGCTCGATCATCACGGCATCATCGTGGAGGACAAAGGCGACAGTGTCGCGGTGCACTACCGCATGGCGCCCACACTCGCCGATGAGGTTCAAGTGTTGGCGGACCGGCTCACATCGGGCATGGACGAGCTCGAGGTGCTTTCCTCAAAAATGGCCGTCGATATAAAGCCCCGGGCCGTTTCCAAGGGTAACGCCGTCGCCTGGTTCATGGCACGGTCGCCATTCGCGGGGAAGGTTCCCATCTTTGTGGGCGACGACCGAACCGATGAGGCCGCCTTCGCCGTCGTTAACGAACGCGGCGGCCATTCCATCCTTGTCGGCGATCGCGCCGGGAGCGGCGCCCGATTTTCCCTTAATTCTCCTGCCGCAGTGCGGGAATGGATAGCGGGGCTGGCGCGTTATTATAGTCGGGCGGAGGGGCCCTGATCGGCTACCCAGGAACCCGGGATAGCCGACTAGACGAATACCGGTGAAAAGCGGGAGACAGTGTCCGTGTCGCGGCTCATCATCGTATCAAATCGCGTGGCGTGTCCGAGCCAGCAAGGCGTGCGGGCGGGCGGGCTCGCCGTGGCGATGCACGAGGCGCTCGACCGTTACGGTGGCATGTGGTTCGGCTGGAGCGGCCAGGCGAAGGACGACGCGACGAGTGAGCCGCATATCGCGGAATCCGGCAATGTCACCTATGTAACGGTCGATCTTAAGACAGAAGATTATCGGGACTACTACATTGGCTATGCCAACGGCACGCTGTGGCCGCTGTTCCACAATCAGCTCGGCCTGATCAAGTTCTCCCGTGCCGCGTTCGAGGGCTACCTTCGGGTTAATGCCCGGATGGCCGCCACCCTGGCGCCAATGATCCGGCCCGACGATGTCATCTGGGTGCACGACTACCACCTGATTCCATTCGGCGACGAGTTACGCAAACTCGGGGTCAACAATCAGATCGGCTTTTTCCTCCACACGCCCTTCCCGCCGCGGCAGCTGGTCGAAGCCCTGCCGCGGCATACGACGCTGTTGCACAGCTTCGCCGCGTACGATTTGGTCGGGTTCCAGACCGATGAATCTCTCCACGCCTTTCAGGATTCGGTGATCGAGCTGGCGCGCGGCCGCTGCTATGGCGACGGTGCCTTCACGCTCGGCGACCGGCATGCTCATGCCGCCGTGTTCCCGATCGGCATCGACACCGAGCGTTTCGCCAAATATGCAAGGCGTACCGCGCGGTCGCGCCACACCACGCGCCTGAAGGAGAGCCTCTCGGGACGGTCGCTCATCATCGGCGTCGACCGGCTCGATTACAGCAAGGGCATTCCCAACCGGTTCGACGCGATCGATACCCTCCTGACCGACCATCCGGAGCACCGCGGCCAGGTCAGCTTCCTTCAGATCGCGCCGCATTCGCGCTCCGACGTCGCGGAGTACAAGGCATTGCGTCGCGAACTCGAAGCCGCGGTCGGCGCCATCAACGGCAAGTTCGCCGAATACGACTGGACACCGCTGCGCTACGTCAACCGTGCGTTCTCGCGGCTGGTGCTGGCCGGCTTCTATCGCGCGGCGCGGATCGGCCTGGTGACGCCGCTGCGCGACGGCATGAACCTGGTCGCGAAGGAATATGTCGCCGCGCAGGATCCCGACGATCCGGGCGTACTGGTGCTGTCGCGCTTCGCCGGCGCGGCGAACGAGCTGAAGGCGGCGCTGCTGGTCAATCCGTACGATGCCGACGATATCGCAGCCGCGATCCATCGCGGCCTGCGCATGTCGCTCGATGAACGCCAGATGCGCTGGAAGCACATGATGGACGTCGTCGGCGACAACACCGTGACGACATGGCGCGAGGCCTTCCTCAGCAGTTTGTACGAAACTCAACTTGAGAAAGTCGCCGCTGTCGGCTGATCCCGAACGGTCCGGGGCTTACCAAAATCTAGGCGGTTTGCCGCAACTCCTCGGCGCGTTGTAGATCGACCGAGACGAGTTGCGACACGCCATGCTCCGCCATGGTAACGCCGTAGAGGCGGTCCATCCGTGCCATGGTCAGGCGGTGATGGGTAATAATCAGGAACCTAGTCTCCGCCTCGTCGGCGATCTCCGCGACGAGATCGCAGAAGCGGTCGACGTTCGCGTCGTCGAGCGGCGCGTCGACCTCGTCCAGCACGCAGATCGGCGCAGGATTCGTCAGGAACACCGCGAAAATCAACGCCAGCGCCGTCAACGCCTGCTCGCCGCCGGACAGGAGCGAAATCGCCTGTAGCTTCTTGCCTGGCGGGCTCGCCAGAATTTCGAGGCCGGCATCGAGCGGGTCGATTTCGGCGTCCGGCGTTGCCGCCGCTTCGCCGCCTTCCTCGGTCGTCTCGGGCGTCGGTCGATCGAGCCGCAGGAACGCGCGGCCGCCGCCGAAGAGGCGCGAGAACAGCTTACCGAAATGATCGTTCACGGTCGCGAATGCCGCCAGCATGCGCTCGCGCCCCTCGCGATTGAGCGCCGAGATGCCGTGGCGGAGACGCGCGATCGCCGCGGTCAGATCTTCGCGTTCGCGCGCCAGTCCGTCGTAACGAGCCTCGATCTCCGCTGCCTCGGTTTCGGCGACCAGATTGACCGGGCCCATATTGTCGCGCTCGCGCAGCAACCGCTCGAGCCGGCCTTCGGCGTCGGCAAGCTCCGGCAGTTCGTCGCGATCGTCGATATTGGCACTGTCGAGAATCGCGGAGGGATCGCAGCCAAGCCGTTCGGCTACGCGGGCTTCGACCTCGCCCCGATGCTCGCGGGCATGATCGCGGTCGGACTCGCCACGTACGCGTTCCTCGCGCGCCGCTGCAAGCACGGCTTCCGCTTCCTTCGCTGCGGCTTCGGCCTCCTTGAGCCGTGACTCGCCGACGGCAAGCGCATCGCCAGCGGCGGCGCGTCGTTGGCTCGAGGCTGAGATCGTCTCGGCCAGCCGCTCACGTTCCACCTCGATTTCGGCCGGGCGCCGATCGAGCTGCTCGAGTTCTGTCGCTAGCGCGGTTTCGCGTTCGGCGATGCGCTGACCTTGGCGCTGAGCGGCATCGGCACGGCCGCGCCATGATTCGATTTCGCGCGCAATTCCGGCGAGACGCTCGCCGCGGCGGGCCGCATCGTGTTTCAGCCGGTCGTGGGTTGCACGTGCTTCGGCTTCCACGCCGCGGCTATTCGCCAACGACACGCGCACCGCCGCGATCGCGTCGTGATGTTGCGCCGGATCGGGAATCGCATCGAGCGCCGTTTGCGCCTGGGCCTCGCGCGCCGCGGCCTCGGCCAGATCGTTTGCCAGCCGCGCCGCGTTCTCGTCGAGCGCCACGCGACGCGCGGCGAGCGCCGCTTCGGCGTCGCGGCGCTCCGCGTCACGTTGTTGTGCCTCGGCCAAGGCCGCGAGGGCTTGGCGCATCGCCTCACGGCCCGCGCGTTCGGCCTCGCCCGCTTGACCGGCAGCGCGCTGCGCCGCGTCGAAGCGGCCCGCCAACGTTGCCGCCTCGGCATCCGATCGCTTCTTGTCCTCGCCGAGATCGGCAAGACGGTTGCGTTGCCGCAGACGTTGCGTCGCGGCGCTCGGCGTGCCCGGCGCCCGGCGCAATCCGTCCCAGCGCCACAAGCCGCCGTCACGGGTGACGAGGCGCTGGCCGGGCGCCAAAGCGTCTTGCCAGAGCTCGGCTTCCTCGGCGCTTGCGACCACGCCGATTTGCCATAGACGTCGCGTCAGCGCCGGCGGCGCTTGGACATGGCGCACCAACGGCTGCGCTTCGCCGGGCAATGCCAAATCGTGCGCGTAGGCCGGCAGCTCGTGCCAGTGCACCGGCGCGCCGGTTCCGATCGGCGCGGTCAGATCGTCGCCGAGGGCGGCGCCGAGAGCCGCTTCATAGCCTGCCTCGACCGTGACCGAGTCCAAAACCGGCACGGCATGCTTGTCGGCGATCGCGGCCAGCAATTCGTTGAGCGCCTGGATCTCGGCCTCGATCTTGGCCCGCCGGCTCAGCGCCTCTTGCAGCGGTGCGCGTGCCGCTGCGGCCGCAGCCTCGGCGGCACGGAGCGACTCCGCCGTAGCGTCGACGGCCGCGCGGCTCGTTTCCACCCGCTCGTTGGCGGCCGCAAGCGACGCTTCGGCGTCGCCGCGCCGCGGCGCGGCGGCGGCCTCGGCATCGAGCGCCGCCCGTTGCCGCGAAAGTTCGCTCTGCCGCGTAGCGATCTGTTCGCGCCGCCCGACCGACTCGGCGATCTGCCGTGTGAGCGCGCCTCGGCGCGCGTCCTCATCGGCCAGAATGCGCGTGCGCTGCATCAGATCGGCTTCGAGAGCACCGACTTCTTCGCTGGCGCGATGTAGCGTGGCCGCCGCTTCAACCTCCGCGTCGGCTTCGCGCGCCTGCGCCGCGGCCAGTTGGTCTTGCTCGGCGCCCAGCTTTTCGATCGCGCCGCGCGCATCGGCGGCCAACTCATTCTCGCGGGTCCGGTCGGAGGCGAGCTGCGTCAGCCGTTCCTGTGCCGCTTGCCGCGCGACGGCGACGCGGCGCTCCTCCTCGTCGAGGGTGCGCATCGCCAGCGTGAGGCGTTGCAGCTCCGCCCCCGCCGCGGCTTCGGCATGACGCAGGTCCGGCAAGGCTGCTGCGGCCTCTTCTCGCGTGCGCTCGGCGCTCAAGGCGGCTTGCATGCGGTCGGCAACGGCGAGTTCTGCGGCGTTGAGCCGCGCCTGCGCCCCGTCGAGCGCGGCGCTCGCCGCCTGCCACCGCCGATGCAGCGCAATTGCCTCGAAGCGCCGGATCTGCTCCGAGACACGCCGATAGCGCTGCGCCTGTCTGGCCTGCTTGCGCAGCCCGTCTAGCTGTGCCGCGAGCGTGACAATGACATCGTCGAGCCTGGCCAAATTGGCCTCGGCCGCCTTGAGGCGCAGCTCGGCTTCGTGCCGCCGCGCATGCAATCCGGCGATGCCGGCGGCCTCCTCGAGGATGGCGCGGCGTTCGACCGGCTTCGCGTTGATGACGGCGGCGACGCGGCCCTGCCCGACCATGGCGGCCGAATGCGCCCCCGAGGCGGCATCGGCAAAGAGCAGCTGCACATCGCGGGCCCGCACCTCGCGATGGTTGACGCGATAGCCGGAGCCGGCGCCACGCTCGATGCGGCGAGTGACTTCGATCTCGTCTTCCTCGGCGTAGGGACCGGGCGCCCGGCGCCTGCTGTTGTCGAGGAACAGAGTCACTTCGGCGATGTTGCGCGCCGGCCGCGATTGCGTGCCGGCGAAAATGACGTCGTCCATCTCGCCGCCGCGCATGCGCTTGGCCGAGGTCTCGCCCATCGCCCAGCGCAGCGCCTCGACCAGATTGGACTTGCCGCAACCGTTGGGACCGACCACCCCGGTCATGCCCGGTTCGATCGACAACTCGGTCTGCTCGACGAAGGTTTTAAATCCGCTGAGCTTAAGCTTGGAAAATTGCAAGGGTTCGATCCGTCAACTCTTGGGCATTGCCGCGTTCAGCGCCTTGGCAAAATCGGCATAGGGTAGATCGCCGACCAGTTTGGTGCTGACGCCGTCGGGGCCGACGATGAAAAAGGTTGGCGTCGATTCGACGCCGTAATCGTTCTTGCCTTGCACTTCGCTGGCAAAAATCTCGTCCTGCAACTTGGAGTCGTTGCGGCACTTGTCGACGGTCGCGCCATCCATGCCGCCGAGCCGAACAATTTTTTTCAGCGCATCCACCGGATCGCGCGCAAGCACCCACCGCTCTTGGCTCTCGAACAGCGAGCCGAGGAACGCGAAATAGCGGTCGGGTGCAGCGCAGCGCGCGATGGACGCCGCGAGCACCGCGTTGCCGTCGAGCGGAAAATCGCGATAGACCAGCCTTGCCTTGCCAGTATCGATCCAGTCTTTGCGGATCTCGGGAAGCTTTTCGCGCTCGAACGCCGCGCAATGGGGGCAGGTCAGCGAGGCGTACTCAAAGATCGTGATCGGCGCATTGGCCTTGCCGAGCACCCGATCAGTCGCGGTCACCACTGGCACCTTGTTGTCGTCTGCCCACGCGACCGGTGCCTTGGGTCCCAGTGCTGCAATGAAAAATAACAGCAGCACCGCGGACAATATCTTAGGCATATCCCTCTCCAACCTACTAGATGTTGATGCTAGGGCCTAATTTGCCAGATGGCGAGTCATTTTCGCTCGGTGGCCATGATGGCGGCGCCCAGTCGCTTCAACGCCGTCCGCAACGGTTCATCGCCGACCCCGGCGACGCGGCTGTCGAGCTCGGCGGTTTCCGGCGCGCTCAGGGGGCGCAGCCGCGGCGTCGACGGTTGCCGCGGTATCCAGGTCTGCTGCAAGCTCAGCCTCGCCACGGCGCGATAGCCGAAAAAACCGTTGATTCGCTCGATCAGGACCGGCTCGCTATGCTGGATTTCCAAGGCGATTTCCAGGTGCCACCCGCAATTTGAGCGTGCCGTCGCGCCGCGCGCCTCTCGCGAAGCTGAGCTTTTCGGGGCTGGTGACCTGGGCGAGTCGCTCGCCGACGATCTCCGCCCAATGCCGCACCAAATGGGCCTCGCCGAGTCCCTGTTTACCGAGCGCCTTGCCGGCGATTCGGGGCAGGATCGCGCCGACCGTTTGCAATCGTCCGCGCCGCTCTTCGGTCATCAGGAGATGAGCTTAACGGATGGGCGCGAACAGGTCGAGATTGCGGCGGCAGGTTGACGACGCGACAGCGACCGCCCACTTTCCTCTGGCATGCCAAGCGAAACTACGGTCGTTCCGCAGCCGCAACCGCCGCTCCCGCTCGAAAAATTCGACAACGCGGTCGGCAGGCGCATCATCGAGCTGCATCGCTGGGCCTTGCGCGAAGGGTTGCAAGGCGCATCGATCGAGCAATTGTTCAACGGGTTTTGCCGGCAACTGGTCGGCGGCGGCGTGAAACTATGGCGCGGTTACGCCGCGATGCGGACGCTGCATCCGCAATGGTCGGGGTACGGCTTCACTTGGCGGCGCGAGCACACCGCCGTCGAGGAGGAACAGTTCGAACGCGGCGGCGGCGGCGATCCGAGCTTCAACGTCAGCCCGGTGCATCATCTGCTGGTCCGCGCCGAGGAAGGCGAGGTCAGTCCGCGCATCCGGCGCCGCCTGATGGCCGGGGCAGCCGAGCGCGACTTCCCGATTCTCGAGGAATTCTATGCCGCCGGCGGCACCGACTATTTCGCCGAAGTTTTCACCTTCGGCGAAGGCAACCAGTCGGCGGGTACCGGCGTGTTCTTTTCCTTCACCGGCGACGGCGCCGAGGGGTTCGGCGACGACGATCTGATGCTGATCCAGACCGCGTTGCCGGCGCTGGCGCTGGCGATCAAGGCGGAGGCGAGTCATGTCGTCGCATCCGGCCTGCTGGCCGCCTATCTCGGCGCCGACGCGGGGCGACGCGTTCACGCCGGCGCGGTTGAGCGCGGCTCGGTCGAGAGCGTGCACGCGGTGCTCTGGTACGCCGACATCCGCGGCTTCACCGGCATCGCCGATAGCGAGCCGGGGCTCAACGTGGTGCGGCTTTTGGATGAAGTGTTCGAGACGTTGACCGCGCCGCTGCGCCGACGCGGCGGCCAGGTGATGAAATTTATCGGGGACGGCATGCTGGCCACGTTCGCCTTCGACAAAGCCGACCGAGCCGAGATCTGCCGGCCTCGCGCTCGACGCCGTCGAGGAGGCGATGGTCGCGCTCGACACCATGAACAGCGGCCGTGAATACACCATGCTGCCGGCGGCGCGGGTCGACTTCGCGCTGCATTTGGGCGACGTGCTCTACGGCAATATCGGCGCGGCGGACCGACTCGATTTCACCGTGATCGGCCCGGCGGTAAACGAGGTCGACCGCATCGAAAAACTGTGCGAGCCGTTAGGCCGTTCGGTGCTGATGTCGGCCGAGTTCGCCGCGGCTGCGGGACAGGCCGACCGGCTCGTGTCGTTGGGCCAGCATATGCTGCGCGGGGTGCGCGAGCCGCGCGAGATTTTCGGCCTGTCGATCGAATCCTAGGGTCGGATCGCCCTTGATGAATTGCAGATGCGATTCCATCAGGCGTGAATCCGACCCTAATTTTCTGATTAGAGTGCGATTTCGCCGGTCGGACGGAAGCGCGGTGCTTCCGTCTGACCGGATCGCACTCTAGCCGCTTCGTTCAGCGAATTCGGGGTAACGGAGATGTGAGGCGCGGTGTGTCGGCGCGCCCCAATGCTTCATGCTACAAGCCTGTACGGCCTAGAACCCATCGGGAGGGATCGATGAAGCAAGCAGGAATGTTCGCAATGGCGGCGGCGATGATGCTCGCGGCGCTGCCATCCTTCGCCCAGGACAAGGCGCCAGCCGCACCGCCGACGCGGATCCGCGCCACCATCGAAAAATTCGACAACGGCGTCGCCACGGTGAAGGCGGAGAACGGCGACACCGACATGGTCACGGTCGGACCGAAGACCAACATCTCCGGCGTCGATGCGCGGAAACTGTCCGACATCAAGCCGAACGAATTCATCGGCGTCACCGCCCTGGCCGGCAAAGACGGGGTGATGCACGCGACCGAAGTGCATATTTTCCCCGAGCAGATGCGCGGCGCCGGCGAAGGCCACTATCCGTGGGACAAGGGCGCGAACAGCTCCATGACCAACGCCGCGGTAGCCGGCATGATCGATTCGTCGGACGGCAAGGTCTTCACCATGTCGTTCAAGGACCGCGCCACCGGCAAGATGGGCGAGGTCAAGATCGACATCAGCCCGGGGATTCCGATCGTCGCGTTCGTCAAGGGCGATGAGAGCTTGCTGAAACCCGGCGCGAAGACGGTGATGTTCGCGCGCAAGAACCCCGACGGCACCTACATGGCCCTCGGCATCGTCGCGGAAAAGGATGGCGTGAAGCCCCCGATGTGAGTCAACAGTTCTCCGTTGTCAGTTTTCAGTCGGCGACTGAGGACTGACAACTGGGACTGAGAACTAGTTGGCTGAATTTCCGTCGCTGCAGGCCGTGAAAGAGGCGATCCCGCTGCTGCGGTAATAGAGGCAGGATCGGGTGGTGTGGGCCTCGCCTTCGCCGTCGTGATAATCGAGCCGGCCGACGATCCACATCGTATCCTTGCCGTCCTTGATGCGCTGGACCTCGTCGGCGGTCATCACGCTGTCGCGCACCGACAGTTTGTACGACACCACGCCGTTCGGGAGCACCACGCTTTTGACGCAGCTGGTGCATTGATCGGCAAGCAACGCCGGCGGATTGTCGAGCGGCGAGATATAGACCAGGAACAGGCCCTGTACGTCGGTTGACGGCGTGCGGCCCGAATTGCGCACCCGCACCTCGATGTTGAGCGTTTGTCCGGCCTGGATCGTCCCGGCCTCCAACGCCTCGACCCCAACCCAGGGCCGCGTCGAGCTCGCGAGCGACTGGCCCGCGATTTCGTTGGCCTGGGTCGCCGCGTCCGAAAGCCGGCCGGCCGCATCGGCGATCTTGCCGTTCTGGGCGACGGCGGCACGCAGATCGTCCATCTGCGCTTGTAACAGATTAAGTTGCCAGGCCAGCAGACCGCCTCCGACGATGGCCAGGATCAGCACGAGAATGGTGAGAAGCGACAGCCCGGGCGTGCGCACGGTGACGGTCTGCGGCACGACCGCAGCCGGCACTGCTTCGGGTTGGCTCGGCGGTGGCGGCTGACGCTGCTGCTGTTCGCGCGACGCATTCATGTCACGCAGAAATTCCTGAAGCGGGTCACGAGCGGGATCGCGCGGCTCGCGGGCGCGAAGACTGTCGCGATAGGCCTCGCGGGCCGGGTCCTTGGGCGCGGTCCCCGTCTCGCGGGCGATGTCACGGATGGGCGCGCGGGTCGCGTCCCGGGCAATGTCACGCGGCGGTTCGACGCCGGGCTCGGGAGGCGCGGCGGGCTCGGTGCGCAAGTCGGTCCGCGGTTCCGGTATTCCGGAACCTGATTTGCCCTCCGCCGCACGCGAACCGGGCGCGTTGCCGACGCCGTCGTCGATCAAAAATACCTCCCGCTTTGCCTTAACTATATCGGTTAATAGCCTTTGGGGGTAGCGGAACGTCGGGGTTACGCTAAAAGGTCGATTTGTTCATCCGTTAGGGCGCCCGGTACCACCGTAATCGGTACGCGGAGCCGACCGGACAACCGGCCGACGAGCTGGCTGATCAGCGGTCCCGGACCTTCCGAGCCCGTTCCGGCCGCCAAGACGAGGATCGAAATGCCGGGCTCCT
The DNA here is from genome assembly GCA_963729845.1 of uncultured Alphaproteobacteria bacterium. Classification (GTDB taxonomy): domain Bacteria; phylum Pseudomonadota; class Alphaproteobacteria; order ATCC43930; family CGMCC-115725; genus JAATGI01. Next base: position 83,324 of record CAVSQC010000008.1, read on the forward strand.
CGTCGATGAGCTTCAGCAACTCCTCGGCCCGGTGCCCGTCGCGCAGATGCACAACCGGAAGCTGCCCGGATAACGCCACCACGTCGGCGGCCATTTTTTTCATCAGCTCTTCGGCCTCGGCGCGCCGCTCGGCCAGCATCAGCTCTTCGACTTGACGGAAGGGCTGGGGGTCGCCCGGCTCGATGACATGGAGCAAGGCCACGCGGCCGCCGGTATGGCGTGCCCGCCGGCAGGCAAATCGCAGCGCCACGCGCATTTCCTCGGTCTCGTCGACCACGACGAGGAAGACACGTTGCAGGTCGGTCGGCTTCGACGTCATCACCGTCTCCTGAACGGGAGGCTGGCGAGCCATCCTGCCATCGCGGTGGCCGCCACCGCAATCAGCCCATACGCCAGCGCCTCGCTCTGCGCGAATTGCGACACGTTGGAGTCGACGCCTGCCTCGGTCACGCTAAGGGGCACGGTCTCGCTCGCGACGACGGCGCCATCGCGAAACAGGAAGACCTCGACGGTATAGGTCCCGACCGGGACGTTGGACGGAAACGACACCGTGGTGCGGAACAGATGCTCGCCCAAAAGCGCGATCCGCCCCACGCTTTCGAAAAAGCGGCCGTTGCGTTCCTGGCGGCGAATCAGCGCGGCGCGATATGCCGCGTCGCGCCTGGCGCTGAGATCGCGCGGCGAATTCAACGGCGGGTGCAAATAGTCGATTCCGATCGCGTGCAGGCGCAGAATTGGTTCCGGCGCGACCTTTTCGAGCGGCTGGTTGCTGATGATGGCGTAGAAAGCCGGCACGTCGTCGAAGGTCGCGCGCTCCGTGTTGATCCAAAACCCCAAGACATGATGGCGCCGCCGCACCACGGCCGTGCTGGACGGGCCGCGCACCACGATGACGATCTCGCCGGCTTCCTGCCGCGTGCCGAACAACACGAGGCTGGTGCCGGTGAACCCGGTGGTGATCGCGACGACGTGGTCCGAGAGATCGGCCTTGAGCGGTTCGGCGCCGTGCGCGCCGGACATGGCCAGCAGCATCGCCGCCACCGTCAGCGCGGCGCGGCATCGCGTCATGGCACGCGCAACTCGAGCGAATAAAGGTCGCCCGGTGTGATCGTCAGATCGGCCGCCAGCTTAACCGCCGCCGCCAGCACCAAGACCCCAAGCAAGGCGCGGAAATATTCGCCCTTGAGCCGCGATCCGACGCGGAGACCGAACTGCACGCCGACGACGCCGCCCAACACGAGGATCAATGCCAACACGATATCGACCGTGCCGTTCTCCACCGCCTGCTGGATAGTCACCGCCGCGGCCACGAAAATGATCTGGAACAGTGAGGTGCCGGGCACGAGCGCCACCGGCATGTCGAGCACGTAGATCATCGCGGGAACCATCAGGAAGCCGCCGCCGACACCCAGCACACCAGACAGAAATCCGCCGGCGAATCCAACGCCGGCCGGCACGATGGCGCTGATATAGAGCTTGGAGCGGCGGAACCGCATCTTGAACGGCAGGCCGTGGGTCCAATTATGCTGATGCAGCTTGCGCATCGCGACCGGGCGCGGGAACAGCATGGCACGCAAGCTTTCGATCAACATGAAGGCGCCAAGCACGCCGAGCATAACGATATAAGCGAAATTGATCGCGATCTCGATCTGGCCGATGCGTCGCAGTTCCGCGAACAGCCACACGCCGAGACCCGATCCCGCCAGGCCGCCGACCAGCAAAACCATGCCCATGGTGAAATCGATGCTGCCGCGTCGCCATTGCGCCAGCGTGCCCGTCACCGAACTGCCGACGATCTGGTTCGCCGAAGCGGCGACCGCGAAACTCGGCGGGATGCCGATGAAGATCAGAAGCGGCGTCATCAGCCAGCCGCCGCCAACGCCGAACAAGCCGGAAAGAAACCCGACCGCGCCGCCCAACACCAGCAGCACAAGCACGCTTTGCGACATGCCGGCGACAGGCAGGTAAATGTCCATGCCGCCATAACGGGGGAGTCGGTCACTTAATTCAAGCGGGGGGCTCCCCGCCGCGGTCCTCGGCCTAGAACATCCAGGTCGCGGCGTCCGGAATCGCTTGGCCCTCGCCCAAGAGTTTTAGTCCCTTCACGCACCGGACGATGTACCAGAAGAACCAGAACAGCAGGATGAAATAGCCGATGAAAATGAACACGGTGGCCGCGCCGATAAGGACGTAGAGCAGGCCGATCCAGAAAGTGCGGATTTGATAGTGGTAATGCGTGCGCAGCCAATGCGGCGCACCGTCGCGATAAATATACGCCATCACCACGCCGATGATCGGCGTGATGCCGACCAACAATCCCGCCAAGATAAAGCACATAGATGATCGTGGCGGTCTTGCCGCCCGCCCGCGCGATGTCCGTGGATTGAATGTCCGCCATTACCCGCTCCCCCGATAAGGCTGCGATCTCTTGGGTCGATTGTATCAGGGTATCGGCGGCGACAACAACGGCGCCAGCGCCGGCAATTCGCCGGGCCGGCGATCCGTGACGATGCGGATCGGCGTTCCGGTCACCGCGAAAATTCGCGTCAGCCCCGAGGCGGCGGCGAGCGCGCCCATCGCCCGCGCATCGCGGTCGCCCGCGAAATACAGCAGGCTGTCGCGCTGTCCCGGTGGGCCGTCCCAGAATGTCTCGTCGCGGCGGAATTCCTGCGGACGCAACGCAGCAATACTGTCGCCGGCAAGCACGCGGCCGAGGGCGGCATGGTCACGATGGACGGCCGCCATGGCGCTTTCGACACGGGCCTGGTCGGCAAGAGAGGGCGGATCGACGAACCCGGCAATCAGCGGAATGCGCGCCGGATCGTGCTGCGACGGCAACGCCACGAACGAGGCGGCAATCATCGCGCCGAAACCCAACAGCGGTTGCCACAGCGGCGTCGTCGATTTCATCCGCCAGCCGAGCAGCGGCCAAAACGCGGCAACGAGATAGGGAAAACCGTAATAGGACGATAGCGTGCCGGCGAGCGCGCTGTCGGCGAGCAAATGAAGGATCGTCCAGGGAATGAACGCGATGTAGCCGACCAGCAAATAGGGATTGCGCGCCGCGATCGCCCAGATCACGGCGACCGCGGCGGGCAGAAAAATATAGGTGCGCGCGACCGCATAGCCCGCCGCCCGCGTCGCCACCAGCCCGGCCGTCACATGTCCGAAGGGCGGCGAGCCGAGATAGATGCGGGCGAAGCTCGATTGCCCCGGAGCCAGCGCCATGCCCAGCAGCACCGCGGCTAGACTGTATGCAAAACCCAGCGCGAGGAAGATCAACGCCGATTGCTGCGCCGACAGCGGCACGCCGTCGCGCCATCGCAGCACGACCAAGACGGCGAGCACGGCGAAGACATGGAAACCCGCGTCCTCCCGGCAGAGCAGGTACAACACGAAGAAAATCGCGGCAGGGACAAAGCGCCGCCGCCACCATGCGACCAGGAACAGCATCAGGAATGCCGCGAGCAGAATCTCGAAGTGCGGGTACCGAACCTGGGCGATCGCCAACCCGTTGAATGAAAACGCGACGGCGACCAGCATTGCCGCCGCCACCCGCCAGCCGGCGCGCATGCCATATTCCGTGCTCAGCAGCCAGAACGCCGCGACCGCCGGCAGTGCCTGGGCAACTCCGGTAAGGAGCGCGAACCATTGCGCCATCGCAAGCGGAACCAGCCAACTCAGCGCCGACAAAACCACGAAGATCGGCGCGACATGGACCGCGAAGAAGGTGCTCGCCTCGTTGAAGGCGCTGCCGGGAAGAGCAAGGCCTTGGTGCCAGGCCAGATCGGCCAACAGTCCCGAATCCAGCAGCACCGTGCCGTAGCGATAGAAATGATTGAGGATGAAATCCGCGTAGCCGACAAAGGCGGGCGCCGCCGCCGCGACACCGAGGACGACCAGCCGCGCGCGTTCGCTCAAGATGCGCCTGCGGCCGCGATCAAGGCCGCAACAGCCCCATCATGTCGGAGACGATGCGCAAATGATCTTCCGCGATCGCGTGGGCGCGCTCGGCGCCGCGGCGCAACACGCCGTCGATGTAACTCGGATCGTCCATCATGCGTTTCATGTCGGCGCCGATCCGGCCGAGCACCGTCTCCGCGCGTTCCGTCAACGCTGCCTTGAAATCCGAGAAGTTGCGGCCCGCGAAATGCGCAACCACGGTTTCCATGCTTTCGTCGCTGAGGGCAGCATAAATGCCCAGAAGATTGTGCGCCTCAGGCCGTTCCTCGACCTCCTTCACGGTCGCGGGCAAGGGATGCGGGTCGGTCTTGGCGCGCCGAATCTTGAGCGCGATCGTCTCGGAATCGTCGGTCATGTTGATGCGCGAATAATCGGAGGTATCCGATTTCGACATCTTCTTGGTGCCGTCGCGCAAACTCATCACCCGCGTGGCGGTGCCGAAAATCTGCGGCTCGGGCAGCGGGAAATAATCGGTGTTGTAGCGGCGGTTGAAGGCGCCGGCGATGTCGCGCGCCAATTCGACATGCTGTTTCTGGTCTTCGCCCACCGGCACGTGCGTCGCTCGATAAAGCAGAATGTCGGCCGCCATCAGCACCGGGTAGGCATAGAGCCCCAGCCCTGCCTCTTCGCGGTGCTTGCCGGCTTTGTCCTTGAACTGGGTCATCCGATTGAGCCAGCCGAGCGGCGTCAGGCAGCCGAACAGCCAGGCGAGCTGGGTATGCGCCGGCACCATGCTTTGATTGAAGATGATGCAGCGCTCGGGATCGATCCCCGAGGCGATATAGGCGGCCGTCACCTCGCGCGTCGCCTGGCGCAATTCGTGCGGGTCCTGCGGCAGCGTGAGCGCGTGGAGATCGACGATGCAGAAAATGCATTCGTAATCGGCCTGGAGTTCCACCCAGTTGCGAATGGCGCCGAGATAGTTGCCGAGATGGAGATTCCCGGTGGGCTGAATGCCGGAAAAGATGCGAGGCATGATGCGTTGTTATCGCCGCGCCCTTGCGGAGGGTCAAGCGGCCTGGCGGCGCAATCGCCGCAGCAATTCGCGGCGGTCGATGCCCGAAAAAGCCAGCGCCAGCACGAAGAACGCCGCGATGCCGCCGCCGACCAGGACGGCGAGCGCAACGACCTGCTCGCGCAAGCCTCCCGCGAGCCAGCCGCCCAGCCCGTATTCCAACAGCGCCAGCACCGCGCCGGTGCCGACCGCCGCCGCAAAGAGGCGCGGCAGTCGCCGCCGCGCGCCGGAATCGAGCAAGAAATCGCCGCGCCGCGCCAGGATCCAGGTCAGCCCCACCGCGTTTACCCAGCCCGCGATGCTCGTCGCCATCGCGACGCCGACATGGGCCAGTCCCGTGCCAAGGCCGAGCCCGATAGTAAGCGCGATGTTGATCGCTACGGTGACGGCGCCGATGATCACCGGCGTGCGCGTGTCGTGCCGCGCGAAAAAGCCCGGCGCGATCACCTTGATCAGAACAAAGGCCGGCAGGCCGCCGGCGTAGGCGGCGAGCGCCGGCGCCGTGGCGTGCGCGTCGGCGGCGGTGAAGCGGCCATGCTCGAACAGCACCGCGAGGATCGGCAACGCCGCCACCGCCAGCGCCATCGCCGCCGGCAGCGTCATCAGCAGCGCCAATTCGAGGCCGCGATTGAGCGTGTGGTTGGCGCCAACCGTGTCGCCCGTGCGCACCTGACGCGACACGGTCGGCAAGATCGCGGTGCCGACCGCGATGCCGATCACCGCCAGCGGCAATTGGTTGAGCCGGTCGGCATAGTTGAGGAACGAAACCGAGCCGGTCGGCAGCAGCGACGCGATCGCGGTCGAAACCAGCAGATTGATCTGCGTGACGCCGGCGCCGAACACGCCCGGCACCATGATGCGCAACAGCCGGCGCAATTCCGGCGTCAGCCGCGGCAGCGGCAACGACAGCGGTATCCCCGCCCGCCAGCACGATCCCATCAACCACAGGAATTGCGCCACGCCCGACCCAGTCACCGCCCAGGCCAGCGCCACGCCCGTCAACGGCCGCACGCCGACCAGCGCGCCGATCAGGAAGATGTTGAGCAGCACCGGCGTGATCGCGGTCGCGGCGAACCGGTCGAGCGAGTTCAACACGCCGCCCTGCAGCGCCACCAGCGAGATGAACACCAGATAGGGAAACATGATGCGCGTGAGATCGAGTGCCAGCGCGAATTTCGCCGGATCGGCGCGGAAGCCGGGCGCGATCACGTCCAAAATCCACGGCGCGCAAATCTCGCCGAACAGCAGGAACGCCAACAGCGCCACCAACAGAATCGCCAGCGCCTCCTCGGCAAAGCGCTTGGCCTCGGCGCGGCCGTCGGTCGCCACCTTGCCGGCGAAGATCGGCACGAAGGCGATGCTGAAGGCACCCTCGGCAAACAGGCTGCGGAACATATTGGGCAGCCGCAGGGCGACGAAGAATGCATCGCTGACGGCGCTGGCGCCGAGAAAATCGGCGGTCAATATCTCCCGCACGAAACCCAGCACCCGGCTGATCATGGTATAAGAGCCGAGTGTCGCGACGGAACGGATCAGCGCCATGCGCTTGATTTAGGGCGATTCGGCGCGGGAAGCAAAGGAAGGGGCCGAAATAACGTGGCGGATTTGGGCATCGGCATCGCCGGCTGCGCCGGGCGGATGGGACGGATGTTGGTGGCGGAGGCCGCGGCGACGTCGGGCTGCCGCGTCGTGGCCGGGGTCGAGGCGAACGGCAATCCGGCGCTCGGCCGCGATCTGGGCGAGCTCGCCGGCATCGGCGCCATCGGCGTTACGGCTGGCGACGACCCGTTGGCATTGTTCCGCGCGTCGGACGTGGTCATCGATTTCTCGACCCCCGAAGCCGCGGTCGTTTCCGTGCGCCTCGCAGCGCAGCACAAGAAACCGCTGCTGCTCGGTACCACCGGACTCAATGCCGAGCAAAGCGAGGCGGTACGCGCCGCCGCGAAGACGGTGCCGATCGTGTGGCCGCCCAATACCAGCCTCGGCGTCACGCTGATGCTGGCGATGGTCGAGGACGCGGCGCGGCGACTGGGCCCCGACTGGGACATCGAGATCGTCGAGATGCATCACAGGCACAAGGTCGACGCGCCGTCGGGCACGGCGCTGGCGCTCGGCCAGGCCGCGGCGACGGGACGCGGCATCGACTTTGCCAAGAACAGCGCACGCGGCCGCGACGGTGTCACGGGAGCGCGCAAGGACGGCTCGATCGGCTTCGCGGCGCTGCGCGGCGGCGAAGTCGCCGGCGATCACACCGTGATCTTCGCCAGCGGCGACGAACGCCTCGAACTCACTCACCGCGCGGCTTCGCGCCAGATCTTTGCCAAGGGCGCGATCAAGGCCGCGCTGTGGCTCGGCCAGCCCGGCCGGAAGCCCGGGCTTTACGGCATGAAGGACGTGCTGGGGATATGACGTCGCGGCCCCGATCGAGTGGCCGTAGCGCGCGAAATCCTAGCTGTCGTAGCTGACGACAGAGGTGAAGGGCACGTCGAGCTTATCGCGGCCGCTCAGGAAGGCGAGCTCGATGATGCACGCCGCGGCCGCGACCTCGCCGCCGACAAGCCGCACCAGCCGGATTGCCGCCGAGAGCGTGCCGCCGGTCGCCAGGAGATCGTCGACCACCGCGACGCGCTGGCCCGGCTTCACCGCGTCGGCCTGAATCTCGATCGTGTCGGTGCCGTATTCCAGGTCGTAGGTATGGGGAATGATCTGGCCGGGCAGTTTGCCCTTCTTGCGCACCATGACGAAGCCGCAGCCGAGGCAATAGGCCAAGGGCGCCGACACCAGGAAGCCGCGCAATTCGATGCCGACAAGCAAGTCTGGCCGATGCGGCCGTAGCGCCTCAGTCAAATGATGGACCGTGGCCTTCCACGCTTCGGCATGCGCCAGCAGCGTTGAAATGTCGTAAAACAAGATGCCCGGCCGCGGAAAATCATGCACTCCGCGAATATGCTTTTTCAAATCCATGACCACCCCTCCGCCGGCACTCTAGCCGATCTTACGTCCTCGCAAAGGGCCAAACGCGGGCCGCAGAGGGCGGATTGTCCTAATTCCACGAATCGCTAGACTGACACCATGGCGGAGGGGGGTATTTTCTTCGAGCGGCGCGAGGCGCCCGGCGGCACGTTGGTTGCGGCGCGCGGCCATTGGCAGGTCCAAAGCGCCGAGGCGCTTGACCGCGCCCTCGGCGATCTTCGCCAGGTGCCGGCCGGTACCCTCCGCTTCGATCTCGGCGGTATCGACGCACTCGACACGGTCGGCGCCTTCCTGCTGTTGCGCACGGCACGCTCGCTGAACGCCTCGCTCCAGAACGTGCCGCAAGGTTTCGCGACCTTACTGGAACACGTCGAGAAAGCGGTGGCCGCCAAAGAGACGCATCCGCGTCGCCGCCATCGCCATTTTCACGTCGGCGAATGGCTCGACCATCTCGGCACCCAGGTGTTTCGCATCGCCGACAATGCCGGCGAGTTGCTGGCGTTTTTCGGCCAGATACTGGTGACGGGCGGGCGTCTCGCGGTGCATCCGTCGCACATACGGCCCGTGGCGTTGCTGTCGCAATTGCAACGCAATGGCTGGGCGGCCATGCCCATCGTCGGCATGCTGGCTTTTCTGATCGGCGTCGTGATCGCCTACCAGGGTGCCGATCAGCTTGCCCAGTTCGGCGCGCAAATCCTCACCGTTAACCTGCTCGGCATCAGCGTGCTGCGCGAACTGGGTTGCCTCATCACCGCGATCATCGTCGCGGGCCGGTCCGGCAGCGCCTTCACTGCGGAGATCGGCGCTATGCGGGTCAACGAGGAGATCGACGCGCTTCAGGTCCTCGGCCTCGACCCGGTCGAAGTGCTGGTCATGCCGCGTCTGCTCGGCCTGCTGATCTCGTTGCCGCTTCTTACCTTCTTCGCAAATTTTGTCTCGATCGCGGGCGGCGGCGTGATGTGCTGGGTGACGCTCGGTATCACCCCGCCGGTGTTTCTCGATCAGCTCCACGGCGCACTTAACCCGCTGACCTTCTGGCTGGGCGTCATCAAGGCGCCGTTCTTCGCGTTCGTCATCGCGATGGTCGGGTGCCATGCCGGTCTCGAGGTCGAACGTAGCGCCGAAAGCGTCGGCCACTACACCACCGCCTCGGTGGTGCGCTCGATCTTCCTGGTCATTGTGATCGACGCGCTCTTCTCAATCCTGTTCGCCGAACTCCATGTCTGACCCCGGCCACGGCAACGGACACGCCAATGGCCGCGACGACGATGCGCCGCTGGTGCGGGTGCGCGGGCTGGTGACGAAGATCGGCGGCCGGACCATTCACGACGGCCTCGATCTCGAGGTGCATCGCGGCGAGGTGCTGGGGGTGGTCGGCGGCTCGGGCGCCGGAAAGTCGGTACTGCTTCGAACCATCGTCGGGTTGATGACGCCCGCCGCCGGAACCATCGAAGTATTCGGCCAACAATTCGCCCACCTCAACGATCGCGAGCGGCACCAGCTGGAGGCGCGATGGGGGGTGCTGTTCCAGGACGGTGCCTTGTTCAGCTCGCTGACCGTCGCCGAAAACATCGACGTGCCGCTGAAGGAGCAGCTCGATCTGCCGCACCATCTCCTGGTTGAGATCGCGCAGCTCAAATTGTCGCTCGTCGGCCTGGCGCCGGAAGTGGCGTCGCTGCACCCGTCGGAACTATCGGGGGGCATGCGCAAGCGCGCCGGGCTGGCGCGGGCCCTTGCGCTCGACCCGGCGCTGCTGTTTCTGGACGAGCCAACGTCCGGGCTCGATCCGATCTCGGCAGGCGATTTCGACCGGCTGATCGGCGATTTGCAGACCAGTCTGGGATTGACCGTGTTCATGGTGACACACGATCTCGACTCGCTGGTGGCGATTTGCGACCGTATTGCGGTGCTTATCGACAAGCGACTAAAAATTGGCACTATTGAGGAGTTGATGCGCGATCCGCACCCGTGGCTGCAGGCCTATTTCCATGGGCCGCGCGGTCGGGCCGTGCTAGACGGCAAGATGGCCTAGGCGCGGGACAAGGGGGGGACGAAGCGCAGATGGAAACTCGCGCCAATTACGTCGCTGTCGGCGCGTTCGTCGTCGTCCTTTTGGTCGCCGCCGCCGGCGTGATGATGTGGGTGATCGGCAGCCAGTTCAACACCAAGCAGGCCTATTTTCACATGAGCTTCGCGGGCTCCGTGTCGGGCCTGACGAAAGATGCCGCCGTTCGGTACAACGGCGTCCCGGTCGGCAAGGTCACCGTGATCGCGATCGACAACAATAATCCCAACCACATCACCGTCGTGGTGGCGCTCGACCCGCGATATCGTCATTCGCCAGGACGCGGTGGCCTCGCTGGCGTCCCAAGGTTTGACTGGCGGATCTTACGTCGAGATCAGCGGCGGCACCCCCAGCGAGCCGCCTTTCACTAACGAATACCAGCCGCCCGGGCCGCTCATCCATTCGAGGACCGGCGGCCTGCAAAGCATCTTCGACAAGGCGCCTGAGGTATTGGCGAAACTTCTGGATATCGAGGACCAAATAAAAAGCGTCCTCGCCGATAACCGGCCGGCGATCGACAAGTCGGTCGCCAACGTTCAGAAGCTGACCGACACGCTCGCCGACCATTCCGACGACATCGGCAAGATATTGACCAACGCCGCCGACGCCACCCAGCAGATCGACGAGCTGGCAAAATCCGCCAATCAGCTGGTCGCCAAGGCCGGCAAGGTGGTCGATCATGTCGACACGACGGTCGGCGACGCCGACACCGCGCTCCTTCATGCCGACAAACTGATCGGCAACGCCGACAAGCTCGTCGGCAACGTCAATGGTACCGTCACCGATGTGCGGCCGGGCTTGCGCGAGTTTTCGCAACGCGGCGAACGGCAGCTTGAGCAGCTTATCACCAACGCCAACGATTTGATCCTTAAGCTCGGCCGGGTGGTCGACGAGCTCGACCGCAACCCGAGCAAGTTCCTGTTCGGCGACCACAACGAGGGATACAAGCCGAAATGACGCGCATCTCCCGCCGGATCGTCATCGCCGCGCTGGCGCTCGCACCGGCCGGCTGCAGCGGGCTCTTGGGCGGCGGCGGACCGCCGACCGCGCTGTACACCCTGACCGCGCTGCGCGATTTCGGGTCGGGCGGCGGGCCGCCCCTCAAGCTCGAGCTCCTAATCGCCAAGCCGACCTCGTCCGACGCGCTCGACACCGTGCGCATCGCGCTGCGCCGCAATCAGCTCAGCTTCAACTATTTCGCGGATGCCGCGTGGACCGATCCGGCGCCGACGATGGTTCAGTCGCTGCTGGTCGATTCGTTGCAGCGTTCCGGCCGGGTGACGGCGGTGACCCGGGCGACGCTGGCGATCCGGGGCGATTTCGAGCTGCGCGTCGAGCTTCGCCATTTCGAGGCGGAATATAATGGCGACGCGGAATTGCCCGCCGTGCGCGTCGAATTGGGCTTGATCCTGGTCAGGATCGAAGATCGCGCCGTCGCCGCGACGACAACGGTGACCGCCGCCGGGCGGCCGGCGAAGAACGACGTGCCCTCGATCGTCGTCGCATTCGATGAGGCGCTGCACGCGGCGATGCGCGATACTCTGACCTGGACCTTGGCGAACGCCAGATCGTCCCGCTGAATTTTTTGGGTTGTTCGCGATGGATGTAGGACGGTTGAGCCGCGCCGAACTGGCGGCAATGCAGCAGGCCGGGCATGAATTGTTCGAATGGCAGCGAATTCTGGCCAAATCGGGCGACACGATTCTCGGCCAATTGTCGGGGGAAGCGGCCGGCGGCGGTCTCGCCGATTGGACGCATTATCCGCCAGGCGACGTCTACGATCCCGCCACGCACGCTCAATATTTCTTCCATCGCCATGCCGGCGGCCGCGACGGTCTCGCCGAGCACGGCCACTTCCACACGTTCATGCGGGCGCGCGGCATGCCCGAGGGAACCCGACCGCTGGTCATGCCGGAGCTGGCCATCGCCGACGCGCCGTCGCAGCCGATGGATCCGCCGTCGCCCCCGGCGCCCCAACCCAACCAGGGCGACGGCAACGACAAATTCAGCCATATCGTCGCGATCTCGCTGGACGAGGGCGGCGCGCCGACGCGGCTGTTTACCACCAACCGCTGGGTGACCGGCGAGACCTGGTATGCGGCACCCGACGTCGCGGCGATGCTCGATCGCTTTTCCATCGAGCTGGCGCGCCCGGGCTGGCCGGTCAATCGCTGGTTATGCGCGCTGACGCAGCTCTATCGGCCCGACATTGTCGAACTGCTCACGGAGCGCGACGCGGCGGCGATGTCGTGGCGCCGCCGCCGCCGCGGCAAGGTTCATGTCTTCGAGGATGCGCGCCTCGAAATCCTATCGGCCGCCGACATCGATCCGGTCGATCGCCTGCGCCGCGTCGAACGACTGCTCGATAAGGCGCGCTGACGCCGCTACTTCGTCCGCGGAATTCCGGCCGGGCCTTGCGCCGCAGGGCCGGTGGTCGCGGTATAGTAATAGAGCTCGCTTTGCGAATAGGCCGCGCCATTGGTCGGTTCGACGTACTTTTTCAAATCCGCCCCGTTGCTGACTTGGGCGGGCGGCAGCGGCCCGGGTGTGCAGGCGCCGAGAATGAGAAGGGCGGTGGCGAGGACGGCGAGACGCATGGTAGGCACCTCATAATCGAACCGCAAAGCTACGGCGATTTACGCTAATATAGCCTGCAATGACGCGGCCGTTACAATCATATCCGATAAAATGTCCGTGACTTGCCGCGCCACAATCTACCTCAAGTCGGGAGCGCCGGATGGCCACGATCGAACAACGAAATCTGGGGACGCTCACGGTTCCGGCGCTCGGGCTCGGCTGCATGTCGATGTCGAGCATCTATGGGCCGGCGGAGGACGACGAGTCGATCGCGCTCATCCGTTACGCGCTCGATCGCGGCGAGACCTTGCTCGACACCGCCGACGTTTATGGCAACGGCCACAATGAGGAGCTGATCGGCCGCGCCATCAAGGGGCGACGCGACCAAGCGATCCTCGCGAGCAAATTCGGCCAGAAGCGCGGTCCCGCCGGCTTCGCCGTCGACGGCAGCGCCGCCTATGTGCAGAGCGCGTGCGAGGCGAGCCTGAAGCGCCTCGGCGTCGACCATATCGACCTCTATTATCAGCACCGCGTCGATCCGAAGGTGCCGATCGAAGAAACGGTCGGCGCGATGGCGAAGCTCGTAACGCAAGGCAAGGTGCGGCATCTCGGCCTGAGCGAAGCCGCGCCCGAAACCATCCGCCGCGCGCACAAAGTGCATCCGATCGCGGCGGTGCAGACCGAGTATTCGCTGCTCTATCGCGTCGAGGCGGAAGCGACGCTCCGCGCGACGCGGGAGCTCGGCATCGGGTTCGTCGCCTATTCGCCGCTGGGCCGCGGCTTCCTTACCGGCGCGGTGAAGAATGCCGCCGACGTACCCGGCGGCCGCGCCGATTTCATGCCGCGCTATCAGGCACAGAATTTCGACCATAACCGCGCGCTGGTGGCGAAGGTCGAGGCGATCGCGAGCGCGAAACGCTGCACCGTCGGCCAGCTCGCGCTTGCCTGGCTCCTGGCGCAGGGCAAGGACATCGTCCCGATCCCGGGCACCAAGCACAGGGCGCGGCTCGACGAAAATCTCGGCGCGCTGTCAGTCAAGCTGACGCCGGAGGAGACCGCGCAGATCGGCGCGGCAATTCCGCTCGGCGCGGCGGCGGGGACGCGCTATCCCGAAGGCGCGATGGCGCATGTGCAGCGCTAGCGTATCGCGACGCGTCAGAACACGATCATCGTGCGGATGCCCAGGACCGCTTCATCCTTGATCCGCTGTCCGGGCAAGTTGGGATTGGGAATGCCGCCGCCCGGGTTGAAGATGTATTGGAAATCGGGCTGGATCTGCCACCAACCCGCCGCCTGAATCTGATACGTGACCTCGATGAACTGCTCGGTGGAGCGGACGGGATACGCACCGCCGGTGAAAAACGCGGTGTCCTGGTCGAGTTGCGTCGCGCGGCCGCTGATCTTGGTCACGCCATAGGCGATGCCGGCGCTGTCGCCGTCGCGTCCCGGCAGCGGCGCCTTCACGTTGACGCCGGTATCGGCGGCGAAATCGACCAAGTTGAGGTTCGGCGGCGCGGCCATGGCACGGACGAAGATGCCGGCGGATTGCGGGCTCTTCGGGTCCGGCTGCCAGACGGTCTGATCGAACATGCCATAGACTCCGAAATTGCCGCGGTGCATCTGCGGCACGCCGCTGCTCATGGGATTGGCCAGCGACAGGCCGGTATTGTCGAAGCGCTGGTCGGGAAAGGCGCCGCTGTCGAACCAGGCGCCGATCTTGTAGGTGCCCGGAAGGCCGGCCGGCGCCGGCGACGACGCGCCGGCGGGCGGCTGATTGATCGCGTATTGCAGCTCGGTCATGAACAGGGCGCCGGTGCCGAGGTTGAATTTGACACCCGCCGCTTCGGCGCCCCGCAATTGCGAATCGTTGTTGAAAGGGCCGCCGGGCGGATTGTCGTCGAAGACGCCGGCGAGGACGGTCACGGCGTCGCTTGGATGCGCACGCAGCCGCACGCCTGGCGATGACAGCGGATAGGCGGGACCGCCGGCATAGAGATCCGCCGACGGCAGCGCCGGCCAGCCTAAAGCGGCGTTGAAGAACAGCGTCGAAAATTGGCTGACGAGAAATTCCTGATCGGCGCTTTGCTGGCCCACTTTGACGTCGGCGGCGCCGCCGAACATCGTTTGCTGATACCAGAGCTCCCAGAGTCGCGTCGCGCGCGCGGCCTCGATGTCGCTTACCGTTTGCAGCGCGCGCAAATTGTCGGTGGTGAGATCGCGGCCGTGAATCTGGAAAGCGCTGACATCGAACGTGCCGCCGTCCCAACCGAAGGCCTTGGCGGTGTCGAGGCCGAGGCTCAACGTCGTCAGTCCGTCATACTCGGCGCCGCGCCGCACGCCGCCGGTTACGTTGCCGAGGACTTCGCTCTGTTCCTGCATGCCGAGCGAAATGCCGAGCGCAGCGAGCGCGGGCCGCAGGCCGCCCATATCGTCCAAAAGATTGCCGCGGCTCGGATCGAACAGATCGGACGGTTGCGGCTGCGGCGCCTGTTGCGCGCGGCCCGGAAGCGGCGGCGGCCAGCAGCGCGCCAACGGCCATCAACCAAATCGGCAGTCGCAGCGCCCTTGCCCGTACCCGTACCCGCATCCTCATTTCCTCTTGTCGCGATGTCGCGCCCATCGCCGCCGCGACGTAACCTAAATCGCACGACCCTACAATCCGGCACGGCGTTGCCTATATACTACCCTGGAGGATAGGATAAACCATGACACATACCACCGGGGAAAAGGAAAAACAGAGGCTCTTACTGCGGCTGAGGCGCATTCGCGGCCAGCTCGATGCAGTTGAACGCCGGCTCCAAGAGGACGCGACTTGCGCGGCGATTCTGCAACAAGCCACCGCCTGCCGCGGCGCGCTTGACGGCTTCATCGCCGAAGTGATCGAGGATCACATCCTCGAACATCTGGTCGATCCCAAGGCGCCGCGCGACGACCCACGCGCGCAAGCGGCGGAAGAGCTTGTCGAGATCGTCCATTCGTTCTTGACGTGAGGATCAATTGGACGCGGACAATTCGAGGCGACCGTTCGAACTACCCGCCGCTGACCAACTATTCCAGGCAGGTACGCCATTAAGTCGATAATGAACGAAACCGGCAGCGAGATATACGGTCATTCCCACGTCTTCCTGGGCGCCAGGCATCGGGCGAACGAGCGCCGGACATGGTGGGTAATCTGGCTATGCTCGGCCATGATGATCGCCGAAATCGTCGGCGGCTTATTGTTCGGCTCGATCGCACTCGTGGCCGACGGCCTTCATATGAGCACCCATGCCGGAGCCTTACTGCTCGCGGCTCTCGCCTATACCTACGCCCGGAAACATGCCGACGATCCGCGCTTCACGCTCGGAACGGGCAAGCTCGGCGACCTTGCCGGCTTCAGCAGCGCCATCATCCTCGCCATGATCGCGATCCTGATCGGTTACGAGGCCATAAGCCGGCTTTTCGCGCCGGTTCCGATTCACTTTGCCGAAGCCATTCCGATCGCCGCCGATCGGTCTCGCGGTGAATATCGCCAGCGCTTGGCTTCTTGGCGGCGGCCGACACCATCATCACGGCGAAGGGCATTCGCACGGACACCAGGCGGTCCACGACGGTCACGGTCATGACGAATCGCGGCGCATCCTGATCGGTGACCGTCCGATGATTCTGCAAATCTTCGAGGACGGCGTTCCGCCGCGTTTCCGGTTGCGCGTCGAAGCCGGCTCGCTTCCGGCAGCAAACTCCGTCGCGGTCGAGACCGTGCGTCCCGATGGTCGGCGCCAGCAATTTAACATGGTGGACCGGGGGGATTGCCTGGAATCGGCCGAGGAAATTCCGGAGCCGCACGAATTTTCGGCGCACCTGCGGATCGGGGGTGCCGAGCATATTCTAACGTTCGAAGAGCATGAGCATGCGCACGGCGCCGCCGCGCGCGACAACAACATGCGTGCCGCGGTCATTCACGTCATCGCCGACGCGATGGTGTCGGTGATGGTCATTGTCGGTCTTGTGCTGGCCCGCACATTCGGCTGGCTTTGGATGGACCCGCTGGCCGGTATCGTTGGCGCCTGCATCATTGCCAGTTGGTCTTACAGTTTAGTCCGAGATACCGGATCGGTGCTGCTCGACATGACTCCGGATCCTGGCATGGCTGACAGTCTGCGTCGCGCGATCGAGGGCGACGGCGACCATCTCGCGGATTTGCATCTCTGGCGGCTGGGGCCCGGTCATCTCGGTGCAATCCTGTCGATCCGGACGACAAAGGATCGCGGCCCGGATTTTTACCGCGAGCGGCTGGCACGCTTCCGCTCGCTGTCGCACCTTACCATCGAAGTGCAACGGCCGTGACGATCCACTCGGCCATCAGGGCGAAGCGAGCTTGGCGACAGACCGGTCGCGCCCTGGTTCGCCCCCGTCGGACTTAAGTAAAATTCTAATAGGTGGCGTCCGGCGCGGCGCCTACAGATCCTCCCGGACGCAGACGCCTTATCTTTCGTCGTGCTCGGTGCCGTGGCGCAAAGTGCCGACAACGCCGCAGCAGCGAGCTGTAAAACCCTATTTAATCTTTAGCGCTTGGCCGGCTCTCTGAATTGCGGTTCCGTGCTTTCGGTGTCAATTGACCGCAACCAAGCTGACACCAGGAACGGGGAGGCATACCCCTGCCGGCCCCCCCGCCGGATGCATCCCCGTTCCCTCTTTCTTTCGCCCGTCAACCCCACGCCCGGCGTTCGGCCCCGAGCGGGTCGTTTTCGACGCGGCATTGCAGGTCGAAGATCATGGTCGGGCGGGCCGCGCTGTCGTAGGCGGACCAATGGGGAATGCCGCCGTGATTGGGATCGTCTTTGTAGGCGAATTCGATCCACGCGCGGCTCATCGCCTCGGCCAGCACGCCCCGGGTCGGCGCATCGCCCGTGAGCCGCGTCTTGTCGAGATTGTCGAACACGAAGGGGATTTCGAGCGCGTGGCATGAGCCGAGTTTTCCTTGCACCACCGGCGTTTCCCAGGTGAAGAGATAGACGTAGGTGGGGGCGCCGTGCTGCGCCACTCTCCGGTCCGCGATGGTCAGACGACGGCATGCGCATCGACTGGTCGGTCGCGATGCGCAGCACCAGGTCGCGCGGACTCGCATTTGGCTCGGCGGCGCGATAGGCGGCGACGATCTCCGCGGTGCGGTCGCCGAGGAATTGCCGCGCCACGTCAGGCACCTTGTCCTCGGTCAAGCCCTCCGCCCACGGCGCCATGCCGAAGAACAGATTCATCTCGTCCTTGTTGGTGCCGATAATCAACGGAATGTTCTTCGAGATCGCGGGCGCCGCGGGCGCGAACGGCCCGCCCGGCAGAACCGCGCCGTCGATTACCGGGTTGAAGCCTTGTTTGCGGCGGTTGGCGAACGACATGGCGCTGATCCGCGCCAGCACCGCGTTCTGGGCGGCCAATAAGTCTCTCGGCGGGCGCGGCGACCAAGTCCGCGACCGACGCCGGCGCCGAGCTTCCTTCATCATTTGGCGCGCGGTATCGGTCGCAGTCGCCGCATCCATGGTCTCGACCGATGGACCGCTTTGCACGATCGCCTTGTGGAACAGGCCCTGCGCCGACGGCATCGCCATCAACATGCAGGATTTGGCGCCGCCGCCGGACTCGCCGAAGATGGTGACGTTCTCGGGATCGCCGCCGAATTTCGACGATATTGTCGCGCACCCATTCGAGCGCCGCGACGATGTCGAGCATGCCGGCATTGCCCGATTGCGCGTAGTCGGCGCCGCCGATCTGCGCGAGATGCAGATACCCGAACGCGCCGAGCCGGTGGTTCAGCGTCACCACCACGACATCGCCCTTGCGCGGCGAGATTGGCGCCGTCGATACCAGGCCGGCCGCCGGAGCCGGAAATGAACGCGCCGCCATGCAGCCACACCATCACCGGCCGGTCGCCGCCATCGTCGAGCGCCGGGGTCCAGACATTGAGGAACAGGCAATTCTCGTTCATCGCCTCGGGTGCCCCGACGACAAACACCTCGCGGATCGCCGGCGCAATGTTAAAGGCGCTGTCATTCTGGATCGCGCGCGGCGCCGTAGCGCGTCGCGTCGCGCACGCCGCTCCAGGACGCCGTTTTAGTCGGCGGCTTGAAGCGAAGCGAACCAATCGGCGGCGCGGCATAGGGAATGCCCTTGAAGCACAGGATGCCGTCGTCCAAGGCGCCCTCTATCTGTCCGGTCACGGTGTCGGCGACGAATTCATCGGCCATGGCTCTTCCTTCCGGCGATTTCGGCTATCATAGAGCCAGACATGTATCGAAGAGGAGGAGCAACATGAAAATCGCCATTGTCGGGGGTACGGGCAATATCGGAACGCGCCTTACCAAGGAAGCCGTTTCGCGCGGCCATTCCGTCACCGCGATCTCGCGCCATCCCGAAAAGGCGCACCAGGACGCGAAGGTCACCGCCAAGAAGGGCGATGTCACGGACCCCAAGGGCTTGGCGCCGCTGCTTGCCGGCCATGACGTGGTGATCAGTTCCGTGCGGTTCTCTGAATTGCCGGCGGACAACGTCATCGGCGCCGCCAAGAGCGCCGGAGTGAAGCGTCTGCTGGTCGTGGGCGGCGCCGCCAGCCTCAAGGGCAAGGACGGCAAGCTGGTGTTCGAAAGCCTGCCCGAGGCTTGGCGCGGCGAGGCCGGCGCCGGCATCAAGTTCCTCGACAAGCTCAAAGGCGAGACCGCGCTCGACTGGACCTTCCTGTCGCCGTCGGCGCTGATCGGGCCAGGCGAGCGGTCCGGCAAGTTCCGCCTCGGCCTCGAGGAGCTGCTCGTCGACAAGGACGGCAAGAGCCATATTTCCTACGAGGACTATGCCATCGCCATGATCGACGAGGTCGAGAAGCCGAAACATATCCGTAAGCGGTTTACGGTGGGGTATTGACCGTTGGCGCATTTCGATATATCTAAATAACATCGAAATGCAAAGGGATTTCGAAATGAGTGACGTTGCGAATGCCCCGGCCACCGCGCCGGGGCCGGTGCCAGGCATGCGACGCCCGCCGGGGCGGCTGTGGTCGCTGGAGGTTGTCGGCGCGCGCGACCTCAACCCAAAAATGCGAAGAGTGTCATTTACCGGTTCGGATATCGCTGAGCTCGAGTACAAGCCCGGTCAGGATTTAGTCCTACAAATGCCTATGTCCGATGGAGGTTTTGGCCGCCGCCACTAGTACGATTCGGAGCTTCGACCGGTCGTCGAGGGTGCTCGATATCGACTTTATGCAACATGGCGACAGCCCGTCGGTTAACTGGGCGCGCGCCGCCCGGCCCGGCGCCCGGATCGACGCCAACGGCCCGCGCGGCCGCACCGTGCTGAATCCCGCCGCCGACTGGCACCTTTTCACCGGCGACGAGACCTGCATCCCCGGCATTCTCGCGATTTTGGAGACCCTGCCCTCGCATGCTCATGCCTGGGCCTTCATCGAGATCGCCGATTCCAGCGACCGACAGCCCGTCAATTGCAAGGCGAGGCTCGATTTTGAATGGCTCGAGCGCGGCGTACCCGGCGGGCCGAGCGACTTCATGCTCAACCGGCTCCGGTCCTTCAAGATGCCGCCGGGGCAAGGTCACGCCTACATCATCGGCGAGACCAGCAATGTCCGGGCTCAGCGCCACGATCTGCTCTCGCGCGGTATGGCCAAGGAGCAGATCGCCGCCGAAGGTTATTGGCGTCCTGGTCGCATCGGCGGCCACGACCATATCGAGGAGCGGCCGCACTAAAATCATCTGGCTATTCCGAGGCACGCGCGTCGCGCCGATACCCACGAAAAGCTGAGCGTGAGTCCGCAGTTCGGAGCGCGCGTTGAAGCTAACGGAGTACTGTCACCCTCTCGCCCCAAAATGTTGCGGGTGAGTTCGCTAAAATTAACCATACATTTTAAGAGGTTGCCGTTGAAAACATTGGGAGAACGGCCCCCTTCAAACGGAGAAAATTTCGGGCCGTTCCCCGCGCTCGTGACCGCGTCTTCGATCCTTAATTAGAGGTTGGCGGCGACGCATCCGCCGTCTCGCCGGTCACATCAATTCCGTGAGTTTGGCCAGGGAAACCTCAGTGAGGAGCTGGCCGAAGATCATGGTTAAAGTATCGATTGCCGGGCAACTTTTACCGCCGCTTTAGCACTCGCAGTCATCTTCGGACGCGTCATGCGCGTCCCGTATTTTTCCCTTCTCGCGATCTTTGGCCTCTACGCCCTTTGGGGCCCGGGCATGCCCGACGCGAAGGTCCCCGAACTGGCGCGAAGCGTGATCGATGCCCCCGCGCAGGTATCCGACATCGCCTCAAGCTTGCCCAACCCAAGACTTACGCCCGGCGCAGTGCTGACGGTTGATGTCACGAAAATCTGTGAGCCAGGGTTCGCCAAGACCCTGCGCCACACGTCGCGCGCCATCAAACTTGCCGTCTATGCCGCGTACCATATCGCGCCTGATTCCGGCCGATACGAAATCGACCACTTGATCCCACTCGGGCTCGGCGGCGCCGATATTGCGGCAAACCTCTGGCCGCAAAGTTACGACATCGAGCGCGGCGATGCTCACGACAAAGACCGGCTCGAGAACTTCCTTCGTCGTGAAGTTTGCGCGGGGAAAATCCCGTTGCGTGCGGCGCAAGCCGAAATAGCCAAGGATTGGCGCGCCGCTTACCGCAAGTACTTCGGAAACTAGCTAGATAAGGCATCCGCTGTTGGCGCCCGGCGCGTGGCCCGCCATAATGCGCGGGCTGGCGGCGGAGGGACGCATGAATGCGCTGACGCGGAATCGCTTCAATACCAAGATCGGTCAGTGGCAGAACGATCTCGACGAGGGGAATTATTACCAGACCTGGTACCCGATCCATCTGGCGCGCGAGTTGAAACCGGGCCAGCTCATCGGCAAGGAATTTCTCGGCACCCGCATCATAATTTATCGTGACGGCGGCGGAAATGCGGTGGTGCAGAGCGCATATTGTCCGCATGTCGGCGCCGATTTGGCGTGCGGCGAGCTGGTCGAGGGTCAGGTGCGCTGCGCGTATCACCATTGGCGCTTCGGCCCGAACGGCGTCTGCACCTCGATTCCGACCGGCGACAAGATCCCCGCGGGCGCCCGGATTTACAATTACCCGGCGGCGGAGAAATGGGGACTTATCTGGGCTTTTCATGGCGAAAAGCCGACTTTCGAGGTTCCTTCTATCCCCGAAGTGGACGAAAGCGAGTTCGTCGGCGTCACCGGCGAGCGCGGCGAGCGGCCGATCGACCATTGGCTCTCGACCTCCAACGCCTTCGACTTCCAGCATCTGCGCGCGCTGCACGGCCTGCCGCATCAGGCCGAACCGAAGGAGATCGAGATCACCGCGCACAGCATGGAATATGGCCGCGGCCATAGCGGGCCCTACTACCATCACGGCAAGGTCACCGGCACCAACACGTTTGCCCATTGTGTGAAGACGCCGGCGGGCGAGCATTTCATGCTGGTGTCGAGCGCGGCGCTGGCGCCGGGCAAGTCGCTGTCGTTCTACGTCGTCGGCGTGCGCAAATCCGTGGCGGAGCAAATGGCGCCGCGCCAATTGCACGAGCATCTCGACGGGTTGGTCGCCAACGCCATGAAGCTCTACACCGAGGACGAGCCGGTGCTGTTCTCGATCCGCTTCCGCGGCCCGGCCGAAGGCAATTGGGTCGGCGCCGACCGCCACCTCGCCAGCTATTTCCGCTATCTGCGCGAATTCCCGCAGGCGCGGCCGTTCGACACATAAGGCGGCGTTTCATGAGAAACATCGCCATCGAGACCTGTCACCGCCTGCTTGTCGCAGATGGGCGTGTCCGCCGAGGACACCGGCGGTAACATCGCCATCGGCGGCGCCGATCCGGTGGTCGCGAGCCCGCATCATCTTGGCGCCGCCGCCGCCGCCGCGCTGGCGGCGCAAGGCGCCGCCGTCGCCGCGATCTGGCGCATGCGCACCGGGCGCGGCCAGGACGTGTCGGTCGATCTGCGCCGCGCCGTGATTCCTGGCCTCCGCACCGTGTTCCATGTCAGCCAGGGCGGCAAACCGCTGCGCTCGCGCGACGCCTATGGCGGCAAGCATTTCTTCCGCACCCGCGACAACCGCCAGATCTATCTGCTGCGCGCCTCGATCTACGTGAAGATGCTGGTCGGCCTGCTCGATCTGCTGAAGTGCAAGAGCGACGACGCGTCGGTTGCCGAGGCCGTGGCGCAATGGCACAGCGCCGAACTCGAGGACGCGATCGGCGAACATCGGCTCGTCGGCGTGATCGCGCGGCGGCGCGAGGAATGGCTCGCGCATCCGCAAGGCCAATGGCTCGCCGGACGCCCCGCGATCGCGATGGAAAAGATCGGCGAGTCCGCGCCGGAGAAATTCGGCCCGGCGCCGCGGCCGCTGTCGGGCGTGCGGGTGCTCGACATGACTCACGTGCTGGCCGGCCCGGCGTCGGCGCGGACGCTGGCGGAGCAAGGCGCCGACGTGCTGCACGTAATTTCGCCGAAGCACATCGACACCGCCGACAAGATGGTCGACACCAGCTTCGGCAAACGCTCGGCCTTTCTCGATCTCGACCAGGAAACGGATCGCGCGCGTCTGGCGGAGCTGGTCCGCGGCTGCGACGTGTTCGTGCAAAGCTGGCGCCAAGGCGCGCTGGCAGGCGCGGCTTCGGCCCGCGCGATCTCGCCAAGCTGCGGCCCGGGATCGTCACCGTCTCGGTGAGCGCGTTCGGCGCCGGCGGGCCGTGGGCGACGCGCGCCGGCTACGATCCCGTCGGCACAGTGACGAGCGGCCTCGCCGTCGAGGAAGGGTTCGTTCGAGACGCCGACGCTGCCGCCGACCGGCACGCTCAACGATTACCTCACCGCCTACCTTGCCGCGGCGGGCGCGCTGGGCGGATTGGTGCGACGCGCCCGCGACGGCGGCAGCTACAGCGTCGATGTGTCGCTGACCCGGTCGTCGATGCTGGTGCTGGAGCTCGGCATGCTCGATGCGCGGCCAAAGCCCGAGCAAGTGTTTGGCCTCGAGCCGCTGCCGTCGGATTTGCGGACGGCGCGGACGCCGCTCGGCGAGGTGACGTATCCCGCGCCGATCACCGACTATTCCGAAACCAAGCCCTATTGGGAGCGGCCCTGCGGCTATGTCGGCGCCGACAAGCCGGTGTGGCTGCCGCGGTAGCGGCGGCGCGTCCCGCGACGGCAAAAGTCCCATGAATCCATCGGCACGCATCGACCGGATGATCGCGGCGCTCACCGACTGGCGCGGCAAAACATTCGCCGCCGTCCGCAAGAGCATCCGCGCGGCCGACCCGGCGATCGTCGAGGAATGGAAGTGGATGGGAAGCCCGGTATGGTCTCGCGACGGCATGATCGCGGTCGCCAACGCCCATAAAGGGAAGGTGAAGCTTACCTTTGCCCACGGGGCGAGCCTCCCCGATCCCGACAAGCTCTTCAACGCAGGCCTCGACGGCAACGCGCGACGCGCGATCGATTTTTCCGAGGGCGATAAAATCAACAAGCGCGCGCTGAAAAATCTCGTCCGTGCCGCTATCGATTACAACCGAACCAACCTGAAGAAGAACGCGCCCGCGGGCGATCAAGCGAAAGCACCCAAAAGCAAGAAGACGTGAAGCGATGGCCTTTACTCGCCGCCTCTCTCGTTGACTCGGGGCCGCCCCAAGCGGTGAATCCATAAATCTGCCGGGTGGATCGCCCCGATAACGACCAAGTTCCGCAGCGAAGCGGAATTACGCGACGTGCCACATTCGGACTTAACAAGGACCAAGATACTGGCCGTGGCCTAAAGGGTCTTCGCCGTCGCCAATCGGTTTATTCAGTCGCGCTCCTTCTCGCGGCGCAGCACGTCACGAAGCTCTCGGAGAATCTCATTTGCCCGCTCAACTTGGACCGTAAGCGGTCAGGCGGTCCCGTGTATCGGATGACGCCAAGTTCGGTGATGTTCGACCTCTCGGCGGTTTGGTTCGGGAGGAATGAATGCAGTCTGAACACAAGTCCAGCACCAAGAGCTTTGAGTTGATCGAGGCGGAAGTTTCGCGTCTCGAGGCCAGTCCTGAGACGCCGCGGCGGCGGTGGTCTGAGGCGGCGAAGGAGCGGATTGTGGCGGCAGCGGCGCAGCCAGGGGCGAACGTGTCAGCGATCGCGCGTACTCATGGGCTGTCACCGCAACAGGTTTTTGCCTGGCGCCGGAAGGCGGTGGTCGGTTCAGGGGCCAAGAACCCGGGCACGGCGGCCCCGTCCTTCGCCATGGTTACGATCGATGCGGAGGTCAGCGGTATTGTGGAGCTTGCTGTCGCCGGGGTGACGATCCGCCTTGGTCCGACAGTGCCGGCGGCGCGGGTGAAAGAACTTTTGCGGGCGGTCCGGTCGGCATGATTCCGACCGGCGCTTCGGTCTTCGTCGCGACCCAGCCGGTGGACTTCCGCAAGGGAGCTTCGGGATTGATGGCCTTGGTGCAGGGCAGCGGCGCCGATCCGTTCTCGGGTGCGCTTTATGTGTTTCGGTCGAAGCGCGCCGACCGCGTGAAGATGGTGTGGTGGGACGGCGGCGGCGTGTGTCTCTTCGCCAAGACGCTGGACGAGCACGGCTTCCATTGGCCTCGGATCGAGAACAGCGTGATCCGGCTGTCGATGGCGCAGCTCATGGCCTTGGTCGAGGGCATGGATTGGACGCGGGTGAAGGCGATAACAGCGCGCCACCCGATGTCGGTCGGATAACCCTGCGGCGAGATAACTCAGGGCCGGCTTCGCGGCGGCGCCGATTAGCGAATCGTGTTTCAATCTCGACCATGATCGATACCGCGGCCGAGCTGCCAAACGATGTCGAGACGCTGAAGGTAATGCTTCTCGCGGCTCGCGCGGAGACGGCGACCTTGACGGCCGAGGCTTCGGCGTTGACGGCCGAGGCGGCGACGTTGCGGGCAGCCAAAGCCGCGGCGGAGACTTCGGATCGAGCGCTTGCATGCCCTGCTCAAGACGCTGGAGCGGGCACGGTATGGACGGCGATCCGAAACGCTCGATCCCGATCAGCATGAGTTCGCCTTCGAAGAGATCCAGACCGGTCTCGGCGCGATCGAGGCGACGCTCGACGCGGTCGCCAAGACGCCGCAACCGCGCGCGCCACGGCCGCGCAAGAAGTTGCCGGCTCATCTCGAGCGGATCGAAGTGGTCATCGAACCCGAAGCGACCTGCGGCGCCTGCGGCTCCGGTGAGCGGGTCAAGATCGGCGAGGATGTGTCCGAACGTCTCGACGTCATCCCGGCACGGTTTCGGGTGATCGTGACGCGCCGGCCGCGCTATGCCTGCGCCGCCTGCCGCGAGGGTGTGACGCAAGCGCCAGCGCCGGCCCATCTGATCGAGGCGGGGATTCCGACCGAGGCGCTGCTCGCTCATATCGCCGTCGCCAAATACGCCGATGGCCTACCGCTCTATCGGCAGGAGGCGATCTATGCCCGCGAGCAACTCGAACTCGGCCGTAATCTCATGGCCGGCTGGATGGGGCGGATCGGCTTTCACTTGGAGCCGCTCGCCGATCGTGTCTTGCATCACATTCGCGCCGGGGAGCGAATCTTTGCCGACGAGACGACGCTGCCAACGCTGGAACCCGGCGCCGGCAAGGCGAAGATCGCTTGGTTATGGACCTACGCTCGCGATGACAGACCGTTCGGTGGAGTTGGCCCCCCGATGGTGGCCTACCGGTTCGAGGACAGCCGCGGCGGCGATTGTCCGGCCCAACACCTCGCCGGGTTCTCGGGCCTGTTGCAGAGCGACGGCTATGCCGCCTACAAGCGCCTCGCCGATCCCCGCCGCGCCGGTGGTCCGATGACGCTGGCGGCATGCTGGGCACACCTCAGGCGGTACTTCTACGAACTTCACATCGCCGATCTGTCCGACACCGCCACCTGGACGGTCGAGCGCATGGCCGCGCTATGGGGCATTGAGCAAGAAATTCGCGGCAGCACCCCCGAGATTCGCCAGGCGGCACGGCGCACAACATCCGCGGCGATCGTCGCCGAACTGTTCGAGCGCTGGGAAGCGGAGCTCAAGCGCATCCCCCGCAAATCCAAATTAGCCGACGCGATCCGATACGGAACTCGACGCCGCGCCGATTTCGAGCGCTTCCTTCATGACGGCCGGATCGACATCGACAACAATACCGTCGAGCGGACCATCCGCCCGCAAACCATCACCCGCAAAAATTCTCTCTTCGCCGGGTCGGACGGCGGCGGACGAACTTGGGCGACCCTTGCCACGCTGCTGACGACGGCAAAACTTAACAACGTCGATCCTCAAGCCTGGCTCAAGCTCACCCTCGAGCGCATCGCCACCGGCTGGCCCAATCGCAAACTCGACGCCCTCATGCCCTGAAACGATCGAACCGCCTGAACGGTATCGGCTGGGCGCTTACCTTGGACCTGGCTTTTTTCAAAGACCTCCGTGAGCTTCTCGCGTGCCGACCGACTGTCAGCGTTATGCAAATGGCTTGCCGCCTCGAGGAAATTGCCGATGGCGGTCAGCGGTTCCGCCAGTTCATGGACAAACCTCAAGTAGGCTTGCGTTAGATCGTTATCGCCCGGGGTCGCCGTTCCTTTTTCGATTTTCCGTTCGTTTGAGGGTATCGGCATTTGGCAGTTCTTCTAGAGAGACGGAAGACTTTCCGGTTCGCTTCGGGATTGTTCTGAGGCAATCATCGGCTCAGTAACTCAAGGCTACCATTCGCGATGTGACAGAAATCATACCGCTCCCGGAATTCCATTCTGACCGACTATGCCGCCTCTGTCGTTCTGCGCACCCCCTCAGCTTGACGCGACGCCAAATCCGCGCGCGCGAGTTCTTCGCGCTCGATTTTGTCGGCAAGCTGAGCCAAAACCAAAGCGTGACCGGCCAGCCCCTGCTTCAGGTGCAGGTCGGATTCCTGTTCCGCGACCCATGAATATAGTCGAGATGAATTGCGCAATTCCGCTGGTGTCATGGTGCCCTCCATCCAATGGACGGGAGCGCACGTAACCCCTCTTCTGGAGGCAGACGCATCTCTCAGCTGGCAGCGCCCGGAAAGCGTGTCTGCCAGTAGATAAATACTACATCATCGATGGTAGCGTGACGAGTCGAAACGGGAATGATCTGTCCGATATAAGACAATGGCGATGCATCAGGGATTTGGGGCACCGGCCCGTGTTGTCAACGCCGCGCCTGCTTGCGCCTTGCATGGGCCGTGCTCCTTCGGCTCAGCCCGTGCCGCATCAATCAGCGCGACGATTTTGGTCATACCCTAGGCCGACCCGCGATCCCTAATTCAACATGGGCATTACTTCGCCCTTAGACCTTGCTTACACAGTCGATGGGGCGCAGGGTGCAACGCTATCGGCTGCCGATCGCAGCGGATAAAGTTTCAACAAAAGAAATTGAAGCGTGCTTGGTACCGATGATGTCAGTCGGCCCGTACGCGTATGCTCTTGAATGGCTGCCCGCGAGCGCGGCAACGGTGAAGCCGCATGAAGCAGGCGCGAAAGGAATGGCACACCAATGGCGCGCAGCGACGCAGCGGCCCTCCCACTGAACCGGTTGCTCGGCTTGCTGTCGCCGAGGGATTATGCGCGACTTCGCCCTCATCTTCACCGTAATCCGCTGCGATACCGCCAGTCTCTCTACCGGGCTCGGAGACCGATCAGGTTTGTCTATTTCATCGAGTCCGGTGTCGGCTCCTTGGTGAATACCATGGCGAATGGCGACGCCGCCGAAGTCGGAACGATTGGCAACGACGGTGTTGTGGGTCTGCCCCTCTTGCTTGGCGACGACAGAGCGCCCACCAACGTGTATGTCCAGGTTCCCGGTACTGGTTTGAGGATGACGGCATCGCTGTTCGTGAAGGAACTGGCGCGAAGCGCTTCGATGCGAATGGTGATGCTCCACTATGCTCACGCCTTCTTCAACCAAGTCGCGCAGTCGGCAGCATGCAATCAATTTCACTCCATCGAGCAGCGATGTTGCCGCTGGCTGTTGATGACGCACGACCGCATGCAATCGGATGAGTTTCTGCTCACGCAGGAGTTTCTTGCCATGATGCTGGGGGTGCAACGCACCGGCCTATCAACGGCGGCGGCGGCCCTGCAACGAGCCGGCCTCATCCGCTACATACGTGGCGAAGTAACCATCGTCGATCGCGCTGGGCTGATCGAACGCTCCTGCGAGTGCTACGGCGTTTCCAAGAACGAGTTCGATCGTCTGCTTGGGCGTCGCGCCCCAACCCGGGCCCGTCTACCAAAAGGTGATCCTTCCAGGCCGAAGTCGCGGCGCTGAGCTTGCACCAATTCGAGCGGGGCCAATACGAATGCGGGCCCGACAAATCAATTTCCGGTTCAAAGCAGTTGACGTAGATCAACGCGTCTCGCGCGGCTCGGGCATAGTAAGTGCCATCGCGTGGAGAGAGTATTGTGGCTCGAAGAGCGGTCATTTACGTCATCGAGGATGACGAAAGCGTGCGGGACTCCATTCGGATTTTGCTCGAATGCGAGGGGTTTGCGGTTGTTGACTTTGCCTCGTGCGCGGACCTTTTGCGCGACGGATATCCACACGAATGCGATTGTGTTCTGCTTGACGTCGATATTCCCGGAATGAGTGGGTTGGAGCTACTCGACCAATTACGGCGCGATAGGATCATAATTCCGGTAATCGTGATGACGGGAGCGCCGAGTGCCCAGACATGGCTCGCCGCCGAACGCGTTGGTGCGCCCCTATTGGAGAAGCCGTTTCGGCACGGCGAACTATTGGGTTCGATTGAGAGAGCGTTGCACCGCCACGTACTTTGAAGAGTTGCGGCCCCTCACTCTCACCCGGTCTTCATGCCGTAGGGCAAGAAGTTGAGCACCACTTCGATGC
>CAVSQC010000009.1:0-12508 GCA_963729845.1 uncultured Alphaproteobacteria bacterium
AACCAGGCCATCCGCGAATACATCGATGCTCACAATGTAGACCCCAAACCCTTCACCTGGACTGCCCCAGCCGATACCATCATCGCCAAGGTCGTGCGCGGGAAACAAAAGTTGGAATCGCTCCACTAGAGACGACCCTGACCTCGTACGGTACAATCAACCCGTACCGACAGGGTATCGTGCTCGCGGGGATTTCGATTTCTGACCAGAAGCCTGAGCCAGACGTACTCGGCAGGATCAGGGAACTTGTGCGCACGATCGAGTAACGATTGCGAACAATCGTGAACGCCAGTTGAGATCGAGGAAGCCATCTCGGCACTGACCGAACGACCGGGGCTTTTCATGTGAGCAGGTCAGCGAGGCGGGTCATGCGGCATCGGTCGCATGCTGATGATGCGCCAGCCAATAATCACCATGGACGCTGCGTATAGGGTGTGGCGGCTCGCTACACGGTGCATCGGCACGTATGTCATGCTTTGCGTCGGAGGGGGATAACCTGGGTATCAGACCGCAGACTATCCAAGTGGTCTGCCCACTGCTGCATCATGGATTTCCGCTCCTCGAGGTACTGGGAGCGGTGATAGGCTGCCCGGACAGCGTTCTTTTCGGCGTGGGCCAGTTGGCGCTCGATCACGTCGGGACGGTAGCCGAGTTCGTTCAATAGGGTCGAGGCAACGGCACGGAAGCCGTGGCCGGTCATGCGGCTGTGGTATCCGAGCCTATAGAGCGCGAACAGGATGGTGTTCTTGCTCATGGGCTGCGTCGGCCAACGTCCCGGAAAAACAAGTTCGCGATGGCCGTTGAGCGTCTTCAACTCGCGGAGCACCTCGACGGCCTGCCGTGCTAGCGGAACGTGGTGGGGGACATGGGTTTTCATGCGCTCGGCCGGGATCGTCCATTCGGCCTTGTCCAGTTCGACTTCTTCCCATTTGGCGCCGCGTAATTCGTTGGTGCGAACGAAGGTCAGTGCCAGCAGCCTAAGCGCCAGCCTCGTCTGCGGCTCACCGTCGTAGGTGTCGATGCCGCGCAATAGTTCCGGCAGATCGGCCGCCGATAGCGCAGCCATTGGCTTAGCCTTGGGCTTGGCCTTAAGCGCGCCGCGCAGATCGGCGGCCGGGTTGCGTTCGCAACGGCCTGAGGCCAGTGCAAAGCGGAAGACTTGGCCGCAGGCGCGTGCCACTTTGTGCGCCGAACTCGATGGTGCCACGTGCCTCGATAGCGCGTAGTGCCAATAGGAGTTCCGGGGCAGTGATCGCGCGGACCGGCCGGCGTCCGATCTTGGGGAAGATGTGGACTTCGAAACGCTTCAACGTGTCGGCGTGATGCTGCGGCGCCCACTGCGGCTTAATATTCTCTAGCCATTCGCGTGCAACGCTTTCGAAATCGCTCGCAAATGCCTCGCGAACTTCCCGCTTTTCGGCCTGGCGCGCGGCTGACGGGTTCGTTCCCGCGGCGACCAGCCGGCGCGCATCTTCGGCTTTCTCCCGCGCTGTCTTGAGCGGCACGTCGGGATAGACGCCGAGCGACAAGAGCTTTTCCTTGCCGGCGAAGCGATACTTGAAGCGCCACCACCGACCGCCCTGAGGCGTCAGAAGCAAATAAAGGCCGCGCCCGTCGGTAAGCTTGCGCGGTTTGTCGTCCTGTTTGGCCTTGCGGATTTGGGTATCGGTCAGCATTGGGGTAACTCCGTTGGCCGTCAGACTAGTTACCCCAAAAACTACCCCATTTTTTGGGGTAACTTCCATTGAACAACTGCGGATAACCGCGGAAGCTAAGAATGCGTAAATTGGCAGTCCTGCTTGGCTTTATTGGACAGTGCTGGACGCTGCAGGAAGGGAGTTGGCGGAAGAGAGTGGGGGTCGAACCCACCAAGGACCGGCTGACGGCCCCTGCCGGATTTGAAGTCCGGCCGCCCCACCGGGGACGCTTCTCCTCCAACGAACTCGGCACCGCGCTGGACGGGAAATATTACACAAAAGGCCGCGTCAGATGCGACCTCCCTCCTACAATTTGCCACGCCTCGTATTTCCGGGCGGGCGGGAGTAGAAACCTTGGCAAATATCATTCCTGGTACCGCCGCCGGGAAACGGGAGGAGCGTGGATGGCATCTCGGTACAAGGCCGACCATGTCGGTAGTTTTTTGCGGCCTCCCGAGTTGCGCCAGGCATTTCACGCGCATCGCGCGGGCGGAATCTCCGACGCGCAGTTGCGCCAGGCAACCGATCGGGCGGTTGTGAAAATCCTACAGGTGCAGAAGGACGCGGGTCTCGAGATTTTCAGCGACGGCGAGTATCGCCGCGGTTCGTGGCTAAGCGGGCCGCTCGACGCGTTCGAGGGTTTCGTCAACGCCGGCGACGCCAACCGCGCGGCGCCGCAGAATCAAACGCGCTGGCGCGGGGCGCCGACTGATGTCGTGCCGATGCAGGGAGCGACGGGCGCCGATGCCGATGCCGGGCGGCGCCAGCGGGTGATCGGCGCCAAGCTTAAGGCGAGGCGGCGGCTCAACGGCGACGAGGCCGCGTTCCTCAGGGCGCACGCGCCGGGCGCCTATAAGATCACCAATCCCGGCCCGACCTGGTTCCTGCGCTATTGGGCGCCGGGGGTTTCCGACAAAGTATACGGCTCGCGCGACGCGGCGCTGGACGATCTGGTCGCGATCACGCGGCAGGAAATCGCCGCTCTCGTGTCCGACGGCGTGCCGTACATCCAGATCGATTCCATCCGCTATGTCTTCATACCGACGAGGAGCGGCGGCGGGAGTGGCGGCAATGGGGCGTCGATCCCGACGTCGGCATCGACCAGGATGTTCGTGCCGACAATGCGCTGATCGACGGGCTGAAGCGTGACGGCGTCACC
Source organism: uncultured Alphaproteobacteria bacterium (assembly GCA_963729845.1). GTDB lineage: Bacteria > Pseudomonadota > Alphaproteobacteria > ATCC43930 > CGMCC-115725 > JAATGI01. Next base: position 2,857 of record CAVSQC010000009.1, read on the forward strand.
TTTGCGCTGCATATGTGCCGCGGCAATTTTTTCAGCCGCTGGTACGCGGAGGGCGGGTACGACCGTGTCGCCGAGCGGGTGTTCCCCAAACTGAATTACGACCGGTTCCTGCTCGAATACGATACCGCGCGCGCCGGCGGCTTCGAGCCGCTGCGCTTCGTGCCCAAGGGCAAGGTCGTGGCGCTGGGACTGGTCTCCACCAAGACGCCGAAGCTGGAAAATCCCGACGACATCCGGCGACGCGTTAACGAAGCCGCCACGTACGTTCCCATCGAGAATTTGGCGTTGACCGGGCAGTGCGGCTTTGCTTCTGTCGCCGTCGGCAACGAGCTGACATGGGACGATCAGCGCCGCAAGCTCGATCTCATCGTCGCGACCGCGCACAGGATTTGGGGCTGACATCCGGGACAAGTGCCGCCGGCTTCCGAGCCCGGCTTGTCGTGGTATGATGGTATTAAGCGGCCAACTCGGGCGTCGGGAAGGAGACAGCGCATGAAGATCGTACAGGGCGACGAAGTGCCGGTGGTGCGCGGTCTGCAGCATCGCGGCGGCACGATTTATTTTCGCCATTTGATGGAAGGCGAGCCCGGAACGCTCGGCAATTTCGCCCTGACGGTCGGGCTGAACGGCGGCGATTTTTTTTCGCCGCGGCATCGGCACAATTTCGAGCAGGTCCGCTATCAACTCGACGGCACGCTGGATTTCGGCCGCGACGGCATGATGACGCCGGGGATGATCGGTTATTTCCCCGAGGGCGCGTTCTACGGCCCGCAAACGCAAAAGGCCGACCAGGATCCACCGCCGATGACGGTGGTGCTGCAATGCGGCGGGGCCAGCGGCAGCGGCTATCTCTCCCGCAACGAGGTGCGCGAGGGCATGGAGGCGCTGAAGCAACTCGGCGAATTCAAGGACGGCGTCTTTCGCCGCCGCCCCGACGTGCCGGGCCGGAAGAACACCGACGGCTTTCAGGCGATCTGGGAGCATGTCAACGGCCGCGCCATGGTCTATCCGAAGCCGCGCTATTCGGGGCCGATCCTGATGGACCCCGCGAATTACGAGTGGGTGGCGGTAGCGGACCAACCCGGCGTGTCGATGAAGTTGATCGGCGTGTTTACCGAGCGGCACAGCGAGATCGCGTTCCTGCGGATCGAAGCCGGCGCGGTCTATCGCGCGTCCGGCCGATCGCTCTATCTCGTCACGTCGGGCGCAGGCAGCGTTGGCCGCGATAGGCTGCGGCGCATGACCACGGTCTATCTCCAAGCGGGCGAGGAAGCATCGCTGCGCGCGTCCGAGACATTGGAATTGCTCCGCCTCGGTTTGCCCAACCTCGACGCGCCCGTCGCCGTCAAGGCAAGGGCAACGGCAAAGGAATCCGTCCCGGCCTAGCGATTGCTGTCCGACGTCGCCATTGATTTGGCGGCGCGAGGATGCGTAAATCTATACATCCGCGCCAAATCTATGGCGAGGCGTTGAATTTATGTTCGGCGCGTTATCCCCGCGAGAAGGAACCGAGGTAAGAAAATGAGCCGTCGCAGCTTGGAAGACGCAATTAAGGACGCTGGCAGCGCCGTCGAGCTCCTGCGCAATTCGCAGCAGGGCGCCTGGCCATACCCGGTGCGCGCCGAATACACCAATTGGCGCGACGAGCAGCGTGCCTGGCGCGAAACCGCCGTGCTGTTCGACCAGACGCATCATATGAGCGAGATCGACGTCATCGGGCCGGACACGATCAAGCTGCTGTCGCATCTCGGCGCCAACAGTTTCGCCAATTACGACGGCAGCCGCGCCAAGCAGTTCTTTCCGTGCACGGCGTCGGGCCATGTCATCGGCGACGTCATCCTGTTCTACGACCCGAAGGAGCAGCGCGCGACGCTGGTCGGCCGTCCCTCGGTGACGAACTGGGTCCAGTATCAATGCGAGACTGGCGGCTACAATGTCGGCTTCGAGCGCGACGAACGCAGCGCCGATCGCGGCCTTATCCTGCGCCGCAAGTATCGCTATCAGGTGCAGGGCCCGAACGGGATGAAAATCCTGGAGAAGCTCAACGGCGGGCCGCTGCCGCCCTCGAAGTTTTTCGGCATCGGCGAGATGAACCTCGCGGGCCGCAAGGTCAAGACGCTGCGCCACGGCATGGCGGGCGAGCCCGGCCTTGAATTTTGGGGTCCCTATGCGCAGCAAGAGGAGGTCCGCGCCGCCGTAGTCGCGGCCGGCAAGGAGTTCGGCCTCAAGGAATGCGGCGCGCGCGCTTATTCGACCAATGCGCTGGAATCGGGCTGGATTCCGTCGCCGCTGCCCGCGATCTATACCGGCGGCGCCGAGATGAAGGCATATCGCCAGTGGCTGGGCGCCGATAGCTATGAGGCGACGGCCTCGCTCGGCGGCAGCTTCTATTCGGACAATATCGAGGACTATTACCTGACGCCTTACGATCTCGGCTACGGCGGAGCGTCAAGTTCGATCATGAGTTCATCGGCCGCGCGGCGCTGGAAAAAATCGCGGCGGGCAAACCGCGGCGCAAAAAGGTGACGCTGGTATGGGACGGCGCCGATGTCGCGCGCGTCGTCGAATCGCTGTTCCAGAAGGACCAGCTCCCCGGCAAGTTCATGGAGTGGCCGTCGCTGGTCTACGCCGTGCTGCCCTACGACAAGATCGTCAGCGGTGGCAAGACGGTCGGCATCTCCACCTTCGCCGGCTACAGCACCAACGAGCGGGCGTTGCTCTCGCTGGCGATGGTGGATACCGAGCTCAGCGAGCCCGGCACCAAGGTCACGTTGATCTGGGGCGAGGAAGGCGGCGGCTCGTCCAAGCCCAATGTCGAGCGTCACCGGCAGATGGAGATTAAGGCCACGGTCGGTCCTAATCCGTTTGCTGCCAACGCTCGCACTCAATACCGGAAATAGCTCGGAGGCGCCGGGGTTCGCCCGGCGCGCTTCTTATCCAACAGCGGCGGTGTTGACCGCGTCGTCGGTTAGGGCGGCGGGCGAGAAAACCGTGCTCATTTCCGCTTCGGGCCGGCATTTTTTGGCCGGGCGCGTTAACCGTCCCCTTATTGGTTAATTTAACCATACCTTCGTATGCACGACATGCCTCCGTCGGCAGGCTTCCCCACGGCAACAACGTGGGGAGAGGCACATGTGGCCACGGAATTCCGCGCCTTCGGCGCGGGACAGGGAAGCTGCGTCCCTATCGCGACGGACCTTTATCGGGCAGGCGGCTGCGACCCTGCTCGTCGGAAGTTCTCTAGGAACGGCAAGGGCTTACGCGGCATCGCCGGTCGGTGACGTTGCCGGCAGGCAAGCGCTCGGGCCGATGCCGGCCTGGTTCGCCCGCGATGTCGAGCGGCGGGCGCGCTGGCTGCCGGCGGCGGTCAAGGAGCTGGGCCTCGACGAGGCCTATCGCCGCCGTTGGGCATCGCTGTCCGTCGACGCACACGCGATCCTCGAGGAGATGACGATCCCCGCCTGGATGATCGCGCTCATCCCGACGGCACCGGCGCAGCAGGACGAGATCAACAAACAGTTCATGTACATCGCCGATCTCGCCGGGCCGGCGCCGGCCAGCAAACTGGCCAAGCGCGCGGAGCAATTGCTGATCTTCGGCGGCGCCGCGCAACTGCCGACGCCGGGCGACCGGGTGTCGGGCGCCTGTCTCGGCGCGGAGGGCTGTACCGCGGCGATGTCGAAATATATTCTGGCACAGCTCAAGATCGAGTTCCCGCGCGAGCTCGCGCGCATGAGCGACGCGTTGGCGAATTGCCAGTCCTCGGTCGAGCTCAAGAATTTGTGCGAGCAGGCGGCGCGGACCGGGATCGTTCAAGTCGAGCGGCGCCCATTCGCGCAACTCAAGCCCGAGGATGTGCTGCCGGGAAGCCTGACGATCGCGCAAAAGCCGGGCGGAACGCATGTCTTCGGCTGGACCCGCGTGCCCGCGGCATGGAACTGGTCGCCCGGCGACAAGATGGCGATCGGCAACACCGGGCTCGCGCAATACGGCGACCGCATGATTCTCGCGCAGGAATATGTCAGCGCCGACCCGCTCGAGAACGTCGCCAATCCGCATAACGATCACGGGCCGATCAACAGCCGCAATGTCGTCTTGGTCGGCGGCCGGCCCAATCTCGAGGACCCGCACACCAACGTTTACGCGGCGCGGGGCAGCGATTTCATCCTGGTGAATTTGGTGTGACAAAAGATTGTCGGGCGCCGATTCTGGGCAGGCAAATCGTTGCCTGCCCGGGCGGCTCTCGGCATAGTTCAACCGTCGAATTTTTCGGAGGGACGCATGAAAATAGTGCTAGTCGCTGCAGTCGCCGCGCTGGCGATCGGCGCCTACGCTTTGCCAAGCCAGGCCGACAGCAGGCTTTCCCAAGGCTGAAAGCGTGAATCGCTCGATCGCCCAGGTCGATTGCGTGTGGCATCGCCATCGCCACTGGGTTCCGCGCCATGTCCGCCCGGACGGCACGTCGGTGCCGGGCCACTGGGTCCATCGCCGCGTCAAAGTGTGCGACTGAGCCTAGCGCGATAGGTCCAGCTTCCGAGTATCGACCCGCCGGAGATCGCCGCGGCGCAACGTGATGCCGCGACGATCGAAATATTCCAGCAGTTCGATGGCGACTTTGCGGCCGGTGTCGAGCCGGTCGCGCAGCTGCGCCGCGCCGAACTGACCGTCCGGGGAAGTCCGCGCGAGATCGCCGAGGATGGCCGCGATCTCGGCCAGCGCCATCCGCAGGAAGAAATGATCGGGCGCCACTTCCACCGCCAGATCGAGACGGGCCGCGCTTTTCAGCGCGGCCCGGGTCTCGGACTTGCTTGCCGCGATGGACGCCGCGATCTCGGCGAGGCGCGGCGGGCGAAAGCGTTCGCCATCGCTCAATAGCGGGCGGATACGCTGCCATAGCGCGTCCTGCGCCGGAGACAGGCGCGTCGCGTGATCGGGCAAACGCACTATATCGCCAACGGCGGCGACGGTGCCCTCCTCCGCCCCATTTCGGCAAGCGCCGCCGCGAAGAGATGCGCCGGCAGGCGCGGCTCGACGGCGCGGCGAAGCGCGTCGGGCGCGGCGCCGGCCGCACCGGGATTGGCGGCGTGAAACGCCGCTAGACCAGCGCGTAAGGATTGCTCCAGCGCGGCCCAGCATGGCCGCGACAGCAAATAAATCGCGCCGCGCGACATCAGCCGCATCGCGTCCACCCCGTCGGCGGAATCGGTGGGCAGGGCGCGGTCGCGCAGGAACGCGCCGACGTCGAGATAGAAGGGCGGCAGATTCAGCAGCGCGGCGATCGCGTCGCCGGCATTGTCCAATGCCATCGCCGCCAACTGGACCAAGCGTTGCGGTGTGCGGCGCCGCCGCGCCGGGGCCCGCAAATCGGCGAAGCGTCCGCCGCCAATGGCGCGCTGCGCCGAGGTGTCGCGCAGCACAAATCGGTCGCCGATGGCGGCGGCAAGCGGCTTGTCGAGCACCAGCTGCACCCAATCCTCGCCCAACGGCACCAGCCTAGCGCCGACTTCCGCTGCGCCGTGATGCAGCCGCGCCGGCTGCCATAACGCGATTGTCTCCGACGGCAGCAACGTGAGTCGCGTGTCGATCCGTGCCGTCGGTACATGAAGGCTCGGGTCGAGCACCATGTCGCCTCGGACGATCGCATCCTTGGTGACGCCGTCGCCGGCAAGATTGAGGGCGCAGCGCTGGCCCGCTTGCCCTCGTTCCGCGGGTTGGTTCTGCGCGTGGATGGACCGCACGCGCGCGGCAAGGCCCGACGGGCTGATCGTGACCTGATCGCCCACGCGACCGCGCCCGACAATACCGTTCCGGTCACCACCGTGCCGACGCCGCGCAGGGTGAAGCAGCGATCGACCGGCAGACGGAAGCGCGATTGCGTATCGCGCCGGCTGGTCGCTTGTGCCGCCGCGAATAGCTCTGCGCGCAGCATGTCGATGCCGTCGCCGGTGACGGTCGAGGTTTCGACGATGACGCTGCCGACCAATTCCGTGCCGGCGAGGAGTTTGCCAATCTCCTCCTTTACTGCCGCGCGGCGGGACGCCGGCACCAGATCGCATTTGGTCAGCGCCACCAGCCCGCGCCTCAGGCCCAGAAGATCGACAATGGCCAAGTGCTCGACGGTTTGCGGCATCACGCCGTCGTCGGCCGCCACCGTCAGCAGCACGAAATCGATCCCCGTCGCGCCCGCCAGCATGTTGCGGATGAAATGCTCGTGGCCAGGCACATCGACAAAGCCGAGCACGCTGCCGTCCGGCGTCGGCATATAGGCAAAGCCCAGATCGATCGAGATGCCGCGTTTTTTTTCCTCGGCGAGCCGGTCGGGATCGACCCCCGTCAGCGCGCGCACGAGCGCGCTCTTGCCATGATCGACATGGCCGGCCGTGCCGACGATCATGATGCGTCGAGCGCGGCGAGGTTGGCGGTGAACGCCGCTTCGTCGTCAAGGCAGCGCAGATCGAGCAGCAATATCTGGCGCTCGATGCGTCCGATCACCGGCATCGGCAGGGCGCGCAACCGCGCGGCGAGTGCTGGCAGCGCGGGGCCCCGGATCGCGAGCGCGAAACTGTCGATCGTCTCCACCGGCAACGCGCCCGAACCGATCTGGCTTTTGCACGCGGCCACCGCGACGGCGAAGCTCTTGCCGAGCGCGGCCTGAAGGGTAGGCGCAATATGTCGCGCCACCGCCTCGATATCGGCTGGCGGCCGCGCCAGGTATTTCAGCGTCGGCAAATTCACGGCCAGGCGGTCGGGATCGCGATAGAGCCGCAGCGTGGCCTCGATCGCCGCGAGCCTGATCTTGTCGACGCGCAGCGCGCGCTTCATCGGGTTGCGGTTGATCTGGGCGATGGCGTCGCGCCGCCCGACGATGAATCCCGCCTGCGGGCCGCCCAACAATTTGTCGCCGGAGAAGGTGACAAGATCGGCGCCGTCCTCTACCGCCTCGGCGACGGTCGGCTCGTGCGCCATGCCCCAGCGCGCGAGATCGACCAGCGTGCCGGAACCGAGATCGTGCGCAAGCTGCGTGCCGCGCTCGTGCGCCAGCGCCGCGAGTTGCGCCGCCGCGACCTCGGCGGTGAAGCCCTCGACCCGATAATTCGAGGTATGGACCTTCAGCACCAACCCGGTGGCGGCGCCGATGGCGGCGGCATAATCCTTCACATGGGTTCGGTTGGTGGTGCCGACTTCGACGAGCCGCGCGCCGGCCCGCGCCATGATGTCGGGCATGCGGAAGGCGCCGCCGATTTCGATCAGCTCGCCGCGCGACACGATCGCGTCGCGGCCGTGCGCGAAGGTGTTCGACACCAGCAGCACCGCCGCCGCGTTGTTGTTGACGACGGTCGCGTCCTCGGCGCCGGTCAGCTCGCACAGGAGGCCGCGCACATGGTCGTCGCGCTCGCCACGCCCGCCGCCGGCAAGATCGAATTCGAGCGTCACCGCGCCGCGCATGGCCCGCGCCGCCGCTTCCACCGCCGCCTCCGCAAGCACCGCGCGGCCAAGATTGGTGTGCAACACCGTGCCGGTGAGATTGAACACCGGCCGCAGCGTGGAAATTTCTTCCTGCTCCAATCGCCGCCTTACGGTCGAGGCCACCGCGTCGGCGTCAGGCATTGTGCGCGGCGGCTTGGCGCGCGTTTGGGCGAGGACCGCGCGGATCGCCTCGGTCGCCCGCGACCGACCGAAATGCTCGGCCGCGCGCTGTCCGCCGGTGCTGCGCAGCACCGCGTTGACCGACGGCAGGCCGCGCAACCCAGCCGTCTTGTTTTGGCGATGATTTCTCACGGCGCCAAGGTTACAGTCGGCGGCGCATGAAGACCATCCGATTGACCGATCTGGCGCATGGCGGCGGCTGCGGCTGCAAGCTGGCGCCGTCGGTGTTGAGCAGCATCCTCGCCAAGATGCCGGCGGCGGCGCCGTTCGCGAAGCTGCTGGTCGGCACCGAGACCGCGGACGACGCCGCCGTCTACCGGCTCAACGACCGGCAAGCGGTGATCGCGACCACCGATTTCTTCATGCCGATCGTCGACGACCCGTTCGAGTTCGGCCGCATCGCCGCCGCCAACGCGCTCTCGGATGTCTATGCGATGGGCGGCACGCCGATCCTGGCGCTGGCGATCGTCGGCATGCCGGTGGACAAGCTGCCGGTCGAGGTCGCGCGGCAAATCCTGGCCGGCGGCGCCGCGATCTGCGCCGGGGCGGGCATTCCGGTCGCGGGCGGCCATTCGATCGATTCGCCCGAGCCGATCTACGGCCTCGCCGCGATCGGCATGATCGAGCCGACGCGCGTGATGCGCAATTCGACCGCGCGGGCGGGCGACACGCTGATCCTGACCAAGCGGCTCGGCATCGGCATCTCAGCGCCGCGTTGAAGCGCGGCGAGCTGGACGAGGCATATTACGCGCGAGATGCTGGCATCGACGACGCAGCTCAACGCGGTCGGCGCGGAATTGCCGGACATCGCCGGCGTGCATGCCGTCACCGACGTGACCGGCTTCGGCGTTGCTCGGGCATGCGCTGGAAATGTGCCGCGGCGCCGGTGTGTCGCTGAGCATCGACTTCGCGCGCCTGCCGATCTTCGAGGGCGCGCGGCTTTGGCGCAGTCCGGCATCGGCACCGGCGCCGCGAAGCGCAACTGGGCGAGCTATGGCGACGAGGTCGCGCTCGGCGGACATGCCGGCGTGGCAGCGCGACCTGCTCTGCGACCCGCAGACCAGCGGCGGGCTGCTGATCGCCTGCGCGCCGGACGCGACGGCGGCGGTGCTAAGCTTGGTTCGTGCGCGCGGCTTCGACCATGCCTGTGAGATCGGACGTTTTACTGTCGGACCGGCCCGCGTAATAGTCAACTAAGCCCGATGATACGGGTGCCCGGCTAGGATGGTCTGCGCCCGGTAGATTTGTTCGAGCAGCATGCCGCGCGCGAGAAGATGCGGCCAGGTCATCGCACCGAGCGACATGACGTAATTGGCCTTGGCGCGGACATTCTCGGCGAGGCCGTCGGGACCGCCGATAGGAAGATCACCTCCGCGACACTCGTGTCGCGCCACTTGCCGAGACGCTGGGCGAATTCCTCGCTGGTGAATTGCGTCCCTGACCCATCGAGCGCGACCACGATCGCGCCTTTCGGAATGGCTTGCAGCAACAGATTGCCCTCGCGCTGAATCCGCTCGGCGGCGGTGGGCGACGACGCTGCCTCGACCTCGCGGATGGTGAGCGGCCAAGTGATGCGCTCGGAATAGAGATGCTGGAGGTCGGCGAGCGGGCCCGCCCCTTTTTTGCTCGGCGATAATGGTCAGGTGCAACGCCATGATCTATTCCGATGCGTCGAAGGACGCGCCCCACATTTTCTCGAGGATATCGGCCCAAATCTCCGGACGGAAGAGATGGACGATGACGTCGCCGGCGTCGATCAGCACCCAGTCGCCGGTCTTCAGGCCTTCGACGGGGACGCGCTTCTGCCCGCGTCCCGCCAGCGCTTCCATGACGCGGTCGGCAAGCGCGGCGACCTGGCGCGCGGAACGGCCGGAGGCGATCAACATATCGTCGGCGATGGTCGATTTGCCGCGCAGATCGACGCGCGCGATGTCCTCGGCCTGGCCGTCTTCGAGCGCGGCCTGCAACGCCCCGAGCAGCGCGCTCGGCTTGGCGCGTTTCTTAC
>CAVSQC010000010.1:0-8005 GCA_963729845.1 uncultured Alphaproteobacteria bacterium
CTAAGGGGCATCATGGCTATCGATGGACAATGGGACATTGCGACAGAGACGCCGACGGGCACGCAGCGTGCGGTGCTGACGCTGAAGACCGCCGGCTCGGGTCCTGACCGGCAACAGCGCAGGCGAAGGCGGCACGCTGGAAATCCTCAACGGCAAGGTGGACGGCAACAAGCTGACTTGGGAAATGAACATGACGGTGCCGTTCGCCCTTAAGCTCGACGGCACCGCAACAGTGACGGGCGATGCCATCGAGGGTTCGGTCCAAGCCGGCGCGTTCGGTTCGTCACCGATGAAGGGCGTACGCCAATCGGGCTAGCAACCGCATGACACTTGCTGTCTCGCGTTGATGTAGATTCACGACAGGTCCCTTCCTGTTGGTCAAATAAGCGACGGCACCATTCACACTCAGAAGCTTGGTATAGTCGCTTTCCGGCACATTGATGCCGAGCCGTTTGTGTAGCGCCGCGAGGAAGTTAAGGAAATCGAGCGAGTCGATATCGAGAGCCTCGCGCAAATCGTCATCGGGATCGATCGTGCCAGCGTCGGTTTCGGGCGCGATATTGCCGAGCTCTTCGATCACGACGGCGCGCAGGTCTTCCTTGGTCATAGTTTCTCGGGTTCCTGCAGCAAGGCGTCAACGGCGTTCAGAAACAGGCTGCCCGAATGCCCGTCGGTGGCGCGGTGGTCGGCGGCCAGCGTCGTGGTCATGATCGGGCGCGCTTCAATCTGGCCCTCGACGACAACCGGTTTCGGCGCGACGCGGCCGAATCCCACGATTGCCACCTGAGGCGGATAAATCACGCCGTAAAGGCTGTCGACGCCGCGATCGCCGAGGCTCGACACGGTGATGGTGGGATCGGCCAGCTCGGAGCTGCGCAAGCGCCCCTCGCGGGCGCGCGCCGCGAGATCGCGCAGCTTGCCCATGAGTTCGTCGAGGCCGAGGCGGTCGCAATCATGAATCGCCGGCGATGCCAGCCCGCCGCCGCGAATCGCGATGGCCGTGCCGATATGAATAGCCTCGCTCCGCGCGAAGCCGTCCGGCTCGTTATAGAAACCGTTGAACTTGGGATATTTGCGCAAGGCCAGCGCCACCGCCTTCAAGGTCAACACGGCGGGAAGCAGGCGCGCATCCGGCGTACGCGGCGCGTTCGTCGCTGCGAGCCACGCCAGCGCGCGCGACATGTCGATCGTGGTTGCTAGATAATAGTGCGGTATCTCCCGCTTGGAGCGCGCCATCGCGGCGGCGATGGCCCGGCGCATCTTGTCCAGATCGAGGCCCAAGCGGGCCGGTGCCAGGGCCGGCATAGCGGCGGCTCTTTCGATATCGGCCGAGACGATGGCGCCGCCGGGGCCGGTACCTTTCAGCCCTTCGAGCGTGATGCCGCGCGCCATTGCGGCCTTGCGTGCCGCGGGCGTCGCGCGAATACCGCCGGTCGGCGGCATCGCGGCGCGTGCTGCCTCATGGAAAGGCGTCGGCGCCGCCGGTTTCGCCGACGGCGCCATCACCGGTCCCGGCGCCGCGCCCGTCACGCCTTCGACGATCGCCAGCGGCGTTCCGACCGGTACCTTGGTGTTGGGCGCAACGAGTTGGCGACCCATCACGCCATCGAGGAAAATCTCGATTTCGATCGCGCCTTTGTCGGTCTCGACCACGGCGACGATGTCGCCGCGACGCACGTTATCCCCCGGCTGCTTCAGCCATTCGACGAGGGTGCCCGCCTCCATATCGGCGCCGAGCGAGGGCATGCGGAATTCGGCCATCCGCTAACCTATGCACTGCTTCACCGCCGCGACAATAGCCGGGACTTGCGGAAGCGCCGCTTCTTCCAGATGGCGTGGATACGGGATCGGCACCTCGGCGCTGCACACGCGCGCGACCGGCGCATCGAGATTCCAGAAGCATTGTTCCATGATGCGTGCGCTGATTTCGGCGGCAAGACTGCCGGAACGCCAGTCTTCATCGACGATCACCGCACGGCGAGTCCGCATCACGGATGCGGATATGGTCGCGTCGTCGAGCGGGCGCAGCGTGCGCAGATCGATGACTTCGGCCTCGATGCCTTGCTTGGCCAATTCATCGGCCGCCTTCATCGCCTTCGGCAGCGAACCGCCATAGGTGATGAGGCTGACATGCGTTCCGGGGCGGCGGATCGCGGCCTTGTCGATCGGTACTGCACCTGCGGCGGCGGCCAGCGGGGCGACGACGTTGTAGAGCATCACATGCTCGAAAATCAGCACCGGGTCCGGGTCCTGGAGCGCGGTCCACAGCATGTCGCGCGCGTCTTCATGGGTCGCGGGAGCCAGCACCTTTAGACCTGGAATATGCGCAATCCAGCCTTCGAGACTGTGCGAATGTTGTGCCGCCAACTGCCGGCCGGCACCGGTGGCCATGCGGATCACCAGCGGCACGCCGAATTGCCCGCCCGACATATGGCGGATCGTGGCGGCGTTGTTGACGATTTGGTCAAGCGCCAACAGCGCGAAATTCACCGTCATGATCTCGACGATCGGCCGCATGCCGTTCATCGCGGCGCCGATGCCCATCCCGGTGAAGCCCGACTCCGACAGCGGCGTGTCGCGAATGCGCTCCGGCCCGAATTCGTCCAAAAGGCCTTTAGTGACGGCGTAGCAGCCGCCATAGTGGCCGACATCCTCACCCATCAGAAAAACACGTGGGTCTCGGATAAGCGCGTCGCGGATGCCGGCGCGGCATGCCTCGCGATAGGTCATCTCGGTCATGGCGAGGTTCCGGCATAAACATCGCGCGTCAATTCCTCGACCGGCTCCCAGCGTCCGGCCTCGGCAAAGGCGACGGCGTCGTCGATTTCAGCCTTAACCTCGGCCTCGATTGCCGCGATGTCCTGGTCATGCAGCATGTCGGCCTCACGCATCCAGTTTGCGAGACGCGGAATCGGATCGCGGTGCTTCCATCCCTCGATCTCTTCCTTGCTGCGATAGAGCTGCGGATCGAACATGGAATGGGCGCGGAAACGATAGGTCCGGCATTCGAGAAAGCGCGGTCCGCTGCCGTCGCGGATCGCGTCGATCGCGCGGTTGGCGGCGGCGTCGACCGCCACCACGTCCATGCCGTCCAGGGTCTCGGAGACGATGCGATAGCTCTGCGCCTTGGCATGAATATCGGTTTCGGATTCGGAGAGGTCCAGCCGCGTGCCCATGGCATAGAGGTTGTTCTCGCAAATGAACAGGATCGGCAGTTTCCACAGCGCCGCCAGGTTCATCGTCTCATGGAATTCGCCTTCGGCGGCTGCGCCCTCGCCAAAGAAACAGGCCGTGACGCACTTCCTACCCTGCATCTTGTCGGCGAGGGCAAGCCCCAACGACAGCGGTAGTCCGCCGCCGACAATGGCATAGCCGCCATAAAAGCGGTGTGCGGCGCTGAAGAGATGCATCGAGCCGCCGCGGCCGCGGCTGCAGCCTTCAACCTTGCCGTACAGCTCGGCCATCACCGCGCGCGCCGGCACCCCGCGCACCAGCGCATGCCCGTGCTCGCGATACGTCGCGACGACGGAGTCATCGGAACCCAACGCCGCCATCACGGCGGTGCAGATCGCCTCCTCACCGATGGCGAGGTGCATGAACCCGCGAATCTTTTCGATCTGATAGAGTTCGTCGCATTTCTCCTCGAAGCGCCGCACCCGGATCATCTGCTTGAGCAACGCCAGCAGGCTTGCGCGCGACAAATGTAGTTTGGCCGGCGCCGTCATTTCTCGTCGCTTTCGAGGCTGGAGATGTCACCCTCGGGCAATCCCAATTCGCGTGCTTTCAACAGCCGCCGCATGATCTTGCCGCTGCGCGTCTTGGGCAGGTTCTTACGGAAGGCGATGTCCTTTGGCGCTACCGCCGGGCCCAGCCGTTTGCGCGCGTGGCCCAGCAACTCCTTGCGCAGCGCCTCGCTTTCTTCATAGCCGGGATTCAGCGCGACGAAGGCCTTCACGGTTTCGCCCGCGACCGGATCCGGAATGCCGATGACGCCCGCCTCCGACACGGCGGGGTGTTCCATCATCGCGCTTTCGACTTCGAACGGGCCGATGAGATGGCCGGCCGATTTGATGACGTCATCGCCGCGGCCGACGAACCAGAAATAACCGTCGGCATCGCGCATGGCGCGATCGCCGGTCAGATACCAGCCGTCGACGAAATTTTTTTTGTAGCGTTCCTCCTCGTGGAGATAACCGCGGAACATCGAGGGCCAACCTGGTTTCAGTGCCAACTCGCCACCATTCATCGGCTCCGTCACCACGCGCACCGTGTCGCCGTCGCGATCGACGATCGCCGCTTCGATACCGGGCAGCGGCCGGCCCATCGAGCCGACCTTAATGTCTTGGCTGGCGAAATTCGCGATCATGATGCCGCCGGTTTCGGTCTGCCACCAATTGTCATGAAAGGGCTGACCGAGCTTTTCCGCGCTCCACAGGACCGCTTCCGGATTGAGCGGCTCGCCGACGCTCGCCATGAAGCGCACCGTATCGAAGGCGCCCGGCGGCACCATCTCGGCGCCGGCACGCATCAGCATGCGGATTGCCGTCGGCGCCGTGTACCACACCGTCACCTTCTGATCGCGCAGAATGCCATACCAGCGCTCCGCATCGAAATCAGCTTCGTCGACCAGCAAGGTGGCGCCGATCGTCAGGGGCGCGATGATGCCGTAAGACGTTCCGGTCACCCAGCCAGGATCGGCGGTGCACCAGAACACGTCCTCGGGATGGAGATCGAGCGCGAATTTACCCGTGGCGTAATGAGCGACCACGGCTTCATGAACATGAATGGCGCCCTTGGGTGTGCCGGTGGTGCCGCTGGTGAAATGCAGCAGCGCGATATCGTCCGGCGCGGTGCGCACGACCGCGAATTCGTCGCTGGCCGCCGCCATGGCGGCTTTGAGGCTCATCGTTCCGGCCGGCAGATCTTCGTCATCCTCGTCGATCAGGAAGACGTGTTCGAGCGTCCGCAGATCGGCCCGCCACGAAGCCACCTTTCGTTGGTACAGATGCCGCGTCGTGATAAGCGCCTTGGCTTCGCCGCGTTCCATGCGGGTCCGCACCGGTTCCGGGCCGAATACCGAAAACAGCGGAGAAAGCACTGCGCCGTTCTTCAACGTGCCGAGCGCCGCAATGTAGAGTTCCGGAACGCGGCCCAGCAAGGTAATGACGGCGTCGCCTTTTCCTAGTCCGGCGCCACGCAGCACATTGGCGAAGCGGTTGGTGAGCCGCGCCAAATCCGCATAACTGAAGTCACGGATCCCGCCATCCTTGCCAAGCCAGCGCAACGCGCGCTTGCCGCCATTGCCCTTCGCGACGTGGCGGTCGACCGCCTCATAAGCGATGTTAAGGCCGCCATTCGGCAGGCCGTCGAGTTCGGCGCGCGCCTTTGCCCAGGAGAAACCGGCACGGACCGCCGCATAGTCGCCGAGATTCGACGACAAACCGGAGCAGGACACCGAATACTTTCTCAGAATCGTCGTGTCCAACGGAAATCCCTTGGGCTTACCGAAACTTCTCCTTCACGTTTTGAATATATTGATGACCGGGACGCCAAGACCTTGATGTAGGTCAATATCGACTCGGATCGGCCTCGCGCGCATCGTAACCACCCCGCGTCGCTCATGGCCCGACGCCGCCACAGCGCCGATCTGTCATCCGGCCGGAACGGCGGTTGCGGCCCAATGTTGCCCCACCGCTTCGTCAACCCGCGCAAGGTGCTTGGCGAAAGTCTTCTCGGAAATGCCGGGCGTGATTGCGGCGAAATGAACATGCTCGAGGAGCTCGATCCCACAAAGCGAAAGGAAATGGTCATCGAGCAGAAGGCGCATCGCTTGCCATTGCTTGCTGCGCCGGAGATACGCCATGTCGGCGCCCGAGCTCGTAAAGACCAGCGCTTTCTTGCCTGACAGCAGCGGCACCATGTTGTCGACGTTGACGTCGTAAGCAAAACCTCGCGAGAACACGCGGTCGATATAGCCCTTCAACATAGCGGGCATATAGCCCCACCACAGCGGAAAGAAGAGCGCCAATGCCCCGGCCTCGGCGATGTCCCGCTGCTGCCGGCGGATCGGCGCGGTTGTACGGCCGCCCAATTCGGCCTCGCTAAGCGCCGGATCGAAACGGGCGCGGTAAAGATCGCGCACCACCACGGAATGGCCCTGCGATTTCAATGAATCGACGTAGGCCCTTGCGATCGACTGAATGAAGCTCTGCCGCTTTGGGTGGCAGATGATGACCAAATGCTGCATGGACCGGTCTCCAATATTTGGAACAACATTAGGAACCAGCCGCGATAAAGGACCTTGCGCCAGATCAAGCCGCGGGCGCCGTCTGGCCGCCCCCGAAATGGCCGCTATGCCCGGCTTGCCGGCGACGCCGCGCGGAACTTTTCAGCATATTTATCGAGCATCGAACGGATAGCGCGGCCGATCTGCCGGTATTCGGCTTCGTTCAAATTCGCGAGTGAAACGCGCGCCGATGGATGCGGTATCCCGAACCCCTTGCCCGGCAACAAGACAATGCCCTCTTCGTCGGCTAGGCGAAACAGCAACTCAAGCGGATCGTGATTGGCGATGAACCAATCGGCGAATGCAGGCCCGTGCAGCCGCGCACCGAGACTTTTCAGGTCGAGGATCGCATAATAATCGACCTCGTTCGTTTCGCTGGCCACTTCGATGCCGAGAGCCCGATAGAATGCGTGATACCGGCCGCGGATCAGTCGCTTCATCGCCTGTTTGTACGCGTGCTCATCGAGCAACCCGAATAAGCCGAATAGCGCCATCTGCACCTGCTGCGGCGTCGACAATCCGGCGGTGTGATTAAGCCCGATCGAGCGGCTGTCGGCCACGACGCGGTCGATGAAACGCAAATTGCGCGGGTCGACGACGAGCGATCCATAGCGGGCGTCGACCGACTGGCGGTCAGCTTCCGGCAAGGCCGCGATTTTTTCGTCGAGCACGTTGCCGCGCGACATCGCGACGACACCCAAGCGCCATCCGGTCGTTCCGAAGTATTTCGAGAACGAATAGACCAGGATAGTATTGCGCGGACACACCGCGAATACAGAACAGAAATCGTCCGCCAAAGTCGCATACACGTCATCGGTGAGGAGGATCAGGTCCGGCCGTCGCAACGCGACGATCTGCGAAATTTTGGCGAGACCGGCATCGCTGATCTTGACCGAAGAAGGATTGCCGGGATTCACGAGAAGGAGAATCTTGATCCGGGGATCTAGCAGCTTGTCGAGTTCGCTTTCGGGATACTGCCAGCCGGCGTTGGGGTCGGCGGCGATCGACAGTTCGGTCAGCTTGTAATCGCCGAGTTGCGGTATTTCGATATAGGGAGTGAAGGTGGGCATGCCGATGGCGATGACGTCGCCGGGAGCGATCAGCCTATTGAGGCGTAAAGAGTTGAAAAGATAGGTCACTCCGGCAGATGCGCCTTCGACGGCGAAGAGATCGATATCGGCGTCGAGCGTGTACCGCCCCGCAATTTCCCTCTGCAGATAGCGGCGGAGTATCGCCTCCGCATGCGGCAACATGCGCACCGGCTCTGGATAGGTGCAGCCTAGAATTCCCAATGTCAGCTCATGCAGCAGCGCATCCTCGTCAAATCCAATTGTGTCTCGTGCAAACCGCGTCGCTGCGTCGAGGAAATCGATACCGGGTTCGCCGCGATGCGCCTCGACGAAGGCCGAAAAACGGCGCGCAATTCCTTTGATCGATGGAAAGCCGGCGGTACCCGGGGGTAAGTCGGCGTGGTTTCGCTCGGCCTCGGCCATCCCAAACCGGCCCAGTTGAAAGAAGCCGTGGCGCGGCGCCGCCGCGAGGAAATTCGGATTACCTCGGCCGGCGTTGAGCGCAAGCCGTTCCGTATGGCTGGCAGCAAGCGCCACCAGTCGATCTTTTAGCTCGAATGGGCTCAGCGCGTTCAGTTTGTCCAGATCGGCAGCAACCATGCAAACCTATCATGGAAAAGTCGCGCGCGGTCGCGTTGACACAAATCAA
>CAVSQC010000011.1:0-75247 GCA_963729845.1 uncultured Alphaproteobacteria bacterium
CGAAATCGGCGCGGCGTCGAGTTCCGTATCGGATCGCGTCGGCTAATTTGGATTTGCGGGGGATGCGCTTGAGCTCCGCTTCCCAGCGCTCGAACAGTTCGGCGACGATCGCCGCGGATGTTGTGCGCCGTGCCGCCTGGCGAATCTCGGGGGTGCTGCCGCGAATCTCTTGCTCAATGCCCCATAGCGCGGCCATGCGCTCGACCGTCCAGGTGGCGGTGTCGGACAGATCGGCGATGTGAAGTTCGTAGAAGTACCGCCTGAGGTGTGCCCAGCATGCCGCCAGCGTCATCGGACCACCGGCGCGGCGGGGATCGGCGAGGCGCTTGTAGGCGGCATAGCCGTCGCTCTGCAACAGGCCCGAGAACCCGGCGAGGTGTTGGGCCGGACAATCGCCGCCGCGGCTGTCCTCGAACCGGTAGGCCACCATCGGGGGGCCAACTCCACCGAACGGTCTGTCATCGCGAGCGTAGGTCCATAACCAAGCGATCTTCGCCTTGCCGGCGCCGGGTTCCAGCGTTGGCAGCGTCGTCTCGTCGGCAAAGATTCGCTCCCCGGCGCGAATGTGATGCAAGACACGATCGGCGAGCGGCTCCAAGTGAAAGCCGATCCGCCCCATCCAGCCGGCCATGAGATTACGGCCGAGTTCGAGTTGCTCGCGGGCATAGATCGCCTCCTGCCGATAGAGCGGTAGGCCATCGGCGTATTTGGCGACGGCGATATGAGCGAGCAGCGCCTCGGTCGGAATCCCCGCCTCGATCAGATGGGCCGGCGCTGGCGCTTGCGTCACACCCTCGCGGCAGGCGGCGCAGGCATAGCGCGGCCGGCGCGTCACGATCACCCGAAACCGTGCCGGGATGACGTCGAGACGTTCGGACACATCCTCGCCGATCTTGACCCGCTCACCGGAGCCGCAGGCGCCGCAGGTCGCTTCGGGTTCGATGACCACTTCGATCCGCTCGAGATGAGCCGGCAACTTCTTGCGCGGCCGTGGCGCGCGCGGTTGCGGCGTCTTGGCGACCGCGTCGAGCGTCGCCTCGATCGCGCCGAGACCGGTCTGGATCTCTTCGAAGGCGAACTCATGCTGATCGGGATCGAGCGTTTCGGATCGCCGTCCATACCGTGCCCGCTCCAGCGTCTTGAGCAGGGCATGCAAGCGCTCGATCCGAGTCTCCGCCGCGGCTTTGGCTGCCCGCAACGTCGCCGCCTCGGCCGTCAACGCCGAAGCCTCGGCCGTCAAGGTCGCCGTCTCCGCGCGAGCCGCGAGAAGCATTACCTTCAGCGTCTCGACATCGTTTGGCAGCTCGGCCGCGGTATCGATCATGGTCGAGATTGAAACACGATTCGCTAATCGGCGCCGCCGCGAAGCCGGCCCTAAGTCATCTCGCCGCAGGGTTATCCGACCGACATCGGGTGGCGCGCTGTTATCGCCTTCACCCGCGTCCAATCCATGCCCTCGACCAAGGCCATGAGCTGCGCCATCGACAGCCGGATCACGCTGTTCTCGATCCGAGGCCAATGGAAGCCGTGCTCGTCCAGCGTCTTGGCGAAGAGACACACGCCGCCGCCGTCCCACCACACCATCTTCACGCGGTCGGCGCGCTTCGACCGAAACACATAAAGCGCACCCGAGAACGGATCGGCGCCGCTGCCCTGCACCAAGGCCATCAATCCCGAAGCTCCCTTGCGGAAGTCCACCGGCTGGGTCGCGACGAAGACCGAAGCGCCGGTCGGAATCATGCCGACCGGACCGCCCGCAAAAGTTCTTTCACCCGCGCCGCCGGCACTGTCGGACCAAGGCGGATCGTCACCCCGGCGACAGCAAGCTCCACAATACCGCTGACCTCCGCATCGATCGTAACCATGGCGAAGGACGGGGCCGCCGTGCCCGGGTTCTTGGCCCCTGAACCGACCACCGCCTTCCGGCGCCAGGCAAAAACCTGTTGCGGTGACAGCCCATGAGTACGCGCGATCGCTGACACGTTCGCCCCTGGCTGCGCCGCTGCCGCCACAATCCGCTCCTTCGCCGCCTCAGACCACCGCCGCCGCGGCGTCTCAGGACTGGCCTCGAGACGCGAAACTTCCGCCTCGATCAACTCAAAGCTCTTGGTGCTGGACTTGTGTTCAGACTGCATTCATTCCTCCCGAACCAAACCGCCGAGAGGTCGAACATCACCGAACTTGGCGTCATCCGATACACGGGACCGCCTGACCGCTTACGTAGCTCAAGCTCGGTAGAGCTTCTCCCAACTCTCTTTTCAAGCCGCAAACGACGGTATCTGAACTCAGATATTTGTCATCCATAGTCAGGTAAAGATCGATCGTGAACAGCCGCGCCCTGATAACGAGCGATCCGCTTTTCCGAAAAAGCAGTTCTCCAACGTCAGCTTCCGTCAATGCTTGCCCTTTTTCTCTGGTCTGGACGAGCGACCAATTGGAAGCGATTTCGACAACGTAATCCCCATCAATATCTGGAAAGACGCGCCACACGAACGGGAGCCTGCAAATTCTCGGAAAAAGGGCCGTCTGACCAAGGCCGTACAAAGCTGCCATGGTTACGAGGACGGATAGGGAAACAGCTCGCAGGAGCGGGATATCCGGCAGCCAGCCCCATAGGCTGGTAGCCAAGACAGCCGCCACAAAGGCGTTAATATATAGAACATTTCTAAAGAGATTGGCTGCGCCGAGAGCCTGATACATGTTGTTCCCAACCCTTGAACCAAACGAGCCCAGCCCCAAAATATGGTAGTTAAGGGAGCATTTTTGGAGTTTGCGCCATGCAGGGAAAGTTAAACGCCCATCGGCTTTTTCGCGGGACTGCCACCGCCACGGGTTATCTTCAGAATCTTGCCATTGATGACGTGAAAGAAAGGCAGCTTCGGCGAGCCCGCGACATCATCCGCGATTCTCTACGACAGGGATTTCAGCCCTTGCAGAAGGTGGCAGTCGCCAAGGGCCTCATCGAGAGGCGACATATCGATGCGGCATCTCCACTTCCGGCAATGCGGCCCCGGTTCCGGATGCAAGGCAGCGCAACATACTTCACACTCAACGATCCCGCGCACAGGCCGCCCCAACAAATCGATTACGACGATGGCCTTTATTTGCCGACTTCCTTCGTGAGTTGAAACGGCTCCGTAGAACCCATCATCATCGCGAGAGGCCTTTTCGCCGCCGTCGAAGAAATTCTCGGGCCCGTTTGTGCGCGGAACGGGTGGACATTAAAGAAGGACAAGAACTGTTGCGTCCGAGTCGAAATCGCGAGCGATGCGCATATTGATTTGGCCCTATATGCGATCCCGGATCAGGAATTCAGCCGCCTCGCGGAAGATGCAATGGTCAAAGCATCCGGAAAATTGGCGCACGACGCGGACACCGTCTTCGCGGAGCAGATCTACCGCAATTTGCCGGCCGACCGCATTATGCTGGCTCAGCGCGACGGCAATTGGATCGAGTCCGATCCCCGCAAACTCGAAATCTGGTTCAAAGACGCCATCGACGAACACGACGAGGTACTACGGTTTGTCTGTCGTTATATAAAGGGATGGCGCGATTATCAGTGGAAGGATCGTCGGCTCACCTCGATTGCGATCATGGCTTGTGTAGTGACGGCCTACGATGAGCTCGGGGGTACCCTGCCGGATAACCGCGATGACACGGCGCTTCTTGCCGTGGCTGAGAAGCTGCCGGGCCTGCTCGAAAAGGCGATCCCAAATCCTGTCATCCCGCACCAGACGCTTGACGAGGACTGGACCACTGCCGAGCGCGCGGAATTCGTGAGGGGCGCGAAGCAATTGCGCGATGAACTCAACAGCGGCCTGAACGAAACTTTCTACAAGACCTTGGCGATTGAGGCCCTCCGGCGCGTATTTGGATCGAGAATCCCGAATGATGAGTTGCTTCTGAGTATCGACCAAGCCGAGCGGGAGGTCATGTCCTACACGCCGGCGCGAGTGGCGGCGCCGTTCGTGCCCCGCTCGACATCGGGATGAGCCGGGATCAGCGCAAGTACGATCTCCGACGCACGCTGGTCTCCAATCACTTTCAACGTGATCGTACCGCAACAAGCGATCACCGATATGTGGGGACGCTTACGGCGGCAGGACGCCGTGTTTCTGTTGCGATCACTTTTCCGGACCTGGAATTTGCTGATTCCGGAAGTCGCCCGCCATTCCGGAATGATGTCGCCCGCCATTCCGGAATGATGTCGCCCGGCGTTCCGAGATGATTTCGCCCGCCGTATCGGGATGATGTCGCCGGGGTAAAGAGCGCCTCTGCTGGCGCGTTTAGGGTCCCTTCTTCGGCTTTTGCCACGGGAGGGACCGATGCCAGCAGAGAGGATTGCGATGCGCCAAGTGCGCGATGTGCTCCGGTTGAAGGCCGCCGGGATATCCGGCAACGAGATCGCCCGGCGGGTCGGCGTTGCGCCGTCGACCGTGCGGCTGACATTGAAGCGGCTCACCGCCGCCGGGCTGAGCTGGCCGTTGCCGGCGGAGACGACCGACGCCGCGCTGGAGGCGCAGCTCTTCACCGCGGTCGGCACCAAGCAAGGCCACCGCCGCCGCGCCGAGCCCGATTGGGCGGCGGTTCACCACGAGCTGAAGCGCAAGCATGTGACGCTGCAGATCTTGTGGGACGAGTACATCGAGCGGCATCCCGACGGCTATCGCTATTCGCGGTTTTGCGAGCTGTATCGTGGCTGGGCGTCACGGATTTCGGTGACGATGCGGCAGAGCCACGCCGGCGGCGATAAGTTGTTTGTCGATTACGCCGGCGACACGGTACCGGTGATCATCGACCGGCTCACCGGGGAGATCCGCCCGGCGCAAATCTTCGTCGCCGTGCTGGGAGCTTCCAGCTTCACCTACGCCGAAGCAACCTGGACCCAGGCACTCGCCGACTGGATCGGCGCCCACACCCGGGCTTTCGAGGCGATCGGCGGGGTGCCGAACCTGCTGGTGCCGGACAATACCAAGGTGGCCGTGATCAAGGCTTGCCTCTACGAGCCGCAGGTCAACCGCACCTATCAGGATATGGCGGCGCATTACGACACGGCGATCCTGCCGGCACGGCCGCGGCGGCCCCGCGACAAGGCGAAAGTCGAGGCGGCGGTGTTGATCGTCGAGCGCTGGCTATTTGGCCGGCTGCGCCATCGCCGCTTCTACAGCCTGGCCGAGCTCAACGCGGCAATCAGTGAGTTACTGCGCCAGCTCAACGAGGAGCGGCCGATCCGCCGCCTCGGCGTCACCCGCCGTGCCCTGCTCGAGGAACTCGATCGGCCGCACCTCAAGGCGTTGCCAATCGAGCCTTATGTCTTTGCCGAATGGCGGCTGCGCCGCGTCGGCATCGATTACCACGTCGAGGTCGAGGCCCACTTCTACAGCGTGCCCTACTGCTTCGCCCGTCGCGAGGTCGAGGTGCGACTGACGCCGCGCACTGTCGAGGTCTTTCTGAAGGGCGAGCGGATCGCCGCGCATCTGCGCTCCAGCGGCAATCACCGCCACACCACCGTGCCCGCGCACATGCCGTCAAGCCATCGGCGCTATGCCGACTGGACGGTTGAGCGCATTCGCCGGGAGGCTGCCACGATCGGGCCCGCCACCGCGGCCTTATGCGAGCTGATCCTGGAGCACCGGCCCCACCCCGAACAGGGTTTCCGCTCCTGCCTCGGAATCGTGCGACTGGTCCGGCCGTTTGGCGCAGACCGCCTCGAAGCCGCTGCCGTGCGCGCCATCGAGATCGGCACCCTCAACTATGGCTCGGTGCGCTCGATCCTCGACAACAAGCTCGATCGCCAGGCCGCCCAACCGCGGTCGGCCGATGCCGTCACGATCCTCCACCCCAATATCCGCGGACCCCGTTACTACCACTAACTTATTGAGGAGAACGACGTGCTGACCCATCCGATACTCGATCAGCTCAGCCAACTCGGCCTTTCCGGCATGGCGCAAGCCTTCGCCGAACTCGAAGCCTCCGGCGAGGGCGCGACCCTGACCCATGCCGACTGGCTCGGCTTGCTGGTCGATCGCGAGATCACGCAACGCCGCGACAAACGCCTTGCCACTCGGCTGCGCTATGCCCGATTGCGCCACCATGCCGTCATCGAGGATGTCGATTACCGCGCCCCGCGCGGCCTCGACCGCGCTCTGTTCCATAAGCTCGCGGACGGCGAATGGATCGTCACGCACGACAATTTGATCCTATGCGGTCCAACCGGCGTCGGCAAAAGTTGGCTTGCATGTGCCATCGGCCAAAAGGCTTGCCGCGACAACCGATCGGTCCTTTATCAGCGCGTGCCCAAGTTGTTCGCCGATCTCGCGCTGGCGCGCGGCGATGGCCGCTATGCCCGCATCATGCGCGGCCTCAGCGGCGCCCAGTTGCTCATTCTCGACGATTGGGGGCTCGACCCGCTCGATGCCGCCGCGCGCCGCGATCTCTACGAGATCCTCGAAGAACGATACGGCCGCCGCTCAACCATCCTCACGAGCCAGATCCCGGTCACAAATGGCATGAGGTCATCGGCGATCCCACCTATGCCGACGCCATCCTCGATCGCCTCGTCCACAACGCCTATCGCATCGATCTCACCGGTGACAGCCTGCGCCGGACCCGACCCAAAACAGCCTCAAAGGATTGACCGCCGACCCAATACTTGCCAAAACCACTCAGCCAGCAGGACGCCGCTCACGCGGGCGACATCAAATCGGAATGGCGGGCGACATGATCTCGGAATAGCCAGGCGATATCACCGGAATCCGCATGGAATTTACGCGACTCCCGAAAGTAACGTTGCTGCATCCCGAGCAGGAAGCGCCGAATGCCGTGGCGCACCTTTCATGGTCGGGCGAGCTTTGCTTCGCCCGAAACGAAGACATTGTTCTGGACCGCTACGATGTCGGCGGTACCGCGTTGCAATGCCTCGAACTGGCGCGGCGAGGGATTGAGCGGGCGCTGACACACAAAAATGTTCAGGATGAGATCGCCAATGAGTTCCCCCAGCATTGGCTCGGCGTCCCCTTCTTGTACGACGTGGCGGCAAGAAAAAGCGTTCGCGCCAAGCTGTTTACAGTGCCGCGCAGCGGTGACAGTGCGGTCCTGCTACTGACCGATCGAATTGCCGTGCTCAAGAGACTGGTGCTCGACCCCAAGGAGCGGCAGCGGATTGAAAGCAGTTCGGTTGCGGCTTTTGTTCTGTCCGCGCCGGCCAATCTGACGTTCAAGCGCGACTTCAGACAGCCCGATACGTTGAAGGCGTTTCTGGATTGGCTAGAATCCGAGTGCCCCGGCAAGCGGAAAGCGGTTCTTGAAGAACTCGCGCGTCCACATCCGAAGTCGCCAGCGGTCATATTCGTCAATGCTCCAAATGGCTGCGTCGGAATCGCCGTCAATCCGCCTGCCGTCACTCTAAAGTCGGCACAACGTCGCGAGGGGTTGCTTCAGTTGCTCGACGCGCAGTCGGCGAGGACGCAATTGATTCGATATTCGGGAGAGCGCTTTGACCTCAGCCATGTTTTCAGTCGCAACAGAACAATCAGAAACCGCTCTTAACTCGACGTATTGCGTTGATCGGCTGCGGCACGATCGGCGGTCATTTGGCCAAGCTGCTCGTCCAAAGCGGGGCGGGGCACGAGGGCGGCACCTTGTTACTTTTAGATAACCAAGTACTTCAGCCCGGAAATGTTGGCCGACATTTCCTCGGTCTTCCTAGCGTTGGAGAACTCAAGGCGGTTGCGCTGAAAACTGAACTGGCTCGGTTTTTTCCGGAAGCGAATATTCACGCCGTCACGACCGACGCCGTGGACTACCTCGATAACCTGCGGAGCTACGAACTGGTGGTCAACGCGACCGGAGAAGAAGCTCTTTCCTTCGCGATAAATGATTATTTTGTTCGGTTGAGAGCGGGAGGCGATGCACCGGATGTCCTCCATATCCACCTCTTCGGGAATGGCGTTGCCTCCCAAGCGCTCCTCGTAAACAGCCTCGATCGCGCTTGTCTAAAGTGTCAGAAGCCGCGGCCCGATCCTGAGGGAAGGTGGCACAATGATCCGCGAAAGCCCGGAACCAGAGCGACTCCGACGCTCGCCGCTTGCGGCGAGGGCCTGTTTATTGCCTATGGCGTCGCGGCGCCGGTAATGGCTGCGGCGCTGGCGCTGCAATTGGCGCTCGATTGGAATAACGGCGCTCCGGCGCCACTTCTTAGAACGATCCGTGTCGAGCCAGAATCGACGATCGAAATAAAAAACAAGAGTCCTTCTTATACCGAGGGTTGCCCGGCCTGTGGCGAATATCACAAGAAGTAAGCCTTATCGGTACGTTCTTATTCGCCACGATGTCTGCAAATTTCTGGGGCGTCATGTTGTGACCTGCCGGGGCCGACCGGAAAGCGGAGGAATTCTCATCGGCCAATATCGCGGCCCGCATATGGAAATCACCGAGTGGACCGAGCCGGGTGCCGCAGACGTGTCATCGTTGATGGCCTTCGTCAAACGCGATCCGAGCCACCAGGCGGCTGCGACTGCGGCGTGGAGCAGTTCATCGGAGACCAAAACCTACGCGGGAGAGTGGCACACTCACCCGTCCGGTCCGGCATCCCCATCGGGCATTGATCGCAATGCATGGAAAGCGATTACAAGAAAAAACCGGCGGCGTAGCGTCTTTGTCGTCGTGTCGCCGGCTGGTTGGGGTGTCTTTTTGGTGACGACCCGAATACTGCCACCGCAAAATGTGCTCCAACTTGCCAAGATTGAGGACGGCGCTATCGGAACTGTTTTCGCGTCTTCATAGAGTGAGGGGCGATCACCCCTGTAATTATGGAGGAACGCTCCGCAATTGCGTGGATTTTGGCTTTAGGGGCAAATTTTACACACTTTCTTACACATATTTCCAAAATATAGAAAATAGCTGATATATTTCAGTATGTTATTTCACTTGCATTCAGACTCAAAATCCGTTTCTCGCAAGGGAGTGGGGGTTCGAGTCCCTTCACCGGCACCAAGATCAACGTGAAACCGGACGCCGCGCGGCGAGCGCAGCCGACAGCGTGCCTTCGTCGAGATAGTCGAGTTCGCCGCCCATCGGCACGCCCTGCGCGAGGCGCGTCACCGCCGCGCCCGACGCGCCCAGCCGTTCCGCCAGGTAATGCGCGGTGGTCTGGCCTTCGACCGTGGCGCTGAGCGCCAGGATCACTTCCGTGACGCCGTCGCTCGCAAGGCGCGCGATCATCGGCTCGATGCGCAACTCTTCGGGACCCACCCCTTCCAGCGCCGAGAGATTGCCGCCCAGGACGTGGTAGCGGCCGGCGAAGGCGCCGCTGCGCTCGATCGCCCACAGATCGGCGACGTCCTCGACGACACACAGACGCGTGCCGTCGCGGCGCGGGTCGGTGCACACGCCGCACGGATCGACCGTGTCGAGATTGCCGCAGCGGCTGCACGTCCGGACATGCGCCGCGGCGTCGGCCAGGCCCTGCGCCAGCGGCAGGAGCAGGCTTTCGCGGCGCTTCAGCAAATGGAGGGCGGCGCGGCGCGCCGAGCGCGGCCCCAATCCCGGCAATTTCGCCAGGAGCTGGATGAGCTGATCGATTTCGGTCATCGCGGCGCGAATCGCGACCGGAGGAACGGCGTGAAATGATGTTTAATGTTGCGGCGACTCATGGCTAACATACCATAGAGATGCTAGGGAACCGGAGCAATTCCGGGGAGCGAGATCGGCGAGACCAGTCGTGACGAGGATCCTTCTCATCGACGACGACCCGTTGGTCGCTTTCACCGTCGAGCGGATGCTCGAGGGCGGCGGCTTCACCGTGATCCGCGCGGCCGACGGCGAAAAGGGCCTCAAGATCCTGAAAAGCGAGAAGGTCGACCTGATCATCACCGACATCATCATGCCCGTGAAGGAAGGGATCGAGACCATCCGAGAGATTCGCGAGTACGACGCCAAGCTGCCGGTGATCGCGGTATCGGGCGGCGGCCACGGCTCGGGCGGCAATTATCTGCGCATGGCGCAGGCTCTCGGTGCCACCGAAGTGCTCGCCAAACCGTTCGACCAGGACGATCTCCTGGGCGCGGTGAAACGCTTTCTAAACCAGTAAGCGGCAACAGAGGGGGATACCATGTCATTGGAATCGGCGACCGAGGGACTTCGTGCCAAGGCGAGCACCGCGGCGCCGCTCGGGCACACCGTCCGCTTCGATCTCGGCGGCGAGGGGTCGATCTTCTGGGACGGCACCGGCGCCGCGCCGGTCGTCAACAACGAGGTCAAGGACGCCGAGGCGACGATCATCATCAGCCTCGCCGATCTCGAGGCAATGTCGGCCGGCACGCTCGACGGCACCATGGCCTACATGACCGGCCGGCTGAAGATCGAGGGCTCGATGGGCGTCGCCATGAAAATCGGGCAAGTGCTCGGTGGCTGACCCGCATATCGATTTTGTCATCGTCACGTAACAATCGGGTGAAGCCGCCAAAATAAAGCGTCGCCCGGCGCCACGCGGCGCTTTCGCTGGGCAAAAGATCGCGCTATGTCTCCCGCGCCTTTCAGATTTTCCGGGGGGAGTTGTCGTGGCCGAGAACGGCGTTCTGATCACGGCGGAACATGTGTGCAAGACCTATCAGGCGCCCGACCATGCCGGACGGCTGGTGCTCGACCATATCGACTTCACCCTCAAGGAAGGCGAGATCGTCGCCATTCTGGGCAAGTCCGGTTCGGGCAAATCGACCTTCCTGCGCGTGCTGGCGGGATTGACGCCGCCGTCGGAAGGCCGCGTGTTGTACCGGGCCCGCGAAGTGACCGAGCCCGCCAACGGCATCGCCATGGTGTTCCAGACGTTCGCCCTGTTTCCCTGGCTTACCGTCTTGGGCAATGTCGAGCTCGGCCTCGAAGCCCTTGGTGTGCCGCGCCACGAGCGCCGCGAGCGCGCGCTGAAGGCCATCGACGTGATCGGCCTCGACGGGTTCGAATCGGCCTATCCCAAGGAATTGTCGGGCGGCATGCGTCAGCGGGTCGGCTTCGCCCGCGCGCTGGTGGTCAATCCCGACATCCTGCTGCTCGACGAGCCATTCTCGGCGCTCGACGTGCTGACCGCCGAAACCTTGCGCGGCGATTTGCAGGATTTGTGGGTCGAGCGCCGCGTCCCCACCAAGGGCATCATCCTGGTGTCGCACAACATTGAGGAAGCGGTGGAAATGGCCGACCGCATCATCGTGTTCGGCTCGGATCCGGGGTGCATCCGCGCCGACATCGCGGATCCGCTGCCGCGGCCGCGCGACTGGGCGTCGCCGGGATTCCGCCAGATCGTCGACCAAGTCTACGGCTTGCTCACCATGACGCCGCAAGGCGCGGTCGGCCGGCGCGCGCGCGGCGACGCCGGCACCGCCGACGGCGGGATCGGCTATCGCCTGCCGAGCGCCTCGATCCAGCAACTCACCGGCTTGATCGAGGCGCTGTGCCAGCCGCCCTTTTCCGGCCGCGCCGACCTGCCGCATCTCGCCGAAAGTACGCAAATCGCCGACGAGGACATGCTGGTTCTGGTCGAGGCCATGCAGCTGCTCGGTTTCGGCAATGCGTCGGGCGGCGATATCGAGGCGACGCCGGCGGGGCGCGCCTTTGCCGACGCTGACATTCTGCACCGCAAGCAGATCTTCGCCGAGCATATCGGCAAGCACGTGCCGCTGGTCGCGCATATCCAAAAGGTGCTGGACGAGCGGCCCGGCCATGCCGCGCCGGAAAGCCGGTTCCTTGCCGAGCTCGAGGATCATCTTTCCGAGGAAGAGGCGCAACGCGTCCTCGAGACCGTGATCAACTGGGGCCGTTACGCCGAGCTGTTCGCCTACGATTACGACCGCGGCACGTTGAGTCTCGAAAATCCGTAGGACCGGCCGCGGTAGCGGCGGGCCGCCAGTCCCGGCGCGGATCTTCCAACCCAAAGCGTCTGGCGCGTCATCGAATAAGCGTGCGTTGAGATCCGGCACGTGACGGTAGGAGGGGTCGATGCCCGAATTGCAATTTCGTCATGAAGCCACAATCGTCGCCGGCATTCGGCCGAACCGATGGGATTTAGTCGCGTTTCCGCTGATCATCGGCCTGATCGCGCTCGCCGGGTTCGGCGCGCACGAGACCTGGAAACCGCTCACCGAGATTAAAGGGCCTGTCGTCTCGCTCGATCCGGCCTATCTGCCCGAATACGCGCTCAGGACGGTGCTGCGCATGCTCGCGGCGATGGTCGCGTCGCTGCTGTTCACGCTGACCTACGCCACCCTGGCAGCGAAGAGCCGGCACGCCGAAAAGGTCTTGATCCCGATTCTCGACATTCTCCAATCGGTGCCGATCCTCGGCTATATCTCGTTCACGGTGACCTTTTTCCTGGCGCTGTTCCCGGGCCGCGTGCTGGGCGCCGAGTTCGCCGTGATCTTCGCCGTGTTCACGAGCCAAGCCTGGAATATGACCTTCAGCTTCTATCAATCGCTGCGCACCACGCCCCGCGATCTAGAGGAGGCGTCGCGCAATTTTCAGCTCTCGGGCTGGCGGCGGTTCTGGAAGCTCGAAGTGCCGTTCGCGATGCCGGGCCTGATCTGGAACATGATGATGAGCGCGTCGGGCGGTTGGTTTTTCGTCGTTGCGGCCGAGGCCATCACCGTCGGCGACAAGACCGTCACCCTGCCGGGGATCGGGGCCTATCTGGCCCGGGCGCTCGACGAAAGGAGCCTGGCGGCGGTCGGCTGGGTCGTCCTCGCCATGATCGTGGTGATCGGGGCTTACGATCAGCTCATGTTCCGCCCGCTGGTCGCCTGGGCCGATAAATTCCGCTTCGAGCAGACGGCGGCGCAGACCGTGCCGGAATCCTGGGTGCTGGACCTGATGAAGCGGGCACGGCTGTTCCGCTTTCTGCTGACGCCGTTCCCCGCCCTGATCGACGTTTTCATGCGGTTCCGATTGCCTATCCCGAAGCCCCGGGCCCTCGCTCTGGCGCCGGCCGGCGCAGCCGCAAAATGGTTCGATGTGGTGTGGTATGCGCTGATCCTGGCGTTCGCGGCCTACATCGTCTATCGCGCGGGCTCCTACGTCGCCTCGGGCGTCGGCTGGAACGATGTCTGGACCGCCGTCCGCTACGGGTTCTACACGCTGATCCGCGTTTTCCTGCTGATCGTACTATCGTCGCTGGTCTGGGTACCGATCGGCATTTTGATCGGGCTGCGTCCGCGTCTGGCCGAAAAGATTCAACCGCTGGCCCAGTTCCTCGCCGCGTTCCCGGCCAATCTGCTGTTCCCGGTCTTCGTCGTCGGCATCGTCTATTTCCATGCCAACGCGGATATCTGGCTCAGCCCGCTGATCGTGCTAGGCACGCAATGGTACATTCTCTTCAACGTCATCGCCGGCGCGACCGCGTTCCCGACCGATTTGCGCGAGGCGGCCGTCAATTTCGGCGTGCGCCGCTGGCAATGGTGGCGGGAAGTCATGCTGCCCGGCGTGTTCCCATATTTTTTGACCGGCGCGATCACGGCTTCCGGCGGAGCCTGGAACGCCAGCATCGTCGCCGAGTCCGTTACTTGGGGAAAGACGACGATCACCGCGCACGGACTCGGCGCGTATATCGCCCAAGCCACAACCGCCGGCGATTTCCCCCGCCTCGTCCTAGGCATCGCCGTCATGTCGCTGCTCGTCACCATGTTCAACCGCATCCTGTGGCGGCCGCTCTATCGCTACGCCGAGGAGCGCACGCGATTGGATTGACGCGCCGCCGGGATTTCGCGATCAATAGGTCGCCGCGCCGAGTTGTTCCCCTTCACCGCGACGCCGGCACGCTGAGCTTCGAAAGAATCCTTGATCGCGCCCACCTCCCGTTGGTTCGTGTTCATGCTCGCCGCGATGAACGCGATGACGGCGCTGGCCGTCGACACGTCGCTGCCGGCGATGCCGTCGATCGGCCGCGAGTTCGCCGCGAGCCCGGAGCGCGTCCAGCTCACCCTTAGCCTGTTCATGTTCGGCTACGCCTTCGGCCAGATTCTGGCGGGGCCGCTGTCGGACCGGTTCGGACGTCGGCCGATGCTGCTGATCGGCCTCTCGATTTACACGCTCTCGGGGCTCGGCTGCGCGCTGGCGGGCAGCATCGAGACACTGATCGTGCTGCGCTTCATCCAGGCGCTGGCCGCCGCCGTCGGGCCGAGTATGAGCCGCGCCATCATCCGCGATTATCACGGCGGACCGCGCGCATCTCACATGCTGTCGTCGGTGCAACTCGCCATGGGCTTCGCGTTGGTGGCGGCGCCGATCGTCGGCAGCCTCGTCCTGTCGTTCGCGAACTGGCGCGGGATTTTCCTGTTTCTCGTCCTGTTCGGCGCGGTGCTGACGCTGGTGGTGTGGTGGGGCTTCGGGGAATCGCTGACCATGCCCGATCCGCAAGCGGCGCACCCGGCGCGGCTCATCGCCAACATCGTGGCCTTCTTCGGCAACCGCGTCTGCGCCGGCTACGCGTTGATCAACGGCTTCATCCAGGGCGGGCTGTTGGCCTTCATTTCCGGCATCCCGTTCGTGATGACCGACGTGTTCCATGTTCCCCCAACTCATTTCGGCTTTTACTTCTGCCTCGCCGCGACCGGGCTGATCTTCGGCGCCTCGTTGAACCGGCGGCTGGTGCGGCGCGTGGCGCCGGAGCGTATCCTGCGCGGTGGCCTGTTCGTGCAGGCGGGCGCCGGCTGCGTCCTGCTGCTGCTCGCGGCGTCGGGCCAACCCTACCCGCTGGTCTTCATGCTCCCGGTGACGGCCTACAGTTTCAGCCAGGGCCTGGTCATGCCCAACGCGATCGCCGGCGCGATGGAGCCGCTGCCCTACATGGCGGGGCTGGCGGCGGCGCTATTGGGCGCGGTGCAGATGGGGTCGGGCGGCGTCACCGGCTATATCGTCAACGCGCTGTACAACGGCACCGCGCTCCCGCTCGCCGGCATGCTGGCGCTGCTCGCGTGCTGCGGACTAGCCTCATACCATCTAGTGATCTATCGACGGTCTTAATCTGCCCTCAACCGCCGGGCGACGGCCATCCGGCCGCGTTGGCTACGCTCCGCTGACGCTTCACGCGGGCGCCGTCGCGCCCGAAATAAATCAGGCCTTGGGCCTTAGGGTGGGAAACGCGATAACGTCGCGGATCGAGGCGCTGTCGGTCAGGAGCATCACCAGCCGGTCGATGCCGATGCCGAGGCCGCCCGCCGGCGGCATGCCGTATTCGAGCGCCGTGACGAAATCCTTGTCGAGGCGCTGCGCCTCCTCGTCGCCCAATTCGCGTTCATGCATTTGCGCTTCGAAGCGTGCGAGCTGATCGAGCGGGTCGTTCAGCTCCGAGTAGGCGTTGGCGTATTCGCCGCCGTGGATGAAGGTCTCGAACCGCTCGGTCAGGCGCGCATCGCTGCGATGCGCCTTGGTCAGGGGCGAGACGTCGCGCGGAAAATCCGTGACATGGATCGGCTGAATCAGCGTCGCTTCGCAGCGCGCCTCGAACGCGGCATAGAGCGCGTGGCCCCATTGCGCCGTTTCGGGAATCTCGATGCCGAGCCGCCGCGCCTCGTAACGCGCGTCGGCGGCGCTTGCGATGGCGAGGAAATCGATGCCGGTATGTTCCAAGACCAGATCGGCCATGGAGCGCCGCGTCCAGGGCGGCGTCAGGTCGATGTCCTGGCCCTGGTATTTGATCCGCGCGGTGCCGCACACCTCGCGCGCGGTCTCCGCGATGAGATGCTCCGTCATTTCCATCATGGCGAAATAGTCGACATAGGCCTGATAGAGTTCCAGGAGCGTGAATTCGGGATTATGCCGCGGCGAAATGCCTTCGTTGCGGAAGTTGCGGTTGATCTCGAACACCTTGTCGCTGATGCCGCCGACCAGGAGACGTTTCAGATACAGCTCCGGCGAGATACGCAAATAGAGATCGATGTCGAGCGTGTTGTGATGCGTGATGAACGGCTTGGCCGCGGCGCCGCCCGGAATCGCTTGCAGCATCGGGGTTTCGACTTCGAGAAAACCGCGCGCGGTCAAGAGGCGGCGGATCGACGCGATGATCCGGCTGCGGTCGCGCAGCGTCTTGGTGCTGTCGGCGCTCATGATCAGGTCGAGATAGCGCTGGCGGTAGCGGGTCTCCAGATCGGCGAGGCCGTGATATTTCTCCGGCAGCGGCAACAGCGCCTTGGTCAGCAGCGTCAAGCGCGTGGCGTTGACCGTGAGTTCGCCGCGCGGCGTGCGCCGCATCTTGCCCTCGACGCCGACGATGTCGCCGAGATCGAACAACTTCAGGAGTTGGAACTGCTCGGGCGCGAGAAAATCCTTGTGGTTGAAGATTTGGATTTTTCCGGTGGCGTCGTGCAGATCGACGAACATGCCGTTGTTGCGCGTGGCGCGAACCCGCCCGGCGACCGCGACCGCGTCCTCGGTGGCGGCGCCGGCGGCGAGACCGGCATATTTCGCGTCGAGCGCCGCCGCCGTCGCGGTGACGGGAAAGGCATAGGGATACGGCTCGACGCCCAGCGCGCGCAGCGCCGCGAGCTTGTCGAGCCGCGCCGCGCGAAATGGATTCTCTTTTTCTTCTTCTTCCTGTTCCTCAGCCATGGCGGCTCATTTCAGCGTGTAGGAGGTCAGTTCCATCGAATAGGGCGAGTTGGCACCGGCGTCGATCTTGACGAACTGCCGCGCCGCCGGCGCATACCACGCCACGGTCGCCACGCCGCCGACCGTTTCCTTGACCCGCAAGGCGTCGAAGCTGCCGGCGGGAACCGTCACCTTCTCCATGACCTCGATCTTGCCGCTGACGGCGACGGTGCCGGCATTGTTGTTGAAATCGTATTTCGACTGGCACGACCATTCCTGCCCGACTTTCCAGGGCGCGGCCGGCAACACGCAAACCGGCGGATCGTAATGGAAATACGCGGTCTGCCCGGCCAGGGATTGCGGCTGCATCACCGGATTCCATTCCTTGGTGAAGCGGATCTCGAGCCCGCCGAGCGACGGCGTGTCGATCTCGGCGACGATGGTGCCGTCCGCTTTGACGCCGGTCACTGTCAGCGATTGCTTGCCGATGCCGCTTTGATACACCCAGCGGTCGCCGGGTACGATGACGGGCGCGTCGACGCTTTGCGCCAATGCGGGCGCGGCGGCGACAAGCGCGATCAAGCCGGCAAGAATATAACGTGTCATGGCGGCACCGGGTTGTGGCATTCGCGGTGAGCCGAGGGAATAATGCGTTTTCGCGCGCCGCGCCAGTGCGGCATTAGCGGCGGGAAAGGATCATGTCGGACGTTCGCGATTTTGCCCGGGGCCTGTGCCGGGGCGCCACGCGGCTCTTGGCGCAGCAAGGGTTCGCGGCCTTGACGGAAGTGCCGCTGGCCAACGGCCGCCGCGCCGATATTCTGGCGCTTGGCGGCGGCGGCGAAATCCGCATCGTCGAAGTCAAGTCGTCGCTCGCGGATTTCCGCGCCGACCATAAGTGGCACGAGTATCGCGACTTTTGCGACCGGCTTTATTTCGCCGTGGCGGCCGATTTCGACGCGGCGCTGATCCCCGAAGATTGCGGCTTGATCCGCGCCGACGCCTGGGGTGGCGCCTTGATGCGCGAGGCGCCGCTGTTGCCGCTGCCGGCGCCGCGCCGGCGCGCGGTGACGTTGCGCTTCGCGCAGTTGGCGGGACAGCGCCTTAACCAGTTTCTCGATCCCGATTTTGTCCCCGATGCCGCGATGTGACGGCCGTCCCCACGAACGGCGACATCAGCGCTTTTGCGCCACCATCAGGATTTCGGAGCCGCAGGCGTTCGCCGGCAGCGGCAGGATCTTGTCGGCGAGCGAACCGGCGAGGTAGCTCCACAACAAGGCGCCATGCCAGCGGTAGCGCCAGCGGAAATATTTGCCGTCGCCGATCCGCGGCGCAAACCGGCCCATCCAATAAATGACGCTGGAATGAGGCGAGGCCGGCACCGGCCAAATCTCGCGGCAGGTCAGGTCGAGCCTGTCGCTCAAGGCCCGCAATGCGCGCTCGTTCCACCAACTCAAATGATGCGGCGGCGCATTGATCGCCCAGTTCGGAATCGCGGTCACCGGCGCCGGCCACAGCGGCACCGACATGATCAACAGCCCACCCGGCTTCAGCGCCCGAATCATGGCGCCGACAAAGGCGAGCGGATCGGGGGTGTGCTCGGCGACCTGGAAGGCGCATACGGCGTCGTAATGATCCGGCAGCCGCGCCGCATGCTGCTCAATGGTTTCCGCCAGAATCGGCGGCTGCTGGCCGCCGAAATTCATGTCCAGGCCGCAATAGTCAACGTCAGGCAGCGAGCGCCGGAACCCGCCCTCGCCGCAACCGACATCGAGCACCTTCATGCCGGGCTTGAGGCGAGCGGCGGTGAAGACGAAATCGGGCCGGGCCACGCCCGCGCCGGACAAACGGTCGTGAAAGCGGAAACTGCCGTAAAAATCCTGATAAAATTGACGGTCGCCGGCGATCGGCGGATCGAAGAACATCAGCCCGGCGGGCGATTCCCACAAGCCGAAGCGCGGCAGCCCGCCGATTAAATGCCCGACATCGACACCGAACGAGAAGCGCCACACCCGTTGCAACGCCTTGGTCGACACCCATTGCACCCAACGCGACGGCTCGCCCGTGATGGGGCACCGCGGAACCGAATCCACCGTCCCTAGCTCCGCGGCGCGTGCTTGCCGAGGATGCGCTGCAAGGTGCGGCGATGCATCTTGAGCCGCCGCGCGGTCTCGGAAACGTTGCGGTCGCATTGCTCGAAGACGCGCTGGATGTGTTCCCAGCGTACCCGGTCCGCCGACATCGGATCGGCGGGCGGCGGCGGCAGCGTCGCCTCGGTCGCCAAGAGCGCGCGCCTCCACCGCGTCGGCATCGGCGGGCTTCGGCAGGTAGTCGAGCGCGCCGACCTTCACCGCCGCGACCGCGGTCGCGATATTGCCGTAGCCGGTCAGGATCACGACGCGCGCCGAGGGCCGCGCCTTGCGCAGCGCCTTCACCACGTCGAGGCCGCTGCCGTCGCCCAGGCGCAAATCGACCACCGCGAAGGCGGGCGCCGCGCGGATCGCCGCATCGACCCCGGCCGCCAGCAATTCGGCGGCGGTGACGACAAAGCCGCGCCGCTCCATCGCGCGCGCCAGCCGCTGACACAGCGGCGCGTCGTCGTCCACGATCAGCAGCGTGCGCTCGCTCTCCGGCAAGCCGGCCAGCGCGCTGGAGACGGTCGCGGTCGTCATTTCGTCCATCATGCTTCAACCTCTATTGCCAAGGGCGGCGTTTCCGTGCCTTCGAGCACGCCGCGCCGCCATTCCACCACCACCTGGGCGCCGCCTTCCGTCAGATTGGCGAAGGAGAGGTGCGCGCCGGTGCGTTCCAACAACGTCTGGGCGATGAAAATGCCCAGGCCCATATGAGACTGCATCTCGAACGTCCGACCCGATAGATAGGGTTCCCCGATGCGCGCGAGAACCTGCTGCGGGAAACCCGGCCCGTCATCGACAATGTCGATGGCGGCGCTGTCCTCGCTCCAGCTCACGGTTATTGTGGTCTCGCGCACCGCGAACTGGGTCGCGTTCTGGATCAGATTGCCAAGCCCGTGCATGATTTCGGGGCTGGGCGTCACCATCGGCTCGGGCACCGGCTCGCCATGTGGCCCGCGCGCCGCTGCGTTGGTCTGAATCACGGCGACGCCGCGCTGCGACGCCGCCGCGCTATAGGGCTCGCCCGCGACCTCGACCAGGGCGGAGAACGGCATGCGCTGCGGCTCGCCCGCGCTTTCGCGGTGCTGCGCCAGGTCGGCGAGAATGGTGCGGCAGCGCTCGCTCTGGCTCAGCAGCAAGGCCGCATCCTCGGCGTGGGGGCTGGTGTTTGGCAGGTCGCGAACCAGTTCCTTCGCGATCACCGCGATGGTGGCGAGCGGACTGCCGAGCTGGTGCGCCGCCGCCGCCGCGAGGCCGCCCAGCGCCGAGACGCGCTGCTCGCGCGCCAGCGCCAATTGCGTCGCGGCGAACGCGTCGCGCATGCGGCGCGCTTCCTCGGCCACGCTCCAGACGTAAAAGGCGACGAACAGCGTCGACAGGATCAGCGCCGTCCACACGCCGAGAACATAAAGCAGGCTCGGTTCCGGCGCAGGCTCGTACCAGGGCAGCGGCAGATGGAAGATCGCGAGGAGGCTGATCGCGAGCACGGTCAGCGTGGACAAGCCGATGACACTTCTGAGGGACAGGATGGTCGCCGCCACCGTCACCGGCGCCAGCATCAGGATCGCGAACGGATTCTGCAGCCCGCCGGTCAGATAGAGCAGCAGGCCGAGCTGGATCATGTCGTAGCCGAGGTAAAGCGAGGCCTCGCGGTCGCCGAGCCGAGCCGCAGCGTGGCGCGACAGCGAGGTCGCGACGTTGAGCGCCGCCGAGGTCGCGATCACCGCCATCACCGGCCAGATCGGCAGGCGGAAATTCATGATCAGGCCCGCGAACACCACCGCCGCCGCCTGGCCGCCGATCGCCACCCAGCGGATGAAGACGAGCTTCCTGAGGCTGACCGAGACGTCGGTGCCGAGCGCCGGCGGATTGGCGGCGGTCCTGGGGGTTTCGCTCATTGGCGGGAATTATAGGGTAATCGGCCCCTCAAAACGAAACCGCCCGTGGCGGCGCCACGGGCGGTGTTCGATCGATGAGACCCCGGTCAGTTACGCCGCACGCCC
The DNA here is from genome assembly GCA_963729845.1 of uncultured Alphaproteobacteria bacterium. Taxonomy (GTDB): domain Bacteria; phylum Pseudomonadota; class Alphaproteobacteria; order ATCC43930; family CGMCC-115725; genus JAATGI01. The sequence goes on from CAVSQC010000011.1 coordinate 20,702, forward strand.
GCGAATTGCAGCAGCATCAGGAACAGGTTGAGGAAGTCGAGATAGAGCCGCAGCGCGCCCATCACCGCCTTCTTGCCGGCGACGACGGCGCCGTCGCCCGCCCAATACATTTCCTTGATCTGCTGCGTGTCCCAGGCGGTGAGGCCGGTGAACACGATGACGCCGATGATCGAGATCGCGAATTGCAGCCCGGGCGAGGCCAGGAACATGTTGACGAGGCTGGCGATGATGATGCCGATCAGCCCCATGAACAGGAACGACCCCATCCCGGTCAGGTCGCGTTTCGTCGTGTAGCCCCACAGGCTCATGCCCGCGAACATCGCGGCGCAGATGAAGAAGGTCATCGCGATGCTGGCGCCGGTATAGACCAGGAAGATGCCCGCGATCGACAGCCCGACCAACGCGGCATAGATCCAATAGGTTGCCTGCGCGGCGCCGAGGCTCATCGAATTGATGCGGAAGCTCAGGAGCAGCACCAGCCCGAGCGGCGCGATCAGTACGACCCAGAACAGGATCGTGTGCGCGATCGCCTGGTAGATGCCGAGCGAGACCGCGAAATAGGCGACGAGCCCGGTCAACGCCAGACCGCCCGCCATGTAGTTGTAGACGCGCAGCATGTACTGGCGCAGGCCGACATCGATATCGACTTGCGGAACCGCGGTTTGCGCAGTCCAGCGGCTGCCTTGATTTTCGGACATGGTCACCCTCAAAGGGTTGGAAAGACTGCCCCTAATATGATCGCAACATGGGGGGAATTCAATGACCCCCCGCCGGCCTTGGATTAACATTGGATGGCGGTTTGGTGGACTTTTTTGGCGCTTTCGGGGTGGTCGCCAGGAGTTTTTTCGGCGCCACCGCGCGATAGCTCTCCTCGATCCAGCCCTTGAGCAAATCGACCGGCGGCTTGTCCTTCGGGCCGAAGTTCGCCGTCACCCAGCCGCTGGCGCCAAGCCCGTAGCCGGCCGGCTCGGTGAATTTGCGGTCGAGGGCGAACGGCGCCGATTGCGGCAGCTTCGCCGATAGGTGGAGTTCGTTCTCGTCGCAGCGCATGAAGAGGAAGGTCTTGCCCTTGACCTTGATGGCGGATTCGCCCCACGGCAGGTCCTCGCGGGTTTCGGGAAAGGCGAGCGCGTAGCGGCGCAGCGCGGCGAAGACCGGCTTCATGCCACGAAGCGGCCGGCGCGGTAATCGTCATAGGCGGCGGCGATCTCGGCGTCGCTGGTCATGACGAACGGGCCGCGCGCCACCACCGGTTCGTCGATCGGCGGGCCGGAATAGAGGAGCGCGCGGAGCGGCGCCCGCGCGGCGAGGCGAAGCGTGTCGTAACCGTCGCCACCCGACGGCTCGAACCATGCGACCTCGCCGGCGCGGACATTGGCCTCGCCCGCGCCGACCGTGGCCTCGCCATCGAGCACATGAAGGAAGCCGCGATCCCGCGCCGGCACCTCGAGCGCGAGTTCGGCGCCGGCATCGGCGCCGATGTCCATAAGGCTCATCGGCCAGTCGCTGCCGTGCGGTGCCGCGCGATCGCCGAGCTTGCCGGCATAGAGCCGCACCGCGGCGCCGGGGAAAGTCACCACCGGCACCTCGGCCCCGAGCTGGTTGACGTAGCGCGCCGGAATCATTTTCTGCCGGCCCGGCAGGTTGAGCCAGAGTTGCAACGTGTGCGCGGTTTCGCGCTCGTGCGGCAGCTCGCTATGCAGCACGCCGTGGCCCGCCGTCATCCACTGCACATCGCCCCGGCGCAACACGCCGTGGCCGCCGGTATGGTCGCGATGCTCCAACGCGCCGTCGAGCACCAGGGTCACGGTCTGGATGCCGCGATGCGGATGCGTCGGGAAACCCGCCGGCGCGCGGAACCAATCCTCGACCAGCACCAGGAACGGCGAGATCGCGGCGAAATCCTCCGGCGCCACGATCATGCGGTTGGCGTGGTCGGCGCCGCGCCGGTTGACGGCGCCTGCCGGCACGATCCGATCGACGATTCGGTCCATGAGAGCCTCTCTCACTCGTTCGCCAAATAGGGCGCGGGCTTGGCGCCGAGCGCGCGCCAGGTTCCGGCAAAGCCGATGATCAACGTGATCAGGGTGCCGATCAAGCCCGAGGCCAGCGCCGCCCCCGGCACGAACACGAAATCGGCCTGCATCGCGCGCGTCATCACGTAGTCGGCGGCGACGGTGCCGATGGCGATGGCGAGCGCCGCCGTCACCAGGCCCATCGCCGCGAACTCGTAGAGGAAGGCGCGCGTCACCGTGCCGCGCGTGGCGCCAAGCACTTTCAGCAGCACCGCCTGATAGACGCGTCGCCGCTGTCCGGCGGCGACCGCGCCCGCCAGCACCAGCACGCCCGCGACCAGCGCCACCGCCGCCGTGGCACGCAACGCCACCGCGACCGCGGCGACGATGGTGCCCAACTGGTCGAGCACGTCTTTCACCGCGATCGCCGAGACGTTGGGAAACTGCGCCGCCACCGCGCGCTCCAACGGCACGATGGCGTCGGGCGACGCGCGCGCGGTTTCGATATAGGTCTGCGGCACCCCGTCGAGCGACCCCGGCGAGAACACCATGACGAAATTGATGCCGAGCGAGGCCCAGTCGATCGCGCGCAGGCTCGTAAGCCGCGCCGTCATCTCATGCCCCAGCACGTCGACGGTGAGCTCGTCGCCGAGCTTGAGGCCGAGGCCGCGCGCGATGCCGGCATCCATCGAAACTTGCGGGCTGCCGCGATAGTCGGCGGGCCACCACGCTCCGGCGACGATACGCGAGCCGCGCGGCACACGAGCCGCGTAGGTCAGGCCGCGCTCGGTCTGCAAGGTCCAGCGCGAATCCTCGGAGATGCGCGCCTTTTCGACCGGCACGCCGTTGAGCTTGACGATGCGGCCGCGCAAGCTCGGCATCGCGTCGCTTTCGCGGACGCCGGGCGTCGCTGCCAGGAGCTTGTCGAAGGCTGGCTTCTGATCCGGCTGCAGGTCGATGAAGAAAAAGCTCGGCGCGCGCTCCGGCAGTTCGGCCTCAAGCAGGCGGCCGACATTGGCCTCGATCAGCGCGATCGCCACCAGCACCGCGAGGCCGAGGCCGAGCGACGCGACGATGGCCGGGGTGGGTGCGCCGCGGCGATGGAGATTGCCGAGGCCGAGCTTCGGTGCCGTGCCGCGCGGGTGAATGCGCCGCGCCACCGTCATCAGCGCCATCGCCAGAACGCGGAACAAGACCAGCGAACCCGCCGCGCCGGCGATGAACCAGAGCGCGATGTCGCGGTTGGCGGCGGTGGCGACGGCGAGCGCCGCGAGCAGCAGCGCGGCGGCGACGGTGGCGATGCGATAGGGCCAAGGTGGTGCTGCGCTCGGCGGCTCGACCGCGGCACGGAACAATTGCGCCGGCTCGGTCTCGCACGCGCTCGCGATCGGCCACAGCGAAAACGCCAGCGTCGTCAGCACGCCGAACAACGCCGCCAGCGCCAGCGGCGCCGGATAAAGGCCGGCGTGCGTCGGCACCAGCGCTTCCGGCACGAAGGGCAGGGCGAAAAACGGAATCGACGCGCCCACCGCTAGGCCGATGACGATGCCGAGCGCGGCCAGAACCAGAATTTGAATCAGATAGGTCGCGAACACCAGGCGGCGCGGCGCGCCGAGGCTCTTCATCGCCGCGATGGTCGCGGTCTTGGTGGCGAGAAAGGCGCGCACCGCGTTGGCGATGCCGACGCCGCCGACCAATAGCGCCGTCAATCCAACCAATGTCAGGAACAGCGTTACGCGGTCGAGCAGCCGCGCCAGATTCGGCGCGGCCTGGCCCGGTTCGCGGATGCGCCAGCCGGCTTCGGGGAATTTGTTGCGTAATGTTGAAATCCACGCGGCTTCGCCCGTTCCCGGCGCAAGACGCAAACGGTAGGAATAGTCGATCAGGCTGCCGGGCTGCACCAGGCCGGTCGCGGGCAGGGCCGCGGCGGCGATCATGACAGGGGGACCGAGCGCGAAACTGCCGCCCGACGCGTCGGGCTCCGCCGTCAGCGCTGCGCGTAACGTGAAGCGGCCGTCGCCGATCCGAACGACATCGCCGCGATGCAAGCCGAGGCGCGCGATCAGGTCGGGCGCCGCGACCGCGCCCCACATCCCGTCGCGCTGCGCCAGCGCGGCATCGAGCGCCATCGGCGGATCGAGCGTCACCGAACCATAAAGCGGATAGGCCGGATCGACCGCGCGCAACTCGATCAATCCCACCTGGTTGCCGTCGTCGCTGCGTGCCATCGCGCGCATTTCGGCGACACGCGACACGGCGCCGCTGTCGCGCATGAAAGCGAGCTCGGCGTCGGTCGCGGTGCGATGCACGAGATGCAGCTCGATATCGCCGCCGAGCAACGCGCGCGCGTTGACGCCGAGGCCCGCCGCCACCGAGGCGGCGACCGAGCCGACACCCGCGATCACCGCAACGCCGAGCGCGAGACAGGCGAGGAAAATCCAAAATCCGCGCAATCCGCCGCGCAGCTCGCGCAAGGCCCATCGCAACGCGAGCACCATCACGCGATTCTCCCGTCGGCCATCGGCACGATGCGGGCGCAACGCGAGGCGAGCGTGTTGTCGTGGGTGATGAGCAGCAAGGTGGTGCCGCGCTCGGCGCCGAGGCGGAACATCAAGTCGATGACGTGCCGCCCGGTCTCGGTATCGAGATTGCCGGTCGGCTCGTCCGCCAGCAGCAATTCGGGGCGCGGCGCCAGCGCGCGCGCCAAGGCGACGCGCTGCTGCTCGCCGCCGGAGAGCTGGCTCGGATAATGCGCGGCGCGTTGCGCCAGACCGACCTCGTCGAGCATGTCGCGCGCGGCGCGTTCGGCGTCGCGCCGGCCGGCTAGCTCCAGCGGCATCGCGACATTCTCGAGCGCGGTCATGGTCGGCAGCAGGTGAAACGCCTGGAACACGATGCCGACATGGTCGCGGCGAAAGCGGGCGCGCGCATCCTCGTCGAGCAGCGCCAAATCCTGTCCGACCACGGCGACGCGGCCCGCGGTCGCATGCTCCAATCCGGCGACGATCATCATTAGGCTGGTCTTGCCGGCGCCGGACGGGCCCATCAGCCCGACCGATTCGCCCGCCGCGATGCGCAAGGTGACGCCGCGCAGCACGTTGACGGGTCCGGCCGGCCCCGCCAGTGTAAGCGTCACCGCATCGAGATCGATGACCGGATTGGGATTTGTCATGATTATATTCGCGGCGAATGGATAAAGGCGGGATCGGACTTAGGCTAATCAAATGGGCGTGGCTTGTCGCGTTTGCCATGGCGCCGGTTCGGGCCGAGGCGGCGATTTTTCATCTCATGGTGGTCGGCGACAGTGTCGGCGCCGGCTACGGTCTCGCGCCGCAACAATCGTTTCCGGCGCAACTCGGCGAAGACCTCAAAGCCGCGGGCCTGCCGGTCGAGATCGTCGACGACAGCGTGTCCGGCGACACCACCGCCGGCGGGCTGGCGCGAATCGGCGACGCCATCGCCCGGCATCCCGACGCCGTCCTGCTCGAGCTCGGCGGCAACGACGCGCTGCGCGCGATCGACCCGAAAATCACCTACGACAATCTCGACCGGATCCTGACGCGATTTGCCGAGGCGCATATTCCGGTGCTGATCCTCGGCATGCGCGCGCCCGCGAATTGGGGGCGCGATTATCAAGCCCGGTTCGACGCGATCTATCCTCGCCTCGCCGAAGCGCACCACGATCCGCTTTATCCCTTCCTGCTCGACGGCGTGGCGCTCGACCCTAAGCTCAATCAGGCCGATTTGATCCATCCGAACGCCGCGGGCGCGGCGGCGATCGCGCATCGTCTGGTGCCCGGCGTGATGCGTCTCATCGGCGAAAGCAACAAGGCGCCCTGACCATGTTGCGGCTGTTCGCCGGCATCGACCTGCCGCCCGAATTGAAACTGTCGCTGTCGGCGCTGACCGGCGGCTTGCCGGGCGCGCGCTGGGTCGATGCCGGCAATTATCACATCACCTTGCGCTTCATCGGCGAGGTCGACGAGGGATTGGCGAGCGACATCGACGCGGCGCTGGCGCGGATCGCGGCGCCGCGATTCGAGATCGCGCTCGCCGGCCTGGGCACGTTCGGCGATCGGCAGTTATGGGTGGGCGTCGAGCGTAACGACGTGCTGATCCATTTGCGCGACAAGATCGAAAGCGCGCTGGTGCGGCTCGGCCTCGAACCCGAAGGGCGACGTTTCCAGCCGCACGTCACGCTGGCGCGGCTCAAGGGCAACGACCCGAAGCTGCAAGCCTTCATCGAAGGCAACGCGCTCTATCGCGCGCCGCCGTTTCCAGTGCGGCATTTCAGTTTGATCGCCAGTTATCAGACCAAGGCAGGATCGATCTACGAAGACCGGGCGGACTACCGGCTTAAGCTGAAGGGCGGCCACGCCATACTTCCGCCGCAGGCGCGGCCGGAACTCCCCAAAGATACCCCCAAGATCGCCCCGCGAATTTCACCTTGGCCCGCCATTTAGCCGGTTCGACCTGTATGCCTCGCCCAGGGCGGCAAGAGGCGCGGCGTAGCGGCGTTATTCGGGACGGCCGGCGATAACGCCGGCCGTTTTGCCGTGCGCCGACACAGTTCCGCCACGACAATGTGGCCGATCCTGCGAAAGATTCCACCAGGATGCCGTGCTAATTCCACTTTCGCTCGCCAAATTGCAGTCGTTCGCCCGCCGCGCCGGTCTGGCGCGTCGTTAGGCAGCTAGGTCTCAACAAAGTCCGGAAACGAGGAGAGAGAAAGATGTCGAATTTCGTCCGTGCGCGGGCAGCGATCGCGCCCCTGGCACTGAGCGTCGCGGCAGCGGCATTCCTGGCCGCCGGCACAATGGCCACGCCGAGCTATGCGCAGCAAGACACCGCTCAAAATCCGCCGACCGCGGCCGCGCCGGCACATAGGGGCAAACTGCATCATGCCACCGCCGCGCACGAGGCGACGTCGATGCGGCCCGAATCCGTCGAACAACGCATCGCGCAACTGAAGACGCAGCTCAAAATCGCGCCGAGCGAGGAAAGCGATTGGAACGCGGTCGCCGAAGCGATGCGCGACAACGCCAAGAGCATGCAGCAATTGATCGACCAAACGCGCGCCGAAAATCCGCGCGATCAGCGCAGCGCGCTGCAGGATTTGCAGACCTATCAGAAGTTCGCGCAAGCGCACGCCGAGGGCCTGCAAAAGCTGACCACCGCGTTCGGCACGCTCTACAGCGCGATGACGCCGGAGCAGAAGGCGAACGCCGACAAGGTGTTCCGCAGCTTCGAAAAGCGCCGCCCGACAGGCCGGAGCTAACGATATCGGTGAAAGGAGTTCTGACATGAACGCGATCATTCGTTCGGGCCGAACCCTCGGCCTCGTCGCCGCCGTCGCACTGGCGGCGGGCGCGATCGGCACGGCGCCGGCCGTCGCGGCCGACCATCACTATCACGGCGGCGGCCACTACCACGGGGGCGGGCATTGGCACGGCGGCTACCGTGGCGGCTGGCACGGCGGTGGCTGGGGCGGCGGCTATGTCGGCCCCGCTTACGCGCCGGGCTATTACGATCCGGGCTATTACTACGCCCCTCCGGTGGTCTACGGACCCGGAGTCGGTGTCGGCTTGAGCCTGCCCGGCGTCAATATCGGCATCGGCATTCCGTAACCGGTCGCAACCCCGGAAACGAAAACGGCGGGCACATTGCCCGCCGCTTTCTTTAGTTGCAGCGCCGGATCAACGCGGCTGCGGCGTGGTGCGCAGATAGGGCTTCACCGTCTTGAAGCCGGGGAAAATCTTCTGCGCGTCTTCGTTGCTGACGGCACCGGTGATGATGACATCGCCGCCCTGTTTCCAATCGGCCGGCGTCGCAACCTTGTGTTTGTCGCCGAGTTGCATCGAATCGATGACGCGCAAGATTTCCTGAAAATTCCGGCCGGTGGCCATGGGATAGACCAGGATCAGCCGAATCTTCTTGTCGGGGCCGATGACGATGACGTTGCGCACGGTGAGATTGTCGGCGGGCGTGCGCTTCGCCGGATCGCCCGACACCGCTTCCGGCAGCATGTCGTAGAGCTTCGACACTTTGTAATCGGCGTCGGCGAGCATCGGGTAGTTCGGCGCCTTGCCTTGCACGTCTTTGATGTCGTTGGCCCAGCGCTTGTGATCGTCGACGGAATCGACCGACAGGCCGATCACCTTGACGTTGCGCTTGTCGAATTCCGGCTTGAGATTGGCGACGGTGCCGAGCTCGGTGGTGCAGACGGGGGTGAAATCCTTGGGGTGCGAAAACAGCACGCCCCAACTATTGCCAAGCCACTCGTGGAAATGGATCGGGCCTTCGGTCGAATCCTGTGTGAAATCCGGCGCGATCTGATTCAAGCGTAATGTCATGCTCTCCTCCTCGAGAGTTTGTTGTTAGGAACGCGACGATGAGCGCGGCAGCCAGCGCCGCCGCTCGATCAATGAATCGGTCTTGCGCCTGAGCGCGTCGGCGCCCGCGCCGGCGTCGCGCCAACGGCGGCGCAGCGCCGCGAGTTCGTCGGTGCGGCCTTGCCATTCCGGGCCGAACAGATCGCCGAGCGCGCGCTTCAGCCGCACCGCCAAGGCCGGGCTGGCGCCGCCGGTCGAGATCGCGATCGCGAGATCGCCGCGCCGCAGCACCGCCGGCAGATGCAGATCGGAATGGCGCGGATCGTCCTCGATATGGACGAGGGCGCCGGCCTCCCGCGCGCGCGCCGCGAGCTCGGCGGCGTAAGGCGCGTGGCGATCGACGATGAAGACGAGCCGCGCGCCCGCCAGCGCCGCGTCGGTCGGGAGTTCGGGCGGCACAAACACACGCAGATTCTCGGCGCCGGCCTCGTCCAGAAGCGCCCGGCGCTTCGCCGCGGCGGCGCCGTCGCCGACCAGGACGATGTCGCTGCGAGCCAGATCGAGAACGATAGGCAGCATGTGGGAAAAGTAGCCCACGCTTACCCCGCTGCCAAGAGCACTAACCCACAAATAATTTGTGGTATTAAAATATATGACACTGTGGAATTGTTGTTAGCGGCGGGAAGTCGCGGATTCTATAGTGGCGACATGGACCAGGCGGCCTGGAATCCCGCGCAATATCTGAAATTCGGTGGCGAGCGGCTGCGCCCCGGCTATGAGCTGCTGGCGCGGGTGGGCGATCTCCCGCCGGGGCCGATTTTCGATCTCGGCTGCGGTACTGGCGAGCATGCCCGCGCCATCGCCGCGCGGTGGCCGGACCGGCGCGTCACCGGCCTCGACCATTCCGCCGACATGCTGAAAAAAGCGGGCGCGACGCCGGCACCCGCCAATCTTGGCTGGCAGGAGGCCGAGATAAACGACTGGTCGGCGCCCGAGCCGGCGGCGCTGATCTTTTCCAACGCGACGCTGCATTGGCTGCCGAACCATGCCGTGCTGTTTCCGCGGCTGATGCGGATGGTGGCGCCAGGCGGGACGCTTGCGGTGCAGATGCCGGGCAATTTTCGCGAGCCGTCACACACACTGATTCGCGACCTGGCGCTGACACCGAAATTTCGCGGCAAGCTCGGCGCGCTGACCGAGCCAGGCGGCAGCTTGCGCGACGATCTGGTGCAGCCGCCCGATTTTTATTTCGGCGCGTTGGCGCCCCTCGCGGCCGACGGCGTCGATCTGTGGCAGACCACTTATCTCACCGCGCTGACCGGCGAGCGGCCGGTCCTGGAATGGATCAAGGGCTCGATCCTGCGACCGGCGCTCGAGCGACTGTCGCCGAGCGAGAAGACGGAATTCGAGGATCAGCTCGCGGCGCGCCTCGCCGACGCCTATCCCAAACGCGCCGACGGCGTCACCCTGTTTCCGTTCCGCCGCATCTTCATGGTCGCGAAAAGATGACGAAGCCGGGCGAGCACGTTTTCGCGGGCCGCGACCGCGGCCCCGCGAAGCGTAAGCGGAGCGAAGCCAAGCGACGCGGATGCGTCGCGCCCGGCGTCTGAGGGACGAAGGAGAACGAAATGAACTACTGGCTCTTGAAGACCGAGCCGGATTCCTATTCGTGGAATCAGCTGGTCAAGGACAAGACCACCAACTGGAGCGGCGTGCGCAGTCCGGCGGGCCGCGCCAACCTGATGAAAATGAAAAAGGGCGACCGCGCGTTCTTCTATCACACCGGCGACGAACGCCAGGTGGTCGGGGTCTGCGAAGTGGTGAAGGAATCCTATCCCGACCCGAGCGACGAGACCGGAAAATTTGTCCAGGTCGATGTCAAAGCGGTCGAGCCGGTGCCGCATCCGGTGACGCTCGCCGCGATCAAGGCCGAGCCCAAGCTGGCGCAGATGCGGCTGGTCCGCGAAGGGCGCTTGTCGGTGTCGCCGGTGACGCCCGAGGAATGGAAGCTGGTCGCCAAGATGGCGGGCCTCAAAGCGTGACGCGATGACCGCGCACGACCATCGCCACGTCGATGTCCACGCCCATTACCTGCCGCCCGCTTATTACGCGGCGCTGCGCGCGGCCGGCATCGCCGAGCTCGACGGCGGCATCCCGGTGCCGAAATGGCGCATCGAGGATTCGCTGGCGATGATGGACCGGCAGGGCATCGAGACGCAGATTCTGTCGCTGTCGTCGCCGAGCGTCCATATCGTCGGCGCCGACCAGGCGGCGCGCCTCGCCCGCGCGGTCAACGACGAGGGCGCTGGCTACGCCAAATCGCATCCCGGCCGCTTCGGCCTGTTCGCGACCCTGCCGCTCGACGACGTCGCGGTGGCGGTCGCCGAGATCGAGCACGCGTTCGACACGCTCAATGCCGACGGTGTTGTGCTTATGACCAACGCACGCGGCGTCTATCTCGGCGACAAGAGTCTCGACCCGGTGTTCGACGCGCTCAACGCGCGCAAGGCAATGGTCTTCCTGCATCCGACCTCGCCCGCGTGTTTCGAGGCGCTGTCGATGGGCCGGCCGGCGCCGGTGATCGAGTTTCCGTTCGACACCACGCGCGCGGCGGTGAACCTCGTCTATTCTGGCACGACGCGGCGCTGCCCCGACATCAAATTCATCCTGCCGCATGCCGGCGGCACCCTACCCTTTTTGGTGCAGCGCATCGTCGGCAACAACCGGCTCGTCTTGAGCGGCATGGATTCGGCCGCGGCGCTCGCCGAGATGCGGCGCTTTTATTGCGACACTGCCGGCTCGGCCAACGTCCATGCCATCCCGGCGCTGCGCCAGCTCATTCCGGTGACGCAGATCCTGTTCGGCTCCGACTATCCGTTCACGCCCGAGCCCGCGGTCGAACGGTTTGTCGCGTTTCTCGAAACCTCCGCGCTGTTCAACGCCGAGGACCGCGTCGCGATCGCGCGCGCCAACGCGACGAAACTGTTTCCGCGCCTGGCGGACGGGAATTAGTGGCGACGTAGAATTCGCCAAGAACGCGTCGATCTGGTCGAGATTGGTGTAGGCGAAGATGATGGTGCCGAGGCCTGCATCACCGATGATTTGTGTCTTCATGCCGGTAAGGCCTTCGAACTCGCGCTCGAGCGCGCGCAGATTGGCGTCGGGTCGATGCGCCGGAGTGCGGGGCGGTGCGGGGGACGCCGCGCGCTTCTTCGCCTTGGCGCGCGCCTCGACCTCGCGCACCGACCATTGGCGCGCGACCGCCTCGTGCGCGATCAGGGCCGCGTCGGCGTGGCCGATCAGCGGCCGGACATGGCCCGCCGAGAGCTTGCCCTCTTCTACCAGCGCCAGCACTTCCTCCGGCAGATGCAGGAGCCGCAGCGTGTTGGCGATGTGCGGCCGGCTCTTGCCGGTGACGCGCGCGATCTCGTCCTGGGTGTGGCCGAAATCGGCGACGAGCCGCTCATAGCCCCGCGCCTCCTCGATGGCGTTGAGGTCCTGGCGCTGAACATTTTCCACGAGCGCGATTTCGAGCGCCTCGCGATCCGAAATATCGCGCACCAGCACCGGCACTTCGGCGAGCCGCGCCGCCTGCGCCGCGCGCCAGCGCCGCTCGCCGGCGAGAATCTCGTATTCGCCGGGGCGCGCGGGATGCGGCCGCACCAGAAGCGGCTGCAGCACGCCTTGGGCGCGGATCGAAATCGGCCAGCGCCTCGAGCGACGCCGCGTCGAAATGGCGCCGCGGCTGGAATCGGCCGCGATGCAAATGCTCGATCGGCACCGGATGGGAGCCGGCGAGCGCGGCTCCGCCCGCGCCCGGGTCGGCATCGTCGCCGAGCAAGGCCGAGAGGCCGCGCCCCAGCCGCGGCCCCTTCTTTTCATCGCTCATCGCATCGCCCCCTCTCGCCGGCGCTCCCGGGCCAGCAGTTCGCGCGCCAGGTGGACATAGGCCTGCGCGCCGGCCGAATGAAAATCGTAGAGCAGCGCCGGCTTGCCGTGCGACGGCGCCTCGGAGAGGCGCACGTTGCGCGGGATCACCGTCTCATAGACGGCGTTGCCGAAATGCGCGCGCACGTCGCCTTCGACCAGGACCGAGAGATTGTTGCGCTTGTCCGCCATGGTCAGCACCACGCCCTGGATCTCGAGCGCGGGATTGAGGGCGCGCTTGATGCGGTCGACGGTGCGGGTCAGCGCCGTCACGCCTTCGAGCGCATAGAATTCGCATTGCACCGGGATCAGGATCGCGTCGGCCGCGACCAGCGCGTTGAGCGTCAGCAGGCCGAGCGACGGCGGACAATCGATCAGCACGAAATCGAGATCGCCGATGCGGCCCGCCATTGCGTCCTTCAGCCGGTATTCGCGGCGGTCGAGCGCGATCAGCTCGATCTCGGCGCCCGACAAGTCGGCGCTGGCGGGCACTATGAACAAATGAGGAACAAGGGTCTGCCGCACGGTCTTCGGCAGGCTGGTCAGGCCGAGAAGCAGCTCGTAGCTTGAATTGGCCCGATCGTGGCGCGACACGCCGAGACCGGTCGAGGCATTGCCCTGCGGATCGAGATCGATCAGCAGCACCCGCTTTTCGGCAGCCGCCAGCGCCGTCGCCAGGTTGACCGCCGTCGTCGTCTTGCCGACGCCACCCTTTTGATTGGCAATGCAAATTACCCGCGGCCCATGCCCCCGCGGCGGCTGGAGATCGGGCGGCGGCGGCGGCGCGGCATCATGGACGCTCGACACGGGAAACCCCTTCCAACTTCAAGATACAGCCGGACTTGTCGGCGATGCTCGGCACGGTCTCGGCCAGCATGTTCCAATCTTTTGCGGCCTCGGTCAATTCGGCGGCGACGCCCTTGCCTTTGAGGAACAGGCATACCGTGTCGGGCCCGATGAACCGCCAAGCCAAGTCCAGTAGATCGGGAAGGCTGGCGCAGGCACGCGCGGTGACGACATCGGCGACGGCGGCCGGCACGGTTTCGGCGCGGCGGGCATGGAGGATGGCCGGCGCGCGGGTGATGCGGATCGCTTCGGCCAGGAACACGGCTTTGCGGCGGTCGGATTCGATCAGATGAACCTCGGGCACGCCGAGGATCGATAGGATCAAGCCGGGCAGGCCGGCGCCGCTGCCGATATCGACGACACGGCGCGCGCCGGGCGGGATGATGGCCGATGAGTTGCGCCGAATCGAGGATGTGGCGCTGCCAGACATCGCCAATTGTGTTACGGCCGACCAAATTGATGCGGTGGTTCCAGGCCGAGAGCAGGCGGACATAGTCCTCGAGCCGCGCCATTGTTTCACGTGAAACATGGGTGACGCGGGCGAAGCCCTCGGCGGTGAGGCTCACGCGGCGGCCGGGTCGCGCCGTTTGACGTAGCGCAGCAGCGCCGCCAGCGCCGCCGGGGTAACCCCGGAAATCCGCGCCGCGGCGCCAAGGGTCGCGGGTTGCGCGGCCGCCAATTTGGTGCGGATTTCATGACTGAGCGAGCCAACCGCGGCGTAATCGAGGTCGCGGGGCAGGGCCAAGGCCTCGTCGCGGCGGAACGCGGCGATCTCCGCTTCCTGCCGGGCGAGGTAGCCGGCATAGCGGGAATCGGTCTCGATCTGCTCGGCGATAGCGGGAGAAATCGATGACAAATCGGGCCAAACCGACGACAAACGGCGGATATCGAGGTCAGGATTGGCCAACAAATCGGTCACCGAGCGTGACACGCCGTCTTCGTTGACCGCCAGCCCATGGGCGCGAAGCGCGGTCGGACTGAGCCGCAGTCCCGACACCAGCGCCCTCGCCCGCTCCAACTCGGCCATTTTGGCCGCGAACGCCCTTGCCCGGCCCGATCCGACGCAGCCAAGCCGCCGGCCTAGCGGCGTCAGCCGCTGATCGGCATTGTCGGCGCGCAGCACCAGCCGGTATTCGGCCCGTGACGTGAACATTCGGTACGGCTCGGCGGTGCCGCGCGTCACCAGATCGTCGATCAGCACGCCGATATAGGAACTGGCCCGGTCGAGGGTGAATTCGCGCTCCTCGGTCCCTTGGCCGCCGGCCGCCAGCGCGGCGTTGAGCCCCGCCATCAGCCCCTGCGCCGCCGCTTCCTCGTAGCCGGTGGTGCCGTTGATCTGCCCGGCCAGGAACAGGCCCGGCACGCGCCGCGTCTCCAGGGTCGGCCGCAGCTCGCGCGGATCGATGTAATCGTACTCGATGGCGTAACCCGGCCGGACCATCCGCGCCCGCTCCAGCCCGGGAATATGCTTGAGCAATTCGGCCTGGACGTCGCGCGGCAGCGAGGTGGAAATGCCGTTGGGATAGACCGTGTCGTCGTCCAGCCCCTCCGGCTCGAGGAAGATCTGGTGCCGGGTGCGGTCCGGGAAACGCACCACTTTGTCCTCGATCGACGGGCAATAGCGCGGGCCGGTGCCCTGGATTTGGCCGGAATAGACCGGCGCGCGGTGGATATTGGCCCGAATCAGCGCGTGGCCGGCCTCGGTGGTGGCGGTGATGTGGCACGGGCGCTGCGGCGTCGTGATCCGCTCGGTCAGGAACGAGAACGGCACCGGCGGATCGTCGCCCTCTTGCACCTCGAGCCCGGCCCAATCGATGGTGCGGCCGTCGAGCCGCGGCGGCGTCCCGGTCTTGAGCCGGCCGAGCGCGAAATCCGGCGCGCTCCAGGGTCGCCGACAGGCCCAGGGCCGGCGCCTCGCCGACCCGCCCGGCCGGAATCCGCTCCTCGCCGCAATGGATCATGCCGCGCAGGAAGGTTCCGGTGGTCAGAACCACCGCGCAAGCCCGGATTTCCGCCCCGTCCGCGGTCACGACCCCGGCGACTCGGCCCTGCTCCAGGATCAAATCCTCGGCGGCGGCGGCCCGGATGGTCAGATTGCGGTTGCTCGGCCAGGATCGCCTGCATGGCCTGGCGATAGAGCTTGCGGTCGGCCTGGGCGCGCGGCCCGCGCACCGCCGGGCCCTTGCTGCGATTGAGGATGCGGAACTGGATGCCGGCGCGGTCGGTGGCGCGGCCCATCACCCCGTCGAGCGCGTCGATCTCCCGGACCAGATGCCCCTTGGCCAGGCCGCCGATCGCCGGATTGCACGACATTTCGCCGATGGTTTCGACTTTATGGGTGAGCAGCAGGGTGCGGGCGCCCAGGCGCGCGGACGCCGCCGCCGCCTCGCAGCCGGCGTGCCCGCCGCCGATAATCACCACGTCGAATCGATCCATGGCGCCAATCTAGCGGGGCAGGGCCGAGAAATCGAGCGCTACCGCACCGAGCCGAATGTTTCCCGTGAAACAATCAAGAATGATACCAATTATTATTAATCGCGCAATATTCGGAAAAATTGCTGCGCAATAATTGTACTTTTATAATAGTCACCTTCGATACGGAGTGCCGGTCGCTACGCCGCTCACTAAGGATTGATCTTATTCGCCCGGTTGACGATTGCGTGCGGCCCTAGCTTTTCATATTTTCCGGGCGTGGGGGATGATTGGCTCGACGACGCAGATTTTCTGGTCGCCCGCGCGAAGCGCGCGCGCGAGCAGTCCGAACTCATGCGCGACGAGCACACCAAGCAGCAAATGCTCGAAATCGCCGATGCCTATGACGCCTTGGCCGTGATCGCGGTCGAGCGAAAGAAGTGGCTGACGCGGCTGGTGGCGAGCCGCCATTAGGGTTCGAACTCAATTTTGATGCTCGTCACCCCTGCGAAAGCAGGGATCCATCGCCGCGCGCCGGCCCAAACAAACGAGAGGGCGCCCGGGAGGAAGGGCGCCCTCTCTTTACCGGCTTGGAAGCCGCGCGGCCGCGCGATGCATTGAGTTCCAGCCGAACCGCACGGTATTCGATGCCGTGACGTTGTCGACCGCCAATCGCGCCGTCCACAGGCTTGTCCCCAACTTACTGTAGTTATCCACCGTGAGGCCGCTTCGATCCACCGCTCGTCCACAATTCCATACCTCGCCGCGGGGCCTCGACGCGGCGGCGAGCGCCTGAAGAAATACCCGCGCCCCGAAGGGCGCGGGTTTCCTCGCCTCTATCGCCGGCGGTTACCAGCCGAAATGCAAGCCGATCACGCCGGGGACGCCGATGGTCGCGCCGACCGGGGCGGGCGGCGCCGGCTCCACGTAGGTGTAAGCCGGCGGCGGCGGATAGCCGTACCCGTCATCGTAGTAGGTCGGGCCCGAGACGTAATAGCCGCCGCTCGGATAATAGCCCGGATAGTAGCCGTAATCGTAGGTTCTCACCGTTCGCGTCGTGGTCACGGTGTCGGCGAGCGCCGGAGCCGCGAAGGCTCCCACCGCCACGCCCGCAAGCGCCGCGGCAAGCGCGGCGCCGCGCAGATTACCCGCCAGGCGTTTGCTTTCGATCATCGTGTTCATGATGCGACTCCTTTCCAGCGGACAACGGGTCCGCTCATATCGGCGTCAATGACCCGGCCGGCGCAAACGATCCCGCCATTACATAGGTTTCATGTTGTGGCGCCGGCGCCACATTTGCCGCAGGGCCGCCACCCCCTTTGATCTATTTCCCGTTCGGCCATATTCTGTGCGCCTAGCGAAACCGGCGGCAAACGCCGGCAAACCGGGGGGAGGGATTTGTGCAACGACTTTCGATCGCGGTCGCCGCGGCGACCTTGGCGATGGCGGTTCCGGCGCTGGCCGAGAACGCGCCGGGCATCACCGACAGCGAAATCCTGATCGGCCAATCGTCGCCGTACAGCGGCCCGGCCTCGGCCTATTCCGCCAACAGCAAGGTCGAGATCGCCTATTTTCAGATGATCAACGACCAAGGCGGCATCAACGGCCGCAAGGTCCGCATCATCAGCCTCGACGACGGCTACAATCCCGCGAAGACGGTCGAACTGACGCGCAAGCTGATCGAGGAGAATCACGTCGCGTTTATCTTCTCGACGATCGGCACGCCGACCAACGTCGCGATCCGCAAATACCTGAACGACCGCAAGATCCCCGACGTGTTCGTCGCCTCGGGCGGCGATTTCTGGGGCGACTATCAACATTATCCGTGGTCGATCGGCCTGTTGCCGAGCTACCGCGTCGAGGCGACGATCTACGCCAAATACATCCTGGCCGAACATCCGGGCGCCAAGGTCGCGCTGCTTTATCAGAACGACGATTTCGGCAAGGACTACCTGAACGGCCTCAAGGATGGGTTCGGCGCCGACTTCGACAAGTACGTCGTCAAGCAGGAGACCTATTCGGTCACCGATCCAACCGTCAATTCGCAGATCGTGTCGCTGAAGGCGTCCGGCGCCGACGTGCTGGTGACCGGCGCCACCGCCAAGTTCGGCGCCCAGACGCTGCGCAAGGTCTACGAGCTCGGCTGGCACCCGACGCACTTCATTTCCTATGTCTCCGGCTCGGTCGGCGCGGTGCTGAAGCCGGCGGGATTCGAGAAAGCGGTCGGGCTGATCACCGCCGCCTACGGCAAGGATCCCGGCGATCCGCGCTGGAAGGACGATGCCGGGATGAATCAGTGGCGCGCGTTCATGACCAAGTATTTGCCGGGCGTGGCGCAGACCGACGCCAACTATGTCGCCGGCTATCAATATGCCGAGACGCTGGCCTACGTCCTCAAGCAATGCGGCAACGATCTGTCGCGCGACAACATCATGCGCCAGGCCACCAATATCCACGATCTGCACGAGGACGTGCTGTTGCCCGGCATCACCATCAACACCTCGCCGACCAACTATCACCCGGTGCGGCAGATGCAGCTGCAACGGTTCGACGGCAAGAGCTGGGTGCTGTTCGGCGACGTGCTCGCGGCGAGCTAGCGGCAAGGCTCGGCGGCCGAGCCAGGAGGAAACGGATGAAGCAGCTGTTCGCCGTTGACGGTTCTTGGGTTGGCCACACTGGCGGCACCGGCGTTCGCGGAGAACGCGCCGGGCGTTACCGACGCGCAGATTCTAATCGGCCAGACCATGCCGTATAGCGGGCCGGCCTCGGCCTACGCCGCCGTCGGCAAGGCGGAGATCGCCTATTTCCAGATGATCAACGAGGAAGGCGGCATCAACGGCCGCAAGATCGCGATCCTGAGCCGCGACGACGGTTATTCGCCGCCGCGGACCGTCGAGCAGATTCGGAAATTGGTCGAGGAGGATCGCGTCGCCTTCATCTTCTCGAGTCTCGGCACCGGCCCCAATGTCGCGATCCGGAAATATCTCAACAGCAAAGAGGTGCCGCAGCTGTTCGTCGCCTCGGGCGCCGATATGTGGGGCGACTATCAGCACTATCCGTGGACCATCGGCATGTTGCCGAGCTATCGCGTCGAGGCCGAGATTTATGCCCATTACATCGACAAGAACGTGCCCGACGCCAAGGTCGCGTTCCTCTACCAGCACGACGATGCCGGCCGCGATTCGCAAAGCGGGCTGCACCAGGCGTGGGACCCGAACTACGGCAAGCACGTCATCCAGGAATTGAGCTACGAGGTGACGGCGCCGACGGTCGAATCCGAGATCGTGACGCTGCATGCTTCGGGCGCCAACGTGCTGTTCGTCGCGGCGACGCCGAAATTCGCGGCGCAGGCGATCCGCAAGGTCGCGGAGCTGGGCTGGCACCCGACCTTCTTCGTCAACTATCCCTCGTCGTCGGTGGCCGCGGTGCTGAAGCCGGCGGGCTTCGAGAATGCGAAAGGATTGATGCCGGCGCAATACTCCAAGGACCCGACCGATCCGCGCTGGAACGACGATGCCGGCATGAAACAGTGGCGCGCGTTCATGAACAAATATCTGCCGACCGCGCTGCAGACCGACAGCAACTACATCGCCGGCTATCAATATGCCGAGACGCTGGCGAAAGTGCTGCGGCAATGCGGCAACGATCTGTCGCGCGCCAACATCATGCGCCAGGCCGCGAACATCCACGATCTCGGCGAGGACGTGCTGCTGCCGGGCGTCGTCATCAACACCTCGCCGACCAATTTCCATCCGGTGCGGCAGATGCAGCTCACGCGGTTCAACGGCAAGAGCTGGGTGCTGTTCGGCGACGTGATCGCGGCGAATTAGGGCGGGGCGCGCCCGAGCGATTAGCAATATCGGGTTCCCGTGGGCAGCAACCCATTATAAGCTGCCCGCACCAACGGTCGCGCATGAGACGGCCGAGGCAACGACCAAACCATAACCAGGGAGGTACGCATGCAGAAATTTGTCGCCGCGACGGCGGTGTTGGGCGCGCTGGCATTTGCCGGCACCGCGGCGCTGGCCGAAGACATGACCGGCGTCACGTCGGATTCGATCAAGATCGGGCAGACCATCGCCTATAGCGGACCGGCGGCGCCTTACGGCACGCTGGGCCGCGCCATGTCGGCCTATTTCGACACCGTCAACCGCGCCGGCGGCGTCGACGGCCACAAGATCATCTTCATCAGCCGCGACGACGTCTATACAGCCCGCCGAAGACGGTAGAACAGACGCGCAAACTGGTCGAGGAAGACCATGTCGCCTTCATCTATGCTTCGGTCGGCACCGCGGCGAACCTGTCGGTGCGCAAGTACCTCAACAGCAAGCACGTGCCGCAATTGAGCGTGCTGTCGGGCGCCAGCACCTGGAACGACCCGAAGGATTATCCCTATTCGATGAGCGGCATCGCGAGTTACGAGCTCGACGGCCGCATGGTCACGCAATATATCCTGAAGCACCAACCCAACGCCAAGATCGCGGTCATCTATCAGAACGACGATTTCGGCCGCGACCATTTCGTCGGCCTGCAGAAGGCGCTCGGTACCGAGCATGCCAAGATGCTGGTGAAGGTGGCGACGTTCGAGACCACCGATCCGACCGTCGACAGCCAGACCGTCGAGGCGCAGGCCTCGGGCGCCGACGCGCTCTATGTCGTCGGCATTCCCAAGCTGATGGCGCAAGTGTTCCGCAAGGCCGACGGACTCGGCTGGCATCCCTCGCGCTTCATCACCTATACCGGCTCGCCGGTTGCGGCGACGCCGACCTTGGCCGGGCTGCAGATTTTCAAGGGCACCATCAGCCACAACAATCTCAAGGACCCGCAGGACCCGCAATGGGCCGACGATCCCGAAATGAAGGGCTATGTCGAGTGGATGAATAAGGACTATCCCCAGCCCGACATCAAGAACGGCTATATCTTCTCCGGCTGGTCGCTGGCGGCCTCGCTGGTCGAGGTCCTGAAACTGTGCAAGGGCGATTTCAGCCGCGAGCACGTCATGTACTGTCTTCACCCACCTGCATGATTTCCGGGCGCCGGGCCTGCTGCCGGGCATCACGCTCAGCGCCTCGCCGACCGACTATTCGGAATTCAGCACCATGCGCAACATGCAGTTCGACGGCGCGCGTTGGGTGTTGTTGCCCGCCGACGAAACGATGTGAGACGTTACTCGACGATCGGCGCGGGCAACGTCTATGCTCGCGCCGATTTCTTTTATGGAGGGTGCCATGGATGGCGCGCGGCTCGAAGGCACGGCCTATGGCCGGCAGAACGCAACCTATGACGCGTCGCTGACCGAGGTCGGCGCCGGCACGCCTGCCGGCGAATGGCTGCGGCGGTTCTGGCAGCCGGTGGCGCTGTCGAGCGACGCCACCACGCGGCCGCGGAAAGTGCGGCTGCTCGGGCGAGGATTTGATTCTGTTCCGCGACCGCAAGGGCCGGCCCGGGCCTCTTGTATCCGCGCTGCATGCATCGCGGCACCACCTTGTTCTACGGCAAGGTCGAGGACGAGGGCATCCGCTGCTGCTATCACGGCTGGCTGTTCGGCGTCGACGGCACCTGCCTCGACCAGCCATGCGAGCCGGAGCATGGCCTCCATCGCGACGTCGCGCGCCAGCCCTGGTATCCGGTCGAGGAACGTTACGGTCTGGTGTTCGCCTACATGGGCCCGCCGGAGCGCAAGCCGATCCTGCCGCGCTACGACATTCTCGAAAACCTCGCGCCGGACCAGGAACTGAAGGCGTTCGACAACGGGCTCGGCACCGGCGGCAACGGCGCCGGGCCTGACGCCGCCATGCAACTGGCTGCAGCATTGGGAGAACATCATGGACCCGTTCCATGTCGTGATTCTCCACGGCACGTTCAGCGGCACGCAATTCGTCGACGCGATGGCGGTGATGCCGGAGGTGTCGTTCGCGCCGGTGCCGACCGGCATGCGCTCGACCCAAGATGAGGAAGCTCGACGGCGGCCGTGTGTTGCGCCGCGTCACCGAGGTGATGGTGCCGAGCCTGCGGCTGGTGCCGTCGCCGGTGCTGGAGCCCGGCCCGTCGAACGGCATCGGCTGGACCGTGCCGGTGTCCGACCGCGGAATATAAAATCCTCAATGTCGCCAAGATGAAAAAGGGCGCGCCCCGCCGCGCGGCTCGCTCTATGACGGCAAGCGCTGGTCGGAGCTGAGCGACGAGCAGCACCAGGATTTGCCGGGCGATTACGAGGCGCAGGTCGGGCAAGGCGCGATCGCGCTGCATTCGGAGGAGCATCTCGCCACGAGCGATCAGGGCGTCGCCGCGCTGCGCCGGTTCTTGCGCGCGCAGATCGAGCTGGTCGCCAAGGGCGGCGATCCGGCCGGCACGATCTTCGACCCGGCGCACGAAACGGTGCGGATCGAGACCGGGAATTTCTTTTCGGGCTGAGGAGGCGGGGCGCGATGCTCGACCACGTCACCATCGGCGTCAGCGATTTCGCGAAGGTCGCGGCGTTCTACGACAAGCCGCGCTCGGAGCCGCTTGGCATCGTGCGCTTCTCCGGCAACGGCGCGCACTTTGCCGGCTACGGCGAAAAACCACGCGCCTTCTTCTGGATCGGGATTCGCGACGCGGTCGCAAGACCGGCGCGCATATCGCCTTCACGGCCAAGGACCATGCCACGGTCAATGCGTTTTATCGCGCGGCGCTCGCCGCGGGCGGCCGCGACAACGGCCCGCCCGGCATCCGCGCGCAATACAGCCCGACTTATTACGGTGCCTTCATCCTCGATCCCGACGGCCACAACATCGAAGCCGTGTGCCATTCGCCCGCGTGAGGGCGTCCTGGTTCTCGTCTTGAAGAAATTTTGTCCGTCACCCGCGGGCTTACCCGCGGGTCTCGGGCGCGCGATGGGCTCGTCAAACGGCTTGAGATGGCCGGGTCAAGCCCGGCCATGACGATTCAGGGAAGCGCCAAAATCGCCAGCTACCCCTTGATTCCAGCCCCATCGCGTCGGCGTAGGCGCGGCTTGACCTCGTCGGGTTGGCCGACCTGGCACGGGAAGGGCCGCAGCAGAAACTGGCGTTCGGCGTGTTTGAACTGCTCGCGCGTCAGGCCTTTGGTCAGGATCGCGCGGTTCATGATCGGCAGCGGCACAAGATCCTTCAGTTTCTCGTCGCGGATCACCGCCTTCGGGTCGCGCCCCGCCTCAACGGCCGTCGAGATCCTCGAAAAAGCGGCGGCGGATCAATGCCACGCCCTTGTCGCTGGCGCCGAGATGCTCGTTCTCGCGGTCGGAGATCACGCCTTGGCCCATCCAGGCGATGAAATCCTGGTTCATGACATGGCTGTCGATCCAGCGCCCGGTCTTCTCGTCCTTGATCGGCGAGTGCCAGGTCGGGAATTGAGTTTTGCACATAGGGCTCGCGGTCGCTGCGGCACGCGCGTTGAAGAACCACGCCACCGAGAGCGTGTTGTGATCGTCGACCGGCACGCGCCACTCGAAATGGTTGCCGGTGAAGAGGCGTTCGGCCACAGGCAGACGCGGCCGACGCGTCCACAACTCATCGTCCGATGCTCGTGTCCTCGCGCACGCGGCGATAGACGAAGCCGTAATCGAACTCGTCGAAATCCACCTTGGTGTGACGCGGGCTGTAGGGGCCGGTCTTGCCGGCGAGCCGAATGCTCCAGTTCGAATGCATCCACTCGAAATGCACCGGGTCGATCGAGTTCTCCTGGCATTGGAGCCAGTTGCACGGAATTTCCGAAATCACGACCTGCACGAAGCCGTTTTTCCAGGTGAACGGCTCCCACACCGGCAACAACGGCACCGGTTGCGGCCCGAGATAGGCCCACACGATCCCGGCCAGTTCGCGCGCCGGATAGGCCTTGATGTGGATGCGCGCCTTCATGTTGGCGTCGGGATGCGCCATGTCCTCATAGGGCTGCGCGAGGCAATTGCCCTTCTCGTCGTAAAGCCAGCCATGATAGTTGCAGCGCAGGCCGCATTCTTCGACGAAGCCGTAGGAGAGATCGGCGCGCCGGTGGCAACAATGCCGGTCAATGAGGCCGAACGTGCCGTTGAGGTCCTTGTACAGAACCAAATCCTCGCCGTAGAGCCGCACCGGCTTGACGCGATGCGTGTCGTCGAACTCGCCGGCGCCGGCGATCGGCATCCAATAGCGCCGCATCAGATCGCCCATCTTGGTGCCCGGCCCGACTTCGGTCAGTTGCTTGTTCTTGTCGATCGTCAGCATGGAACCTCGCGTCTATGTCCCGGCGCGTCGTTGGGCCGGCCAATTGTTTGCTCCAATTCGGATAGCGCGGGCAGCGGCCCATTGGCAATGGTCGTCGCGCCCCGTTCCGGCAAGGGAGCTATGCCATTCTCCCCGTCCCGGCGAATAATAATGCTCTCGGCTTGACCGTATACATATAGTCAGTATACATACTTTCTTGCAACATCGCGGGAGGCGGGTATGACGGCACGGACCGGGGCGCAATATATCGACGGGCTTCGCGACAGCCGCCGTCGTGTGGCTGGGCGGCCGCAAAGTCAACGTCACGACCGAGCCGGCCTTCGCTGGCTCGCTCAAGGGCATGGCCGGTTATTTCGACTGGCAGCACCGCTATGCCGAAGATTGCCTGGTCGAGGACAAGGTTTCCGGCGCTCCGATGTCGGCGAGCCTGCTCGTGCCGCATTCGCGCCGCGATCTCGAAATCCGCCATCGCTGTTTCGACCGGCTCGCCGAAATATTCCTACGGCATGCTCGGCCGCACCCCCGATTATGTCGGCGTTACGCTGGCCGGCTTCATCGCGCGCTCCGACATGTTCGACGATGGCACCGGCACGCCGATCGAGCGCTTCGCCCGCTTCCACCGCGAGGTCATCGAGGGCGACCTCGCCATGACCCACGCGCTGATTCAACCCACGATCGACCGCTCCATCGGCGATTTGCAAGGCCAGAACGCGGAGCTCGCGCTGCGCGTGGTGCGGCGGACCAAGAACGGCGTCATCGTGCGCGGCGCCAAGGTGCTGGCGACGCTGGCGCCGTTCGCCGACGAAATGTTCATCTATCCGCAACTGCCGCTACCGCCGGGCAGCGACCCAAATCACGCGCTGTGTTTTTCCATCCCGATGGCGACGAAGGGTATGATCACGCTCTGCCGCGACCATTACGGCGTGCCGGGCGATGTGCGCAACCACCCGTTTTCGGCGCGCTTCGACGAGCAGGACGGCATCGTTATTTTCGACGATGTCGAGATTCCGTTCGAGCGCCTGTTCTGCGATTGCAATCTCGAGGTCTATAACCGCATCCGCGGCTCCGGCTGGGCCGCCAACGTGTTCCAGCAGACCGCGATCCGCGCCGCCAACAAGCTCGAATTCGCGCACGAGCTCGGCACCCGCGTCGCCGCCGTGATGAACGCCGCGTCGCGGCCCGACTACGCCGTGCAGTTGGGCGAGATCTGGGCCTATGGCCAGCTCGCGCGCTCGGCCATCGCGGCGGCGGAGGCTGGCGCCTACGATTGGGGGAACGGCGCGTTCTTTCCCGACGACCGGCCGCTGCGGGCACTGCGCGACGTGATGCCGACCTGGATGGAGCGCGTGAATCAAATCTTTAAGGCGATCGGGTCGCATAATTTGCTGGCGACGCCGTCCTTGGCCGCGTTCGACAATCCCGACATGAAGGCGACGCTGGAGCGCTATCTCCCCGGCGCCGGCACCGTCAGCGCCGAGGAACGCGCCCGCGTGTTCCGCGCCGCCTGGGACTTTTGCGGCTCGGCCTTGGGCGGCCGGGTCGAGCTCTACGAGAAATTCTATCTCGCCGGCCAGCCGCGCAACTTCACGCGCGACCATATCCAGGCGATGCAGGAAAAAGGCTTCGGCGAGCGGGTGACACAGTTCCTGGCCGAACTGGCCTAACTGCGATGCCGATCTCGTCGGTCCGTGCCGCCCCGGCGGACATGCGCGCAATCTACGCCATGCCCGGCCATCTCATCCGCCGCGCGCACCAGGTCTCGACCGCGCTCTTCGCCGAGGAATGCGGCAAGTTCGGCCTGACCTCGGTGCAGTTCGCGGCGCTGTTCGCGGTCCGCGCGTCGGGCGAGCTTGACGCCACGCGCCTCGCCGAACAGATCGCGTTCGATCGCGCCACCATCGGCGACGTGCTCGACCGGCTCGAGGCGAAGGGCTGGGTGGCGCGGGCCGGCAGCCCGGCGGACCGCCGCATCAAGTTGATCCGGTTGACGCCGAAAGGCGCCGCGCTCTTGAAGCGGGTCGAGCCGGCGGTGGCCCGGGTGCAGGAGCGTTTGCTGGCGCCGCTATCGCCCGCGGAGCAAGCGCGGTTCCGGGCGCTGCTTTACCGGGTCGGCCGGGTTTAGCGCGCCGCGCTTACGACGACGCCAGCCGCTTTTCCACCAGCTTGACCCACAGCGCGGCGCCGAGCGGCAGGATGGCGTCGTTGAAATCGTAATTGGGATTGTGGACCTCGCAGCTGCCTTCGCCGTCGCCGTTGCCGATATAGATGAAGGCGCCGGGACGCGCGTTCAGCATGAAGGAAAAATCCTCGGACGCCATCAACTGGGTGCCGTCGCGCGCGATATTGTCCTCGCCGACGAGCTCGGCCGCGACATCGGCGATGTAGCGCGCTTCCGCGGCGTGATTGACCAACGGCGGATAGATCACCTTGTAGTCGGTCGTGGCGCTGGCGCCGAAACCGGCGGCGAGGCTCGACGCCAACTTGGCGATGCGTTCGCCGATGAGCCGCATCGTCTCCGGCGTGAAGCCGCGCGCGGTGCCGTGCATCATGGCGCGCGCCGGAATCACGTTGTAGGCGTCGCCGGCGTGAATCTGCGTGACGCTGACCACCGCCGGATCGAACGGGCGGATGTTGCGCGACACGATGGTCTGCATCGCCACCGCAATCTGGCTCGCCACCACCACCGGATCGACCGCGGATTCGGGCATGGCGCCGTGGCCGCCGACGCCGTCGATGGCGATGTCGAAAAACGCCGCCCCCGCCATCATCGGCCCCGGCCGGATCGAGAACTTGCCGGCGGCGAGGCCGGGCATGTTGTGCATGCCGAACACCGCGTCGCAGGGAAACTGCTCGAACAGCCCTTCCTTGATCATGATTTCGGCGCCGCCGCCGCCTTCCTCGGCGGGCTGGAAAATGAAATGCACCGCGCCGTCGAAATCGCCGGCCGCCGCGAGCTGCCGCGCCGCGCCGAGCAGCATGGTCGCGTGCCCGTCATGGCCGCAGGCATGCATCCGCCCGTCATGGCGCGAGCGATGGGCGAAATTATTGAGCTCGACGATCGGCAGCGCGTCGAGCTCGGCGCGCAGGCCGACGGAGCGAGTCGAATTGCCTCGGCGCAGCGTGCCGACCACGCCGGTCTTGGCAAGGCCGCGATGCACCTCGACGCCGTAGCCGGCAAGCTGGCGCGCGACCCGGTCGGCGGTCCGTTCCTCGTGATAACCCAGCTCGGGATGAGCATGGATGTCGCGGCGGAACTCGGTCAGCTCATCCGCGAATTCTCGAATCTGGTCGATCACGGTCACGCGCGTCTCTCCGGTTGCGCGGGGAGGCTAGCGCAAGCCCGCGCGCGCCGCCAGCAGCGCCGCCGGCAATTCATCGGCCACGAGATCGCGGCGGGTCCCGGCGCCGCCGCGCGTGTCCCAGATGACGTAGTCGGTGGCGCTGTCGGCGAAGCCCAACGCCTTGTAGGCCGCGGGCAGGCTCGGCAGATGGTCGCCGTAGGCGGCGACCAGCCCGCCCTGCGTCTCGGCGACGGTATCGCAAATCGTGCCGAGCATCGCGTCGGTGTGCTTGAGCCCGTGGAGGAAACAGCGCAGCTCCGCGCCTTCCGGCACCGGCGGCAGCGCCGGCGCCGGGTCGGGCCAGGCGCGGCGCGGGTCGTCGGCAAGCCACGGCCCGTGATTCTCCATGGTGATGACGAACAGGAACAGGCCGCGCCCGTCATCGCGCAGGATCGTGGACGCGCGGCGCGCAACCTCGGCGTCCGCGATATAAGGACCGACGCGCTCGCCGCCGGCGAACCGCTCCTCGCCCCAGAATTCGTCGAAGCCCAGCCCCGCCATGATCTTGTGCCGGCCGTAATAGGTCGGATCGAACGGATGCAGGCAGAGCGTGCGATAGCCCTCGTCGCGCAATTGCCGCGCCAGCGACGGCAGCGGCGCCCGGGCGAAGGCGTGATAGGGGTTCCAGCGGTCGAAGCCCAAGGTCGCGCCGTCGATCCCGGTCAGCGCCGCAAGCTCGGCGCGGACGGTATAGGCGCCCCAGCCCGACACCGCGAACCGTCCCGACTGAACGCCGGCGCGGGTGCAGCGGTCGAAGGCCGGCAGCAGATCGGCCGGAATCGCGGGATCGAGCCGGCGCGCGTCAAAAAACAATTCGCACTGCACCAGCACGATCGGCGGCGCGGCGCTGCGCGCGCACGCCACGGCTGGCGCCGCGAGCGGCGGGCGGCGGGCCGAGCGCTCGGCGCGGGCGATGGCGCCATAGATCGGCAGGATCGCCAGCGGCCCGAGTCGAGCCGCGTCCGCCGCCGGCTCCGCTTGCGGCCTGAGCCAGCGCGCGAATTGCGCGACGCGGCTCAAAAGCGGCTCGCGGAAGGTCGCGACGGTGATGCCCACCGCCAGCGCCACCGCGATAATTCCCGGCCACGGCGACCACGGCCATTGTCCCGGCTCGAACGCCAGGATGGCAGTGAGCCCCGCGACGATCGCCGCGAATCCGCCCAGCACCAGGCCGGTCCCGGCGAACGGCAGATAGAGGCGCGGGTGGCGGAAAATTTCGATGAATTCCGACATGTCGGAAAACACCACCGGCTCGAGCAGGGTGGCGCGCTTTACCGCGTCGGCGAAGGCATAGCCGACGAACAGCGCGAGGCTGCAGGCGCCGGCGAACAGCGGCCGCGCCGTCGCCGCGAACAGAATCGCGAACAGGCCGAACGGTCCCGCCAGATCGACCGGCAGCGCCCAATCGAATCGCGGCCCCGCGCGCGCCACCAACCGGCACGCCGCCCAGCCCAATCCGGTCAGGACCAGCCCGCCCGCTATCGCCACTACCGACATCGCCCGCACTCTAGCGGATGGCGATTGTCGTAAGCCAGCTTGGTTGAGGTGCCGTCGTGGCGCGGCCGATATCGGTGTCGAAGCCCGCCACCGTGGCGCCGGCCCGTTCCAGCGCGGCGGCGATGCGGGCGAAGCGGCGGTTGCTGAAGGCGCTGCGCAGGGTCAGAAGCGCCACGCGCTTGCCGGCGAGTGCGCCGGCGCGCCGCTCCAACATCGCGACGAGCCGCGCCATTTCCGTGTCGGCGCGATGGAAGCGCGCGACGCGGTCGAGCCGCGCGCGGGCTGCGGGATCGATGACGCCGCCCTGCGCGACGCCGAGCCGCTCCCGCAACTCCGCCACCGCGCGCGCCACCGCCGCCGGCCGCCGCTCCGCGACCACGGCGCCGAGGCGGTTGCGCCGGATGGTGGTCGCGACCTCCTCGATCTCGGTCGCGATCATCGGCACGCCCATCGCGACGAGATCGAAAAACCGGTTGGGCGCCGACAGCCGCATATTGGCGATCGCCGGATCGAACAGCACCAGGCCGATATCGCATTCGCCCAGCCACGACAGATACGTCGCGTACTCGGTTTCGCCGACGAAAAAACAGCGATGCGCGGTGCGGTCGCGCCGCAACACGTCGCGGATCACCGCTTCGGCCCGCGCGTTGGAAAATCGCCCGATGAACACCAGGACATGGTCCGGCGGCAGAAAGCGCAGGCTGCGCGCCGCAACCAGAGCGCCGGTCTCCAGCGAAATGCCGCACGGGCTGACCATCACGATGTCACTGGCGGGCAGGCCCAGCCGCTCGCGCAGGCCGGGCGTGGCGATGGTCGGGAGCGTGTCGCGGCGCCAAGCCGCGGCATTGCGGATCGCCCGAACCGGCGCGGCATGGCGCCGGTAGCGGCGGCGGAGATACCGGGTCAGCGCGTGGCTCGGCGCCAGGATCAATCCGGCGCGGCGCACATAGGCGCGCTCCCCGCGGCGGAATGCCAGCCGCAACGGCGCCGGGATCCGGCGCAGAATCGGCGCGGTGCGCTGGCGCAGATCGGGAATCTCGATCGCGTCATAGACGGTAAGGGTTCCGGGCCCCGCCGCGGCGCCGCCGGCCGCAAGGGCAAAAATATCGGCCGCGATGACGATGTCCCACGGGCCGCGCCGAACCGTCTCCGCTTGCACGGCGCGGGCAAAGCGCCGGACGCGGCGCAATTGCCGGATGCCGTGCCAGATGCCCGCGAACGGCTTGGCGAGATCGAGCCGCGGCGGCCGCCAGATCGCGCGCAGCCAGCGCGGCGCGATCCGATCCGACGCGGCGATCAATCGCACGCGGTCGGGATGCCGGAACAAGGCGCGGTCCGGCGGGCGCACGCAATAGAGATCGACCCGCCAGCCGAGTTCGCAGGCCTGGTCGATGAACGAAATCAGCCGGCGAGGATTGCGCAACGCAAGGTTAGCGACAAAGGCCGCGCGGCCGGCGCGGGGTCGCGCGAGCGACGCCAGGACCGCGCGATAACGCGCTGCCTGCCGCGCCGGCGAAAAATCCCCGGCGACGGCAGCGAGATCGCGCTTGATCGCGGCGACGCGTTCGCGCGCGGCCGCCGCCAGCCGCCGCACGGCGGCAGCAAGCGCCTCGGCGCCGGTGTCGGCGGCAAGCTCGCCGATATCGCCGGTCCGCGCCAAACGCCGCAGCGCGTCGCTCGGGCTCGCCACCATCGGCACCGCCGCCGCCGCGAGATCGATCACGCGCCATGGCAGCACCACTTGCTGGTTGCGATAGGCGAAGCTCAGCGGCACTAGGCCGATATCGGCGCCCGCGAGATACGGCAGGTACTCGCTGTCCGGCAATTCGCCCTTCAACACCACGCGGCGCTCGAGACCGTGCCGGCGAATCAGCCGCTCGACGGTTTCGCGATAGGCCGGCGTGACGAAGCGTCCGACAAAGACCAGGCGGAAATGGTCGGGCAGAAGGCGCAGCATCTCGATGGCCGTCTCGACCCCGAGATGCGGCGCCGCGGTGCAGGGATAGACGATGACGTACGTGTCGGGGCGGCCGCCGGCATCGTCGCGGATCGCGGCGGAGGCCGGTGCGGCAAGCGGCGCCCGCGCGTTGGGTATCGCCGCCGCCTTGCGGCCAAATCGTTCGGCGACGAAATCCGCCATGGCGTCGCCGGTGGCGACGATCGCGCGCGCCGCCGGCAGGTCACGGGCGAAGGCGCGCGCCAGGTGCCGCTTCATGGCCGGGCTGGCGGCGGTGAAATGCGCCCCTTGGCGCTCGAACGGGTCGGGAATTTCGTTGACGTCGAGCAGCACCGGCGCGCCGCGCGCGGCAAAGCCCCGCGCCGCGAACAGCGACATCGCATCCATGGCATGGCAGAAATCGTACCGGGTGAATCGCGCGCGGAGCCGGACGCGGACGCCGAAGAGATAATATTTGATGCCGAGATAGCACATCAGCGCGGCGGCGTTGGCGAGCGCGGCGGCGAGACGCCGGATGCGCGACGGCCGCGCCGGCAGTTCCGCTGCGAGTTCGGCTGGCATCGCTACGCCGCCGACGCGCTATCGATGCGTGTCGGCGCGGCAACCATCCGGTCGAGCCAGTCGCGCGCCGCCGCGGCCGCGTTCAGATCGCAGGCATCGCTGGCATGACGACCCCCGATGGCGTCGATAAAGGCTTGCGCCTGGCGACGATAGAGGTCGGGGGCGCCCTCGATGGTGGCGCGGATCACGCGTTCGGCGCCGTAAATCGCCAGCGACTGCGAAAAGCGCGGCGCGGCGAAATTGGCCTCGATCGCCACCACCACGCGATCGCCTTGGCTGAGGCGGGCGACGATCCGGTCCTCGGCATCGACGGTTTCGGCCACGCCGTCGATGACGCGCCGTCCGCGTCGTTGCGCTTTCGCCAGCACCGCGCCGGCGGTCATCGGGCCGAAGAACCACAGAGCGAGATCGACCATATGGGACGCCAACTCGTTTACAGCGCCGCCGCCGCTGTCGCGGCGATGCTTCCACGCGGCACGCCCGCCGGGCGCGGCGACGACGAACCGGGCGACATCGACCTCGGGAAGCGCGATCGCCTCGCGGCGCGCGGCGGCAATCGCCGGCGCGAACCGATAGAGATAACCGACCCGGCCGACGACGCCTCTGGCCATGGCCTCCCGCGCTGCCTGCCGCGCCCGCGCGGCATCGACGCCGAACGGCTTCTCGCACAGGAAATGCTTGCGCGCGGCGATGGCACGGAACGCCAGCGACAGATGCGCCGCGGTGGGCGTCGCGATGACGATGGCGGCGATCCCCGGATCGGCGAACACCGCGTCGGCCGACGCGGCGCAAGCCGCGCCGGATTGCGCCGCCGCCGCGGCCGCCCGATCGGGATCGAGATCGGCCGCGACCAGACCGGTGACCTCGCGCGATCCCGCCAACGCCGCGAGATGGCGGCGGCCCTGCCGGCCGCAACCGATCACCGCGATTTTCATCGCCGGCTTGCCACACCGCCCGGCGGCGGCGAAGCTAGAGGCAGATCAGCAAAAGGGGGAGCCCATGCCGAAACCCAGCGACCGGCCGAACGAGGAAGACGGCGCCGACGAGCTCGGCGCCAAGATCGCGCGCGCCGAACTGCAGGCGCGGTTCTACGAGGCGCAAATCCGCGTGCTCGAGGCGCGCCGCAAATTGGCGGCGCTGCGCCAGTCGATAAAGGACGAACGCTAGCGCCGCTCATGGCGCACCGCTTTCCGCCGCGCGCAAGGCGTCGAGACGGCGGCGCGCGTCGAGACGGCGGATCTGCGCCAGGAGGCGCGTCTCTTCGGCCTCGAGCCGCTTGAGCCGCGCCGCCATCGCCGCGACACCAGTCCGCCGCGGCGCCAGATTCTTGCGGCAGCGGCGCAGCCACGCCGCGATCGTCGCCGCCGGAACGTCGGAACGATGCGGCACCGCATGCGGCTGTTGCCGCGCCTTGTCGCGGGCGCGGCGATAGTAATGGGCCGCGAGGGCATGCTTGCCCGCGCGATGCAGCACGCGCCCGTACCAGAAATCGGCCTGGCCGTGCCCCGGAAACAGCGCCAGCGACGCGCGGAACAGCGCCTTCGTCCCCGCCGGATCTGCGCCGGTTCGTGCGTTGTTGATCGCCTGATTCAGCGTGAACTCGCGGCGAAAATCGCCGGCGATATAGCGTTCCGCGTGTTCCGCCGCGGTGAAATAGCGCTGGAAGAACCGGTACCGCGTCTCGGGTCCGGCCCAGGCGAGACCGAGCCGCTCGGCAAGCAGCGGGTGGATCGGCGCGTGGTAGGGTTCGTGATATTCGGGGCCCGCCGCCAGCGCCGCCAACGCCGCGTCGTCGCGCGGAAGGCCGAGCAGCTCGATGGTTCCGCGCAACAGCGAAATCGCGGTCGCGAGCGTCGAATGCTTGACGCTCCAGAAGAACCGCTCCTCGCCGAGACGCGCCTCGATCGGCCGCCAGGGGTCGAAGTCGGCATGCCGCGCGGTGCGCCGCATCGACGCGCGGTTCAGGTCGAGGAGACGCGGCGCGTTCTCGATCTCGGCGCCGCGATAGTCGAGATATTCGGCCACCAGCCGGGCGAGCGGTTCGCCGCGCCGACGGCGCGCGACGAAATCGTCAAGCACCCGGTTGCCCCGCGCCAGGTAATAAGGCTGGCGTCCGCCCGGCCGCCGGTCGGGATGAACGCGCGGGGCAAAGGCGTGGAACACGCCGGGCAAGGCCAGGGCCGGGACGCGGATCCGCCGCGCCGTCGCCGGCACCGCGTCGCGCCACGGATCGTCGGCGAGGTTGGTCACCTGCATCACGTGCGCGTCGGCCGCCCGCGCCGCGTCCTCGTCGCCGGCGCGCGGCGCGCGGTAGCTGGCGCGGAACGCGAAGGCGATTTCCGGGTCGTCGCGATACAACCGGCGCAACGCGTCGAACAGGAATTGAATCTGGCAATTGCCGGAGAGAAAGATGCGATAGGGGCGGCACGCCTCAGCCATGGCGGCCGGCCGTCAATTCCGCCAGGTAATCGATCAGCCCGCCGATATCGCGGCATTCGTAGGTGCGGCCAATGTCGATCCGCACGCCGAGCCGATCCTCGAGGGCGAGCACGATGCGGCCGTGAATCAACGAATCCCAGCCCGGCACCTCGATCGCGCGGGTCGCGCGCGTAACGCGGCGCGAACGCCGCGCGCCTGTCTCTTCGGCGACAATTGCGCCGATCAACCGCAGCATCCCGTCACCATCGGCCACGGCGTCTTCCATCTTTATTCCTTTATTGCCACATCAAATTGACGCGAATGGCGCCGCGGCTCGCGGCGCGGTCCGCGATCAGCCGATAGGCCTCATCGAACCGCTCGGCTGGAAAACGGTGCGTCGCCAAGTGACTCGTCCGCACCTTGCCGGCGGCGACCAGTTCACCCGCCAGCGCCAGGTTGCGGCGCCGGTCCCAGCGATTGTATTCGTCGCTGCCGGCCGGCGCGCCGGCGGCGCGCACGGCTTTGACGGTCAGCTCGCGGTCGAACAGGGTCTCGCCGTCGAGCGCGATCGGCTCGTTGTAGAACCCCGCCAGCACGATCTCGCCCTGGCGCCGCGCCAACGGGAGAACGCACGCGACATTGGCCGCCGTGCCGGAACATTCGAACACGGTCTGAATCGGCGGCAATACCGCTGCGCGCTTCGGCAGCTCGTCATGGGTCAGCGCCATGGCGGCGCCATGGCGCAGCGCGAGCGCCGCTTTCTCGGCCGTGCCGGTCAGCGCCACCACCGGGCCCGCGAACGTCGCCGCCAGAACCTGGAGCATGATGAAACCCAAGGCGCCGAGCCCGGCCACCACCGCGCCGTCGCCGACCGTCATGCGGGAGCGATGGATCGCGTGAAGCGCGGTCGCCGTCAGCGCGATCGCGACCGCGTCGTCATCGCCCACACGGTCCGGCAGCGCCACCCAATGATCGCTACGCCGCAGCATCGCATGCGACCCGTGCGGCTTCATCGCGAACACGCGGCCGCCGACCGGCAAATCGGCAAAGTCCGCGCCAACAGCCGCGACACGGCCGACCAGCGCATAGCCCGGCCGATAGGGATAGCCACGCCGGCCGGAGCGCAGCGCGCCCGCGGACCCTTCAAGCCACATGCGCTCCGTACCGGCGCTGATGCCGGATTGAATCGCCTCGATCAGCACCTCGCCAGCCGCGGGTACCGGCACGGCCGCATGCGCCATCACGGCGCGGTGCGGCGCCTGAAACTCGATATAACGGAGCATATGCTCCCCCACCTGGCATGGGTTGGCGGCTACCCCCGCGCGTCCACATGCCCCTGTCTGCAATCAGATTGCAGTCGCGCTAGGCTATCTGTCAATTCACACCTCGTGGTTTGCTCGGTGAGTCCCGTGGCATCGCTACCATACGGCGCGGCCGGCGCCGGAAATGCGCCGCTTGGTTGGCGGGATGGAATCAAATTGTAAACCGGTCCGGTGGGGCGATTGGCGGCATTTGTCCTATACTGAGTACCGAGACTTTTCGAGCGAGGCAGGCATGAGAATCGCGATTATTGCGGCGGGCGAGATGGGTGCGGGCGTCGGCGCGCGGCTTCACGCCAGGGGCGCGGAAGTGATGACCTCGCTCGCGGGCCGCGGGCCTGACACCGCCGAGCGCGCGCGCCGCGCTGGCATGGTCGCAATCGACGACGACGCGGCGCTCGTCGCGGCCAGCGACATCGTGCTGTCGATCCTGCCGCCCGCCGAGGCGGTGGCGCTGGCGCAGCGCCTGGCGCCGGCGCTCAAGGCGGCGCGCGACGAAGTGCTCTATGCCGATTGCAACGCCGTGGCGCCGGAGACCGTGCGCCGCGTCGCGGCGGTGGTGCGGGCGACCGGCTGCCGCTTCGCCGATGTCGGCATCATCGGCGGCCCGCCGCGGCCGGAGGGCTACACGCCGCGTTTCTACGCGTCGGGCGCCGCGGCCGCCGATTTGCGCGCGCTCAACGATTTCGGCCTCGATGTCCGCCTCGTCGCCGGCGGCGTCGGCGCCGCCTCGGCGCTGAAAATGTCGTACGCCTCGCTGACCAAGGGCTTCACCGCCATCGGCATGGCATCGGCGCGCGGCGCCGCCAACGGCGACGTCGCGGCGGCGTTGCGGGCCGAGCTCGCCGAATCGCAGCCGCAGCTCTTCGCCTGGCTGCAGCGCCAGATGCCGACGGTCTATCCCAAGGCCTATCGCTGGGTCGGCGAAATGGAGGAGATCGCGCGCCATCTCGGCGCCGACCCGACGGCGCAAATGTTCGAAGGCGCGGCGCGCACTTATGAAAGCGTGGCGCGGAAATGGGACGAGTCGCGCGACGCCGAGCTAGGCTTTCTCGCCGACGTATTTCGGAAGTGAATCGCGCTCGTAATGCATGAGCGCCAGGGCCAACAGGCCGAAGGTCAACAGCCAGCCGATCGGCACGTGGGTCTTCTCGCCGATGCCGCGGCATAAGAGCGCGATCGGATACATCGCGCAAATCATGGTCTTCTCCCACGGGAAATAGCCGCGAGCGCGCGCGTCGCGGATCAGCCACGCCATTGCGATGGTCGCGGGCAGCAGATCGTAGAACAGGATCACCGGCAGCGCGACCAGGGTCGCCGCGATCAACGTCGCCGCGCGAATCGCGGGGTCGGACCGGCGATACCACACGATCGCGACCGACGCCGCGGCGCCGAGCAGCGCCAGCGCCTGGATTCCCATTGCCAGATTCGTGCCGCCGCCGATCAGGCGCACTGCGCCGAACAGGCTGACGAGATGATAGAAGCCGACGCGCCCGGTCTCGAACACAGACTGTGCCAAGAGCGTGTCGGTGAGCCACGCGTGCCACGTGTCCCAGCCGAGCAGCAGCAGCGACAGCCCCGTCAGCGCGATGCCCGTCGCCGCGCCGGCCAGCAGCGTCGCCCAATATCGCCCGGCGATCAGCGCCACCGGCACCAGCAACAGGAAATGCGGTTTGTAGCACATCGCGCCGAAGAGAATGCCGGCGAGCACCGGGCGCCGGTCGAGCACCAAGAGCGCGCCGCCCATCAGCGCCGTGGTCAGGAACGAATTCTGCCCCAGAGCCACGGTGAGGAACGTCGCCGGAAACGCGACCAGCGCCGCGATCAGCACCGGATCGCGGATCGTGCCGCGCAACACCCAGAAATAGGCGGCGCCCGTCACCAGCATGAACAGCAGATACGAGACGGTGAACGGCAGCACCGCCAGCGCCGCGCAGATCAGCTCGTAGACCGGCGGATAGTAAAAGCCGAAATAGGGTATGCGCGGATCGCCGTAGATCCGCTTTTCGGTCTGCTCGTGGATTTTCTCGTTATAGGCGAGCGCCGGCGTGCCGCGATCGGTGAGATCGCCGGCGGCGTAGAAGCTCATATAGTCGAGCGAGGTCGGCGGATCGATCGGCAGAAATACATTGTAGGTGCGCCCCGCCAGGATCAGCAGCGCCGCCACCTCGACCGCGAGCACGATGATCGCGTAGGCGCGGACGCGGTCGCGGGTCAGCCAGCGGCTCCGGCGCAATCCGGTCTTGACGCTTGCGGCAACGCTCATGCTTGCTTCTCCCGCCATTCGTTGCGCGCGCGGATCGCCGCGAGCGTCAGCAGCGCGATGGTGGCGACGGGGCCGAGCGGCACGCCCCAGGCAATGCCGGCGCCACGCGACAGGATCGGCACGATCCAGATTACGCACAGCGCGACTTTTTCCCACGGCAGAAAGCCGGTGCGCCGCGCGTCGATCATCAGCCAGGCGATCGCGATCGCGGCGGGCAGCAAATCGTAGAACAGGATCACCGGCGGCGCGATCAGGCCCGCCGCGATCAGCACCAGCGCGCGCACCGGCAAGCTTTGACCGCGCGCCCACACCACACCCACCAGGACCGCGGCGAGCACCGCCGCGACGAGCTGGATCGCGTCGGCGGCGGCGACGC
Organism: uncultured Alphaproteobacteria bacterium; assembly: GCA_963729845.1. Classification (GTDB taxonomy): domain Bacteria; phylum Pseudomonadota; class Alphaproteobacteria; order ATCC43930; family CGMCC-115725; genus JAATGI01. The sequence goes on from CAVSQC010000011.1 coordinate 58,191, forward strand.
CTAGGCCGGCGAGTCGCGCCGCCGCGAACAGGCTGACAAGTCCGGCGAACCCGACGCGGCCGGTGGTGAAGGACGATGCCGCCGATTGCGCCTCCGTCAGGAAGCTTTGCCAGGTGCCAAGGCCGAACCACAACAGCGAGATCGCAACGATGGCCGCGGCCGAGCAGGCCATCGCCGCGAGCGCGCGCCAATTCCGGCTTGCGAGCAGAGCCACCGGAATCATCATCGCGAGATGCGGTTTGTAGATCAGCGCGCCCCATAGCAGGCCGGCGGCGATGGGCTTGCGGTCGATGAGATAAGTGCCGAAGCCGATCAGCGCCGCTGTGAGGAGCGCGTTCTGGCCGATGCCGGCGGTCGCCGCGGCGGCCGGGAAGGAGAGAAACGCGACGGTGAGCCGCCAATCCTTGACGATGGCCTGAAGACAGAGCACGAACAGCGCTCCGGTCGCGCCGATCCACAATGCGAACGCGGCGAGATAGGACGGGATCAGCGCCAAGACGGCGCAGATCGCGAGGAAGGTCGGCGGATAGAAGAAGAAATAGGCATAGGGCAGACGGGGATCGCCGAACACCGCCCGCTCCATCGCCTGATGCGCCGCCGGATCGTAGGCGAGCGCGGGCGTGCCGAGATCGGCCAGACGCCCCGCGGCGAAAAAGCTGATGAAATCGGTGGAGCTCGGCGCCGCGAGATGGACATAGGCGCCATAGGTTCCGGCGGCGATCGCGATCACCGCCACGATCTCGACGATCAGCAGCGTGCGGCCCCAGCCGATCACGCGCGCGCGGTCGAGCCAAGGCGCGTAGCGCCAGTCGCCGCCCACCCGATGGGTCGCGGCGCTACCGGTCATCGGGCGTCGTCCAATCGTATTCCTTGCCCATCGCGGGCTTGCCGGCGAGTGTGCCCGGCCAGTTGACGGGGAAGGGCGCGGCGGCCGCCGGCGCGCAACCGCGATCACGGCGCCAGACGCAGACACCAACCGGCCACCCACCCTCGCGCTCGTTCTCGGCGCCAAAACACGCGAGACGACGGTAGCGCCCGTCGGGCGGCGGCGTGCGCTCCCAGGCGACTAGATAATTGAACGCGGCCGCATCGCTTGCCAAACCGTCGCGGCTGCTTTGGTAGAACCCGGCGGCGGGCGGCAGCCGGCTATGTCCCGGCGTGATCGCCCATTTCATGCCATAGAGGCCGACACCGCACAGGTCGCCGCGACGGCTGACATAATCGAACGCCAGCAGTTGCGGGCGCGCGCGCATCCAGGCATTGCGATAGATCGGCGATTGCGCGATCGCGGCGGAGGTGCCGAGCCAGAACAGGATGGCGAGCGCCGCCGGGATCGCGGCGTGCGCCAAGAGCTTCGGCCAAGCCTGCCGCGCGACGCGCAGCAATTCGGCGGTGCCGAAGCCCGCCAGAATCGCGATCAGCGGCAGCGCCGGATAGATGAAACGGTATTCCTTGTGCGCGACGAAGGAATAGACGGCGAAGATCGCGATCGCGACCAAAGCCGGCGCGGAGAAGCGCCGCGCGCCCGCGATCGCGGCGGCCAGTATCGCCACGGCGCCGACATTCCACAGCGCGAACGGCAGCACGATCAGCGTCGCCCAGGGCGCGCGCCCGGCGTATGCGCCACTCTGGTGCAGATTGAACCAGACGTTGAGCACGATCGATTGAAACGGATGACCCAGGCTCGCCCAATCGAGCAGCCCCAGCGCCAGGACCGGCCCGCAGGCGCCCGCGATCACCGCCAGCCAGCGCCGATTGCCGCCGCGCCGGCCGCAGATGCAGATCGCCGCGACCAGGAGCGCCGGCGCCAAGTGAAAGCGCAGATCGACGATCAGGCCGAGCACCGCGCCGGCCGCCCAGAGACGCCGGCGCGACACCGCCGCGTCGCGCACAGGCAAGCCAAGATAAAGCGCGACCGGAAGGAAATCGGCGGCCAACACCTCGGCCAAGGTGTGGCCCGACATATAGATCAGATCGACCCATGCGGCCGGCAGGACGGCCGCGACCACCGCGCCGGATGGCCCGAAAAACTTTTCGCCCCAGCGATAGGCGCAGAACGCGGGCGCGCAGCCGGCAAGCGCCATGACCGCGTAAATGGGAAAATCGATCGCCAGCGGCGAATTGCCGAAAAGGCGCCCGACCTCCATCAGCGCGGCGAAGAATCCCGGCAACAACCAGGACCGCGCGCCCACGACCCATTCCCACGCCACCGCGCCGTTGCCGAACACCAAGCGGTGCGCCGGCTCCATCGCCTGATAGATCTCGTCGGGCCAATGGATATTGGGCGCGAGATAGATCACCGCGAGCCGCGCCGCGAACGCCGCCGCCAACAGCACCGCCAATTCGGGCGCGATCGCCAAGCGGCCCGCGCTCATCCCACCGCCTTTCGCGGCGGCGCGAGCCGCGCGAGCACGCCGGTGCCGATCTCCGACGTCGCGGCGAAACACAGCACCAGTCCGGCCAGGCTCCCGACGACGCGCCACCACACCAATTCACGCGCCAGCCAGAACACGGCCTCGGCCGTGCGCGCGACCCCGGACGACAATCCCAACGCGCCGCCGCCGAGCTCGATCAGGTGGCGGAAGAATTCGCTCCAGGTCAGAAACACGATCGCCACGGCGGTACCGAGATACGCGCGGCCGCCGGGACCTCCGCTCAACATGCAAAGACCCGGCAACACAAACAGAAAGGCGATGCCGCGATAGTCGATGTTTTGCCCGGCAAAAAAGCACGACACGATCAGCACCGCGCCGCCGGCCAGGAACAGCGCGGGCGCCGCCGGCAAGGCGGCGAAGCGCGCCCGCGCCGAGTCGCTGACGACGATGGCGACGGCATCGCGCAGGCATTGCGCCGCCAACGCCAACAAAATCACCCATGGCAGATAGGGCAAGGCGGCTGCCAGCGTCGGCGACATGGTCCGCAGCGGCGCCGACATCTCGGCAAGGCCACGCGGCAAATTGACCGCGCCGAAAAAGTCGGTGAAATAGGAGCCGGTCGGCGTCAGCGCGACCGCCATCGCGATCTCGGCGCGATAATGGACAAGGAACACCGCCAGCGCGGCCGCCGATGCCGCCGCGATCGCAACAAAGGTCCGCGGCCGTTCGCGCAGCGCAAGGATCATCAGCGCGATCGGATAGAATTTCAGCAACCCCGCCAGCATCACCAGCGCATAGCCCGCCATGCGTCCCGCGGATCGGCGCAGCATCAGCCGGCCCGCCACCGCGACCATGATGAAAATCAGCAGATCGTTGTTGCCGCGCTCCACGCCGTAGATCGTCATGTTCGAGGTCGCCGCCAGCAGCATCAGCAGCCACGCGCGCGCGCCGCGCGGCGGCGGCACCGCGGCCAGCGCGGCGAAAAAAGCCAGGCCGAGAATCGTGCCGACCGACGCGGTGTCGCGCACCGTGATCGGCAGGAACGACAATTCCAGGAACAGCGGCGAGTAGACGTGCAACCGGTTCAGCACGTCGCACGGGTCCGCGCTATAGACATCGTAGCCGATGCGCTTGCATTCGATCGCCGCCAATAGCGCGTGAGTATCGAGAAACGGAAACCAGAAAGGATGCAACCCGTCGCCGTAAAGAACGGCGAAATAGAGCGGCTGAAAATCGGTCCACAAGATCGCGAAGACCGCGAAGAGCAGCGCCATCGTCAGCGGCAATACCGTCCGTCGCGCGATGTCGGTAGCGAAGAGGCGGGACGGAGTCATTGCGTCAGGCCTGCCACACCGCGAGCACGCTTTTGCCGAAGCGATAGCCGAACAGCGGATCGAGTTCGCGCGACAGCGGCACCATGGCGCGATCCCACAGCGCGATCTCGCGCGCGCTCGGCGCCGCCGACTTGAGCAGCAGCCGGTTGGCGAGCGAGGCGAAGAACCCCACCGAATTCGAGCATGCGGCACAACCGCAAGCGCGCGCCGGCCGGCGCCGCCGCCAGCAGGCCGGCCTTGGTGTAGCGGCGGTGATGGCCGATGGCGGCATCGAACGCGCTGAACAGGAACGGGTGCGCGGGCGCCAGCACGATCAGCGCGCCGCCGGCGCCGAGCAACCCGGCCGCGCGCGCCATCTCCGCGCGGTCGTCCGCAATATGCTCGAGCACGTCGAGATAGAGAATCGAATCGAAGCGAGCGTCGCGCAGGGCTTCGGTCCCGGCGGCGATGACGCGGCAGGTCGCGGGCAGATCGCCGGCGGCAATGCGCGCGGCGATGCCGCGCGCCATCGCGCCGTCGGGCTCGAGACACAGCCAGTCGCGCACCCGCGCGTGATGGAGATAAGGGATGTTGGCGCCGAGTCCGGCGCCGACCTCGAGCACGCGCTCGCCGATGAACGGCGCCAGCATGCTCGCGACGTAGCGCTTCCAATGCCGCGCCGCCGCGAACAGCGTCAACTCGCCGCCCGGATAGGATTCGATCATGGCGGCGCCACGATCGATTCGCGCGTCGCCACGAACTGTCCGCAATCGACCTTCGGCACGAACGGACGGCGGCTGCGCGCGCCGAGCAACGCAAGCGACGCGATCACCGTCGCGCCGAGCAATTGCACCAGCAGAATCATGAACACGCCGACCACGGTCGACGCCCAGCCCGGCGTCGCCAGGTCGGTGGCGACGCGAATGACGATGGCGGCGACGATGCCGAGCAGCGCCACCGCCGCGACCGCCGCCGCCGCGATCAGAAGGCGGACGAAAATCACGTCGGAATAGACCGACATCGCGGACAGGCCGTGGATCACCAAGCCGATCCAGTTCATTTTCGATTGCCCGGCATAGCGCCGGCCGCGCTCGGTCGGCACCAGGCGATAGGGCAGGCGCGAGCGCATCACCGTCGCCGGCAAATTGTTCCACAGATCCGGCATGTGGCAGAGGCGCCGCACCGCGGCGATCGGCACCAGCGCGAAATTGCCGAAATCGACGCTCTGCCGCGCCAGCACGCGGAACAACAGGCGATAGGCGAGAACGCCGGCGCGAAACAACAGCGACTCAGAGCGCCGCGAGCGCTGGGCGAAGATCACGGAATCGGGCGTCGCTTCATGCTGCGCCAGGAGCAGCGGCACATCCTCGGGCCGGTCCTCGCCGTCGCTGTCCATCACCACCACCGCGTCGATGTCGTCGCGCGCCGCGGCCTCGGTGAGCCCGACCGCGATCGCGCGCTGATGGCCGAGATTGAGCGCGAGGCGCACGATGGTGACGGCGCGGATCGGACCGCCGGGCGTCAGGGCTAACTGCCCGATCTGAAACGCCGAGTTGGAGCCGTCGTCGATCGCGATGATGTCGAAGCGCGGCCCGGCCGCGACCAAATTCGTCTCCAACGCCGCAACCAGTCGCTGAAACGCCTCCCAATCGTCCAGTACCGGAGTGACGATGGTGACGCGCGGCTCAATCATTGAAGTTCGCCCCGTAACCCCTTGTTCAACACCCGCCCAAACCGGATTTTCCTTTAGTCACACTTGTATGGGTGCCAAATCTATGTTAGCGATCAAGAATTGAGTCGTATCTAATTGTGGTTACCATTTTGTTAGCATATCGCAAGATACAGTGGGTGAACAATCGGTAGTTTGGGGCGACTGCCCATGTTCCTGCCAGGGGGCGGGCGTGGGAAATTCAGCATCGGAGAATGGAATGCTCAGCACGTTCAGAGCGATCTACAGCGACCGGCGCGGCGTGACCGCGCTGGAATACGCGCTGATCGCGGCACTCGTTGCGGTTGTAATTATCGGTGGCGTCAGCCTCCTCGGCACCAATGTCAGCAAGGTGTTCTCGACCGTCGCCAGCACGATTTGAGGCGCGGGGATTCGTATGTGCAAGGCCGGCCTGGAAACGGGCCGGCTTCGCCGGCGCCGCGCGATGGGCTCGCTTGAGCGGCGGGACCGCGTTCGGTCCACAGCCGCGGGAAGGGGTTGGACGTGTTGCTCGTGATAAGCGCGGCGGCGTCCGTCGTGTTCCTGGTAGCGTCCTATCACGATATCCGCCATCGCAGCATTCCGAACTGGCTTCCGCTTGCGGTGGCCGCGGCGGCGGTGTTGAAGTGGCTGGCGATCGGACAGCTGGCGCCGGCGCTATGGGCCGCCGCCGCCGCCGCGATCGTGCTCGCCGTTTCGGCGATCCTGTTCTCGCAGGGTTGGGTCGGCGGCGGCGACGTCAAACTCATGGCGGCCGCGGTGCTGCTCCTGGGCGCGCCGGCGGCGTTCCAGTTTTTGCTGCTGATGGCGGTCTTCGGCGGCGTCATCGCGGTCTTGCTGCTGCTGTTCAGCCAACTCCGCGCGCGCCAGAAGCCGACGATTCCCTACGGCGTCGCGATCGCGGCCGCCGCGATCGCGATGATGGCGCTCGATCTCAACTGGCGCGGCCTATGGACGGCATGACCGGGAGAGACGCGGCGATGAGGCGGCAATCATGATCGTCAGGGTGGTGCTTCTCGTCCTCGGCCTGATCTCGGGCGTGTTGCTGGCCGCGGCGGCGTTCTATGGCGTGTTCGGCCCGGAACCGCCGAAGCCGGCCGCGGTCGCGGCGCTGCCGGCACCGCCGCCGCCGCCGCCGGTGATGGTGGTGGTCGCGGCCAAGGCGATTCCGACCGGAACCCTGATCACCTTCGCGGATCTGCGCTTCGCGCCCGTCGCCTCGGGCCAGCAGATCGGCGGCGACTATGTCCGCACCAATGCGCCGACGCCCAAGGAACAACAGGCCGCCGACCATCACGTCTTGAGCGAAGTCGTCGGCGGCGTGTCGCGCGCCCGCTTCGACGAGGGCGAACCGGTGGTGCGCGGCCAGACGGTGAAGCCGGGCGACGCCGGCTTCCTCGCGGCGGTGCTGCGGCCCGGCATGCGCGCGATCACCATGTCGGTCAATATCGTCACCGGCAATGCCGGGCTGCTGGCGCCGGGCGATCATGTCGATCTCGTCCTGACCCAGATTTTCCCCGGGCACGAAACCGATCCGGGCCAGCGCTCGGCGGCCGACACCGTCGCCAGCGATCTGCGCGTCATCGCCGTGGATCAGCGGCTCCAGGCCGGCGGCGCCGCCGAGCAGCCGAAGGACGCGCGGCCGGCGCAAACCGTGACGCTCGAAGTGACCGCGCTGCAAGCGGAACAAGTCGCCGTCGCCGCTAAGATGGGCGAACTGGCGCTGGCGATCCGCGGCGTGCAGGCCGACCTCGCTGCCGGCACCAAACCGGGCGAGCAGAACACGACGCCGGCGGCGCCGCCGCCGACCGTCTGGGCGAAGGACGTGTCGCAGGCCGCCGCCGATTCGCGGCCGCCGAAAATGGCGCCGCCGCCCACGGGCAAGGGCCCGGCCGGCGCGCCCAGCGGCCCCAATGCCGAGAACGAAGGCAAGCCGCAAGTCCGCGTCATGCACGGCGACAAGGCTGAAAACGTGGTGGTGCCATGAGGGCACGAATCGTCGCGACCATCGCCGTGCTGTTGAGCCTGGCGGCCGCCCCGGCCCTCGCCGGCGGCAACGCCCACCGGGATTCGGGGCCGGACGCGGCCAACGACGACAGCATCGGCCTGCCGGTATCGGCGCACTCCCATGGCGGCATCGCGCTCGAAGTCAGCCAAGGCAAACTCATCGTGCTGCCCGCGCCCGCGACCAACGTCTTCATCGCCGACCCGAGCATCGCCGACGTCCAGGTCGCGAACGCCGACCATGTCTTCGTGTTCGGCAAGAAGGCGGGCCGCACCAGCCTCTATGCGCTGGGCGTCGACGGCATCCTGCTGCGGTCGGTCGCGGTCGAGGTCTACAATCCGACCGGCCGCGCCCAGAAGCTCACCGCCGCCACGCCGGGCTCAACCGACATTCATGTCGGCGCCACCGCCAACGGGCTGGTCGTCGAAGGTACCGCCGCCGATCCCGGCGCGGCGGCGCTGGCCCAGCGCAGCGCCGCCGAGAACGCCCCGGAAAAGGCGGTGATCGACGACCGCGTCAAGGTGCGCGGTTCGGCGCAGGTGACGTTGCGCGTCCGCATCGCCGAAGTGTCGCGCACCATCACCAAACAGCTCGGCATCAACTGGAATGCCGTCGCCCAGACCGGCGCCTTTCAATACGGGCTCTTCACCGGCCGCGGCATTTTCTCGCCGCTGGGCACGCCGGGCGGCTTCCCGCCGTTCAGCAGCTTCCAGCCCGCGACGCCGCTGCAGGGCGCCGGCCAGCCGGGCTCCTTCCTCGGCGGCATCAACACGTCAGGCGTCAACATCAACGCGGTAATCGACGCGCTCGCCGAGGAAGGGCTCGTCACCATCCTGGCCGAACCGACGCTGACCGCGATCTCCGGCGAACCCGCGAGCTTCCTCGCCGGCGGCGAATTCCCGATCCCGGTGTCGCAGGCGCTGGGCGTCACCACCATCGATTTCAAATCCTTCGGCGTCAGCCTGAACTTCGTGCCGACGGTGATGTCGGCCAACCATATCAGCCTGCACGTCAAGCCGGAGGTCAGCCAGATCAGCTCCCAGGGCGCCATCACCATCAGCGGGCTCAGCATTCCGGCGCTGACGGTGCGCCGCGCCGACACCACCATCGAACTCGGCAGCGGCCAGAGCTTCGCCATCGCCGGCTTGCTGCAAAACAACAACTCGAACGACATCCAGCGCTTTCCGGGCCTTGGCGACGTGCCGGTGCTGGGCGCTCTGTTCCGCTCGTCGAGTTTCCAGCGCCAAGAATCCGAACTGCTGATCGTGGTGACGCCCTACATCGTGCGACCGATCGACGATCCCCGCTCGATCCGCTATCCGACCGACGCCTGGCAGCCGGCGACCGACCTCGAACGCATCATGTTCGGTTTGGTCGCCAGCCCGAATCCACGCGGTCAGGCCCCGGGCAGCCCGTTGCCGCAAAGCTCCGTCGCGCCGCATCTCATCGGCGCCGCCGGTTTCGAGGTCGAATGATGATCACAGGGCACAAACTTCGGCGCGGCGCCCTGCTGGCGCCTTTGGCGCTTGCCGCCGCGCTTGCCGCTTGCGAGCCGAGCGGCGAGGATATGGGCACGATGACCGGCGCGATGCCGCAAGCGCCGCCACCGGTCGTGGTGCGCGACCAGCAGCGCCATCTCACTGTCGATCTGCACGGCGGCCCGATCGACGCGGCACAATGGTCGCGCATCGATCATTTCCTCGGCGACGCCGCCCCCGGCCGGCCCGATACCGTGCGCCTCACCATCGCGGGCGATGCCTCGCCGGCGGTGATCGACCTTGTCATCCGCCATGCCTTCGCGTTCGGCTATGCCGAAAACAAGATCGAGGTGGCGCCGCCCACCGGGATGGGCGACGGCCACAACATGACCTTGGCGCTGAGCACCAAGACCTCGGTCGCGATCCTGCCCAATTGTCCGCAAACCCAGCACCTCAATATCATCGACCGCGAGAACCGCGTCGCCAGCGATTGGGGTTGCTCGACCGTGTCGATGTTCGAGTTGCAGGTCGCCGATCCGCACGATCTGGTACGCGGCCAAGGCGGCGGCGAGACCGACAGCGTCATCGCCACCGCGGCGATCCACCGGCTTGAAACCGACAAGGTCAAGAAGCTCGACACGACGACGTCGACCTCGTCGCTCTCCGCCGCGGGCGGCGGGGGTGGCCAATGAGCGTGCCGACGCTGCCCGTCGCCAAGCGCGCCGCCGCCGAGGCGGCGCGTGGCGGCAACAGCGCGCGCGAGCGCTTCACCGCGTTCCTCGCCGACGAAGCGAGCGAACAGGTGGTGAAGCAGTGCGTGCTCGAAATGGCGCTGCCCAACAGCTCGGTGCATCGCGGCAATATCGGACGCGTGATCAGCCATCTCCAATCGGTGCGCTCGCCGACCGCGCTGATGGTCGACGTCTCGGGCAGCGAACTGCCGGTGACCGAGATCCACAAGCTCGCCGAAGTCTGCGAGCCCGGCGTTTCCGTGGTGGTGGTCGGCGACCGCAACGATGTCGGACTATACCGCAACCTGATTCGCGCGGGCGTCAGCGACTACATCGTCAAGCCGTTGACCCGCTCGCTGGTGCAAAACGTCCTATCGGCGCAACTCGATACCGGCACGGCGGCGGGCGCCGCGGCCGCGGCCGCCGGCTTCTCGCATCAAAAGCTGGGCAGCGTCGTCGCCGTGCTCGGCACGCGCGGCGGCGTCGGCACCACCACCGTGGCGACCAACCTCGCCTGGTATCTCGCCAACAACGAGACAAGACGCGTCGCGCTGGTCGATCTCGACATTTTCTTCGGCGACGCCGCCCTGGCGCTCAACGTCAAAGTCGGCGGCGGCCTGCGCGAAGTGTTGGAAAACCCGACCCGCATCGACGAACTCTATCTCGAACGCACCCTGGTGTTGACCGGCAAGCGGCTCTATGTCCTGGCGGCGGAAGAGCGGCTCGATATTCCCGTCAAGTTCGATCCCGAGGCGCTGCCGGCCTTGTTCGATCCGTTGCGCAAGCAATACCACTATATCGTGGTCGACATGCCGCGCCACTCCGGCTCCTTCATCCAGCAGGTGATGGATGCCGCCGCCGTCCGCATGATCGTCATCGACCAGACCGCGCATTCGATCCGCGACACCGTACGGCTACGGCGTTTTTTCGACGCGCCGCAAGCGAATCAACGCAATATCCTGGTTCTCAACCGCGCCGGCGAGCTCGGCAAGAACGATATTTCCACCAAGATGATGACCGACACGATCGGCATGCCGATCGACGTAACGATTCCTTATCATCCTAAAAGCATCATCGCCGCCGCGAACGCCGGCACCGCGGTGACGGAGGCCAAGGGTCCCGTCACCACGGCCATCCAGGATCTAGCAAGCGAGCTGATCGGCCGGCGCGAAACGAAGCGTCGGAGATGGTTTGGATGAGCAGTTCGGGTTTTGGCCGTCGGATCGTCGAGAGCACGACCCGCGACGTCGTTCCAGTCCCTACGCCTGAAACCGCGGCTCCGCAAGGCACGCAGCCGAAGCCGGAGACACTCGATCAAGCGCGCACCAGCATGCGCGAATTGATCATGGTGCGCATCAACCCGGCCGCCGCGATGCGCCTGTCCCGCGACGATTTCCGCAAGGAGATTTTGCGGCTTGTCGCCGAGATCGGCGCCGAACAACGCCTCCAGCTCAATGTCCGCGAACAGGACACGCTGGTCCAGGAACTGATCGACGACATGGTCGGGCTCGGGCCGCTGGAACCGCTCCTCAACGACGATTCCATCACCGACATCATGGTCAACGGACCGTACGCCGTCTTCGTCGAAAAGCACGGCAAGCTCGAGCAACTGCCGCAGATCCGGTTCCGCGACAACCAGCACGTCAACAATGTCGCCCAGCGCATCGCCGCGGGCGTCGGCCGCCGCGTCGACGAGGCGAGCCCGATGGCCGATGCGCGCCTCGCCGACGGCAGCCGCGTCAACATCCTGCTGCCGCCCCTGGCGCTCAAGGGGCCGACCATCTCGATCCGCAAATTTTCGCGCCGCCAGATCACGCTCGAAATGATGGCGCGGCAAGGCAACATGTCCGCGCCGCTCGCGCGTTTCCTCGAATTGTCGGCGCGCGCGCGCCTCAACATCCTGATCTCCGGCGGCACCGGTTCCGGCAAGACCACGCTCCTCAACGCGGTTGCGCGCAACATCGACCCGTCGGAACGCATCATCACCATCGAGGACGCGGCCGAACTTCAGATCCAATTGCCGCATGTCGTCTCGATCGAGACGCGCCCGCCCAACCTCGAGGGCGAGGGCGAAATCACGCAGCGCGATCTCCTGAAGAACGCGCTCCGCATGCGTCCCGACCGCATCATCGTCGGCGAGGTCCGCGGCGGCGAATCCTTCGACATGCTCCAGGCGATGAACACGGGCCATGACGGCTCGATGTCGACGGTCCACGCCAACACGCCGCGCGACGCGCTGGCCCGCATCGAGAACATGGCGCTGCTCGCCGCGGTCGGCTTGCCCGCCAAGGTGATTCGGCAGCAGATCGTCAGCGCCGTCGATCTGGTGGTGCAGATCGAGCGCATGCGCGACGGCGTGCGCCGCATCCAAAGCTGCATCGAGGTGATCGGCCTCGAAGGCGACACCGTCACCACCCAGGATCTGTTCAGCTTCCAATACGAGGGCGAGAACCGCGACGGCACGCTGCGCGGCAGCTACATCAATCACGGCTACCGGCCGCACTTCCTGCCCAAGATCGCGCCTACCGGCCTCGAGCGCCGCTTCATGGAAATCATCGAGGTGGCGGAGCGCTAGCAATGTGGATCGGCATCGCCATCGTCGTCATCGTCGCCATCTGCGTGACCGCGGGGCTGGTATTGATCGCGCGTTCCAATATCGACAAGCGCCGCGCGGCGATCGACGCCCGGTTGCGCGGCCTGACGGCGCCGACGCAATCGAAAGCCGTGGTGCCCGAGATCGAGCTGCTGTCGCCCGACCCGTGGATGCTGAAAGTGCCGGAGAAGTACCGGCCGCGCGTCGACAAGATTCTGGGCTCGACCGGCTATACCGTGACCCTGCGGTTGGTGGTGTTGATGGCGGCCGGCGCCGCGCTCGTCGGCCTGGTGCTGCCCGGCTTCATCCTGCATCTCGGTTTCATCGTGACCATGATCGCCACGTTCGGCCTGCCGGTCCTGGTGCCGTGGCAATTCATCCGCATGGCCAAGGCGCGCAACCTGTTGCGTTTCACGCAGCGCTTCCCAGACGCCATCGACCTGATCGTGCGCGCGGTGCGCGCCGGTTTGCCGGTGCTGGCGTCGATGGAGGCGGCGGGCAACGAAACTCCCGACCCGGTCGGCCGCGAATTCCGGCGCATGATCGCCGACACGCGTATCGGCATAACCGTGGAAGAAGCGCTGGGCCGCGCGGCGACGCGGATCGGTCTCGTGGAATTCAATTTCTTCGTCGCCAGCATTCAGCTGCAGCGCGAATTGGGCGGCAACTTGACGGAGACGCTGGCGACCCTGTCCTCGGTGCTGCGGCGGCGCGACGAGTTGCGCGCCAAGACCAAGGCGCTCACCGCGGAGGCGCGCACCTCGGCCATGGTGCTGGCGGCGATGCCGTTCGTCACCGCGGGCGCGATCGTTCTGATCACACCCGGCTACTTCAAGCCGCTGTTTACCGACCCGCGCGGCGGCTGGATCTTGGGCGCCGCGTTGTGCAGCATTACCTTCGCCATGCTCACCATGCGCACCATGCTGCGCAAATCGATGGCGTAAGCCGCAGCGATGCCGACGAATCTCCTCCTGGCCGGCGGCGCCTCCTTTTTCCTGCTGATCGTCGCGCTCAACGTCGCGCTGCTGCTGCGGGCACCCGGTCGCGACCGCCAGATCAAGCAGCGCCTGGCGGCCATGAAAGGCGTCGCCGAGATCAAGCCGACGGGAACCTCGTCGCGGTTCGTTACATTGCAGAAAATCGGCTTGGCGCTGGTCGAAAGTCCGCTGATCGGCGCCAAGGAACAGGCCAAGATCGTGGCGCAACTCGGCGAGGCCGGCATTCACGGCCGCGACGCGCTGCGCATCTTCGTCGCGGTCAAGGCGGCGCTCGGCCTCGGCTTCCCCATTCTGGTTTGGATCGTGCTCGGCGCCACCGGCATGGCGCCCGGCGGGTTCGTCTATCGCGTGCTCGCGATCGTCGGCCCGGCCCTCGCGGGTTGGCGGCTGCCCGACATGATCGTCGGCCGCATCGCGCGGCGGCGGCGACGCAAGCTGGCGGAAGGCGTGCCGGACGCGCTCGATCTTTTGGTGATCTGCGTCGAGGCCGGGCTTGGCCTCGAACAATCGCTCGACCGCGTCAGCCGCGATATTGCCATCGCCAATCCGGTGATCGCCACGGCGCTCGGCAACGCCGTCGCGGAGATGCGGGTGCTGCCGCAAATGCGCGACGCGCTCGACAATCTTGCCAAGAACACCGGCCTGCCCGCGATCAAGAGCGTCGTCACCACCCTGATCCAAGGCATTCAATACGGCACGCCGCTGTCGCAATCGTTGCGGATCCTGTCCGCCGAGATGCGCGCCAGGAACCTGATCGCGCTCGAGGAGCGCGCGGCCCGCTTGCCGGTGCTGCTGATGATCCCGGTGATTCTGTTCATTCTGCCCAGCCTGTTCCTCATCATCGGCGGTCCGGTGGCGATCCAGGTGATCCATGTCATGGGAGGACGCTAGTCCGATGATGCCATCCCGCCGGCGCGCAGCGCCGCCCGTTCTCGACGCTTCTGTTCGCCGCCGCCGTGGGTTTGGCCGGTTGCGCCGGCGACGCCAACCATCCCGATTCCATCAAGAGCCTGTCCGACATCAGCGGCAACGGCCAGTCGATGGTCCGGCTCGGCGACGCCTCGCGCAGCGCCGGCGATTGCCAGGCGGCGATCCGTTTCTATCGCATGGTCAAAGACCAGGACGATCAGCGTGCCGAGACAGCGGCGGCGCGCACCGGCACCGCCGACTGCGAACTGAGCATGAACCAGCTGCCCGATGCCGAGCACGATTATCTGACCGCAGCAAAACTGACGCCGCAGGACCCGGCGCCGCTGGTCGGGCTCGGCCGCGTCTATCTCGTCGAGCATCGGCCCGGCGACGCCGCGAGCTTTCTTGCCCAGGCCGTCAAGAAAGGCGCCGACGCGGCCTTTGTCTGGAACGATCAGGGCGTCGCCTACGATCAGCTTCGCCGCCACAAAGAGGCGCAGCAAGCCTATCGCACCGGCCTCGCCAAATATCCCGGCGACCGCGCGCTGCGCAACAATCTCGCCTTGTCGCTCGCCATGACCCGCGATTTCGCCGAGGCCGAGTCGCTGCTACGCACCTTGGCCGCCGAACCGGGCGCGTCGGCCCGCACGCGCGAGAATCTGGCGCTGGTGCTGGGGCTCGAAGGCAACGGCACCGAGGCGCGCCGGGTGTCGCAGAGCGATCTCGATGGCGCGGCGCTCGATAACAACGGCCGGTTCTACCAATATGCGCGCGCGCTGCTCACCGGCAAGTCGCAGACCGCGGCAATCACGGCGTCGGACGCGGACGATGCCGATACCCCGGCACCCGCCCCGCGCCAGCGCGTCGCCGCGGCGCCCGTGCCGCCGCCGGTCCTGGTCGCCGATCGACCGCTCAAGGGGTTGCGTACCGCCGGACCGAGCAAGCTCGAGGAAGCGCCGCCCGCGATCGCCGCAGGCGGACCTGCCGGCGCCCGAGATCAAGAACGCCGGCGCCAACTCAGACCGCCGCCGTTCCGGCGCCGCCGTCAGACGCGGCCAAGGCGGATGCACCCAAAGTCGCCGCCGCCGCTCCCGCGCCGCACGCCGGACCGGTCGTGATCCTGGCGCCGACGCGGATCGTGGCGTCGGATGGCGGCGCGCTCAAGAACGAGTCGGCGGCCAAAACCGCGGGCCCCGTCGCCTCGTCCGAAAATCAATAGCGGAGGCTAGTTCGCCGCGTCGTCGGGAATGGTCTTGACCGGGAATTCGTCCGCCGGGACGCGGATCGGGAGATGGTTCCTGATTTCGCAATCGCGCGTCGCGCGGTCGCGCTTGGCGTTGCTCTCGGCCGTGTAATCGGGAAATTTCACGAACGCGGCGCGGGCGCATTCGTCTTGCTTATGCCACACCGCCACCGATTGCTGTTCGCGGACATCGGTCGCCCGCGCGGCGCCGGCGCCGATCGACGCCGCCAGCAGGGCAAGCGCGACACCACGAAGAAGCTTCATGCGCTTGTTATAGGAGCGGGCGCATGCCACCTCAAGACCGCGCCTGCCGATCCGGTTTATTGACCCAAACGTGACACCGTGCCTAGCTGTTGCGATGCCATCCGCCATCGCCGTCCGGCACGTGCCGTTCGAGGATTTGGGCCTGCTCGCGCCATTGTTGCGCCGACGCGGCTGGGACATCGCGTATCGCGACGCCGCGGTCGACGAGCTGGGCGACCGCGCGCTTGCCGAGGCCGATTTGCTGGTCGTGCTCGGCGGTCCGATCGGCGCTTATGAAGATGCGACCTATCCCTGGATGGCCGGTGAATTGCGCACTATCGAGCGGCAACTCGCGGCGGGACGGCCGACGCTCGGCATCTGCCTCGGCAGCCAGTTGATGGCGCGCGCCCTCGGCGCCCGGGTCTATCCGGGCCATGTCAAGGAAATCGGCTGGGCACCGCTGGCGCTGAGCGAGGCTGGGCGTGCCTCATGCCTGGCGGCGGTGGGCGACGCCGCAGTATTGCACTGGCACGGCGACACGTTCGGCCTGCCCGCCGGCGCAACCTTGCTGGCGTCGACCGACCCGTACCCGCATCAGGCCTTCGCCCATGGCCGCAATGCGCTGGCGCTGCAGTTTCACCTCGAGGCGACGGCCGCGGGGCTGGAGCCTTGGTATATCGGCCATGCCGCCGAGATCGCGTCGGTGCCGGGAATCGATGTCGCCGGTTTGCGCGCCCAGGCGGAACGCCATGCGCTTGCGTTGGCGCCTCGGGCGGAGCGTTGTTTTGCCGCCTGGCTCGATGCGATTGGCTGAGCTCGACGAACTAATGCGCGCGGTGCGGGCCTGCACCGTCTGCGCGCCGCATCTGCCGCTCGGCCCGCGGCCCGTGGTGCGCGGGCGCGCGTCGGCGCGGCTGCTCATCATCAGCCAGGCGCCCGGGACCAAAGTCCACGACACCGGTTTGAGCTTCAACGATCGCAGTGGCGACCGTCTGCGCGATTGGCTCGGCATCGGCCGCGACGTGTTCTACGACGAGGACCGCATCGCGATCATGCCGATGGGGTTCTGCTATCCCGGCCGTTATCCGCAAGGCGGCGACCTGCCGCCGCGGCTGGAATGCATCGGCCTGTGGCACGACAAATTGCTGGCGCAATGGCCGCGCATCGACCTGACATTGCTGGTCGGCTCCTATGCCATCGACCATTACTTCGCCGGCCGCCGCAAACCGACCATGACCGAAACCGTGGCGGCCTGGCGGGACTATCTGCCCGATTATCTGCCGATGCCGCACCCCTCCTGGCGCACCACCGCGTGGGAGAAGAAGAACCCGTGGTTTGCGGCGGAATTACTGCCGGAGGTACGGGGACGGGTCGCGGCGCTAACGAAATAGCGGACGGCTCACCCAAAGCGGGCCAAGACGACTAGGGGAGATGCCCGTCAGGTATTCATCGCCTCGAAGA
>CAVSQC010000012.1:0-10614 GCA_963729845.1 uncultured Alphaproteobacteria bacterium
ACCCATTGCGGAACTCCGGCATCGGCAGCTTCGCCTTCCGCCTATGCCGGCCTGTTCGGCATATGCTCGGCGCCAACCCTAAGCGGACATTGATGCGCCGGCATCGTTCGATTTTCGGCGGCGTGCTCTAAGCGACGTCCGCATCCAGCTGGATCGGTCTCTTAAAATTGGCGGTCCGCGTCCGCGCTAAATTGGTGGGAGAGCGGCAAACGGGACTCGGCACGAGAGAAATGACCTATTATACTGTCATTAGGTTCTTGTGCCGGAGCGACAGTGCCGATTAACGCGAAGCGGGTTCCGGAAATGGTCGCAGTCGATCCCCGGCTGCCGACCCCACTTTATCATCAAATCTATCTCATCCTCCGCGAGCAGATCGCCGACGGCTCGATCGGAAGCAACGCCACGGTGCCGGGCGAACAGGAACTGACCCGGCTCTACGGCGTATCGCGCATCACCGCGAAGCGCGCGCTCGACGAACTTGCGGCCGAGGGGCTGGTGGTCCGCGAACGCGGCCGCGGCACGCGCGTCAGTTCGGCTCCGCCGACGCCGCCTTTTCGCGCCCCGATCGAGGGGCTGCTGGAAAACCTCTTGGTCATGGGCCTTAAGACCAAGGTCGTGCTGTTGGAATTCGGCTATGTCCGCGCGCCGGCCGAGGCGGCCGCGGCGCTCGGCTGCGGCATCGGTCAGACCGTGCAGCGCGCGGTCCGGGTCCGGCACATCGACGGTCCGCCCTTTTCGCATCTTACCACCTTCGTGCCGGAGGCGATCGCCCGCACATACAGCCGCCGCGATTTGGCATCGAAGCCGCTGTTGTCGCTGCTGGAGCGGTCCGGCGTCCGCGTGTCGCGCGCCGATCAAGTTATCTCCGCCAAGCTGGCCGATGCGCAGGTGGCGCAGCATCTTGCGGTCGAGGTCGGTTCGGCGCTGTTGAAGATCACCCGCATCGTGCGCGATCAGCGTGGCCGGCCGGTCGAATACATCACCGGCCTTTATCGTCCCGATCGTTATCAATATGCGATGTCCCTGTCGCGGGTGCAGGACCGCAGCCAAGCGCTGTGGCATGACGATCTGCCGCCGGACCATCGCGGCGAATCCACTAAACACAAAAGGGAGCCATGACATGTCACAAAGCAATCGCGGCCAGTCCTTGAGCCGCCGGCGTTTTCTCGCCGGCACCGCTGCCGGCGGACTTGCCGTCGCGAGCGGCGCCGTCGCCATGCCCCATGTCGCGCGCGCCGCGGCGCCGGTAAAGGTCGGGATAATCCATCCCGTCACGGGCGGCGTCTCCTATTCCGGCACCCAGGGCCGCGCCGGCGCGATGATGGCAGTCGAAGATATCAACGCGGCCGGCGGCATCAAGTCGCTTGGTGGCGCCAAGATCGACGCGCTGCTCGCCGATGCGCAATCGAAGGCCGATGTCGGCGCGGCGCAGATCGAGAAATATAACGATGCCGGCGTCAGCACGGTCGTTGGCGGTTATGCAAGCTTCATCTGCCTGGCGACGACGCAGGCCGCGGCAAAGCACGGCATTCCCTATGTCGTCGATGTCGGCACCGACGACCGCATCGTCAAAGCCGGTTTAAAGAATACGTTTCGATTCAGCCCCGGTTACGGCGTGTTCGTCGATACCGCGATCAAGGCGCTCGACCAGATCAACACCGCGGCTGGCAAGCCTGCCAAGACAGCGGTGATCGTACACGAGGACTCCGCCTTCGGCACCGGCACGGCGAAGCTGCTGCAGACGAACCTGGGCACGATCGGCATCAATGTGCTCGAGGTAATGAAGCATCCGACCCCGAATCTCGATTTCAACAATATCGTGTTGCGCATCAAGGCGGCGAACCCGGATTCCGTGATTCCCGCCGACTATTACAACGAATATGTGCTGCTGGCTCGCACCATGCTGCAACAGAAGGTGCGCCCGAAAGCCATCTACTCTGTCTTGGGCGGCGCTGCCTCGCAATACAAGTTTGTCAAGGAATTCCCGCAAGCCGCGGCCTACATCATGGATTGCAACCATTGGTACAATCCGCACAAAGAAGCCGCGCAGGCGCTTCGCAAAAAGACCGAGGCCAAGGGCCTCTACTATACCTACGAGGTGTTCCTCAATTACGAGGCGGTGATGCTGCTGGCTGATGCGATCGAGCGCGCGGCCAGTGCCGACCGGGCCAAGATCATCGACGCGCTGGCATCGAGCGAATGGGCAGGACACTTTATGCCCTATGGTCCGACCAAATTCGTCAACGGGCAAAACACCGGCGCTCGCGCGGTGAACCTTCAAGTACAGGACAACGACATAAAGGTGATCCTGCCGGCCGAGTTCGCCAACGCGAAGCCAATCTTCCCAATGCCGGCCTGAACGGTTGCCGTGGTCGAGGCCGCTATCATCGTTCCGGCGATCCTGAATGGCCTCACCACGGGCGCAGTTTATGCGTTGGTCGCGCTTGGCCTGACGCTGATTTATGGCGTTCTACACATCATCAACTTCGCTCATGGCACGCTGTTGATGGTGGCGCTTTACGGCGTTTATTTCCTCAACGCGCTCGTTGGCATCGATCCCTATCTTGCCCTGCCGGTCATGATCCCGGCGATGTTCGTGCTGGGCTACGTGCTCCAGCGCTATGTCATCGGCCGCGCCGGTCGTGGCAAGGACGAGAATGTTATGCTGGTGACGCTCGGCCTCGCCATCATTATCGAGAATCTCGTGCTGTATCTCTGGTCGTCGGACACGCGCACCATCGAGACGCCTTACAGTTTCTCAACCGTCGATCTGGGCGTCGCCCTCATCGCGGTACCGAAGGTGATCGCGTTCTTCGGCGCGCTGATCATCACCTTGCTACTTTGGGCGCTGATGCGCCGGACCGATCTCGGCAAGGCGATACGCGCCCTCGCCAAGGAGCGGCGCGGCGCGCAGTTGGTCGGTATCAATGTCGAGCATCTCTACGCCATGAGTTTCGGCATCGGCATCGCCTGCTTGGGCGCGGCAGCCTGCCTGCTGCTGCCGAGCTATTACGCCAGCCCGCATATCGGCAGCGCCTTTGTGCTGATCGCCTTCACCATCGTGGTGCTGGGCGGCATGGGCAGCACTGTCGGCGCCTTGGTCGGTGGGTTGATCATCGGCGTGACGGAATCGCTGGGCGGACTGTTCATGGGCGAGAGCCTCGGCAAGATTGGCGTGTTCATCATTTTCATCGCCGTGCTGCTGTTCCGTCCGACCGGCCTGTTCGGGCAAAAGGCCTAACCGCAATGAAAGGCGTCGCTGCGATAGTTGTCTTGATTTTGGTGCTGATCCCGGTGCCGTGGCTGGTGCGTTCGGATTTCTGGCTCAATTTCGCTGTGCTGGCGCTCTATTACGGGTTTCTCGGTCAGTCCTGGAACATTCTCGGCGGCTACGGCGGACAATTCTCTTTCGGCCACGCCGCGTTCTTCGGCACCGGCGCCTATACCGCTGCGGTGCTGCAATTGCAGTTCGGGGTAAACCCGTGGATCGCCCTGCTGTTTGCCGGCGTGGCGGGCGGGATCGTGGGGGCGATCGTCGGCGGTCTCAGCTTCCGCTATGGGCTACGCGGCTCCTACTTCGCGCTGGTCACGCTCGCCTTCGCGGAGGTGCTGAGGATTCTCGCTGACTCCCTCGGCTTTACTGGCGCCGGGTTGGGTTTGCAGATCCCGCTGCATCCGTCGGCGGCGAATTTCCAATTCGTCGGCAAGCCTGGCTTCTATTTCACCATCCTAGCGCTGACCGCGCTAGGCCTCGCCATCGCCTGGTATATCGGCCATTCGCGCTTCGGCGCGCGTCTGATGGCGGTACGCGACAGCGAAGGGGCAGCGCAGGCGCTCGGCGTCAACGTGTTCCGGGTCAAGCTGCTCGCCATCATTCTGTCCGCGATCCTGATGGCGCTGGGCGGCGCTTTCTACCTGCAATATTTCCTCTATATCGATCCCGAAATCGCCTATGGCCCGGCCGTGTCGATCGCGGCATTGTTGGCGCCGATCGTAGGTGGACTCGGCACCATGTTCGGGCCACTGCTCGGCGCCGTCGCTTTGCAATTGCTGAGCGAGGCTTCTGAATCGGCGATCGGCGCGGCGCCCGGTCTCAATCTTGTGCTGTATGGCGTGATCCTGGTGCTGATCATCGGTTTGCTTCCCGAAGGCCTCTCCGGCTTGGCGCGGTCGAGCGTCGTCGGGCTGCGGCGGAGGCCGACATGATGCTGGCGCTCGACCGCGTCGCGAAGCGCTTCGGCGGCGTGCAGGCCGTGTCCGACGTCAGCTTCGGCGTCGATCAAGGCGAGATCGTCGCCCTGATCGGCCCCAACGGCGCCGGTAAGACCACATTGTTCAGTCTCATCGCCGGGTTCCTGACGCCTGACTCCGGCGCGATCCGGTTCGACGGCAGCGACGTCGCCGGCTTAGCGCCACATCTAATCGCGGCGCTGGGCCTAGTGCGCACCTTCCAGATCGCGCAGCCCTTCGCGCGGTTGACGGTAGCAGAGAACGTCGCAGTCGGCGCCCATCTCCACTTCGCCTCGCGCGGCGCGGCGTTGCGACGCGCTGCCGAGATCGCGGCGCGGGTCGGCCTTGCCAAATGGCTCGACCGGCCGGCGCGCGAATTGACTGTCGCGGGGCGCAAGCGACTGGAGCTGGCGCGCGCGCGCGCCACCGAGCCGCGTCTGATGTTGCTCGACGAGGTGATGGCCGGTCTCAATCCCGCGGAAATTGATGAGATACTGCCGGCGATTTTCGCGATCCGCGACGACGGCATTACCGTGCTGCTGACCGAGCATGTGATGCGCGCGGTCATGCGCTTGTCGGATCGCATCCTGGTGCTAAACAACGGCCGCCTGATAGCGCAGGGCAGGCCGGAACAGGTCGCTGCGGATCCGGCGGTGATCGAGGCCTATCTTGGGAGCGGCGCCGCGCCGGTGGCGGTCACGGAGTTGGCCCATGGCTGAGCCGCTTCTCGCCGTCGAGGGACTCCATGCGGGCTACGACGCGGTCGAGATTCTGCGCGGCATCGAACTCACCGTCGATGCCGGCGAGGTCGTGGCACTGCTCGGCAGCAACGGCGCCGGAAAAACCACGCTCAACAACGTCCTTTCCGGCCTGCAACGGGCTTGGCACGGGAACATCCGCTTCGCCGGCGAGGACATCGTCAACCGCCACCCGGAATGGATCGTCGATCGCGGCGTGATCCACGTACCGGAAGGCCGCTCAATCTTTCCGACCCTCACGGTGCGGGAGAATCTCGAGCTCGGCAGCTATCGCCGCGCCCGGGCGCACCGGGCCCAGAATATCGAACGCGCCTGCGCCGTCTTTCCGCGGCTGCGCGAGCGCATGAGTCAATTCGGAGGCACGCTGTCGGGCGGCGAGCAGCAAATGCTTGCGATCGGCCGGGCCTTGATGGCGGAGCCGCGGCTGCTGATCCTGGACGAGCCTTCGCTCGGCCTGTCGCCGCGCCTGGTCGAAGAGATGTTCGGTCTGATCGCCAAACTCAATGAGGACGGCTGCACTATCCTCCTGGTCGAACAGAATGTGATGCAGTCACTGGCGATCGCGGACCGCGCCTTTGTCTTGGAGAACGGGATGGTGACATTGTCTGGCACGGCGGCGGCGGTTATGGATGACGCCGCCCTCAAACGCTCCTATCTCGGGATTTGACGATGGCGCAGACATTGGCGGAAAAAATCATCGCCCGCGCCGCTGGTCGCGACATGGTCGCGAGCGGCGAAGTGGTCACCTGCTGCGTGGACCTGGCGATGATCCACGATTCAGGCGGTCCGCGCCGTGCCAAGCCGATTCTCGACCGGCTCGGCGTCAAGGTCTGGGATCCCGCAAAGATCGTCGTCGTTACCGATCATTTCGTTCCGGCCTACGATGCCGAAACCGCCGCGATTTAAAAGCTGACCCGGGACTGGGTCGCGGACCAGGGCGTGCCGAATTTCTACGACATGCAGGGTATTTGTCATGTCGTGCTGCCGGAGCGCGGCCATTTCAAGCCGGGCATGTTCGTGGTCGGCGGCGACAGCCATTCGCCGACCGGCGGCGCCTTCGGCCTTTACATGTTCGGCGTCGGCGCCACCGAGATGGTGGGCGTGCTTGCCACCGGCGAAATCTGGCTGCGGGTGCCGGAAACCATCCTGATCGAATGCCACGGCCATCTAGGTCCCGGTGTGGCGGCCAAAGACATCATGCTGCATCTGTGCGCCCGCCTGGGCATGGATGGCGGCCGCTATCAGGCCGTGCAATATGCCGGCGACACAATCGTGGCGCTGCCGATGGCCGAACGCATGACCTTGTGCAACATGGCGGCGGAGCTGGGCGCGCAGGCAGGATTGATCGCGCCCGACCGGACCACCGCCGACTATATTCGCGCGGCCGGCGCCGATCCCGGCGACATTGCGCACTGGCAAGGCGACGCCGATGCAGTTCCCGCTGAGCGGCATCGTGTCGAGGCCGCGGCGCTGGCGCCACAGGTAGCGGCGCCGCACAGCCCCGCCAATTCTGCCGCCGTGGAAAATCATGGCTCAGTCGCGGTCAATCGCGCCTATATCGGCGCTTGCACCGGGGCAAAGCTGATCGATCTCCACATGGCGGCCTCGGTGCTGAAGGGCCGCCGCGTCGCGAGCGGCGTGCGGCTGCTGGTGGCCCCGGCTTCGACACGCATCGCCGCGCAAGCCGCCGCCGACGGCACGCTCGCCATCTTGACCGCGGCCGGCGCCATTCTCCTGGCATCCGGCTGCGGCGCCTGCGCCGGCTATGGCTCTGGCCTGCTGTCGGAAGGCGAGGTGTGCATCTCCTCGACCGCGCGCAACTTCAAAGGCCGGATGGGCGCGACCACGGCGCAGGTCTATCTCGGCTCGCCCTACACGGTGGCGGCGAGCGCGGTCGCCGGCCGCATTGCCGATCCGCGCCCCATGCTGGCGGAGTGTGCGCCATGACCGGCCACCGCGTGTGGCGCTTCGGCGACAATATCGATACCGATGTGCTGGCGCCGGGCATCTATATGAAAAAGCCGATTGCCGAACTTGCGGTTCATTGCCTCGAGGCCGTCGAGCCGCGTTTCGCCAAGGAGGTGCGGCCGCGCGATATCGTGGTGGGCGGACGCGGCTTCGGCGTGGGTTCGTCGCGCGAGCAGGCGGTGCAGGTGCTGCTGGAGCTCGGTGTCGAGGCCGTGCTCGCTACATCCTTCGGCGGCATCTTTTACCGCAACGCGCTGAATTACGGCTTGCTCGCGCTCGCCTCGCGCGACATCGACCGCATCCATCCGAACGACCGCATCGTCGTCAACGGTGCCGCCGGCACCGTCATCGATGAGACTACCGGCGAGCGTTTGACCTGCGAAAAACTACCGCCGCATCTGCAGGCGATGATCGCTGACGGGGGCCTGGTTCCGCATCTCGAGAAGCGTTTTGCCCGACAAGGATCGCATTCATGAATTTACGCGAGCAAATCGCCACCGGCCGCATCGTCCAGGCGCCAGGCTGTTACGACGGATTGTCAACGCTGCTGATCGAGCAAGTCGGTTTTACCTGTGCCTATCTCTCCGGCGCCGCCATCGCCTACACCCGCTTCGGCCGTTCCGACGTCGGGCTGGTGTCGATGTCGGAAGTGGTGGATACCCTGGCCTTGATCACGGATCGCGTCAGCATTCCCGTGATCGTCGATGCCGATACTGGGTTCGGCAATGCGCTCAACGTCCAACGTACGGTGCGCAGCTTCGAGCGCGCCGGCGCCGCGGCGATCCAGCTCGAGGATCAGTTGACACCCAAGCGCTGCGGCCATCTCGCCGACAAGAGCCTGATCGGCGCCGACGAAATGGTCGGCAAGCTCAAGGCCGCGCTCGACGCGCGGTGCAGCGGGGATACGTTGATCATCGCCCGTACCGATGCCATCGCGGTCGAAGGCTTCGACGCCGCGATCGAGCGCGCCGAGCGCTTCCTCGAGGCCGGCGCCGATATTCTCTTCGTCGAGGCGCCGCAAAGCGACACACAGCTCACGACGGTGCCTGCGCGCTTCAAGCAGCGGATTCCGCTTCTTGCCAACATGGTCGAAGGCGGCAAGACGCCGATCCATCCCTCAGCCGAATTGCAGGAGATGGGATATGCGATCGTGATTTTCGCCGCTGGGCTGGTGCGCGCCTTCGCCCATATGGCGCAAGAATATCTGCAATCGCTGCGTCGCGCGGGCAGCACCGCGCCGTTCCGAAACCGCATGCTCGATTTCGACGGGCTCAACGCGGTCATAGGCACGCCCGAATTGCTAACGCGCGGCAAGCGCTATGATGCCAGCAATTTCGCGAGGGCGAAGCGATGATCGATGTAGTCACGCTCGCGGTGCTCAAGGGGCGCCTCGAACAGCTCGCCGATGAGATGGACGCGACGCTGTTCCGCAGCGCCTTCAACCCGATCATCGCCGAAGCGCACGACGCGTCGCATGGGCTTTACCATCGCGATACCGGCGCGACCCTGGTGCAGGGGAAGTCCGGGCTGCCCGTCTTCGTCGGCGTTATGGCCTTCGCGGTGAAAGCCGTCATCGACAAGGCGCGGCGCGACGGCGACCTGGCCGACGGCGACGTCTATATCTTCAACGATCCTTATGACGGAGGCACGCATCTCTCGGACTTCAAGTTGGTGCGGCCCTATTTCCGCGACGGCGAGCTATTTTGCTTCCTCGCGTCGGTCGGCCATTGGCACGATGTCGGCGGCAACGTCCCCGGCAACTACAATCCGGCGGCGACCGAGAGCTTCCAGGAGGGCATGCTAATTCCGCCGGTGAAGCTGTACGTCAAACGCGCGCTACGGCCCGACATCGTCGCCATCCTGCAAGCGAATTCGCGCCAACCCGGCAGCCTTTACGGCGACCTCAACGGCCAGCTCAACGCGCTCGATCTCGGGGGCCGGCGCCTCGACGCCTTGCTCGACGATTACGGCAAGGCAACGATCGAAGAGGCGTTCACCGAGCTGACGGCGCGCGCAGCGCAGCTAATGCGCGCCAACATCGCCGAACTGCCGGACGGAACCTTTTCCTGCGACGACTTCCTCGACAATGACGGCATTGTCGACGCGCCGCTGAAAATTGCGCTCGATCTCCGCAAGAGCGGCGCCCGGCTGACCTTGGATTTTTCGCGCTGCGCGCCTGCCTGCGCCGGGCCGGTCAACATCGCGCGCTCGACTGCGATTGCCGCCTGCTATGTCGCGTTGAAACACATTTTCCAGGATGTGCCGGCCAATGCCGGCGTGCTGGAGCCGATCGAAATAGTGATTCCCGACGGTTCGATCCTGGCGGCGACGGCGCCGAAGCCGGTCGGCGGCTATACCGAGACCATCCTGCGCATCATCGATGTGATTTTCGGCGCGCTGGCCAAGGCGGCGCCGGCGCGCTCTAACGGTTTCGCCTACGGCACCATCAATGCCTTGTCGTTGGCGGGACATCGGCGCGACGGGCAGACGATGGGTGATGTTCTCGTTCTTCGGCGGCGGTCATGGCGGTCATCCGGAGGGCGACGGGCTCAATCACGGCAACGCGCCTATCTCGACCGCGACGATTCCACCAATCGAGATTCTCGGAGGCCTCCTATCCGGTGATGTTCACGCAATGGGCGCTACGCCCCGATAGTGGCGGACCAGGAGAACATCGCGGCGGCCTCGGCGCGATCTATGAGATCGAACTGCTCGAAGAGAATGCGGATGTGTTCCTGATTCGGCGAGCGCGGCCGGTTCCCGCCGACGCGGCGTCGTGGGCGGCGGCGACGCGGCGCTCAACCGCTTTCAGTTCGAGCAGGACGACGGATACCATGAGCCGCCGATGGCGTCGAAGATCGTCGGCGTCAAGATCAAGCGCGGTCAGCATGTCCGCATCGAATCGCCGGGCGGCGGCGGCTATGGCCCCGCGGAACGGCGCGACCCGGCCGCGGTCGCCGCCGATTTGCGGCTCGGTTACGTCACGTCCGCGGGCGCCGCGCGCGATTATCCGACGGCGGCCGACGCGTTGCGCCGCTGCGCCGCCGAATAATGACGGCGCCATCCTTGATCGTCGGTGTCGATGTCGGCGGCACCTTCACCGACCTGTTCTTTCTCGACCAACGCGACGGCAAGTGTTTCGTCGGCAAGGTGCCGTCCACGCGCGGCGACGCCTCGCGCGGCTTTCTCGACGGACTGCGCGGCGGCGCCAAGGATTCTGCGAACGCTGGCGACGGTCGTGCACGGCACCACGGTCGGCACCAACGCCTTGCTTGAGCGCAAGGGTGCCAAGACCGGCCTCCTCACCACGCGCGGCTTTCGCGACATACTCGAGATGCGCCGTCGCGACCGGCCGCACACCTGGGGCCTGTGGGGCCAATTCGTCCCGATTATCAGCCGCGATCTGCGTCTTGAAGTAATCGAGCGGACATTGTCGGACGGCACCATCCGCGACGGCGTCGATGCGGAAGAAGTGAAGCGCGCGGCGCGCGAATTGCTGCGCCTTGGCGCCGAGGCCTGCTGCATCTTTTTCGTCAACGCCTATGCCAATGCCGCGAACGAGCATGCCGCGTTCGAAGCGGTGAAGTCGGTGTGGCCCAATGATTTCATCGTCGCCTCCTGCCAGATCCTGCCGGAGATCCGGGAATATGAGCGGGCC
>CAVSQC010000013.1:0-178045 GCA_963729845.1 uncultured Alphaproteobacteria bacterium
GTCATAAGCGGAAAATGAAAAAATGAGCACTGCTCCTTGCGCGGAGATTTGCCGGCCGCGCGGCATCGGCGTAGCCTTGCGGGCATGGCAAGGGAGATCGCGTCATGAACGAAACGACCAACGTGCCGCGCTCGATGGCGGGTGCGATGAAGCTCGCCATCGCCCGCAAGAGCGCGCCCAATTTCATCAAGGGCCGCCGCGACTTTTTCAAATATCGCGAGCTCGGCGTCACCGACGCCACCGGCGGCGCGATGCGCGCGCAGGTGACGTCGGCGAGCCGGGGCCTGTCGCGTCCGACCGGCTGGCACTATCACGCGTGCGAGGCGCAATTCGTGTACATGCTCGAAGGCTGGCTCGAATTGGAATTCGAGAACGGCGAAAATTG
Source organism: uncultured Alphaproteobacteria bacterium (assembly GCA_963729845.1). Lineage (GTDB taxonomy): Bacteria > Pseudomonadota > Alphaproteobacteria > ATCC43930 > CGMCC-115725 > JAATGI01. The sequence continues at coordinate 386 of CAVSQC010000013.1, forward strand.
CCGCCTCGAAGCGGGCGAACTCGGTGATGATCCCCGGCGGCATGAAGCACAACGAGACTGCGACCTCCGACACGATGGAGCTGCTTGAAATCTCGCTCCCCGCCGAAATGGGCACCGTCGCCTGCGACCCGCCGGGTTGACGGAGCTACGCTGATAGCGTAGCGGAGGGGCCGCGGGGCAAATTAAGTGGCGAAATGTCTTGACATATGAACGCAAATTGCGTATATAGTTCTCGCCGGGCCGTTCCACGCGGTTCGAGCCCAGAGGTCCGCCAATCAACATGTTGATTCGTGCGGCGAGGCTCACCTGTAAATCGTCTGCAGAAGCAGCAGCGGGAGGGTATGATGGATCAAGATGTAGCGGCTTGCCGCAACCAATGACGCCCGCTATGCCGCTGCCGCTGCCATGAACGACGTCGTGCACAAGGGATTGCTGCCGCAGGGCTTGCGCGATCTGTTGCCGCCGCAAGCGGAAGCGGAGGCGGCGCTCGTCGAGCGCCTCATGGCGGTGCTGGCGGGCAACGGCTACGAGCGTGTCGAGCCGCCGCTGGTCGAGTTCGAGGACAATCTGCTCTCCGGCGCCGGCGCCGCGATGGCGAAGGAAACCTTCCGCCTGATGGACCCGGTGTCGCAGCGCATGGTCGGCGTGCGCGCCGACATGACGCCGCAAGTGGCGCGCATCGCTGCGACGCGTCTTGCCAAGGCGCCGCGCCCGCTACGTCTTTCCTATGCCGGGCAGGTGCTGCGAGTGAAAGGCGGACAGCTCAATCCCGAACGGCAATTGGGCCAGGTCGGCGCCGAGCTGATCGGCTCCGATGACAGCGCCGCCGACGTCGAAGTGCTGACCGTCGCCGCGGAGGCGCTCGCCGCGGTCGGCATGACCGGCCTCTCGGTCGATCTCACCCTGCCGCGCCTGGTACCGCTGGTCTGTTCCGCGTTCGGACTCGATGCCGAGCGAAGCGAGCGCGTGCGCGCCGCGCTCGATCACAAGGACGCCGCCGCGGCCGCCGCCGTCGGCGGCAAGGCCGCGACATTGCTCGCCAAGCTGCTTGCCGCGGCGGGGACTGCGGACAAAACGCTGAAGACGCTGGCCGGCCTGAAGCTGCCGGACGAAGCGGCGGCGGAGCTGGCACGGCTTGCCGCCGTGTGCCGGGAAGTGAAGGCGCGCGCGCCCGCGCTCGCGATGACCATCGATCCGGTCGAGAATCGCGGCTTCGAATATCATACCGGCATCAGCTTCACGTTTTTCGGCGCCAAGGCGCGGGGCGAGCTGGGTCGCGGCGGCCGCTATCGCACCGGGAACGGCACGGGCGAGCCGGCCACGGGCTTCACCCTTTATACCGACCTGGTCATCGAGGCGCTGCCGCGGCCCACGCCGCCGCGCCGCCTATTCGTGCCCGCCGGCAGCGACGCGGCGCTGGTTCGCCGTCTGCGCGGCGAGGGATGGGTCACGGTGGCGGGACTTGGCGGCGGATCGGACAAAGCGGAGGCGAAGCGTCTGCGGTGCGGGCATTGCCTGATCGCGGGGAAAATCGTCGCGCTCTAGGTGGGCTTTTCCGCCGGCACGTCGCGCGCCAAATAGAACAGGCTGCCCCACAAGATTACGACCAGTACCAGGTGGGTGCAGTCGGCGGCGACCGCGGCGCCGGCCGCGCCATAGCGCGGCACGAGAAGCGCGCACAACGCGACATCGACCAGCGGCAGCAGCAGCTGAATGAGGGTGCGATAGCCGATATGGCCGCCGCTGATCATCGCGTCGGCGCCGATGTAATAGAGCGCGTACAGCAAGGGCAGGGGCGACAACAGTAACAGCACCGGGCCGACGCCGGCATAATTGTGCCCGATCACCAGCGTCGCGACGGTGGACGAGATGGCGACGCCAATGCCGGCGGCGGCGCCGAGCGCGAGGCCGACCGGCAGCAGCCGGAGAGCGAAATCGAAACTGCCGCGCGTACCCAGCGCGCCGCGCTGAAAGAAGCGGACATAGGTCGAATACATCAGGGCGCGCACCGGCACTGCCAGCACATCCGCGATGCGGAACGCGGCGGCATAGAGACCCGCTTCCGGCAAGCCCGACCATGCCACCACCAGCGGCTTGTCGATGTCGCGGAAGCCGAGGAAGCTGCCTATCTGCAGCGCGAAGAAGCCGCCGTCCTTCCAGTCCTTGCCGTTGAATTGCCACACCGGATAGCCAAGGCGGAACAGGATCAGGAGAATGCTGATCGCGCCGGCCAGCAGCGTCGATGCCATGTAAAACCAGGCCCAGGACAAAGGCGTGGCATGGGTCGTGGTGAGGGCCCAGATCGCCGCCGCGACTGCGCGCAGCAGATACAACAGAATGCCGAGGCCGGCCATCTCGCGGCCGCGTTCGAACGCCTGAAAGCAATTGACCGCGAAATAATTGGCGCGGGCTAAGACGATTTCGGTGCAAACCACCAGCGCGATCGTAGTCTCGGAGATGGCGGGATCGACCAGAAAGCGAAAGCCGATCGCGGCCACGACGGCGAGGGCCGGGCCGGTAATCAAAAAGTAAGTGAACGCGTTGCCGAGGGCGCGCGGAAACGCGGAACGGTCGGTCGCGACGGCTCGGATCAGGAGTTGATCCGAGCCCCACGCGGAGAATGCCGCGACAATGCCGGCAAGGGCCGAGACGCTGATGAACGCACCATAGAACCGCGCGCCCATCGTCCGCGTGACGACGATGAAATAAACGGCTTGCAACACGATCTGGATCGCGATCCCAACGGTCAGCACGCCGGTGTTACCGGCGATGGTCGAACTCAGCAGTGCCTTGATGGGGACCAGTCGTAATAATTTGTTGATCATTTTGCTCTAAATCGAGGCTGTGACTCTATCCGGCCTTTCACTACGTGGCTAAGTGACTGCGATGAAAACGGCGCGAAATCAAGGAAAAGCGCTCCGATTCATCAGTCATGGTTAACGGAAATACTGTTCGCGATCGGGAATCGAGCCGAAACATGGCCCTCAAAGTCAGCGTCGTCGTCGTTACGTTCCATCGCGAGCAATTCCTGCGCCGGACGTTGTGGAGCTGCTTGGCGCAACGCGACGTGGATTTCAGCGAGGTTGAGCTCATCGCCGTCGACGGTTCGAAGAACGCGTCCGCGCGCGGCGTCGTCGACGACGCGCAGGAAGAGGCGCGGCAGCTTGGCCTGTCTCTACGCTATGTTCACGAGCCCCGCCCCGGCATTTCCCATTCCCGCAACGCCGGCGTCCACGCCGCGAGCGGCGAGTTGGTGGCGTTCATCGACGACGACGAGGAAGCCGAGCCGCATTGGCTGGCGCGGCTGCTGCATTGTCAGGCGACCTTCGGCGCCGATGTCGTGGTCGGTCCAGTCTATCCGATGTTCGAACTCGACCGCGCCTCGCGCGATCCGTATTGGCGCTGGTATTTCACCGCCGATTCGCGTCAGCCCTCGGGCGAGATCGCTAAATGGGGCGCGCCGGGCACGCACAACTGCCTATTCCTAAAGCGCACCTGCTGCGTCAACGACGAGCCGTTCGATCCCGCTCTCGGCCTGACCGGCGGCGAGGACACGCGCTTCTTCCAATCGGTCGCGGCTCGCGGCGGCAAAGTGGTGTGGTGCGCCGACGCGATCATCAACGAATTCATTCCGGCTTCGCGCTCGCGCTGGTCCTACGCCTTGCGGCGGCAGTTGCGCGAAAGCCAGCTGCACATGCAGGCGTTCCTGTGGTCGGGCCGGCCGAACTTGAAGAGTCTCGCCTGGTGGACCGCCATCGGCTTCGCGCAGGTCGCCGTCTATACGCCGCTGACGCTGGTCTGCGCGGTGTTCGACCGCTCGCTTGCGATGAAATGCGGCACCAAGCTCGCTGGCGGGATCGGCAAGCTGTTCTGGTTCCCGGGCCTCACATTGATCGGGTACGGCGATCGCGGCCCCGCGAAATCCGGGGCAGGGGCCTGATCGATGCGGCGCATCAGCGTCCAGATCATGACCTTTCACCGCGAGGCCGGTTTGCGCCGCGCGGTGCGCAGCGTCCTGGCGCAGCACGGCGTCGAGCCGGCCGCCGTCGAGATTCTGATCGTCGACAATTCGGCGGAAGGCTCGGCGCGATCGGTCGCGGCGGGCCTCGCCCAAGTCGCCGAGGCGGCCGGTTTTCAGTTGCGCTACGTCAACGAGACGCGGCCCGGCATTGCTCAGGCGCGCAACGCCGGCATCCGCAACGCCGGCGCCGATCTCATCGCTTATCTCGACGACGACGAGGAGGCCGATCCCGGTTGGCTCGCGGGCATGGTCGCGGTGCTCGATAAATTCGACTGCGACGCGGTCGGCGGCCCGGTGCTGCCGATCTTCGAGGACGGCCGTCCCCCGAACGATCCGTTCTGGGGCTGGATCTACGATTACGACGCCAAGGTGCCGTCGGGCTCGACCTATCGCGCAACCGGTACCGGCAATTGCCTGTTCTACAAATCGCGCTGCTGCCCGACCGACACGCCGTTCGACCCGGCGCTCGGCCTTACCGGCGGCAGCGACACGCGCTTTTTCCACAATCTTGCCGTGACCGGGAAGCGCGTGTTGTGGTGCGCCGAAGGCATCGTCCACGAATATGTCCCGGCGTCGCGCACGCGGCTCGCCTACGGTCTGCGCCGCCGCATGCGCCAAAGCCAGCTCTTCATTCAGACCTTCTCCTGGAACGATCCGCCGGACTGGCGCTCGATCGTCAAATGGATGGCGATCGGCGCGGCGCAGATGTTGGTCTATTCGCTGTTGAGCGTCGCGACCTGGTGGCGCGATCCGTTGCGCGGCAAGCGATATCTCGCGCTGGTCTATGGCGGCATGGGCAAGGTGTTCTGGACGCCGCGCTTCACGCCGCTTGCTTACGGGATGCGTCCGCGCGCCCGCGCGCACTGATTTTTCAGGTCAACGCTGGATTGCGCCGGCCCGGGTTGCGCCGGGCCGCAAAGTTGCGCATGTAGTGGGCTGCGTTTTCAGCCCGAGCACCCCTTGCCCGATTCAGCCACAGCACCGCCTGCCGTCTTGAGCCAGCGCGACATTTATCGCGTGCTCTCGGGCGTGCTGCTCGGCATGTTCCTGTCGGCGCTGGACCAGAGCATCGTCGCCACCGCGTTGCCGGCGATGGGCCGCGTCCTCGGCGGGCTCGAGAATCTGTCGTGGATCGTAGCGGTCTACCTCCTGACCTCGACCGCGTCGACGCCGATCTACGGCAAGCTCGGCGATCTCTACGGCCGGCGGCTGATGATCATGATCGCGATCTCGGTATTCGTGGTCGGCTCGCTGCTGTGCGGTCTGGCGCAGAACATGTGGCAGATCGTCGCCGCCCGCGCGTTGCAAGGCATCGGCGCCGCGGGTTGTTGAGTTCGTCGCAATCGGTCATCGCCGACATCATCGCGCCGCGCGAGCGTGGCCGCTATCAGGCCTATTTCAGCGGCATCTACGCGCTCGCCACCGTCGGCGGGCCGGTGGTCGGCGGCCTGTTCGTCGATCATCTGAGCTGGCGCTGGGTGTTCTGGATCAATCCGCCGCTCGGCATCGTCGCCTTCATCCTGTGCCGGCGCGCGCTGCGGCTGTTGCCGGTACCGCATCTCCAGCGCCGCATCGATTATCTCGGCGCCGCGCTGCTGATCGCGGCGGTGAGCTGCTGGTTGTTCTTACTGACCTCGGGCGGGAGGCAGTTCCCTTGGACCTCGCCCGTGGCAATGCTTTTGATCGCCGGCGGGCTGACGTTGGCGGCGCTCCTCGTGATCCAGGAGCGGCGCACGCCCGAGCCGATCCTGCCGCCGCGGCTCTTCGCCAATCATGTCGTGCGGCAAGCTTGGCTCGCCAGCTTCGTCATCACCATGGTGCAGCTCGCCACCGGCGTGCTGATGCCGACATTCCTGCAATTGGTGTTGGGCGTCAGCGCTGGGCGCTCCGGCGTGATGATCCTGCCGATGATGGTCGGCACGGTGGTCGGCTCGTTCAGCTCCGGCCGCATCATGCGCCGCACCGGACGCTATCGCCCGGTGGCGCTGATGGCGATTTGCGTCGCGGTTTGCGCGCAATTGCTGCTGGCGTTCGAGGCGGAGTTGGTGTCGCTGCCGATGATCCTGGCGACGATGGCGCTGGTCGGGCTAGGCTTCGGCCCGACCTTTCCGGCGATGATGGTGGCGGGCCAGAACGGCGCCGAGCTGCGCGATATCGGCATCGTCACCTCGATGATCGCATTCTTTCGCACGCTCGGCGGCTCCTTCGGCATCGCGATCCTGTGGTCGATCCTGATCGGCACGCTGTCGGGCACGCTGGCGGCCGAGCACGCCTCCGCGTTGGGCGACGCCCTGCTCGGCCATGCCGGTGGTGGCGTCGCCGCCTTGCCCGAGGCCTCGCGCCAGGTGCTGGCGCCCGCCCTCGCGCATTCCTATCGCCTGGTGTTCCTGACCAACGCCGGACTGTGCGCGGTCGCGGCGGTGCTGTTGGCGACGATGCGGGAAAAGCCGCTGCGCGACGAGCCGGCCTACACGGTACGCCAGCGCGCCGCCGAATAGGCAGGGGACTTCCCCCACAACCGCAACACGCGGTTGTACCGATGACGAGTTCACAACATGGTCACGGCTAAACGTCCGTGATGCGCCGTAGGATGCCCCTCGACTAAACGGCTCATCTAAATTTTCGGGGGCTAGCGATGGATGTGCATTTCGACATCAACTACTCGTCAAGGGACATGCGCTCTCGAATTTATGATGGTGATATTGTTATTTTGCGCGCGACTGCCGCGACCAAAGCGCTGGTCGCCCATGCACGCGTCCTTATCGAAGAGGCGTTTGCGCCCCTCGACCCTCGGCACGCGCACGACCAGCTCTCGGTCATGGAGTGCGTCGAGATTTTGTCGCGTCTGAAGCCTCATTTCATTCACCACGCCGACACCCAGGAGCTGTTGCGACGCGTGTTGCTCGAATATGGCTGCGATCCCGAAAAGACCTACCAGGACGTGCCCCGGCTTCGGGTCGCCTATCCGTCGAACTTCCTCACGACCGGGATTGCCTACGCTCACCATCCCCATCGCGACACCTGGTATTCGGCCCCGAAGTCGCAGATCAATTGGTGGATGCCGCTTTATCAATTCCTGCCCGAGCAAGGCATGGCCTTCCATCCGCAATATTGGGACCGCCCGGTCGCCAACGATTCGGATGAGTTCAATTATTACCAATGGAACGCCGTCGGCCGAAAAAACGCGGCGCAGGAGGTCGGCAAGGACACCAGGGTCCAGCCTCGCCCGCAAGAACCGCTGACACTCGAGCCGCAGATCTGCTTCGTGACGCCGCCGGGCGGAACGATCGTTTTTTCGGCGGCGCAGCTCCACTCCACAATTCCCAATACGACCGACTGGTCCCGGTGGAGCATCGATTTCCGTACCGTCGATATCGACGACGTCGTGGCTCACATCGGCGCCCCGACCGGCGACAGTCGATCCACCGGCACCTCGCTGCGCGACTTCAAGCGGATGGCCGATTTCGCGCCGATGCCGGAAGAGATCGCCGGAAGCTACGACGACGGATCGGCCGCGGCCGGCGTCTCAGTATATCGGCCAGAGGCGGTTTCGCCGGTGAAGGAAACGCGAACCGGCGTCTAGCGGGTGCTGGGCCCCCGACGAGATAGGCCCTGACGATGACTGCCTTCGTGACGGGCATCACAGGGGCTGGCTCTTTTAGGCTCGCGCTCGCGTTGCTCGTCTTCGTCCATCACACGACGCGGGTCTCGCTCGGCATGACCGCCGTGTACGTCTTTTTCGAACTCAGCGGCTTTTGGATTTGCACCATGTGGAACGGCCGCTACGCGAAGGCCTCGTTCCCCTATGGCGTTTATCTGGTGTCGAGGGCGTGGCGCCTGATGCCGGTGTTCATTCTGAGCGCCATCGTGGCGTGGTCGGTGGTCTATTTTCAGGGCGTGCCGGTGCCGAATTTCAATTGGGTTCATCGGGCGATCTCCAACATCTTTATCCTGGGTTACAGCAGCCTGTGGTTCCAGCCCAACCGCCCGGCATGGACGCTCGACGTGGAGATGCAGTTCTATCTCATCGCGCCGCTGCTGATTCTATTGATGCGGTCGCGGGCGCTGTGGGTTCTGGCGGGCTGTGTCGTGGTTTCTCTAATCGGCTATTTTGTCGATTACCCCTATGCCGCCCCGCCTTATCCCTTCGCCCAGACGCCGCATCCCGCGACGGTATTTCCGTATCTCCTGTTTTTCGCCGTTGGGGTGGCCGCCGCGAGTACCAACTGGCGGCCGAGTTGGACCGTAGGGTGGGGGGCTTTGGCCGTCACCGTCGCGGCCATCTTGTTTTGTGTCGTCACGCCGCTGCAGGGTCTGATCATCGGCGGCGCTCATCCGGCGCCGCTTTATCACCGGTTCAACGAGGGTGCCAACGCCATCGTGGCGCTCGCGCTGGCGCCGTGGGCGATGTACACGACGCGGCAAAAGGGCGGCCGCTTCGACGGAATGCTTGGCGATCTTTCCTACATCGTCTACCTGCTCCATTGGCCGATATTGAATGTCCTGAACCCGGCCCAAGGCTCGACTTCGCATCGCGCCTTGGTCGCGGCGGAGGCGCTTGCGGTGGTGATGATCGCGTCGGTCGTCGTCTGGCGGGTGGTCGATCGGCCGCTCAACCGGGCGCGATCGCGATGGGTCGCCCGCCAGTTGGGGCGGCCGTCCGAATCGCGTGGCGAAGCGATCGCGCGGCCGGCGGAGTGAGATCGCCAAAAGTCCGCGCTAAGATTGGCGGAATGGCCTAGCCGACCAAACGCTCGTCGCTATTTGAACAAAACGCTCTTTCCCGTACCCTGCCGGCGCGATGGATCAGAATTTAGTGGAGCGCGAAACGGCAATCGCCGCGCCGCCGCCCCGGGCGACGGCATTGTCGCATCGCGAGATCATGACGACGCTCTATGGCTTGCTGCTCGGCATGCTGTTGGCGGCGCTCGACCAGAACATCGTCACCACCGCAGTGCCGGCGATCGCCAACGATCTCGGCGGTTTCGAGCATCTCTCCTGGATTTTCGCCGGCTACCTTCTCACCTCGACGGCGTCGACGCCGATCTACGGCAAGATCAGCGACCTTTACGGCCGCGGCCCGATCCTGATCATCAGCATCGCGCTGTTCGTCGCGAGTTCGGCCTTTTGCGCGCTGGCGCAGGATATGGGCCAGCTGGTCGCGGCGCGGGCGCTGCAAGGGCTCGGCGGCGGCGGCATGATGAGCGTGACCCAGGCACTGATCGCCGACATCATCTCGCCGCGCGAGCGCGGCCGCTACCAGGCCTACTTCACCGGCGTTTGGGCCTCGGCCAGCGTCGCCGGGCCGATGCTCGGCGGCTTCTTCGTCGAATATCTGAGCTGGCGCTGGGTGTTCTGGATCAACCTTCCGGTGGGCGCGTTGGCCGTGGTTCTCTGCACCCGCGCATTCCGGAAATTGCCGAAGCCGCGCCTCGCGCGCCGCAACATCGACTACTGGGGCGCGGTGTTGCTGACGCTCGCGGTGACGGCGCTGCTCCTGGTCAGCACCTGGGGCGGCTCGATTTTTCCGTGGCTCTCGACCGAAGTGCTGAGCATGCTCGCGGTGGGGTTCGTGCTGATGGGCCTGTTCCTGCTGCAGGAGTTCCGCGCGCTCGCCCCGATCCTCCCGATGCGGCTGTTCGCCAATCCGATCTTCAACCTCGCCAACGCTGTCAGCTTCATCATCGCAATCTCGATGTTCGGCGGCATTGTGCTGATGCCGGTGCAGATCCAGCTCGTGCTCGGCATCAGCCCCGGCAGCACCGGCCTCATCATGATTCCGCTGATGAGCGGCACGGTGATCGGCTCGTTCATCGCCGGCCGGATCATGCGCCGCACCGGGCGCTACAAGGCGATACCGCCGGTCGGGATTGCCGCCGCCGCCTCGCGTTCGGGGCGCTGGCGACGCTCGGCGCCGGCACGTCGCCGGTGCTGGTGATGATCTATCTCGGCGTGCTCGGCCTCGGCATCGGCCCGACCTTCCCGGTGATGATGATCGCGATCCAGAACACCTGCGAGGCGCGCAACATCGGCGTCGCGACGAGCTGGGTGTTCTTCGCGCGCTCGCTCGGCGCGTCGTTCGGCGCGGCGTTGCTCTGGTCGGGCCTACTCGCGGCGCTGAGCGGGCGGCTCGAGCAGGAGGGCCATGGCGCGCTCGCGACGGCGCTGGTTCACGGCGGCCCGATCGCCGCCCAGCAAATGACCGAGGCGGACCGGTTGCTGATCCAGCCGGCGCTGGCCCATGCGTTTCATTTCGTGTTCCTGATCGCGGCGGGGATCGCGGCGGTGTCGTTTGTGGTGACGCTGTTCCTCAAGGAGGAACGGCTCAAGAGCCAGATCCCCGCGCAGCGCGCGGAGGGCCATTGAGGGGAGGGCGGACGATGGATTTCGGCTATTTCACGTTGAGCGACAATCACTACGAGGGCAACATCCGCAGCGCGTCGCAATTCATCGCCGACATCCTCGCCGAAACCTTGCAGGCCGACCGGCTCGGTTATCACTCCGCCTGGATCGGCGAGCATCATTTCAACGCGCTCGGCGTGCTGTCGTGCCCCGACCTGGTGCTGAGCTACGCGGCGGCGCGCACGCAGCACATCCGCCTGGCGCCAGCGGTATGCGTGCTGCCGCTGCATCATCCGATCCGCGTCGCGGAGCAATGGGCGAGCCTCGACGTGCTTTCCGGCGGCCGCGTCGATTTTGCCGCCGGGCGCGGCTACGACCGGCGCGAATACGAGCCGTTCGGCGCTGATTTCGAACGCAATCAGGCGATCTTCTGCGAAGGGATGGAGATCGTGCGGCGCCTCTGGGACGCCGACGGGCCGATCTCGCACCGGGGCAAATATTATTCGTTCGACGACATTCAGATCACGCCGAAACCGATGCAGCGGCCGATGCCGGCCTATGTCGGCTCGTTCTCCAAACCGTCGATCGAGCTGGCGGCGCGCCTCGGCTGCGGCCTCATTGTCGCGCCGTTCGCCGCCGCGATCTCCTATGGCGGTCTGCGCCAGGTCGCGGAGCTCTATCGCGAGACCTGCGCCAAGAGCCGGCACCAAGCCGGGCCGGCTGATGTGCAGCTATTTCACCCACTTCGCCGACAACCCGGCGCAGGAGACGGAGGCGCGCGAGCGCCAGGTGCGCTACTACCGCGAATGCGTGATCCCATCGTTCCCGAGCGATCCCGCCACCGCGCCGCCGAGCTACCGCTACTTCATTGGCATGGTCGACCGGCTGCGCCAAGTAAAGCCGGAGGACCTCACAGAGAATTCGGTGCTGATCGGCCCGCCCGCGCGCATTGTGGAGATTCTGAAAAAGGTCGAGGCTGCCGGGTTCGACGAAGTGATTCTGTATTTCAATGTCGGCCTCAAGCCGCACCGCCAGGTGCTCGACGAAATGTCCCGCTTCGCCGAGGAGGTGAGACCGGCGTTCGCACGTTAGCGCCGCCCGCGATACCCGCTCATCTCCTCGCCGGCGCGCGGATCGAAGCGGGCGCTGAGCGGCGCCGTCCAGATCGAGATCGCCGTCACCGTCACCAGCGCGATGGAGAAATCGCCGAGGGTCGGTTGCGCGTGGCCCGCAACTGCGGCCGCGGCGTTGAGCGCCGTCGCCGCGACGCAAATTCCCATCGACAGCATCAATTGCTGGAACGTGCTGTAGAAACTCATCGCAGCGCTCGATTGGCTGGGCGAAATCTCCGCGAAGGCGATGGTGTTGTAGGCGGTGAACTGGAGCGACTGAAAAAACCCGGTGACCAGCAGCACGCCGTAGATCGCCCATTCCGGCCAGCTCGGCCGGAACGCGGCGCAACTCGCGAGCAAGGCGGTTGCGATCGCCGCGTTGAAGATCATGGTGTTGCGGAAGCCAAAGCGGCGCAGCACCCGCGGCGCCGATGCCTTCATCGCCATCGAGCCGGCCGACGACATGAAGGTGATGGCGCCGCTGGCCGCCGCCGACTTGCCGAACCCTACCTGCATCATCAGCGGCATCAGGAACGGCAGCGAGCCGCCGGCGATCCGCCACAGCGAGCCGCCGATCACCGCCAGGTTGAAGGTGGGAATCTTCATCAGCGAAATGTCGAGGATCGGCTCGGTCGCGCGCCGGGCATAGAGGATGTAAAGCGTGCCGGTGACGATCCCGATGGCGAACAGCACCAACGTCAGGATCAGCGAGCCGACGCCGTGGCTGGCGAACTCGCAGCCGAAGATCAGGCAAGACAAGGCCGTGCCCGACAGGACCAGGCCGGGAAAATCGAAGCGGCCCGCGCTGGCCTCGCGAATGTCCGGGATGAACCGCATCGCCAAGGCCAGGCCGGCGATGCCGAGCGGCACGTTGATGTAGAAAATCCACGGCCAGGAAAAATAGGTGACGATGAAGCCGCCGAGCGGCGGGCCGATCACCGGTCCGATCAGTCCCGGCACCAGCACCCACGACATGGCGTTGACCAACTCGGCCTTTGACACGGTGCGCAGGATGACGAGCCGTCCCACCGGCACCATCATGGCGCCGCCGAGGCCCTGCACGAGCCGCGCCGCGACGAGGAACGGCAGGCTGCCCGACTGCCCGCATAGGACCGAGCCGACGGTGAACAGGACGATCGCGGCGCAGAACACGTTGCGCGCGCCGAACCGGTCCGCGACCTTGCCGCTCGCTGGAATGAAAATCGCGAGGCTGAGCAGGTAGGAGGTCAGCGCCACGCTCATGTTAACGGCGGAAACGCCGAAATCCCGCGCCATGGTCGGCAGCGCCGTCGCCAAAACGGTGACGTCGATCTGCTCCATCAGCAGCGCGGCGGCGACGATCAGCGAGGTGACGCGGAAGTCGCGTGCGGGCGCGGCCGTCTCGGCCGGCGCGGTCAGGTGTTCGCTCCGGTCGGCCGGCACCTGATGTTAAGCGGTGGCGAGCGCCGGGCGGCGGCCCGTGCGCGACGCGGTGCCGATGCGCAGCACCAGGAACGAGGCGACAAAGCACAGCGCGCCCGCGAACACGAAGGCGCTCCAATAGTCGCCGTAGAGATTGTGCACGAGGCCGGCGCCATAGGCCGCGGCGGCGGCGCCGATCTGGTGGCAGACCATCACCCAGCCATACATGATGTTGGCGCGTTGCGGGCCGAACGCGTTGACCGAGAGCCGCACCGTCGGCGGCACCGTCGCGATCCAGTCGAGCCCGTAGAACACGCCGAACAGCGACAGGCCCCACAGCGACAGGTTCAGTGCATAGGGCAGGAACAATAGCGACACGCCGCGCAGCGCGTAATACCAGAACAGGAGATAGCGGCTGTCGACGCGATCCGACATCCAGCCCGATGCGGTGGTGCCGATGAAATTGAAAATGCCCATGAAGGCAAGCACGCCGGCGGCGGTCGCCTCGGGAATGCCGTGATCGACGCAGGCGGGAATGAAATGCGTGCCGATGAGGCCGAGCGTGCTGGCGCCGCAGACGAAAAAGCTGCCGCCGAGGAGCCAGAAATCGCGCGAGCGCATCCCCTCGCCCAGCGCGTCGAACGTCGCAGTGAACGGGTTGGCGCGCGGGATCGCGACCTCGACGAAATCCTCCGGCGCGCCATAGGGCTTGATGCCGATGTCGGAGGGCTTGTCGCGCAGGAACAGCACCACCGCCGGAATCGCGACGGCCACCGCGATGCAGGAGATCGCCACCGACCAGCGCCAGCCGAAGGTGACGGCGACGCTGGCGAGGGTCGGCAAGAAGATCAGGCTACCGGCGGCGGCGCTGCCGGTCAGCAGGCCCATCACCAGGCCGCGCCGTTTCACGAACCAGCGGTTCGACACCATCGCCGCCAGGATCATCGCGGCGATGCCGGTGCCGAGCCCGGCGAATACGCCCCACAGCGGAATCAATTGCCAGATGGCGGTGATGAATACCGTCGGCACGAGGCCGAGCAACAGGAAGCCCAACGCCACCAGCACGACGGTGCGCATGCCGAAACGGTCGATGAATGCCGCCGAAAACGGGCCGACAATGCCGTAGACCAGAAGGCCGATGGAAATCGGCAGCGAAATGCCGGCGCGGGTCCAGCCGAACTCGTCCTGCATCGGCACGATCAGCACGCCCGGCGCGCCGCGTACGCCGGACGCCACCAGCAACACCAGGAAGGTCACGCCGACGACGATCCAGCCATAATGGATGCGCGGCGCGCTCGATTCGCGTGACCGAGACATGAACACATTGTCGCAGCCGTTGCGGCAAACGCCAAGCGCCGCGGCGCATGGGAGGGATGCGGGTCAGGCCCTGGCCGGCCGCGGTTGCGACCGCCAGCCGTGTGCGAGGTTGCCGGCGACGACGCAGGCCGAATAGGCGAGGATGCAGGCCAGGACCGGCGCCGAATAATGGAGGCGGCCGTCGAATTGCTCCAACGCGAACACGAACACCGGGCCGAGCGCGCGGATGATCTGTCCGGTCAGCGGCGCGGTGAGCGCTGTGCCGACCTGCATGGCGTAAAGCGGCAGCACGATCAGCGCCGTCGCCGCCACCGCGAGGAATGCCGCGTTACCGGCGCCGCCGATCCCGCTCGGACCGCCGCGCGCGAACTCGACGACCGCCGCGATCGCGATGATGAGGATGTAGCGGACCGTGGTCACGGCCGCCGAGCCGACGCCGCGATCGTTAAGGCGCTTCGCGTACAGCAGGCTCACGGTGATCGATGTGCCGCCGCCGACCAGCAGCACGAGGGCGATAGCGCGCGTCGCCATGTCGGCGCCAGCGACGCCGGAATCGCCCGCCAGCACCACCCAGCCCAGTGCCGCGATGCTCAGGGCGATGCCGGCATAGCTGCCCCACTCGCGCGCGCCGATCCGATGCGGTTTGGCCAGCTTGACGCCGCAAGCCCCCATCACCGCAACGGTCAGCGGCGCCATGCCGCTGTGGACGGTGTTGACGATCGACGGCTCGAGATGCGTGAGGCCGAAGAAATAGCAGTTCCAGGCGATCGCCGTGGTGACGTTCATCGCCAGCACGTCGCGCCATTTCGCGCGCACGATCGCGAATTCGGCGCGGGCGCGGATGAGCGCGATCGGACCGAAAATCGCGGTCGACAGCACGAACGCCATCAGGATGACGGCGAAAAAGTCGACGCCTTGGAACAGATGACCGAAATAAACGTCGCGGAACGCCTGCGACAGGCCGAACGCCAACACCAAGAGAGGTCCGATCATGGCTCGCTTCCTTTCGTTCGGAAGCGAGGTTAGGCGGGCGCCGAAGCCGGCGCGCTCCGCCGCTTGCGGTCGAATTTCGATTTCTTGCTATGCGCGTGCCGCGCGGCGCAGCGCTTGGGGCGGTTGGCCGAAGAGGCGCAGGAACGAGCGGCGCATGCGCTCGGCGTCGCCGAAACCGCAGGCAAGCGCGATCCGGTCGATCGGATCGGGCCCGGCCTCGACGCGCTCGCGCGCCACCTCGACCCGGATGCGCTCGATCGCGCGCGCCGGTGTCATGCCGGTCTCGCGCACGAAGAGGCGGGCGAAATTGCGCGGGCTCATGCCGGCGCGGTCGGCCAGGCGTTCGACGCCGAGCCTCTCGCCGAGATGCTCGCGCGCCCAGCCCAGAAGCGCGCCGAATTGCCCGCCGGGCCGGTCCAGCTCCAGAAGTGCCGAGAATTGCGACTGGCCGCCGGGCCGGCGGTAATAGACGACGAGCTGCCGCGCGGCCGCGCGCGCAATCTTCTCGCCGAGATCGTCCGCGATCATCGCCAACGCCAGATCGATGCCGGCGGTGATGCCGGCCGAGGTCCAGACATTGCCGTCCTTGACGAAGATACGGTCGGGCTCGAGCCGGATCGCGGGAAAGCGCCGCGCGAATTCGGCGCCGCGATTCCAATGCGTGGTCGCCCGCTTGCCGTCGAGCAGACCGAGCGTCGCCAATACCGCCGTGCCGGAACACACGCTCGCCACGCGTTCGGCCCGCCTTGCCGCGGTCTCGACGAAGCGCAGCAAGCGCCGGTCTTGCGCCGCCGCCAACACGCCGTCGCCGCCCGAGACGATCACGGTGTGGAAATGCGGCCGCGGCGGAAATGCCTCGGCGACGAGCGCGGCGCCCGATGAACTCGGCACGGCGCCGGCCCGCGCCGCGAACAAGCGGATGGCGTACGCGCCCTTGGCATAGCGGCTGGCGATATCGAACGCCGAGAGCGGCCCGGTGACGTCCAGGATTTGGAAACCGGGAAAGGCGACGAAGGCGATATTGCGGGTCATGGCGGAAAAGGTGGGAACTATGAAATTTTTTCGCCACAGCGTAATTGCGCCACTCTGCCGATGTCAACTGCACGAGGCTGGCATGACCGAAGGCAAAGTTCATCATCGTCGAAGCGCTGTTCCCGGGCCTGACGCAACTCGATTTCACCGGGCCGCACACGGTGTTCTCGCGCCTGCCCAACGTCGAGGCGATCGTCGCGTCGGCGGCTGGCGGCGCGATCGCCTCCGACGGCGGGCTGGTCTTTGCCGGCACCGGGCGCCTTGCGGATATTCCGCGTTGCGATCTGCTGTTCGTGCCGGGCGGCGTCGCGGCGACCGAGGCGGCGCTCGACGAGGCGTTCATGCGCGAGTTACGCCGCCTGGCCGAAGACGCGCGCTATGTCACCTCGGTCTGCACCGGCTCGCTGATTCTCGGCGCGGCGGGCTTGCTCAAGGGCAAGCGTGCCGCCTGTCATTGGGCCTGGCGGCACATGCTGCCGCTGTTCGGCGCCGTTCCGGACGATGGCCGGGTCGTGCGCGACGGCAAATTCATCACCGGCGGCGGCGTCACGGCGGGGATCGATTTCGCCTTCACGGTTGCCGCCGAGATCGCGGGCGAGAAGGCGGCACAGGCGATCCAGCTCGGCATCGAATACGCGCCGGCGCCGCCGTTCAACGCCGGCCGGCCCGAGCTTGCGCCGCCCGACGTGCTGGCGCTGGTCAACGACCGCAACGCCGCGATCCTGCCCAAGCGCCTGGCGCAGGCGAAAGAGGCGGCGGCGCGGCTGAGCTAAATCTCGATCTGCCCGCCCAGCTCGATGACGCGGTTGGGCGGGATGCGGAAGAACTCGGTCGCGTCGAGCATGGTGTTCGACATCAGGATGAACAGGCCTTTGCGCCAGCGCCAGAAGCGCGTCTTTTTGCTGGCGACGATCTTCTCGCGCCCGACGAAGAACGACGTCTCCAGCAGCTTGAACTGGAAATGCATGATCGCGGCATTGCGCCAGCGCGCGCGGGATATTGGGCTGCTCCATGAAGCCGTAATGCAGCGTGATGGTGTGGAAGTTCTTGTCGAGATGGCGGATTTCGAGCCGCTGATCGTCGCCGACATGGGGAATGTCCTCGGTGATCACCGTCATCAGGATCACACGGTCGGCCAGCACGTGATTGTGCTTGAGATTATGAAGCAACGCGTTCGGCACCATGTTGTTGTTGGCGGTGGTGAACACCGCGGTGCCGGGCACCCGCACCGGATGGTCGGGCTTGATCGAGGCGAGGAAGGTCTCGAGCGGCAGGCCGCCGACGGCGCGCGCCGCGACCAATTGCGCGCGGCCGGTGCGCCAGGTCGCCATCACGGTATAGACCAGCGCCGCCACCGCAAGCGGGAACCAGCCGCCTTCCTCGATCTTCAGCATGTTGGCCGAGAAGAACATCAGATCGACTGCGAGGAAGAAGCCGAACAGCGACAGCGACCAGTAGAAATTCCAGCGCAGCACGCCGCGCATATAGGCGAAGGCGAGGATGGTGGTGATGGTCATGGTGCCGGTGACGGCGATGCCGTAGGCGGCGCCGAGATTGTCCGACGATTTGAAACCGAGCACCAGCGCCAGCACCGCGACGAGCAGGAACAGGTTGAGCTTCGGCACGTAGATCTGGCCGACCTCGTGTTCCGAGGTGTGGCGGATTTCGAGCCGCGGCAGATAGCCGAGCTGCACCGCCTGCCGCGTCATCGAGAACGCGCCGGAGATCACCGCCTGCGAGGCGATCACGGTCGCGGCCGAGGCCAGGATCACCAGCGGGAACAGCGCCCAGGCCGGCGCCAGCAGGTAGAACGGATTCGCCAGCGCGCGCCGGCTCATGCAGCAGCAGCGCGCCTTGGCCGAAATAATTGAGCAGCAGCGCCGGGAACACGAAATAGAGCCAGGCGCGGCGGATCGGCTGCACGCCGAAATGGCCCATGTCCGCGTAGAGCGCCTCGGCGCCGGTCACCGCCAGCACGACCGCGCCGAGCAGAATGAATCCGCGCATCGGATCCGCGAGCAGGAAATTGATGCCGTGCGCGGGATTGAGCGCGAGCAGGATCTCCGGATGACGCGCCACCTCGGCGCCGCCGAGACACGCCAGCACGACGAACCACACCGCCATGATCGGGCCGAAGAACTCGCCGACTATGCCGGTGCCGCGGCGCTGGAACAGGAACAGCGCCACCAACAGCACGACCGTGATCGGCAGGATGTAGGGCTCGAACACCGGCGTCGCGACCTTAAGGCCTTCGACCGCGCTCAACACCGAAATCGCGGGCGTGATGACGCCGTCGCCGTAGAACAGGGCGGCGCCGATCATGCCGGCGGCGATGATCCAACTCGCCGCCGGCGTGCCGCGGTTGGCCGCACGCAGGGCGAGCGCGGTCAGCGCCAGGATGCCGCCTTCGCCGCGGTTGTCGGCGCGCATGATGACGATGACGTATTTGAGGGTGACGACGATGAACAGCGACCAGGCGATCAGCGACAGCACGCCCAGGATCGATTCCGGGCGCATGCTGTGGACGTCGTCGAAACATTGCCGGACGGTATAGAGCGGCGACGTGCCGATATCGCCGTAGACCACGCCCAGCGCGCCGATGACCAGCCCATGGCGCGCGCGGAACGCGGTTCGGCCGGCGTCCGAAACGGGAGCATGGGTGGTGGTCTGCGCCACGTCAGCGAATCCGCGAATGAGGCGGGCGAGCGGCGCCCGGCCAGGCGGCCCGGGATCGACCAATCGAAAATGTCATGCTGAATTGAGGAACGGTCGCGGCGACCGTATCTCCTGCCTCCAAAAGCGCGCCAATCTAGAGCGGCCAGCGGCGGAAATCCACTGTCCGGGCGGCGCCTAGAAGGTTGCGATGCGACAGTGCCCCGTCAAGCCGTTAGCCATTGAAATACAACGATTTAGTGTACCCACCAGAGGCGTGCACCCCGGTTCTATGGTGGGTCTGGCGAGCCGTAAGGTTAACGGAATTTCCACTGTTTTAACCGTATTCTTCGCCCCGCTACGTCTCGGGAATCGATCGTGTCCGACCAATCCATCAGCATCGTCGCCCAGCAACTCCGCATGGTCATGCGCTCGCCCGCGCCGATGTTTTTCGGTTCGGGCCTGGCGGTATTCGCGGCGATCTGCCTGCAAGATCAAATCCCGGCCTCGTTGCTCGACGGCTGGGCCGCCCTGATGGTGGCGTGGCAGGGCGTGCGCTATTTGCTGTGGCGCCGGTTCCGCGCGCTCGGCTCGGACCAGGAGGTCGCCCGGCACGCCGCGCTCGTCACCGCGATGTGGAGCGTGACTGGATTGATGTGGGGCATGTTCGGCGCGGCCTACTTCCTGCCGCCGGACCCCGACGCGCGGTTTTTCATGCTGTTCATCGTCACCACCAATATCGCCGGTGGCGCGGTGCTGGTCGCTTCCTACATTCCCGCGCACGCCGGCTATATTCTCGGCATGGGCGTGCCATCCGTGGTCGCGTTCCTGGCGCACGGCTCGCGGTTCTCGTTACTGCTGGCGGCCATGTCGTTCGCCTACGCCGTCATCGCGCGCGGCGCCGCGGTGCTCGGCAATCAGGGCGTCATGGATTTGATCCGCTTGCAAATCGAGAACGGCCGCTTGCTCGTCGGCTTGCGCGAGGCTAAGGAGGCTGCCGATCTCGCGAACCAGGCCAAATCCCGCTTTCTCGCGAATATAAGTCATGAGTTGCGCACCCCCCTGAACGCGATCATCGGTTTCTCGGAATTGATGCGCGACCAGATGTTCGGTCCGATCGGCAACCGCCGCTATGGCGGCTATGTCGAGGACATCAACGCTTCCGGCCGGCATCTGCTTGGTATCGTCAACGACGTGCTCGATCTTTCCAAGCTTGAGGCGCGCAGCATGCAACTCGCGCACGATCGGGTCGATCCGGCCGCACTGGCGATCGACTGTGCGAGCGTGCTTCAACCGCAGGCGGCCTCGGCGCGCGTTCGGATCCTGACCAAAGGACCAGGTCGGCCAATGTGGATCGACGGCGACGCGCTCCGTCTCAAGCAGGTTCTGCTTAATCTCCTGTCCAACGCGGTGAAGTTCTCGTACACGGGGGGCGAGGTGGCGCTGACACAGACGCTGGCCGCCGACGGAGGTCTGGTCATCGCGGTGCACGACGACGGCATCGGGATGGACGCGGCGGGCGTCGCCACCGCGCTCGAGCCGTTCGGCCAGGTCGAGAATAGCTGGACCAAGAAGCATGCCGGCACAGGCCTTGGGCTGCCGCTGGCGAAATGGCTGGTGGAATTGCACGACGGCCGGCTCGATATCGAGAGCGCGCCGGGCGAAGGCACCACGGTCAAGGTGACGCTGCCGCCGGCCCGGGTCAGCCGCGCCGAGACGCGCGCCGCCGCCTGACGCTTGCTTCGCCGGGCCGCGCCAGCCGATACTCGGCGCATGCGTCCGCCCGCGATCATCGCATCCATTCTCGCCGCCATCGTTGCCGTCGTGCTGCTGACCCGCTTCATGTGGGAGTTTTCCGATTGGAACAAGGAACAGGCCTGCGCCACCGCCGGCGGCCGCAACTGTGCGCATTACACCGACGGGGACCATTGATCGGCGGTCAATCGGGAGGCTGCGACCGGTTTGAGCCAGTCAAGCGCGAGCAGGGCCGCGACGCCCGCACCCAATGCTAGCGCGACGTCGGCGGCATCGAGTGGCGCGAAGCGGAAGAGCGACTGCGCCGGTGGCCAAACCAAGACAACAGCCAGGAGACTCCCGGTCAGGCCTATCGCAACCCACAAAGATGGATTGCGGCGGCGAAGGCCCACGATCACCGAGGCGCTGAAGGAGCGATTAACAAAAATCAGTCCAAAATTGGTGACGATCAACGCGGCGAAAATCAACGCGCGCACTTCTTCGGCCGGAATTGCTCGCCATTGCCCCACCTCGCGAAGTGCCACGATCACACCCTGGCCTTTCACGACCATCGTGCCCGAATAAACATACCGCAGATCGTCGCCGCCGCAATTCGCGGGCAACGGCTCGCCGACCGCCGCCGCCTTTCGCACCGGGACCAATTCGCCCGTCAGTCGAATTCGTCAACCAGCAGATCATGGTCTTGGCGCAGCAGCACGTCGGCTGGAACACGATCTCCTTCGCTGAGGATTAGGACATCGTCGCGGACTATGTCGCGTCCCGCGATGCGTTTGCGCATGCCGTCCCGAATGACGAGTGCGCGCGGGCTTGTCAAATCGCGCAGCGCTTCGAGGACGCGCTCGCTGCGGCTTTCCTGCACGATGGCGATGGTGACCGACAATGTCGCGAAGGCGAGTAGCATCATCGCTTCCGCCAGATCGCCCAAAACCAGATAGATCGTGCCCGCGGCGGGCAATAGCGCAAACATCGGCTCGCTCGCGACTTCCAGGCTGATGCGTGCAATGTTTCGGCGGTGGATTTCGGGAAGTTGGTTCGGCCCGTCAACTTCGAGGCGCGCCGCCGCTTCCGACTCGCTGAGGCCGATTAGAGCGTTCCGCTCGAGTGCTGAGTCGGTCAAAATTCCGGCTAGCCCGTAACCGCCACGCCGATTAGCCGCCCCAGCGCGAAGGTGATCGCCGCGGCGCCGACGCCGATCGCCAATTGGCGCAATCCCGACCATATAATGTTGCGCCCGGTGAACAGGGTCGTGCCGGCGCCGATAATGAACATGGCGACGGCGCTCAAGACGGCGCTGTAGATCGCGGCCCTGATGCCGCCGACAAAGAACAGCGGAATCACCGGCACGATCGCGCCGCCCGCGAACAACAGGAACGACGTGCCCGCCGCGCTCCATGCCGAGCCGCCGAGTTCCTCGGGATCGATGCCGAGCTCCTCGCGCACCAGGGTTTCAAGCGCGCCGCCGGAGCTGCCGATGATCCTGTCCGCCAGCGCCTTGGCCTGCGCCTCCGGCAGGCCCTTGGCTTGGTAGATCAGCATCAGCTCCTGTTTTTCCTCCTCGGGAAATTCGGCGAGCTCGTCGGCCTCGGTGGCGATTTGCGCCTGATAGAATTCGCGCGCGCTGTTGACCGATAGCCACTCGCCCATGCCCATCGAGCATGCGCCCGCCAAGAGGCCGGCGATTCCGGTCAGCAGCACCGCGTGGGGCGTCAGTTCGGCGCCGATCACGCCGGTGACTAGGCTAAGATTGGACACGAGCCCGTCATTGGCGCCCAGCACCGCGGCGCGCAGCGAATTGCCGGCCCCGGTGCGATGGCGCCCTTCGATCCGCGCCAGCGTGCCGCCGGCGATGCCTTTGGGCTGCTCCGCCATCGCCTGCATGATGCGTGCGTGCGAGCGCTCCGCGGCCGGCAGTCCCGCCACCACCGCTTCCGGTTGACTGTCGTAGATGGCGCTGCCGGTGCGCTCCATCGAATTGATGATTGGCAACACCGTGCCGGGGCCGAAGCGTCGCGCGGTCCAGGCCAGGACGCGGCTGCGCAAGCCCGGCCCGCGCCGCCGATCGGCGGCGCCCAGCCCGGCCAGCCGCTTTTCCCAGAACGCGGCATGCGCTTCCTCGACTTGCGCCAAGCGGCCATAGACCTGCTTCAGTTGGGGATTGGTTTCCGCCTCCGCCATGGCGCGATAGAGAGACGCGCTGTCGACCTCGTCCTGGATGTTGCTGCGATAGCGCTTGACCGGGTCGGGATTGGTCACCGGAGCCTCCGCCGATTGCCTAGCCAATTCACTCGGGTAGTGCAACGGTCGGATGGCGTCCCGCTTGCCGAGAGGTGAATAAGATGCAAATGACAATCACTATCGCGATGACGGTCGAGGCAACAAGGCGGCTCAAATTCAGCCCGCCATCCGACACCGGCTTCGTCAGGGAATCGCCGAGCGTCGCGCCGAGCGGCCGCGTCAGAATAAAGGCCGCCCAAAACAGCAACGTCCGCGACAGCCTGGCCCAAAAATAGACCGCCGCCAGAACCGCCAAAGCGCCCGCGAACAGCACGGCGCTGCCGTGAAAACCCAGTCCTAAATCGTCGGAGGTGAAGTCGCCCAAGGCGGTACCGAGCGTGTTCGAGAACAAGATCGTTACCCAATAGAAGGTTTCGGCCTTCGGTGTGGCGATATTCGTAACCGACACCGTGCCGACGGAAAGCCACCACACGCCCAACGACGCGACCACCAGGCCGAACAAGACCAATGAACCGCCGACATAGCCGATACCGAGGGAGCGGTCGGCAAAATCCGCCAAGGTGGTGCCGACGGTCGTGGTCGCGACAATGACGGCCCAGTACAAGAAGCGGTGAAACGACCGCGCGCCAATCTGGGCTGCTACGATCGCGACAAAGACGACGAATAGTATGCCGGTGCTGGCCAGATAGCCGAGATTGAATTGCATCGACAGGGTATCGCCGGCGGTTTCTCCCAACGTCGTCGCCAAAATCTTGATGATCCAAAAGAACACCGTGACTCGCGGGACTTTGCTGGGGCGCGTTTTTTCGATTAGGTCCATCGCGCGGCATTCTAATCGGCCTTCGACCGCCTCCAATGGCGAAATGGCGCCGCGATGCTATGATCCAACCATGAACCGGAGAACGATGTGAGTTACCCAGGCGCGATCGATTGCGACGTCCATCCGGCGCTCGCCAACACCGACGTGCTGCTGCCCCATCTCGACGAGTATTGGCGCGAGATGGTGCTGATCCGCACCGTCCAGAATCTCGACCTCGCTTCTTATCCGCCGTCGGTTCCGCTGGCGGGCCGGCCCGATTGGCGGCCGCCGCAAGGCAAGCCCGGCAGCGACCTAGCGCTGTTGCAACGGCACGCGCTGGACGCGTTCGGCGCGCGCTTCGCGATCTGCAATCCGCTCTATGGCGGGCCTTATCTGCCCAACGACGATTTCGCCGCCGCGCTGGCGCGCGCCATCAACGATTGGATCGCGAAGGAATGGCTCGATCGCGATCCGCGCCTGCGCGCCTCGATCGTGATCGCGCCGGAAAATCCTGAATTGGCCGTGGACGAAATCAACCGCGTGGCACCCGACAAGCGCTTCGTCCAGATCCTGGTGCTGGCGGCGGGCGAGCGGCCGTTGGGCAAGCGTACCTACTGGCCGATCTACCGCGCCGCCGAGAAGCACAGCCTCCCGATCGGCATTCACGCCGGCAGCTCGATGCGTCATCCGCCGACCACGCTTGGCTGGGGCTCGTACTATCTCGAGGATTATGTCGCGCACGCGCAATCGTTTCAGCATCAAGTGCTGAGCCTGGTTGCCGAAGGCGTGTTCGTGGAATTTCCGGCGTTGCGAGCGGTGTTGATCGAAAGCGGCATCACCTGGCTGCCGGCGTTCCTGTGGCGCTTCGACAAGACCTGGCGCGGCATCCGCACCGAGACGCCCTGGGTCGACCGCCCGCCGACGCAGATCGTCCGCGACCACATCCGCCTCACCTTGCAGCCGGTCGACGAGCCGCCGGACCGAGCGCGGTTCGAGCGACTACTCGACCATATCGGTTCGGAGGACATGATCCTGTTCTCGACCGACTATCCGCATTGGCAATTCGAGGGCGGCGACGTGTTTCCCGCGGGCTTGTCCGAGCAACATCGCCGCAAGATAATGATCGACAATCCGTTGCGGACCTATCCGCGCCTGGCCGAAGCGCGACACGAGGTTGCGAGATGAGCGATACCGTTGTGACAGTGGCCGCGCCGGGCGTGGTGGATTGCGACATCCATCCGACCGTGACGGCGATGAGCGACCTCAACCCGTATCTGACCGACCGATGGAAGCAGCATATGCGCGAGTATGGCGGCAGTCTCCGCCAGGCCTTCGCCAGCGCCGGCTCTTATCCGCGCTACAACCGCGACGGCGGCGCGCGGCTCGATGCGCGGCCGCCGTCCGGCGTGCCGGCGGGGGCCGACCTGCCGTTCATGCGCCAACAGCATCTCGACCCCAACCGCGTCGATTACGGCGTGTTGCAGCCGCTGCGCCCGATGGGGATCGGGATGCGCAATCAGGCGTTCGGCGAATCGATCACCGCCGCCGTCAACGAATGGCAGATCGGCACCTGGATGGGATTGGACGGGCGGCTCAAAGGCTCGCTGATGTTGACGCGCGAAGACCCGGCATCGGCGCTGCGCGAGATCGACCGCCACGGCGGCGATCCCAATTTCGTCCAAGTCTCGGTGCTGCCGCACGGCATCGAGCCGCTGGGGCGGCAGCGCTATTGGCCGATCTACGAGGCGGCCGAGGCGCTCGGTAAGCCGATCGGCATCCATGTCGGCGGCATCAGCGGCATGGCGCCGACCAGCGCCGGCTGGTGCTCCTATTATGTCGAGGAGCATCACTCCAAATGCGAGGCGATGCAGGCGCTCGTGACCTCGATGGTGCTCGAAGGCGTGTTCGAGCGGTTTCCGAAATTGCGCATCGTGCTGGTCGAGGGCGGCTTCGTCTGGGTGCCGTCGCTGTGCTGGCGGCTCGACAAGCATTGGAAGACGCTGCGCTCCGAAGTGCCGCACTTGAAGCGCGCGCCGTCCGAATATGTCCGCGAGCATTTCTGGTTCACCACCCAGCCGATCGAAGAGCCGGAAGACCCGCGCCACATGCTCGACGCGATGGACTGGGTGGGCTGGGACAAGATCCTATTCTCGACCGACTATCCGCATTGGGATTTCGACGATCCGAAATTCGCCTTCGCGCGCCTGCGCCTGACGCCGGAACAGCACAAGATGCTGTTCCGCGACAACGCCAAGAACCTCTACGGGCTGCAGTAGGTGGCGCGCTACGTCGTCGCCACGGCTGGTGAGATATCGGCCGGAGGAAGCAAGGTCGCGACCGTCGCCGGCCGCGAGATCGGCATCTTCAACCTCAACGGCGAATATTTCGCGCTGCTGAACCGCTGCCCGCACGAAGGCGGGCCGCTGTGCCAGGGCCGGCGCACCGCGCTGTTCGAATCGAAGCGGCCTGGCACGTTCATCACCTCGCGTCCGGGCGAGATGCTGCGCTGCCCGTGGCATGGCTGGGAATTCGACATCCGCACCGGCCGCTCGTACATCGATCCGGAAAAATTGCGGGTGCGCGCCTATGAGGTCGTGGTCGAGCCGGGCCAGCGCCTGGTCGAAGGCCCCTATACCGCCGAGACTTATCCGGTCTCGCTCGACGAAAATTACATCGTGGTGGAGATCTGAAATGGAACTGAACCTCAAGGGCAAGACCGCGGCCATCACCGGCGCCAGCAAGGGCATCGGCTTCGGCATCGCGGAGGAGTTGGCGCGCGAGGGCGTCAATCTGCATCTCGCGGCGCGCAGCGGGGCCGAGCTGAAGCGCGCGGCCGACGATCTGAAGAAGCGGTTCGGCGTCGCGGTCGAGACCCATGCCGTCGATCTGTCGAAGCGCGATCGGCGCGACGATTTTGCGCGCGCCGTCGCCGGCGTCGACATCCTGGTGAATTGCGCCGGCGCCATTCCCGGCGGCACGCTCGACCAGGTCGACGAGGATCGCTGGCGCGAGGGGTGGGAGCTTGAAGCTGTTCGGCTATTTCGGCATCACGCGCGTCGTCTACAAGGCGATGTGCGACCGCCGCCGCGGCGTCATCATCAACATCGTCGGCGCCGGCGGCGTTCTGACCGGCGCCGGCTATATCTGCGGCGGACCCGGCAACGCCGCCGTCATCAACTTCACCAACAGCCTCGGCGGCGAAGCCATTCGCTATGGCGTGCGGGTCGTCGGCATCAATCCCGGTCCGGTCGACACGCCGCGCCTGCAGTGGCTGCAAAAGCAGGCGGAGGAAAAAGTCGCGCCGCAGGATCTGGAAACATGGCGTCGCCAGCGGTTCCGCGGCATGGCCTATGGCCGGCCCGCGCGCGTCGACGAAATCTCGGGCATGGTGGCGTTCCTGGCGTCGGACCGCGCGTCCTACATCACCGGCACGATGATCAACATCGAGGGCGGCACCATCGCGCGCGGCGGCGCACCCGGCGACCCGATCGGCAGCAACGCCTAGCCGAGGATCCGCGCCGCCGTCTCTTTCCCGTTGGCGAACGCGGCCTCGACGGTGCCCATGTCGGCGCCGCGATAGAGCGCCTCGCCCGCATAATAGAGCACGCCGTCGAGCGGCTTCGACAATTCGTCCTGGGCGGCGTGGCTCTCCGGCGTGGCATAGGAATAGGCGCCCCGCGCGAACGGGTCCTGGCCCCAATGGATCGCGCGGGCGGCGGTCAGCAGCGGTCGCGCGTCGATCTCGAAAATCCGCGACACGGCGTCAAGCCCGGCCTCGATCAATTCCGGCTCGGACAATTTCGACTTCGCCGCGCGCGGCCCCGCGAACCAGCCGGTCAGCACCGGATGCGGCCGCGGATATTGCGTCCACCACGTCGGCACTAATTCGTCGGAGAGCATGAAGGACAGGCGGGACAGGTCGCGGCCTAGCGCGTTCGCCCAGAATTTGGTCTTGAAGCCGAGCAGCAGCTTGATGACGTCGCCATAACCGATGGCGTCGGCGGCTTTGAGCTTCGGCGCGAAGCCGGGACCGAAATCGATGTCACGAAGCACCGGCAACGGCACCGTGTTGACGATGCGTTCGGCGCTGAAGGTAGCGCCGTTGGCGCAGCGCACGGTGGGGCCATCGACGGCCTTAACCTCGGCGTTGAACTGGATCGCGCCGCCATGCGTGCGAATCTCGGCGGCGAGGAAATCCATCAGCGCGCCATAGCCTTCCTCGACGCGATGCGATTGCCGCAATCCGCCGCCGAGCCATTCGTCGCGCAGGGCGAACGTGCTTGCCCGCGTCGGGTCGGCGGCGTCGTAGCCCTCGGTCATGCGGATGATCGAGCGCCGCATCCCGCAAATTTCGCGTCGGCAAAATTCTCCTCGAGGAATTGCGCGATCGTCAGATCGTGGTTCAGCGCGGCGAGCTTTCTCGGGAAGCAGCTCAAATCCGGGCATGTCCTCTTCCACGTCGCTGAGCTTGCCGCCGCGTTTGTCCCAACGCTCGCCGTCGCGGCGGCCGCGCACCAGGGTCAGCCCGGCGTCGCGCACCAGCGCCTTGGTGACGGGCGCCTCGCCGTGGATGAACTCGGCGCCGCCCTCCGCGCGATAGCCGAACTCGCTCGCCGGCAATTCCCAAATACGGCCGCCGACGCGGTCGCGCGCTTCGAGGATGGTAACTCGATGGCCGGCGCGCGCGAGTTCGCGCCCGGCCATCAGCCCCGCCGCCCCCGCGCCAATGACGGTAATGAGATGGAGGGATCCCTAACGTTTGCACCGCGCAATTTGAACTATATTCGTCATTCCTGCGAAAGCAGGAATCCAGGGCAAGCGACGTGCGTTGGCCCTGGGTCCCCGCTTTCGCGAGGACGACGAAAAGATTTACCGCGCCGTGATCTTGTCGAAATTGAGCCGCATATCGTCGAACATCTTGATCGCGGTGGCGCGGCCGGCGCCGAATCACGCCGCCGCCCGGATGCTGGAATGGCCCGACGAGATAGAGCCGCTCGACCCCGGGCACCGTGTAGTTGCCGAGCTCCGGCGTCGGGCGATGCGCGCCGGACTGGTAGGCGTTGGGCGCGATGCCGTGGATATCGCCTCGGCGGAAGCTCGACGAGGTGCGCTCCATGTCGAGCGGCGTGTCGTCGTGATGCGCCAGGATGTTGGCCGGCGTCAGGTTCGCGATGAATCCGCTCATATGGTCGAGCATGGCGTCGGCGAATTCCTTTTTCTTCGCGTCCCAAGCGGCGCGGCCGCCTCGCGGATGCTCGTAAGGGCAATAATCCCAGGCGTGCATCGTCGCCTTGCCCGGAGGCGCGCGGCTCGGGTCGAGGTTCGACGGCGAGCCGAGGCCGACGAGACGCGCGCGCGGCATGCGGCCGTAGCGCAGATCGTCGAAATGCTCGCGCAGATGATCGAGGCTCGGCGGCAGCAACTCGATCATCATCGCCTTGCCGACATGATCGCCGGCCTTGAATTTCAGTGGCTCGTTCAGTGCGGCGTGGATGGTGAAGACGCAATTGGCGCCGATCTCGGTCTTTGCCGCGTCGTTGCGCGATCGGCCGGATCGATGCCCAGCGACGAAAGCCGCCGATATCGTGCGGGTGGATCGCGCCGATCACGCCGTCTTTCGCCATGAATTCGCGCCCATCCTTGGCGTGCACGCCGGTTGCGCGGCCCGCCTAGACGATGACGCGGTCGCAATCGACGCCGGTGACGACTTGGCCGCCATGGTCCTCGATCAGTTTCGCCAGCGCCCGGGTCAGCGTGCCGCTGCCGCCGACCGGCACGCCGATGCCGTATTGCTCGAGGAAGGCGAGAAACACGAACAGGCCGAGGCCGGTGCCTTTTTCCTCCGGCCCGACCAGGTGCTCGCTGACGATGCGGAGCAAGTGCAGCCGCACGCGGTCGTTCTCGAACCATTCGGTGATGATGTCGTAGCCGCTTTTCTGCATGGTCTGGAACATGGCGCGGCCTTCGCGGCTCTGATCCATCATCGCGTACATGGCGCCGACCGGCGCCGGCGGCGAGTACATTCCGCCCGTCAGCAGCGGCAGATAGCGCCGCCGCCTAGCTCGGCGAAGCGCAGATAGGATTCTGCGTCCTTTTTCGAGAAGCGCTCGAGTTCGCGATAATTCTTCTGACGGTCGCGCCACAGCGGAATCGTCTCGCCGTCGGGAAACACCGAGATCGTCGGCATCTCGGGATAGGTGTACTTCATCCCGTACTTGGAAATCAGGCCGAGCTCGTCGTTTTTGATCAGCGGATTGGCCTGGATGAAGATATGCGCCATCGAGTGCTGGTCGTGGTGGAAGCCGGGCAGGGTCAGGTCGCGCGTCACCACGCCGCCGCCGAACCAGGGTTGGCGCTCCAGCACCGTGACCTTCTTCCCGGCCTTGGCGAGATAGGCCGCGGCGACCAGGCCGTTATGCCCCGACCCGATGACGACGATGTCGCTGTTCTCGGCCATGCGCTGCTCCCCGTACCCGTTGTGTGCCGCCTTTTTATTCGACTTCGATTGGGCCTACAATCAACCTCACTATATAACCGGTGTGGAAACCG
Organism: uncultured Alphaproteobacteria bacterium; assembly: GCA_963729845.1. Lineage (GTDB taxonomy): Bacteria > Pseudomonadota > Alphaproteobacteria > ATCC43930 > CGMCC-115725 > JAATGI01. The sequence goes on from CAVSQC010000013.1 coordinate 30,594, forward strand.
CCATGCCCGATACCGCCAAGTCCTCGACCAAGCCCGCCGCGCCGGAGTTCCGCGGCCGCGTCTACGATTCGATCGTCGAGACCATCGGCGCGACGCCGCTGGTGCGCCTCGGGCGCATCGCCGCCGCGCACAACGTCAAGGCCGACATTCTCGGCAAGTGCGAGTTCTTCAATCCGCTGGCCTCGGTGAAGGACCGTATCGGCCTCGCCATGATCGAGGCGGCGGAAAAAGCAGGCCGCATCAAGCCGGGCCGTACCGTCCTGGTCGAGCCGACCTCGGGCAATACCGGCATCGCCCTGGCCTTCGTCGCGGCGGCGAAGGGCTACCGCCTGATCCTGACCATGCCGGACTCGATGTCGCTGGAACGGCGCAAGATGCTGCTGATCCTCGGGGCCGAACTGGAACTGATTCCCGCCGCGCGCGGGATGCGCGGCGCCATCGAGCGCGCAGAGGCGCTGGTCGCCTCGCTGCCCGACGCGCTGATGTTTCAACAATTCGAGAACCCGGCAAATCCCGAGATCCATCGCCGCACCACCGCCGAGGAAATCTGGCGCGACACCGCCGGCGCGGTCGATTATTTCGTCAGTCCGGTCGGCACCGGCGGCACCTTGACCGGCGTCGGCTCGGTGCTGAAGCAGAAGAGGCCGAGCGTGAAGGTGATCGCGGTCGAACCGGAGGACAGCGCGGTTCTGTCCGGCGGTCCGCCCGGCCCGCACAAAATCCAGGGCATCGGCGCCGGCTTCATCCCGGCAATTCTCGACACCAAGCTGATCGACGAGGTGCTGCGCATTTCCAACGACAGCGCCTTCAGCCATTCGCGCGAGCTGGCGCGCGTCGAGGGCATCCCGGTCGGCATCTCGTCCGGCTCGGCGGTGGCGGCGGCGCTGGAGCTGGGATCGCGGCCCGGCATGGCCGGCAAGACGATTGTCTTGGTGCTGCCGGATTCTGCCGAGCGCTATCTCTCGACGCAATTGTTCGACGGGCTATGACCGAGCTCAGCGACGCCCAGTTCGAGCGTTACGCGCGTCACTTGATCCTCGACCAGGTCGGCGAGGAAGGGCAGGAGAAGCTCTTGGCCTCGCGCGTGCTGATTGTCGGCGCCGGCGGGCTCGGCTCGCCGCTGCTGCTCTATCTTGCGGCGGCGGGAGTCGGTACGCTCGGCATCGTCGACGACGACACGGTCGATCTCTCCAACCTCCAGCGCCAGATCGTGCATCCCAGCGGCGCGATCGGCGCGCGGAAGGTCGACAGCGCCCGCGCCACGGTGGCCGCGATCAACCCCGACGTGCGGGTCGAAACCCACGCGGCGCGGCTCGACGAGCGCAACGTCCGCGATCTCGTCGGCGCGTACGATCTGGTCGCCGACGGCAGCGATAATTTCGCCACGCGCTATCTCTTGAACGACACGTGCTACACGATGCGCCGCACGCTGGTCGGCGCGGCGCTGTCGCCGTTCGACGGTCAGCTCTCGACCTTCAAGGCCTATCTCGGACCGCCGCATCCCTGCTATCGCTGCCTGTTCCGCGAGGCGCCGCCGCCCGACACGGTGCCGCGTTGCGAGACCGCCGGCATTCTCGGCGCCGTCGCCGGCGTGATGGGCACGCTGCAAGCGACCGAGGTGCTGAAGGAACTGCTCGGCATCGGCGAGAGCCTCTCCGGCACGCTCCTGATGTACGACGCGCTGCGCGCCGGTTTCCACAGGATCAAAATTCCGCGCGACCCGGATTGTCCGACCTGTGGGCGTGGTCAGTGATGGTGGTGCGCGTGATGATCGTGATGCGCGTGCATCATCGGGTCGGCGGCGGGCTAGCCAGAACAGGACGACAGCGACGATGCCGAAAACGATGTTCAGCCAGAACGTATAGTTGAACGAGAACTGCACCATCGCGGCGTGCATGTCGGGGCGGCGCGCCGGCACCAGGCCGAGCGCGTTGAACGACGACATCCATGGCGAGCGCCGCCGCGACCATCGTGGCGTAGAACACGCCGCCGATATACGCCGCCATCCTCCAGCCGAAATAGCGCCGATACACGTCGAGCAGCGGCAGCACGATCAGATCGGCGTAGAGAAACGCCAGCACGCCGCCGAAGCTGACGCCCGAACCCCACAGCACCGCCGCCATCGGCACGTTGCCGATCGAGCACACGAAGGACAGGATCGCGACCGCCGGCCCGAGCAGCGCGTTGGCGGGGATTTGCACCCAGGGGCTGGCGCCCTCGACGAACAGGGTTCGCCACACGCCGTCCGGCACAAACGCCGACAGGGCGCCGGCGATGACGAAGCCGAGCAGCAAATCCTTCCACAACATGCTCCAATCCATCGCGAAGGCTTGCGCCACCCGTATCCAGACGGAGCCGCCGGCTATGTCATGGTTGTGATCGTGGCCCCGATGCGGTTCGGGGTGATGGCGCGCGGCTTCGACAAGCGCGCGCGGATAGGTGACGCGCACTAGCACCGCCATGATCGAGATCAGCACTACCCCACCGATCCATTCGCCGGCCGTGAATTCCCAGCCCATCAGCACATAGAGCACGATGCCGAGTTCGATCACGAGATTGGTCGAGGCCAGCAGGAAGGCGAGGGCGGGTGTCAGCGCCGCGCCCTTCTTGAACAGCGTCCGCGTCACCGCGGCGGCGGCGTACGAGCAGCTCGAGCTCGCGGCGCCGGCGACGGTGGCAAGCGCAATCTCGCACACGCCGTTGCGGCCGAGCGCCGAGGCGATGCGCTCCTTCGAGACGAACACTTGCAGCACGGCGGAGATGGCGAAGCCCAGCACCAGGCTCCAGCCGACCTGCCAGAACATGCCCGCGGCCATCAGCAGCGCGTCGGCGACGCGCGGGACGAAATCAGCCATGATGCCTGGCGCGCGCGGCTTTGCCGCCGGCGATGCCGTCGAGGATCGGGCAACCGGGCTTCTCGTCGCCGGGGCAATAGTCGGTGAGGCGCTTGAGCGCCGCGCGCATGCGGCGTAAGGCGGCGATGCGCCGGTCGAGATCGCCGATGTGGGCGAGGGCGACCGCCTTGACCCTGGCGCTGGAACGCTCCGGCTCCAACCACAGGCGCAGCAGTTCGGCAATCTGGTCCATGGCGAAGCCGAGCTCGCGGGCGCGCGCGATGAAGCGCAGCGCGTCGATATCGGCGCTGTCATATGTGCGGTAATTGCCGGCCGAGCGCGCCGCCGGGCGGATCAGCCCGACGCTTTCGTAGTAGCGGATCATCTTGGCCGAGACGCCGGCACGCCGGACGGCATCGCCGATTTGCAGGGCCGCGAGGGCCGGGGCGTGTTTTATGCCCCCACCGATAAGCCTTCCCATGATGGGAAGGTCAAGGACGATCGCTAATCCGCCACCACGAGCGCGTCGAGGGCGAGGACGCCCTTGCCTTCGGGGAAAACCAGCAGCGGGTTGATGTCGATCTCTCGCAGCGTCGGGGTTGCGCGCAGCAACGCGCCGACGCGCGCCGCGGCGCGCGCGAGGCCCGCGACATCGGCGGGGTCGGCGCCACGCGCGCCCGACAGTATTCTGGCGCCGCGCAGCTTGCCGATTTCGGCGGCGATTCCGTCTTCGTCGAGATCGGCCGGCATCAGCCGTACATCGTTCAGAATCTCGATCCATACCCCGCCCAGCCCGACCATCAGCACCGGGCCCCAGTGCGGATCGCGCCGCGCGCCCACCGCCATCTCGATGCCGCGTCCCGCCATGCGCTCGACCAGCACGCCGTCGAGCGTCAGACCAGGCTGCGCCATCGCGAGGTTTGCGTGGAGCCGCTTCCACCCCGTCGCCAGCGCCGCGTCGTCGCCGATATGCAGGATAAGGCCGCCGGCGTCGCTCTTATGGGTGAGGCGGGCGGCTTGCGCCTTCAGCGCCACCGGATAACCGATGCGCGCCGCGACGCGTTGCGCCTCGGCGAGATTGGCGGCCAGCGCACCCGCCGGTGTCGTGAAGCCAGCGGCGCTGAGCCACGCCTTGCCCTGATATTCGGCGAGCGTGCCGCGCGCCGGCAGCGGCGGCGCGCTCGGCGTCTCGCGCACGCGCCGCTCGGCACCCGCCAGCGCGTCGCCATAGCGGTAGAAGCGCGCCATCGCCCGCACCGCCGCCTCGGGTGAGCGCTGGAATGGGATGTTGGCGGCACGGAGCATCGGCTCCAGTTCCGGCGGCAGGGTCGAGCCGGCGGCGAAGATGGCGTAGATCGTGGGTTTGCCGCTCGCCACGATCGGCGGAATCGTGTGGCGCGCATTCTCCACCGGAATCGGGCCGGAACCGCCAACCATCGCCACCACCAGGCTGCCGATCGCGGGATCGTCGATCAGCGGCTTGACGCCGTTGCCGAGGAGATCGCGCTGGAACGCGGTCTGCGCCGTGACGTCGAGCGGATTGGACGGATGCGCGAACGCCGGCAGCACGTTGCGCAGCGCCGCCAGTGTCGCTGGCGACAGCGCCGGCACGGCAACGCCCAGCTCATCGCACAAATCGAAGGCCATGCCGCGGAATGCGCCCGAATTGGTGACGATGCCGAGACCGCCTCGCGGCGGCGTCCTGAAATGACACAGCAGCGTCGTGACATCGACCCATTCGTCGAAGGAATCGCACAGCAGCACCGCCTCGTGTTGAACCAGCGCGCGCATGATCGCGTGATCGCCCGCGAGCGCTCCGGTATGGCTCGCCGCCGCGTCGCACGCCTTGGCGCTGGCGCCGGGATGCATCAGCACGATCGGCTTCTTCGCCGCCCGCGCGCGCCGTGCCAGCTCGAGCAGACGCGGCGGCTTGCGGAATTGCTCCGCGACAATAGCGATGACCTTGCTGTCCTCATGCTCGATTGCGTCGGCGATAATTTCCTCAAGCCCGAGCGCCGCCTCGTTGCCGGTCGAGACAATGTAGGTCGAGGCGAAACCGCGCAGCCGCAACGCGGCGCCAAGCGCCACGCCCATGCCGCCGCTTTGCGAGGCGATGGCAACCATCGGCTTTGCCTCCGCCAACCCGCCGGTGAGGCGCGGCGCCAAGCCGAGGCCGATCGAAATGCCGTCGCGCGGATTCTGAATGCCGAGGCAATTCGGCCCCAACATGGCGATGTCGTGCGCGAGCGCGATGCGCGACAGTTCGTCCTGTTCAGCGCGGCCGGCATCGCCCATTTCGGCGAAGCCCGACGCGAATACGATGGCCGCGCCGACCTTGCGCCGCGCGCACGCCGCCAGCGCCTCGACGGTGCCGGAACGCGGCAGGCACAGAACCGCGAGGTCGATGTTCTCCGGCATTTCGTCGACCGTGCCATAACAGGCGCGGCCCAGTACTTCGCCGCGGCCGCGGCTGACGAGATGAATGGTGCCGGTATAGTCGTAGTTGGCCAGCGAGCCGACAATATTGCCGCCGGTGGTGCCGGGCTTGTCGGAGACGCCGACGATCGCGATCGAGCGCGGCCGCAACAGCCGGTTGATGTCGATGGCCATCCGTCAGCTCCGTCCGTAGACCGGGACGATGCCGCCGCTGGTGACGCGATTGTCGGGCGAGGCGAGATACAGGATGGTCGCGGCGACATCCCCCGGCTTGGCCCATTTCGAGGCATCGGCCTTCGGCATCGCGGCACGGTTCGCCGGCGTGTCGAGCGTGCCGGGCGCCACGGCGTTGACCAGGATATTCTCGCCGATCACCTCCGCCGCCAGCGCCTGCGTGAACGCCGCGACCGCCGCCTTGCTCGTGGCGTAGGCGGTCATGCCGGCGGCGTGATGCGGCTCGATCCCGGGCCGCGCCGTGACGTTGACGATGCGCCCGCCTTGCCCGATTTTGCGCATCGCGCCGACCGCCGCGCGGCTCGCCAGGAAACAGCTCACTCAAATTCATCTCGATCTGCGCCATCAACGCGTCGCGGCCGGTCTCGGCGATCGGCGCCATGGCGAACCCGCCGGCGATCTGGATGGACGCCCACAGCGCGCCGACGCCGGCATAGAGTTTCGCGACCGCCGCTTCGTCGCCCAACTGCGTTTCAACGAGGCGCACCTTGGGATGATCGCGATGGGCGAAGCGCTCCGCCTCGGCGGGGTGGATCCACGGCACGTGCAACGCTGGCGCCGCGCGCGAGCAGCGCGCCGACCACGGCGGTGCCGAGCGCGCCGGTGCCGCCCGTCACCACCACGTCGCGACTGGAAAAGTCCGTCATTCGATCCTCCCGTTCATCGTCATCGCCGGGCTTGATCCGGCGATCCAAAGTTGGCGACGGGCCCGTCGGTTGCTCTGGACCCCCGGATCAAGTCCGGGGGTGACGGTCTTTGGAGCATTTATCATAGAACAATTTCAAGTCCTGACACGCCCTCGCCAAGCCTTGATCGGCGCGGCCGCGAATGCCAGCTTTTATCCATGTCCGCACCTTCGGTGGGCGCCGGGCCTTCGGCCCGCGCCGTGGCACTCGATCTGTTGGCCGCCGTGCTGTGGCGGCATCAGGCGCTCGACGAGGCCTTGGCGTCGCATCAAGGCCTGGCGCGGCTCGACCCGCGCGACCGCGCCTTCGCCCGGCAACTCGTCGCTACCGTATTGCGTCGCCTCGGCCAGATCGACGCGCTGATCGCGTACGCGCTGACGGCGCCGTTGCCGGAGCGCGCGCGGCCGGTGACGAATCTGTTGCGGCTCGGCGTGGCGCAGATCGCGTTTCTCGGCACGCCGTCGCACGCCGCCGTCTCGACCGCCGTCGATCTCGTTGAAGCGATCGGTCATCCGAAGATGAAGGGTCTCGTCAACGCCGTGCTGCGCCGCCTCGCGCGGGAAAGCGAAGGGCTGATCGCGGCGCAGGACGCGGCGCGCCTCAACACGCCGGACTGGCTGTGGCAAGCTGGTGCGCCGCTTACGGCGAAACCGTGACCCGCGCCATCGCGGCGGCGCATGTCAAGGAACCGCCGCTCGATCTGAGCGTGCGCGATCCGGCCGCGGCCGCGGATTGGGCTGCGCGGCTCGACGGCGTGATGCTGCCGACCGGCTCGATCCGCTGCCGCGATGCGGGCCTGGTGACGGAGCTCCCCGGCTATGACGAGGGCGCGTGGTGGGTGCAGGACGCGGCGGCGGCGCTGCCGGCCCGCCTTCTCGGCGAGGTCGCGGGCAGGCCCGTGATCGATCTGTGCGCGGCGCCCGGCGGCAAGACGGCGCAGCTTGCGGCGATGGGCGCGCGGGTGGTCGCGGTGGATCGCTCGCCGTCGCGCATGGTGCGGCTCAAGGACAATCTCGCGCGCCTGTCGCTGGCGGCCGATTGCGTTATCGCCGACGCTGCGACCTGGCATCCGCCAGAGCCGGCGGCCCTGGTATTGCTGGACGCGCCGTGCACGGCGACCGGCACCATCCGCCGCCATCCCGATATTCCCCATCTCAAGAGCGGCGACGATGTCGCCCGTCTGACCCAATTGCAGGCGCGGCTGCTCGACGCCGCCATGGCGATGCTGGCGCCGGGGGGCACACTGATCTACGGCGTGTGCTCGCTCGAAGTGGAGGAGGGGCCGCGCCAGATGGCCCAGCTCTTGGCTCGCGGCACGCCGCTGCGCCGGCAACCGATCGGCGCGGACGAGATCGGCGGGCTTGAGCAATGCGTCACCGCGGACGGCGACCTCCGCACCCTGCCATGCCACCTCGCGGATGAAGGCGGCCTCGACGGGTTCTATGCCGCGCGACTGGTGCGGCCCGCATGATCTAATCGAGTTTGCGCGCGACCAGATCGACCAGCGCCGACATGCCGACATGGCGCTTGCCTTCGCTCATCGTTTCCTCGTGTTCGCGCAAATGCAGGATGGCGTAGCCAGCGAACATCGCGCGCAGCATGTCGGCAGTGTAGAGATGATCGAGTTGGGGCGGGCCGCCGGTGCGATAGTCGAGCTGCTTCGGCGTATAGGCTTGCAGCACGATCAGCCCGCCCGGCTTAAGCGCCGTCTTGAGCCGCTCGAAGAACAAGCGCACGCTCCGCCGGCCCGAACTGAATGAAGATCACGACGATCAGCATCGAAGCGCTCCCGTCCCCAGTCCCAGGTCAGCAAATCCGCGCACTCGGTCCTGACCGCGACGCCTTCGCGCGCCGCCAGCTTGCGCGATTTGGCGAGCGCTACCGGCGAAAAGTCGACGGCGAGGACATCGAGCCCCTGTTTCGCCAGCCACACGCCGTTCCGGCCTTCGCCGTCGGCCACCGCCAGCGCCGTCATGCCGGGACGAAGCAGCGCGGCTTGCGCGGCGAGGAAGGCGTTCGGCGCCTCGCCGAAAATATAGTCGTCGGTAGCATAGCGTTCGTTCCATTGGGTCAATCGCGGATCGTCGGACATTTTGCTCCCTCGGCTCGCTCCCACGACAGTTGAGTAAGCGATCTCGATGACGGCGGCAACCTGTCGGCTGTTGCCGGCGATGATATGCTCCACCGATGGAGCGTTGGATCGAGCTGGCCCGCGCGACGACGGCCGAGGGCGACGAATTCGATTTTGCGCGGGCGCGACACCGAATTCGAGATCCGCTTCAACGGCTGGGAGCTGATGTCGAGCCGGACCTCGGTCTCCGAGGCGGCGCTGGCCCGCTTGGTCTTTGCCGAATGCACCGGAAGCCGGCGCGGCTTCTCGTCGGCGGCTTGGGCATGGGATACACGCTTCGCGCCGCGCTCGACGCCGTCGCTTCCAGCACGATGATCGTTGTCGCCGAGTTGGTGCCCGCGGTGATCGATTGGGTTCGCGGCCCGCTCGCTGGTCTCGCTGCGCCGGCCGCTCGACGATCACGCGTGTCGAAATTCATATCGGCGTCGTCGCCGACATGCTGACCGGCAACCCCGGCAGCTTCGATGCCATCCTTCTCGACACCGACAACGGTCCCGAAGCGGTGATGCGGGAAGCCAACCGCTTCCTCTATACGCGCGAGGGGATGCACGTTAGTGATGCGGGCGCTCGAGACAAGGCGGCGTCGCCGGTTATTGGTCCGCCGATCGTTCGCCGGCGTTCGAGGCGATCCTCGCCGAGGCCGGTGCCGTATGGCGGCGCGTCGATGTCGATGCGCGCGGCGGCGGCGCGGCCCCGAGCATTCGTTCTATCTGGTCCGAAAACGCTAGGCCTGACATTCGCCCCTCGACGGATCTCGGCGCGCATTTGGAGACGCTGGAAAACGCCGGCTATGTTACAATTGAAAAGTTGTTCGTCGGCAAGCGGCCGCAGACGCGAATCAAGGCGACCCGGGCCGGTTGCCGCGCCTTCGCCGAACATGTCGCGTATCTGCGCGAAATCCTGGATCAAGGCTGAGGAGGCTTCTATGCGCAAGATTGCTTGGGCATTGGCCGCAATTGTCGTCGTGGTCCTGGCGGCGGCGGCCGGCGTGCTCGCGTTCGACGCGCCGGCGAAACCGCCGACGCTGGCCTCGATCCAAGATCCATTCGCTACGGTCGATTTCCGCGACCTGCCGCCGGTGCAAACCTACGCCGCGCGCGATGGCGTCAGCTCGGTTATCGCGCTTACGAGGGCGCCGGCGACCAGATCGTGGTGATGATCCATGGCTCGTCCGACGACGGCAGCGGCATGCACGCGTTGGCCAAAGCGTTTCGCGATGCCGGCGCATCGGTGTATGTTCCGGTGTTGCGCGGCCATTACGGCTCGCCGCGCCAGGGCGACATCGACTATATCGGCCAGCTCGACGACGATCTCGTCGACATGGTGTCGATGCTGCGCGCGTCGCATCCGAAGGCGAGCCTGTCGTTGATCGGTTTTTCCTCCGGCGGGGGCTTCGTGCTGCGCGTGATCGGCGGCGCTGATGAAAAACTGTTCGACCGCTTCATCCTGATTTCGCCCGCGTTGCCGCCGGGCGCGCCGACGCACCGGCCGAACTATGGCGACTGGGCCTCGGTGGCGGTGCCGCGCATCATCGCGCTGTCGCTCTTCAACCGCATCGGCATCGATTGGTTCAACGGCTTGCCGATCGTCGCCTTCGCAACCTCGCCCAAGGTCAAGTCGTTGACAAGCTGGTATTCGTTCCGCCTCGCGGTCAATTTCGCCGCGCCGATGCGCGACTACCAGGCGGCACTGCCGCATAGCAGCAAGCCCGTGGCGCTTTTGGTCGGCGGTTCGGATGAACTGTTCTATCCTGAAAGATTTGCGCCCACACTCCAGCCCGGCCGGCCCGATCTCAAGGTCACGATCGTGCCTGGCCTCGGACATATCGGGATGACGGTGACGCCCGAAGGTATCGCCGCGGTGGTGAAAGCGTGGCGGGAGATGACCGTGCCGAGTCACTCACCCGCGTCGAGTTAGAAACTCCCTTTTCGGTCACCCCCGGGCTTGACCCGGGGGTCTCAAGCAGGCGGTGGGAAAACCCCGTCGCTTGCTCTGGATCGCCGGGTCAAGCCCGGCGATGACGATGTAGGGTCTTTGAGTTGGCGCCAAAGCCGATCGGATCAAAACAAGTCGAAATACTCGCGCTGTTCCCACTCGCTGACATCGAGCTGGAAACGCGTGAGCTCGGCTTCCTTGATCTGGCGGAAGCAATCGACGAACGCGGCCCCGAATCCCTCACGCAGCACCGCGTCGCCACGCAACGCCGCCAGCGCCTCGCCGAGATGTTTCGGCAGCATCGGCGCTTCGGTCTCGTAGGGCGTGTCGGCGGGCGGCGGCGGCGCGAGCTTGCGCGCGATGCCGTCGAGGCCGCACGCGATCTGCGAGCCGAGATAGAGATAGGGGTTTGCCGCGGGTTCGCCGGCGCGGTTCTCGATATGCGTCGCCGGGTCGCCGGGTGAGCCGACGACGCGCAGCATGGTGCCGCGATTGTCCTTGCCCCAGATCGCGCGGTCCGGCGCCAGCGAATAGGGCCGATAGCGCTTGTAGCCGTTGACGGTCGGCGTCGTGAACGCGGCGGCCGCCGCGGCGTGATCCAACAGGCCGGCGAGATAATGCTGTCCTACCGGGCTCAGCAATTCCGTCTTACCCACAAAGGCGTTCTTACCGCTCTTCTTGTCGCGCAGCGATTGGTGGAGATGCCAGCCGCTCGACATCACGTTGGGCAGGCGTGGCCGGCACATGAAGCTGGCGAGATAGCCGTGGCGGCGGCAAATCTGCTTCGTCGCGCTGCGGAACAGGGTCATGTTGTCGGCGGGCGCCATGCCGGTCGCGGCGGGAAAGGTGAGCTCGACCTGGCTCGGCCCGAATTCGACCTCGAGCGAGCGGAGCGGCAGGTCGAGCGCGGCGAGATCGCGGCGCAGAATCTCGAACACCGGATCGAGCTGGTCGTAGCGCGCCTCGGTCAAATACTGATAGCCCTGCGTCAGCAACGAGACGGCGGGCGGATTGCCGGGCTGGCCCGGCTGTCCTGTGTCGCTCGGGCGCAGGCTCGGATCGTCGAGCTTGAAAATGTGGAGCTCGACTTCGAGCCCGGCGAGGAACTCGTAGCCCGCGTCGCCCAGCCGCTCGACCAGGCCGCGATAGAGTTGCCGCGTCGCCAGCGGCATCGGCCGCCCGTCCGGGAAATAAAGATCGCACAGCATCCATCCGGTGTGCGGCGCCCACGGCAGCACGCGGAACGTCGCCGGATCGGGCACCATCACCAGGTCGGCGCCGCCCTCCATCTCCGCCATGCCGAAGCCGCCGCCGGCGCTGAACACCGGATAAACGGTGCGGTGCGACGTGTCCTTCATCAGCAGCGTAGTGGAAAAACTCCAGCCATTCTCGATGGCGCCCGGCATTTCGGCGGCGGCGATGGTCTTGCCGCGCAGCACGCCATGTTGATCCGCGATGGAAAGCCGCACCACCTCGACCTTGTCGACGGCGATGCGCTTCAACACCTCGTCGGCGAGCTTCGCCTGATCTTTGTTGCGAAGATTGTGCCTGGCAACGAAGCTCATTTGCAAAGCTCCGTGCGTCCCCCGACTGCTCGCTCGGCTTGCGCCTGGCATCGCGCTCGGGATGAGGTAAAGCCTTTCCTCATCCTGAGCACGAAGCCCGGACGAAGTTCGGGCGAGTAGTCGAAGGACGACCATTCCTATGCATCGCTGTCACGGCGTTTGCCACGGCGCGGCGCGGCGGCGCTTCAGATCGGCGGCGCGCCAATAGTCGGCCCATTCGTTCGCCGGCGCGACGCCGTCCACGGTGACCGGCAACGCCGCGCCGTCAGGCCGCGCGTAGATCGGCGTCTCGCCGACTTCCGCCTTGGCGATGGCGTCGAGCAGCACGCGGCGATAGGCCGAGATCGCCTTGTCGGTCTGGCCCAGATGCTCGCGCGTGCGGTCATGGATGCGGCCCTCGACTCTCCACCGCCCAATTGTCGTGGACGTTGATGTCCATGCCCATGCCGGTGAAAGTCTGGTTCTTCTGCTCGGCGGCGCTGTAGCCCCAATTGTTGGCGCGGTTGAGCCGCGGCTTGTAGTCCGGCAACTCGTAGAGTTCGAGCCGCTGGCGCCGCATCTCCGCCTTGTCGATCGGGTCGCGGAAGCTGGTGAAGACCGCATACCAATAGCAGCTCTCGTCATCGACCGGCACGTGCCATTGAGTGATGGTCATGGTCTCGCTGAGCGGGATCAGCACCGCGTGCGGAAAGATCAGATTGGTGACGCGGACATGCATGCGCGCCGCGTCGAGCGTGCGCAGCGCAATGAGGCGCAGCCCGTATTCCGTGTTCTCGACATCGATGCGCGGCTTATCGTTTTCGCGCAGCACGCGGCTCATCGGCATGTCGCCGTCGATGGAGTTGGCGCGGAACTGCTTGCCGTAGCCGGTGCGCTGGTCTTCATCCTCAAAAAAGCGATGCAGGAACGAGGCGTGCGCCGGGTCGATGCCGACCTCGAGCGCCTGTAGCCAGTTGCAATCGATATGGCCCTTGAAGGCGAAACTGTATTCGTCGGGTGCGGCGAAACAATCGAGCCGGGGCAGGGCGGGCGCGTCGCCGGGTCCAAGATAGGCCCAGATCACGCCGTTCTGCTCGCGCACCGGGTACGAGGCTTGGCGCACCCGTTCGCACAAGCGGCTGCCGTCGGGTTCGGCCGGGGTTTCGAGACAGCGCCCGTCCGCGCCGAACAGCCAGCCATGGAAGGCGCAGCGCAGCCCGCCATCCTCGAGCCGGCCGAACGCCAGATCGGCGCCGCGATGCGGGCAGTCGCGGTCGAGCAGGCCGAGCCGTCCGGTCTCGTCGCGGAACAGCACCAGATGCTGGCCGAGCACACGCACCGCGTGCAGCGGCCGTTCCGGGGCCAATTCCTCGCTGAGCGCAATCGGCTGCCAATAGCGCCGCTGCAACGTGCCGCAAGGCGTGCCCGAGCCGACCCGCACCACCCGCTCGTTCTGCTCGGCGCTCATCATGGCCGCTGCTCCCCGCGCGATATTGCCCGGAGAATGCCCAATACAAATTCCATTTGCCAGCCGCCCGCCGCCGCGCAACCATCATGAAAAAATCGGGAACAGCCGCTCAACGATGGCGGCGCAGCGATGGAGGCGCGCATGGCTACACAAAACGGCCCTAGAGTGGTGGCCCTGGTCGGGCCCTATCTCTCCGGCAAGACGACGCTGCTCGAGGCGTTGCTCCATGCCAGCGGCACGACTAACCGGCGCGGCACCATCAAGGAAGGCAACACGGTCGGCGATCACTCGCCGGAGGCGCGCGCCCGCACCATGTCGACGGAGATCAACGTCGCCGCCGCCAAGTTCCTCGACGATCCCTGGACCATTCTCGATTGCCCCGGCTCGGTGGAGCTGAGCTTCGAGGCGCAGTGCGGGCTGCTCGCCGCCGATGTCGCGGTGGTGGTGTGCGAGCCGGTGGTGGACAAGGCGCTGACGCTGTCGCCGCTGCTCAAATTCCTCGACGACCGCAACATTCCGCACATGTTGTTCATCAACCGGCTCGATACCGCCGAGGCGCGGGTCAGCGAGGTGCTGGCGGCGTTGCAGGCGGTCTCGGCGCGCCCCTTGGTGCTGCGCCAGATTGCCATTCCCGGCAAGGAAGGCGCCATCGACGGCTATGTCGATCTGGTCAGCGAGCGCGCCTACAAATACAAGCCGGGCCAAGCCTCCGACCTGGTCAAGATTCCGGACGGCGTGCTGCCCGACCAGCAGGCGGGGCGCAGCGGCCTCGTCGAGAAGCTCGCCGATTTCGACGACAAGCTGCTGGAACAGTTGCTCGAGGACGTGCAGCCCTCGAAGGAAGAAATCTACAAGCACCTGACCCAGGATCTGCGCCGCGATCTGATCGTGCCGGTGTTTCTCGGCGCGGCCGCGACCGATTACGGCGTGCGGCGGCTGTGGAAGGCGCTGCGCCACGAGGCGCCGGGCGCCGCCGAGACCGCGGCGCGCCTTGGCGTCAAGCCGGGCGCCGACACCGTCGCGCAGGTGATCAAGACCTATCACGCGCCGCACACCGGCAAACTGTCGCTGGTGCGGGTGTGGAGCGGCCAGATCAAGGACGGCGACACGCTGAACGGCGTGCGCGTCGGCGGCGTGCTGCGCCTGACCGGCGCCAGCACGGAGAAGCTGTCGAGCGCGGGCCTTGGCGAGGTCGTGGCGCTGGCGCGCATGGAAGGCATCGTCACCGGCACGGTGCTGGCGTCGGGCAAGGCGCCGAAACTGCCGTGGCCCGACATGCCGAAGCCGGTCTTCGGCCTCGCCATCGCCGCAGAAAAGCGCGCCGACGACGTCAAGCTGACCCCGGCCATCGCCAAGCTGATCGAGGAAGACCCGACCCTGTCGCTCGAGCACAATGCCGACCTGCAGGAAATGGTGCTGTGGGGCCAGGGCGACATCCATCTGCAGATCGCGCTCGACCGGCTCAAGCACAAATACAATATCGTCGCCACCGGCCGGAAGCCGCAAATCCCCTATAAGGAGACGATCAAGCGCGGCGCCGCGCAGCACGCGCGGTTCAAGCGCCAGTCCGGCGGCCACGGCCAGTTCGCCGATGTCGAGATCGAGGTGCGGCCGCTGCCGCGCGGCTCGGGCCACAGTTTCGTCGACGCCGTGGTCGGCGGCGCCATCCCGCGCAATTTCATCCCGTCGGTCGAGGAAGGCGTCGCGGACTATCTGAAGACCGGGCCGCTCGGCTTTCCGGTGGTCGACGTCACGGTCAAGCTCGTCACCGGCCAGTTCCACGCGGTCGATTCATCCGACATGGCGTTCAAGACCGCGGGCCGCATGGCGATGCAGGAAGCGATGCCGAAATGCGATCCGGTGCTGCTGGAGCCGATCCACCTGGTCGAAGTGTCCGTGCCGAACGCCTTCACCGCGCGGGTGCAGCGGCTCATCTCCGGCCGGCGCGGCCAGATCCTGGGCTATGACGGCAAGCCGGGCTGGGAGGGCTGGGACGTGGTGTCGGCGCATCTGCCGCGCGCCGAGCTGCACGACCTCATCGTCGAGCTGCGCTCGCTGACCTTGGGCGTCGGCACCTATGCCGACAAGTTCGACCATCTCCAGGAGCTGACCGGCCGCCTCGCGGAGAAGGTGATCCAGGACCGCACCGCAGCGCACGCGGCGCAGTAGGATAATGTTGCGGCGTTTGGCGCTCGGCGTCGCGTTGCTGCTTGCCGTCGCCGGCGCGGCGCCGGAGGCGGCGACCGCGGAGCAGTCCTACGAGCAGCTCGACCCGAACGCGTATCAGAGCTTCGTCGCCAACTGGGACGCCGGCCGATGGGCCGCTATGCGCGATCATCCGCACGCAAGCGGACTGGGATCGCGTGCTCAAGCCCGCGCCGACGATGGGCCGTACCAAGCCGTTCTCGCCGCCGCCGGAGTTCTGGAAATTCAAGGCGATCCTGCTGGTGGCGCATGTCATCGGCGCCGGCGATACGTCAGGCGTGTTCCAGGTCCAGCATCTGGTGCGCGGCAAAGGCGGGATGCAGCTCGACTATCGCTTCACGCCGACGCCGCCCGCGTCGTCGAGCATCAAGTGGTATCTCGCGGTGGCGGTCCCAAAACCGCTGCCGAAGCTCGTCCGCTTCACGGAGAATCGCCGCCTCATCTGCACGCTGAACACGCGCGACATGATCCCGGTCACGCCGCCGCCGCAATGATCGGACGGCGAACAGCGGCCGCCGTCATGGCATTGTTGTTGCTCGCCGTGGCGGGCGGCGCGCGGGCGGAGGAGGGCAATAGTTCGCCCGACGGCAATTTTTTCGGCTTCTGGCGTGCGATCGGGGCGGAGCGCGCGCCTTGGGCGTTGGCGCGCGGGCTCAAGAACGGCGAGGCGCCGCTGATCGGGTGGACCGTCGAGTTCCGCGACGACGCGCTGCTCGGGCCGGCGCCGATCGCCTGCAAGCCGGCGCGCTACAGCGGCGGCCTGACCGCGATTAGCGATGTGTTCGACCGCCGGCTCGATCGCGAGAACTATGTCGAACAGGGCTCGGTGCTTGGCTTCATGGCCGGCGCCGAGACCGAGCACGTGCTGTGCGGCGACGGCACCCGCATCGACTATTACCTGACACATGGCGGCGATGTGCTGATCGCGGTCGGCGACGTGATCTACCGGTTGCGCAAGCCGAAAGGCGATCCGAGCACCTTCAAGGCCGGCGACACGGCGCCCGGGTTCGACTGCGTCGCCGCCGACAACGCGGCCCGAAAAATCATCTGTCTCGATCTCAAACTGTCGGCGCTGGACCGCCAAATGGCGGAGGGTTACCGCCGGCTCGAAGCAGTCGAAACGCCGGCGAGCTTCGCCACCGTGCGCGACGCGCAGGCGGCATGGTTCGCGTCGATCGTGCGCCGGTGCGGCGCAGGCGGCGAGCTGCCGCCGCATTCCGACGATGTCGCGGTCATCCGCGATTGCCTTGCCGACCTTTATCCCGAACGGACCGATCTCTTCGGCGGCGCGGCGGTGGCGAAGGCAGGCGGCCTTGCGCTGGAGCCGCGCATGCGTTTCGTCATGCGCGACAAGCCGCTGTTCGCGGACACTGACTGCTATCCGTGGATGGCGGGCGGGGCCGCGGCGGACGTGTTCAACGCCAATGTCGCCGAGGTGCTGCGTCAGGACGATCAGCGCGTCGACGCGCGCGGCCTGTTCGTGCCGAAGAATTTTCCGTCCAACCTGGCGCTGACGGCGCGCCGCAGCTATTGGGTCGCGCGCTTCGACGCGCGCATCGTCAGCCTGCAAATGCGCACCGTCGATTACACCGGCGGTTCGCATGAGCAGGTCAACGAATTCTCGATCAATTGGGATATGGCGAAGCGCCGGCCGATCGGCTTTGCCGATCTGTTTCCGCTCGACAAGGACGGGCTGCAATTCGTCACGAGCTTCGCGATGAAGGATCTGGCGCGGCAGTTCGGCGGCGAGCCGCCGCCGCGCCAGGACGATGTCGCGCATGTCGTTACCGATCCGCGCGCCTGGCTTTTCACCGCCGACGCCGCGATCGTCCACTTTCCGGTCTACAGCATCGCCAACTATTCCCAAGGTGCGTTCGATGTTGCGATTCCGTTCGCGGCGCTGAAGGATTATCTAATGCCGGACGCGGCGGTGCTGGCACGGCGATAAAGGGGAAGGCAATCATGGCCAGCGCGCTGTTCAACGACAACAAGATGAAGCTCGGCGTGTTCGGGCCGAATGTCAGCCACGGCTACGCGGCGACGTCGCGCGCGTGTTACCCGCCACCCGAAATGTTGCTCGTATGCTCGCGACATTTCTTCCCTCCCCCTCAAGGGAGGGAAGGAATGCGCCGGCGATGAGTTTCGATTACATCGTCATCGGCGCCGGGTCGGCGGGTTGCGTCGTGGCGAGCCGCCTGAGCGAGGATCCGTCGGCGCGGGTACTACTGCTCGAGGCGGGCGGCAAGCCCGACAGTCTGTGGGTCTCGATGCCGTCGGGCGTCGGCAAGCTGATCGAGCCGAACAAATTCAACTGGGGCTACAACAGCGAGCCCGAGCCCTATCTCGGCAACCGCACCATCTACGTGCCGCGCGGCAAGGGCCTGGGCGGCTCGAGCCTGATCAACGGCATGGCCTATGTCCGCGGCCATCCGCAGGATTATGACGGCTGGCGCCAGATGGGCAATCGCGGCTGGGGCTGGGACGATGTCCTGCCCTATTTCAAGAAATCGCAGCATCGCGTCGCGGCCGGCGGGAACGCCGACCCCGCGTTTCACGGCGCCGGCGGCCGGCTTCACGTCACCGATCCGCTGCATCATCCGGCGTCGCGCGACTTCATCGAGGCCGGCGTGCGGCTCGGCCTGCCGCGTAATCCCGACTACAACGCGGCCCAGCAGGAAGGCATCGGCTTTCTGCAATTCACCATCCGCGATGGCCGCCGTCACAGCACATCGGCCGCGTTTCTCGCCGACGCCGCGCGGCGGCCGAACCTCACGATCGCGACCGAGGCGCTGGTGCGGCGCATCGTCTTCGACGGCAAACGCGCCACCGGCGTCGAATATCGCGCGCGGCGGCGAGACGCGCATCGAGACGGCCGCGCGCGAGGTGATCCTTTGCGCGGGCGCGATCGATTCACCCAAGCTGCTGATGCTGTCGGGCATCGGCCCGGGCGCGGCGTTGCAGGAGCAGGGCATTGCCCCGGTCCACGATCTGCCCGGCGTCGGCCGCAACCTGCAGGACCATCTCTATGTCCACTACACCGCGGATTCGACACCGGACAGTTCGATCAACGCCGAACTGCATGGGCTGCGCCTGCTGTATCACGGCGCCTATTATTTGCTGACGCGGAGCGGCGTGTTGACGCTCGGCTCGTCGCAGGCCTGCGCCTGGGTGCGCATCCTGCCCGGCGCCGACCGGCCCGACCTACAGATTTTCTTCCGCCCGGTGAGCTGGGAGTTCAGCCCGTCCGGCACGCTGGAGATCGGGCGCACGCCGTCGGTCTCGGCCTCGTGCAGCCCGATCCGTCCGCATTCGCGCGGCTGGATCGGCTTGCGCTCGCCCGACCCGGCGGCGCCGGCGAAGATCGTGCCGAACTATCTCGAGGCGGTGCCCGACCGCATCGCGGCGGTGAAGGGTTTCGCCCTGATACGCCGCATCATGGCGACCGAGCCGATGAAGTCGCGCATCGTGCGCGAGCGGTTTCCCGGGCCCGATTGCGCCACCGAGGACGATATCCTCGCCCATGTCCGCAACACCGTGCAGTCGCAGCATCACTGGGCCGGCTCGTGCAAGATGGGTAACGATTCGATGGCGGTGGTGGACGACCAGTTACGCGTCCATGGCGTCGAAGGCGTGCGCGTGATCGACGCCTCGATCATGCCGACGGTTTCCGCCGGCAACACCAACGCGCCGACCATCATGATCGGCGAAAAGGGCGCCGACCTGATCAAGGGCCGCGCCGCCGCCTGACAGTCGCCAGCATTGCTTGTATGATTCGCGCCTGCGGGGCCTAAATCGCGATGACATATTTCTGGCGAGGACTAGACTTTTCTCGTCCCTCCCCCCTTGAGGGGGAGCGAGGAAATGCCGAGCGTCGGCGAGGCATTTCGAGTGGGGGGTGCAAGCGCGCCATACCCCCCACCCGGTCTCAGCCTTCGGCTTCGATCTTCCCTCCCCCTCAAGGGGAACTCTCACCTTGACATAACATGATCTACCCATAGTGTGACCGGACATTGCGAACGTCTCGGCACTCTACGGCTGGATCGGGCAGAGGAAAAGGTGATGGTTCCCTCCTTGAGAGGGAAACATGGAAAAGGAAATCGAGATTACGCGTGAAATGAAAATCGCCGGAGCGGCCATTATTGATGCTTCTTACGGGGTGGTCGACCAGGAGTTTCTTGCTGCACAGGTTTATAGTGCCATGGTCCGTATAGCTCTTGCCAAATCTCTGGTGGCATTGCTGCGTCAGCTCTCTTCTCGGCAATAACCGCGATACGAATAGCTATCGCGCGCAAATCCCGCGCAGCCGCACGAATGTCGTTTACGTTAAAATGAGTGACCTCGTAGTGCGCCGCTGTTTTCGCGGTATGAAGATTTTTTATGCGAGGGCCGTCTGATGTAATCTCAAGCGTTCTGTGATTTAGGCGGTCTCGTAGCTCGCCGATTAGATTGTATTGGGTAGCAAGGAGGTCAAATTCGGCTTGGTCCGACTTGCCGATTTCCAACAAATATCTGGTGATGGATATAACGTCAGATACGCGCTGGCCGCCAAAGATAGCGCGCGCGCGTGTCATGTCGGTTCCAGATTGTAGTTTGCACAGAGTATTGAAGAGATTTCCGACAGTGGCGTATCTCTCACTCAAATGGCCTAACGCATGATATAATTCAGCGTCAGGGTCATCCTTAATTGCTGGTGGTGCCAGCGGAGGATTTATCGACGACATGCGTGCGCCCAAGAAAGTACAGAAAACCGGAAGCGAAATCCGCTCCGATGCTTGGGAGCGATTCGTGATGGCTGTGGGCTACGCGGTCAAGACCCCAGCGATGCACCGCGAAAGCAAGAAAGAGCGGCCAGCGAGTAAGGGGCGCGTACGTAAGGGCAAGAGTTCGTGCTTAAAACAGCGCGCCTATTTGTTGTTTTTATCTCAGTACTAATTGCCCACTCGGCCGTAAGCGCGGTTCTCCCGCCATTTATGTTGGATTGTGTCGTCGCGCTCGGTGGGATGGGCAATATCAATCCCCCCGATAAGCCGCCCAACATTCAATGGATAACGATTGGTACGGGATTCTTTTATGCCTACAAGACTGTCGATGATCCGGACCCGAAAAAACGGAAATATCAAGTCTACCTCGTCACGGCGGGGCATGTGATTTCGGAATTTTTAGAAACGAACAAGGGCGATTTATCCGTGAGGATAAATTTGAAAGATCCATCTCAGCCCGCTCAAGACATTTAATATTCCCAGAAAACCGCCAACTGGCGAATCAACGTGGTTCTTCCATCCAAAATATCGCCAAGGTGTTGCTGATAATGATATTGCAGCAGTTTCAATTCGGTGGGATTCGATCAAGGATTTGGGTGTCGCCTATATTTTGAGCGATATACAGACTGCCGACATTGAGAAGCTAAAAGCCCTCAAAATTTCCGCCGGAGATGGAGCCTTTGTTCTTGGGTTTCCTTTGCAACTCGCGGGGGTACAACGCAGTTACGTTATCGTGCGAAACGGGATTGTCGCACGAGTAAGTGACATGCTTGACCATACCTCTGGGACATTTCTCATGGACTCCTTTGTATTCCCCGGGAACAGCGGAAGCCCTGCCATTCTCAGACCGGAAATAGTATCAATTGAAGGTACGTCAGCAAATAATGCGGCGTATCTCATGGGAATTGTCGAAGGCTATTTGGCCTATTCAGACATTGCGATAAGTATGCAGACGCATCACCAGCGTATCACCTTTGAGGAAAATTCCGGGCTGGCAGAAATAATCCCCATGGATCGCGTGAATGAGGCCATCAAGGCGAGCGGGACATTGCCCTAGCTTTTACTGTTTGAATTCAAAGCTTTGAAAATTTCTTGAGCCGATATCTCCACGATTTTACCGCTATCGAAAATTACTCTCATTCCTGTCAACTGGGTTAGATCAAGCACAGCCCAGTCCGGCATTTGAGAGATACCGCATGGGACATATTTTTCCGCCCCGCTCGCATCGCGTCCATCGGCACAATAGGGACCGGATGATCCGCTGTCGGCGGCTTTCGCCATCATCCCCGGGATCAATGCTAGCGATGTAACCGACAGGATAGCGGAGCGCCGATTTAATTTGCTCATAACAAACCCCTCGCATAAATTGCTCTTTGCGACGGGAAGGCTCCTGTCATCTCAGGCGGATCGGAAGTCCGCCGTACATCGTTGCCACATAGCCGCATCGTGTACGCCCCTAGGCTACACGAACGGAATTGCTATGTCCCCACTTTTTCAGGTTTGTGGTCGCTGTCCTTGCCGGACGCCTTTTCTGGCGAGTCCCGAAAATATACGGGCCGCACGGGAATTGCACTTTGTGGACCCACTGGACGATGGAATTAAAGAGATTGTCATTACCCTGATCGCCCACGGAATTGAGACCTCGGAATCATGCGAGGGCGGTCCTGGTCATGCCTTCCCGGAACCCACAGTAAGATTCGAGGGCGATCAGCCTGAGGGGCTTAGGGCAGTTTCGGTCGCTTTAGCGTACGGGTTTCCAGTCACTCGGCTACGTCGCGCATGGGCGATAAAGGATGGGCTACTGCATGGACCGTGGTGGGAGATGACATTTGCCCCGCACAAGCCCATGCAGCAATAAGATCAGTTGCCCTTACGAGTTTCTTCCTGACATACGGTACACAGGCGATAGCCGCCGGTTCCCGCGCGCCGCTCATGCTGGGGGATGTCTCGCCCCCGGAGCGCATGCGCTATTGTTGTGATGGACCTGTTGATTAGCAGGCTTCTTGCTTTCGTTGATTGAGTAAAATGCAGGCACTACTGGCATGGTCGTTTCCTCGATTCCTGGCTAGGCGGCGCTCGCTCTTAGCTCGAACATAAGTAGGACTCCGCAACTTGAGCGAGTCAAGCGAATGATAAGGGCCTACTTTTCCATGAATAGAAAGGCTAGTTGCCCTTCAGCCTCTAACCTTTCCCACTCGCGCGGCGGCGCGGGCCTACGCCTGATTGCGGTTTTCTTGCTCGCCGCAAGTCCGCCGATAAGTGAGACGGCGACCGACGATCCCCGGTAATGATTTCTGGAAGCGCTCGAAATCCGACACCTTCAACCCTTCACGTTCGTTGTAGCGGTAATCGAACTCGCCGAGATAGCGCTTCAGGTGTTGAGCGCTGACGCTGTGATAGGTGCCGGTGATCCCGCGTTTCAGGATCGAGAAATAGCCTTCAATCGTGTTCGTGTGCGCGTCGCCGCGAACATACTCACCGATTGAGTGATTGACCTTCTGATGTTTCGGAAAATCGCGGTGCAGGTTGCGGTTCTCGCCCGCGTCATCCGTCATCAAGGCCGCGTCCATACTCAACTGTTCGTTCAAGATCGGGCGCAATGTGTCGGCGCTCACCGAAGGAACATGACGGGAGCGGACCTTGCCCTTGCGCTCGACCAGTGAATAGACAATCTCCTTGCCAGCGCCGCCGACCGCGCTGGTGCGCTTGTCGCGGTGCTTGTTCTTTTCCTTCCCACCAACATAGGTCGCGTCGCCCTCAACCGCCTTACCGCCGCCACCCATCTGCTCCAACACACGCGGCGGCAGGCTTTCACGGATACGGTGCATTAGGAACCAAGACGACTTTTTGCTGATCCCGAGCAAGCGGCCAATTTCGAGCGAGCTAATGCCCTTCTTGCCAGCCATCAGCAATTGCGTTGCGGCGAGCCATTTGTGTAGCGGGATTTTGCTGCGCTCGTACAGGGTGCCGACTGTGACGGTGAACGGCTCGCGGCAAGCATTGCACTGGTAGAGGCCGGGACGATGGCTTTCGCCTTTTAGCAAGGTGGAATTGTCCACCACGCCACAATGCGGGCAGAACCGACCATGCGCCCAGATTTGCGCTTCCAGCCATTCGCGGGCCGCTTCCTCGTTGTGGAAGATCGGGTTTGACAAAAGTGCTTCGGACATGCTCGGCTCCCTTGAATGAGGCCGATTACATCATGTTGTGCATGTTATGTCAAGGTGAGAGTTCCCCCCTCAAGGGGGGAAGGGGAATCTAGGAGATGCCGTGACCGCAGCGCGCCGCCTGGCCGCAATTCTCGCCGTCGATGTCGCGGGCTATTCGCGGCTCATGGGCGAGGACGAGGCCGGCACGGCCAAGGCCGTGCGCGAGCATCGCGAGGCGGCGCGGCCGGTGGTGCAGGGGCTTGGCGGCCGCATCGTCAAGACCATGGGCGACGGCGTGCTGTTGGAATTTCCCTCGGTGGTCGCCGCCGTCGAATGCGCCATCGCCCTGCAGAAACTCATGGTCGGCCGTAATGCCGACGTGCCCGAGGGCAAGCGCATCGTCTATCGCATCGGCGTCCATCTCGGCGACGTGCTGATCGACGGCGACGATATTTTGGGCGACGGCGTCAACATCGCGGCGCGCCTCGAAGCCATCGCCGCGCCGGGCGGCATCTGTCTCTCCGGCATGGCGTATGAGTCCGTGCGCGGCAAGGTCGAGGCGGACTTCACCGATCTCGGCGAGCGCGAGTTGAAGAACATCGCCCGGCCCGTGCGGGTTTATGCGAGCGCGCCTCAAGACACTTCCGTCGTCCCCGCGAAAGCGGGGACCCAGGGCGACCGTGCGTCGCTAACCCTGATTCCCGCTTACGCGGGAATGACGAAAGTGGGGCGATGGCGCAAAAGGAAAATTCGCCGCCCCGTCTCTCCATCGTCGTGCTGCCGTTTGCCAATATTGGCGGCGACCCGGAGCAGGAATATTTCGTCGACGGCGTCACCGAGATCGCTCACTACCGACCTGTCACGCATCTCGGGAAGTTTCGTGATCGCGCGCAACACGGCATTCACGTTCAAGAGCAAGCCGGTCGACGTGAAACAGATCGGGCGCGAGTTGAACGTGCGCTACCTCCTCGAAGGCTCGGTGCAGCGCGGCGGCAACCGCATGCGTGTCAACGTGCAGCTCATCGAAGCCGAGACCGGCATTCATCTTTGGGCCGAGCGCTTCGATAAGCCGGTGGCCGATCTCTTCGACATGCAAGACGAGATCGTTGCGTATCTTGCTAACCAGTTGAACACGCAACTCGTCGTTGCCGAGGCCCGTCGCGCGGAGCGGGCGCCGCTTCCCGATTCGATGGACCTCTATTTCCAAGGCACTGCCTGCTTTCACAAGGGGTATAACCCCGAAAACCTCGCACAAGCACGCCGCTATTTCGAACGCGCCCTGGCGCTCGATCCCAACAATATCGAGGCGTTGGCGGGCGAGGCGCTGGTTGATGTTGTTATTGGCGGCGGTGTGATGAGCGAAGATCGCGTTCTCCGTATCGCCGCCGCTGAAGCTGCCGCAAACAAGGTGCTGTCAGTGGCACCGAACCACGCCCCCGCTCATTACATTTTGGGCTTTGTCCATATTGTTACCAACCGCGCGGCGCAGGGCATGGCCGAGTGCGAGCATGCGCTGGCATTAGACCGATAACCTAGCCGCAGCCCATGCGATGATAGGCCTCGCGAAATCCGTCCTTGGACGCGCGGAGGAAACGGAGGGCCATGTCCGCGAAGCGCTCCGGCTTAGCCCACGAGAAATTACCGCCAATTCGTGGATGCACCTCGCCGGCGGCGCCAAACTGGTTCTCGGCAGGGACCAAGAAGCGGTTGCCTGGCTGCGCCGGTCCATTGAGGCCAACCGAACTTACCCTCTCGCGCATTTCTATCTCGCCGCTGCCTTGGTTCATCTCGACCGATTGGAGGAGGCGCGGGCCTCCGTGCAGACAGGACTGGTGCTGGATCCGACCTTCACCATCCGCCGCTACCGCGCAGGCGCATCGAGCGACAATCCGACCTATCTGGCGCAGCGCGAACACATCTATGACGGCATGCGCAAGGCCGGGGTCCCGGAGGGTGAGCCCGAAAAGCCCGCGCCGCCGCGCCTCTCCATCGTCGTGCTGCCCTTCGCCAATCTCGGCGGCGACCCGGAGCAGGAATATTTCGTCGACGGCGTCACCGAGATCGCTCACTACCGACCTGTCACGCATCTCGGGCAAGTTTCGTGATCGCGCGCAACACGGCGTTTACCTACAAGGGCAAGCCTGTCGACGTGAAGCAGATCGGCCGCGACCTCAATATCCGCTACGTCCTCGAAGGCTCGGTGCAGCGCGGCGGCAACCGCATGCGGGTCAATGTCCAGCTCATCGACGCCGAGACCGGCAACCACCTTTGGGCCGAGCGTTTCGACAAGCCGGTCGCCGACCTCTTCGACATGCAGGACGAAATCGTCGCCCGCCTGGCGAATCAACTGAACGCCGAACTGATCGAAGCGGAAGCGCGGCGCGCCGAAAAAAAGCCAAATCCCAATTCAATGGATTTCTATTTCCAGGGGCGGGCTTGGTTGAACAAAGGCATCGCACCCGCCAATCTGACGCCAGCCGGTAATTTCCTCGAACGGGCACTGGCACTCGACCCCGACAATGTGGAAGCGTTGGTCGCAACGGCATACCTTCGCGCGCTTCGCGCAGCAGCACGGCTGGCGGACGACGTGACAACGTCGCTATCGGTCGCTGAAGAAAATTTGAACCGCGCTCTTATTATCGCACCGGACTATGCCCAGGCGCATCACGCCCTCGGCACGGTGTACAACTCCACCAAACGCGCCGCGCTGGGCTTGTCCGAATGCGAACACGCGTTGACCCTCGACCGCAATTTAGCCATCGCTTATGGCGGCATGGGCCGCTCCAAATTATTGCTCGGTCGAGCCGAGGAAACGGAAAATCATGTGTTGGAAGCGCTCCGTCTCAGCCCGCGCGACAGTCTGGCCTTTGCCTGGATGAATGTCGCCGGTTATGCGAAATTGCTTCTCGGGCGCGATGAAGAGGCCATTGTGTGGCTGCGCCGCAGCATCGACAGAAATCGCAATCTGAACAATTCGCACTATTGGCTCGCCGTTGCGTTGACTCGGCTTGGACGGACCGAGGAAGCAAAGGCCGCCGCGCAGATCGCGCGCCAACTTAATCCCGACTTCGTCAAACGCTTGCGGTCGGATGTTTGGAGCGACGACCCGGTCTACCTCGCTCAATTTGAGCGGGTCATGGACGGTCTCCGCGCGGCGGGGTTGCCGGAAGGATAGTCGCCGGACCGCCTTGACGAACGTATAATCCTTATTATATACGTCTAAAACGTATATCTAGATGCGATCCCGCACGAAATAATCGCAACGTGACACAACCTTTTGTAGAATTAGCTGCAAATTCCCTGCAGATGCAGCAAAAGCCGGCACCGCGCCGCCGGCTAGCGGGCGAGGACGGGCAGCGTGTCGAGGGCGATGCGCTCGGTGCGGGGTGGCTGCGCCTTCCACACCGGGTCGGAGGAATGCGGCACCAGGATGCTGATGAGGAAATCGCAGCGGTGGCCGTCGGTCGCCAGCGGCATCACCAGCGCCTCGACGTTGAGGTTGCGGTGGCCGATGATGTGGTTGAAGTGCCGCTCCAGCGCCGGTCGGCCGGTGTTCGCGACCTGGCCGAGATGGTCGTGCGCCATGTCGATCCAGGCCTTGCTGGCGCCTTCGTCGACATATTTGCCGGTCAGGTCGTAGCCGACCCAGCGTGCCGTCTCGGTGCCGTGGATGCGATAGCGGAACCGCATAGGGTCGCGATAGACGTCGAGCAGCGACAGCATCCCGAGCACGCCGCGGAACAACAGCGGGTCGAAATCGGCGCGCCTAGGACAAGGCGCGTCGCGGCGTAGGCGCAGCCAAGCATCATAGGCGCCGGCCAGCGAGGGCGAGAGCAGGTCCATTCGGTGAAGCATAAGATTTCTTTGGTAAAAATTTGGTCAAACACGCTCGGATCGGCCATGGGGGGACACAATGAACGCCCATAGCGTTATTGGCGCGTATCGCCGTTCACGGGGCCCGTCACGCCGCGTCGCGGGCGGTCGCGGGACTTTGATTGGTGCGTGTACGATATTGTGACTATGTCTGGCGTGTGGCGGCGTAGGGCGGAATAGCGTCAGCGTATTCCGCCACTGGACGCCGTCGCGGCGGATCACGCTTCGCTGGTCCGCCCTACATAGAGGAGTTCGTCGGTCATGTTGGTCAAATCGAAGCGCGGATGGGAAATCCCCGAGAGCCAGGCGACGCCGGAAAGCGTCTATGCCAATCGCCGGACGCTGCTGAAGGCGATGGGCTTGGGCGCGGTGGCGCTGGCGGCCGATTTGCCGTTCCGCCGGGCCTTTGCCGGCGCGCCGGCGGACGACCCGTCGGCCAAGCTCTACCCCTTCAAGCGCAACGACACGTTCAAGCTCGACCGGCCGATCACCGACGCGAAGTATTCGACCGACTACAATAATTTCTACGAATTCAGCACCGACAAGGAACTGGTCGACCTGGCGCAGAAGCTGCCGGTCCGGCCGTGGACCGTCGCCGTCGACGGCATGGTGGAAAAGCCGTTCCAGATCGGCATCGACGATCTACTGGCGAAAATGGCGCCGCATCTCGAGGAGCGGCTTTATCGCCACCGCTGCGTCGAGGCCTGGTCGATGGCGGTGCCGTGGAGCGGCTTCGGCCTCAAGGAATTCGTGGCGATGTGCAAGCCGCTGTCCTCGGCGACCTATCTCAAGATGATCACCTTCATGAATCCCGACGTGGCGCCGGGGCAGGGTGCGTTGTTTTATCCGTGGCCCTACACCGAAGGCTTGACCATGGACGAGGCGACCAACGAGCTCGCGTTCCTGGTCACCGGCATGTACGGCAAGCCGGTGCCGAAGCAGGACGGCGCGCCGCTGCGGCTCGCGGTGCCGTGGAAATATGGTTTCAAGTCGGTCAAGTCGATCGTGAAATTCACCTTCACCGACAAACAGCCGCGCACCTTCTGGGAGGATCTCCAGGAGAGCGAGTACGGGTTCTGGGCCAACGTCAATCCGCAAGTGCCGCATCCGCGCTGGAGCCAGGCCACCGAGCGCGTGATCGGTACCGACGATCGGGTGCCGACCCAGATGTGGAACGGCTACGGCGACTATGTCGCGCACCTCTACGACAAACTGAAAGGCGAGCGCCTTTTCGCATAAAGTATCATTATTTCAGTAGTTTAAGAAATAATGGCGATTGTGTGGTGCCATATCGCGTTATAACCTGCTGGTAATGAATGTCTTTCTGCTATATTCTGGAGCGCAAATCCGGATTTGGCGGAGAGACTTCATGATGTCGCGAATGATTCTTGTGGCGGTGCTGGGCGCGAGTCTTCTGGTCGCGGCCTGCGGCGCCAATCCCGGTGATCGGGCGGTGACCGGCGCCGGCATCGGCGCCGCGAGCGGCGCGCTCATCGGCGCGTTTTTCGGCGCCCCGCTGATCGGTGCCGCCGCCGGAGCAGCCGCCGGCGGCGCGGTGGGCGCCGCCACCACGCCGTCGCAGGTGGATCTGGGCAAGCCGGTTTGGGAGTAGGCACCGCGCCGCCATTGTGTTAGCAGGGGATATGTCGGTATGGGCGGAGGCGTGAGGTGTTGGTTGCTCGCTTCCCGGTGTTGGGAGCGTTTGCTTCGGTCATGATCTTGTTCGGCCCGGCTACCGCCGATGCCCGCAGCGGCATGATCGGCTTCGGTTTCGGGCCCTGGTGGGGGCCGTACGATGCCTACGCGCCGCCGGCCTACGCCTATCCGCCGCCGGTCTATTCCGTGCCGCCGCCACCGCCGCGGCGCGGCGCCGCCGCAGCGAAGCTGGGACCGTGCCGCGAATTCGAATCGACGGTGATCGTCGACGGCCAACAGCGAATCGCTCGGGGCTTGGCCTGCCCGCAACCGGACGGCAGCTGGCGGATCGTCCGATAAAAAGATTCTTCGCGAGCAAGTGCGAGCGCGCGCCGTTAGGCGCGGAAGCCAAGCGAGCGGACGCGTGCGCCGGCGACTGAGGCCAAATTAGCTGTTTCTGCCTTCGGCGACCTTGCGGACTAGGAATTCGCGGAACACCGCGATGCGCTTCGAGGAGCGGAGTTCCTCGGGGTAGACGAAATAGGCTTCGCCTTCCGGACCTTGCAACTCCGGCAGAATCCGGGTCAGGCCTTCGGCGTCGGCGGCCATGAAATCGGGCACCGCGCCGATCCCGACGCCGCTTTGGACCGCCCGCAGAATGGCATGGGCATTGTTGATGGAGAGAATCGGCCGACGCTCCTGGCCGGGCTTCAGTCCAGCCTCCATCAGCCAGTTGATGTTGCGCACCGGCGGCCGTCCGTCCTCGCCATAGACGATGATGCGGTGACGGTTGAGGTCGTCGACCTTTTTCGGATTGCCGTGCTTCTTCAAGTACTCGGGAGAAGCATAGATGTGATAGCGCACCGACATCAGATGACGCTGCACCAAATCCGGCTGGCGCGGCGGCGTCATGCGGATCGCGACGTCGGCCTCCCGCATCGACAGGTCGAGCTCGCTGTCGTCGACCAGCACCGTGAGCTGGATTTCCGGATAGAGGTCGAGGAATTCGCGAATCCGCGGGGTCAGCCACGCGGAGCCGAACGACACGGTGGTGGTGACCTTGAGCGGACCCCGCGGCCGGTCCTTGCTCTCGGTCAGCATCGATTCCGTCATCGCCAGCTTGCCGAACACTTCGCGGGCCGTCCGGTAGAGCAGATCGCCCTGCTCGGTCAGGATCAGGCCTCGGGCATGGCGGTGGAACAACGGCACCGACAGGCTCTCCTCGAGGGCGCTGATCTGCCGGCTCACGGCGGACTGGCTCAAATTCAGCGCCTCGCCGGCGTGGGTGAAGCTGCCCGCCTCGGCGACGGCGTGAAATACCCTGAGCTTGTCCCAGTCCATCGCCACGGCGAGTTATTCCGCCGCCTTGAGGGTCGCGGCGGCTTCTTCTTCGGCGAGGAACCGCTCGGCCTCGAGCGCCGCCATGCAGCCCATGCCCGCCGCCGTCACTGCTTGGCGGAACAGCTTGTCCTTGACGTCGCCGGCCGCGAACACGCCGGGAATCGCCGTCGCCGTCGAATCCGGCGCGGTGACGATATAGCCGTCGCGGTCGAGCTCGAGCTGGCCCTTGAACAAGGCGGTCGATGGGTCGTGGCCGATCGCGACGAAAAATCCGTCGCAGGCGATCTCGCTCAACGACCCGTTCAGCACGTTGCGGACACGAATGCCGGTGACTTTCGGCGGCTCCGGCTCGCCGAGGACTTCCTCGACCACGCTGTTCCAGACGGCGCGGATTTTCGGATTGGCGAAGATGCGGGCCTGCATCGTCTTGTCGGCTCGCAACTGGTCGCGGCGATGGATCAGCGTAACCCGGGTGGCATGATGGGTGAGATAGAGCGCTTCCTCCGCCGCGGTGTTGCCGCCGCCCACCACCACCACTTCCTTGCCGCGGAAGAAGAATCCGTCGCAGGTGGCGCAGGCCGAGACCCCGAAGCCGCGATACACCGCCTCGCCCGGCACGCCGAGCCAGCGCGCCTCGGCGCCGGTGCAGATCGCCACCGCGTCGCCCTCGTAGAAATCGCCGGAATCGCCGCGGGCCACAAACGGCCGGCGCTTGAGGTCGATCGCGACGATGGTGTCGTTGATCAGCGTCGCGCCGACATGGGCCGATTGCTCGCGCATCGCCTCCATCAGCTCGGGGCCCATGATGCCCTTGCCGAAGCCGGGATAATTCTCGACCTCGGTGGTGATGGTGAGTTGGCCGCCCGGCGTCAGGCCGGAGACCAGGATCGGCGCCAGATTGGCGCGCGCCGCATAGATCGCGGCAGTGTAGCCCGCCGGGCCGGAGCCGACGATCAACAGTTTGGTGCGATGAGTTTGCGTGGACATGGTGCGCCGTCAAAAGCCGAACATGTGGTCGAGGCTGAATTCCCCCTGCGACCCGAGCAAGCCATGATAGCCGAAAAGCCGGCAGGTCAAATCTCGAATCAAGACGAAACCGCCCTTTGCCCGATCGCGGTCGGCGGCGCCGAACATGTCGCCGTAGCGCCAGAACAGCGAGCCGGAGCAGGGAATCGCGACGCGCTTCGTGGCGATGTCGCGGCCAAATCGGTCATGAAGGATCAGATCGGTGGCGCTCTGCGGCAGCCATGGCGTCGAGGCCGGGTAGATCAAATGGCAGATCGTGTCGTAGGGGGGATCGCCGAGCCGCAAATAAAGCCGCGTCGACAGGCCCGGCGCGCGTCCCGAATAGGATTGCGGCTCGTCCTTGTAGGTCAGCGCGGTGTTGAACATGTGGGCGCCGAAACTAGTATCGGCCTGGTGGCCGCTGACGCGGTGCTCGTAGCGGAACAGCGCATGCAGCCAACCGTCGCCGCTGCCGCCGCCGGCAAAGTCGTAAATCAATTCGGCATGGCCGAATCCGCCGGGCAACGCGACTCCGTCGAGCGTGCCGTCGAGATCGACCGCGATCGATTCGTCGCGCCGGAGCCGGCCCAGCGGCACGCGCGTCGTTTCGGCGCCCGATGCGTCGTAGACCAGCAGCGCGAGCGGCAATTCCGTTTGCGACCGCGCCATCGGTGTCGGCTGGATCACGGTGCGCCAAGTGTCGCGGGGCAGGATCGGCGCGGGCAGCAGGTAGCCCTTGCCCATCAGATTGCCGAGCTCGGCCAATTTCGGATCAGGCCGTAGATCGGTGCGCTCGACATTGACATGGGCGATGCGCCGCTTGCGGCCGCGCTCGATTTCGTAGCGCGGCCTGACAAAATATTTTCCGGCGTTGATTTCGAATTGCTGCGGCCAGCGCGCTTCCGGCCATAGCGCGCCGATATCGACCGCGACGCTGGCGAACGGCGCGATCTCCTTGTCGAACCGGCGGGTTTCGGCGTGCCCCATCAAATTGATGGCGACCGCGCCGGCCGGAATCGGGCAGGACAGGCTGTTCTGCACCCATAGCGTGACCCGCTCGCCCACGTCCGGCGCCGGCAGTCCGGCATAGAAATCGGCGGGCCAGGAATTGGCGTCGTGGGTGCAGGACAGGCTCGCCTTCGCGCCATCGCCGTACGTGTCGAGGGCGTATTTCACGACGTCGTGCCCGGCGATGCCGACGGCATGAACGAACAATTGGCCGGTAAATTCGGGCAGACCGAATTTGGCGCGGATGGCGTGGCTGTCGAGCATCACCGCGCCGTCCGGCGGCACGTCCTCGCGCCATTGCGCCAGCTCGTTGCCGTCGCGGTCGTAAAGGGCCAGCCACAACGACACGGCGCGCGCGCCATACCCGGTCCAGTAATTGCCCGTCGACAGCCGGGTGTGGAAACCCGCCTCGTCGCGGAAGAAGACGAAATTGGTGGCGAAATTGATGCCGTCGAGATAGCGCGCCGAATTTGACAGCAACTCGTCGGGCAACCGGATCGCGTCGAGGCTCAGCACATCCGCGTTCGCCGGCAGGAGTGGCGCGAGTTTTTCCACGATGCGGCCGGCATCGAACGCGGCGACGAACACGGTTCGTGCGTTCGCGGCGCGCAGCTCGGTTACCGGAAGCGCCGCGCGCCCGAGAATCGCTTGCCCGATCAGGGTGACATCTTGGACATAGACCGAAATATCGAGGTCCTTCAGGCCGTGGATTTCGCCGAGCCCACCGGCCACGCCGTCAGGATCGAAAATCGCCACCGCGTGGCCGCGCAATCGCGGCAGCAATCCCGCCATGGCCTTGGCCGCCAACGGATGGGTGACCGCCTTGAAAAACGCATTGCCCCCGCGGACATTGCTGAAAGTTTCGATGCTAAGCGCCATGAATCCCATCAATTAGCAATCGGGGGGACCGAATGCTAGGCTGGCGCTTCCTGTTCGGTTTCGACCGCGATCGGCACGCCCGGCAGATATTTTGCCGCGCGGATCGCCAGGGCCGAACGGACATGGGCGACATTCGGCGCCGCGGTCAACCGCGTCGTCAGGAAGCGCTGATAAGAATCCCAGTCGGTCGCGACGATCTTGAGGAGGAAGTCGGTTTCGCCCGCCAGCATGTGGGTCTCCCGCACCTCGTCCCAGCCCAGCGTGAGCTGCTCGAAAGCGCGCAGATCCGGCTCGGCCTGGCTTTGCAGGCCCACCAGCGCGAACACCGTGACCCCGAAACCCAGCTCCTCCGGATCGAGGTCGGCGTGATAGCCGCGGATAACCTTCGCTTCCTCCAACGCCCGCACCCGGCGCAAGCAAGGCGGCGCCGAAATGCCGGCGCGCTTCGCCAACTCGACGTTGGTGGTGCGGCCATCCTCTTGCAGGTCGCGCAGAATTTGGCGGTCGATCCGGTCGAGCTTTACGCGGCGCATGATTGGTCCCTTTGGTCGACAAACCGCCGTCGGCGACGACGTTACCGGGCGATTCGTGGCGGCGGTTGTTCGCCTTCCCCCGAACGCAATTATATTGCAAAGGTTAGGCCGCGCGACACATCTTGCGGAGCCGACCGGCGCCCCGCGAACCACGAACGACAGGACATGTCAAACCCGCCGATTGTCTGGGCGCTTCACGACGGCAAGCCCGGCATGGCCAGCCAGGCGATGGGCCTGGCGGAAGCGTTGAATGTTCCGGTCGTCGAAAAGCGTCTCGCGGTGCGGGCGCCGTGGCGCCATCTGCCGCCGCAATTATGGCTGCGCCCATTTGCCGCGCTTAGCGACGATGGCGACCGGCTCGCGCCGCCCTGGCCCGATATTCTCGTCGGCTGCGGCCGAAGCTCGGTCGCGCCGGCGTTGGCGGCGAAGCGCGCAAGCGGCGGCGGCATTTTCTGGGTTCAGATCCAGAACCCGCATTTCGCCCGGGACGAGATCGACCTGATGGTCGTGCCCGCGCACGATCGTGCCGACGGCGCCAACGTCTTCCATACGGTCGGCGCCGTGCATCGCGTCACGCCGGAAAGATTGGCGTTGGCGCGGACGCGCTTCGCCTTTTTGCTCGGCGATTTGCGGCGTCCCTTGGTGGCGGTGCTGCTGGGTGGCAGCAACCGCGCCTATCGCTTCACGCGATCGCACGCCGAAGATTTCGTCGCGCAGCTCGTCGCGCTGACGGATCAGGGTTTCGGCCTGGCGATCACGCCGTCGCGGCGCACCGATCCGGCATTGGTCGCGCTGCTCCGCGCGCGGCTCGCCGCCGGCAAATGCTTCATATGGGACGGGACCGGCGACAATCCGTATTTCGGCCTGTTGGGTTCCGCCGACGCGATCATCGCCACCGCGGATTCCGTATCGATGGTGAGCGAAGCGGCGGCGACCGGAAAGCCGGTCCATATCGTCGATCTCGATGGCGGCTCCGCCAAGTTCGACCGTTTCCACGAAGCGATGCGCAAGGCGGGGGTGACGCGGCCCTTCACCGGCGCGATCGAGCAATGGCGTTACGATCCGCCCGACGATACCGCGCGCGCCGCCGCCGAGATCAAGCGCCGCTTCGCGCAGCGCGCGGCAAAGGCGGCATGAGGTGACGGAGCGTCGCGGCCTCGCCGTTTTATGGCGCAATCGTCGCGATCGCGGCAGTGCTTTTCACCCTCATGCCGCGGCTCGATCTCGGGGTGGCGGGCTGGTTCTATCGCGGGCGATTTTTCCTCGCCGACGATGGGGTGCTGCACGTCCTCTTTCATCTCGTCTATTGGGTGACCGACGCGCTGGCGGTGTTGTTGCCCTTGGCGTTGGCGATCATCTTGATTCGCAAGCGGCCGGTCTTCGGCCTCGATTGGCTGGCCGCGACCTTCTTGATCGTGTCGCTCGCGATCGGTCCCGGGCTGGTGGTCAACACCGCGCTCAAGGATCATTGGGGCAGGGCGCGGCCGAGCCAGATCGTCGAATTCGGCGGCGTCAAGCAGTTCACGCCGGCGCTCGAGCCGAGCGACCAGTGCGACCGCAACTGCTCTTTTCCCGCCGGCCATCCGGCCATCGGCTTTTATTTTGTTTCGTTCGCTTTGCTGATCCCGGCGATGCGGCGGCGGCGGATCGTGTTCGGGGCCGCGATCGTAGCCGGCGCTCTCCTGGGCCTGATGCGGATGGCGCAGGGCGCGCATTTTTTGTCGGATGTCGTGTTTTCCGGATTGATCGTGGTCGGGGTCGCTTGGCTGTGCCACGATCTGATCGTGCGGCGCGGCGGCATCGCGGCGCTGTCGGGCGCGTGGCGGCTTGTCGCCATCGGCGTGGTCTGCTTCCTCGTCGGCGCCGCCTCGTATTTTTTCTACGACCGGCCCGTGGCGGCGTTCGCGCACGGGCTCGATTTGCGCATTCATCCCGCCGCCGCCTTCATCACCCGATTCGGCTACTCCGACGGTTATCTGATCCTCAGCGCGCGTCGCCTTTGTGGTGTTCTATTTCATTTTGCGGCGCTGGCGCGATCAGGCATGGCGCGCGGCCTTCATGTTCATCAATGTCGCGCTGTCGGGTCTCGCGGTCGACGTGGTGAAATGGATTGTCGGGCGCGCGCGGCCGTCCTTGTTCTTCCATGACGGGATTTACGGCTTCACCTGGTTCGCGGCGCGCGCCGATCATTGGTCCTTTCCCTCCGGTCACGGCCAGACCGCGAGCGCGCTCGCCCTGTCGCTGACCACGTTCTGGCCGCGGTTCTGGCCGGTGTGGTGGCTGGCGGCGGTGCTGGTGATGGCGAGCCGGCTGGTGCTGGGCGCGCATTACCTGAGCGATCTGCTCGGCGGGTTCTATATCGCGTTGGCGGTATGGTGGGGCGTGCGCGCCTGGTTCGCGCGACAGGGCCTGCCGCTCAGGGAAAACCCTTGAAGCCTTTCAGATAATAGACCGCGTAGTGGCGCTGTTCCGCCGGCGACGCGACCGCGCCGTGCCGGCCGATGAAAATGGTGATGGTCTCGGGCGGCCCGACTTGGTTGAAACGGGCGAGAATGGGCGCGACGTTCCCCGGATTTTGGCTCACCAACAGGAAATCGGCGCCGAGATCGAGGGCCGGACGCTGCGTCAGCTCGAACTGATCGTGGATGGCGCCGGTGGGATTCCATTCGAGCGCGTTGAGCGGATGCGGCTCGACATAGAACATCAGCGCCGCCAAGAGCTCGCGGTCGTCGGCCATGAGGATCGCGCCCCGGTGCCGCGCCAGCTCCGACGACACGGCGCGGCCGAGGGTTCGCCAGCCCTGGAGCCGATGCAGCGGGTCGTATTTGACCGGCAGCGTCACGCCGGCGAGCGCCGCGATATTGCGCAGGCCGATCCCGACCAGCAGCGCCGCGGCGAGATGCAACGCCAGCGACACGATGACGACGATGCGTCTTCCCTCGGCCAGCAGCCACGCCACGACGAGGATGGTCGCGGCGATGTAGGACGGCGCCGCCCAGTTGGCTTGGGCGCGCGACAACAGGCTCAAGCCGAGCATCAAGGCCAGCGGCGGCAAGGTGAAACAGAGCAGCAAGGCGGCGCGGCGGTCCTTTATCGTTCGGCCCGCCAGAACGATCATGGCGATCAGCGCGGCGAACAACAGCGGTCCGAACACGCCGAACTGCGCGCCGAAAAATTCCAACAGATGCTCGGGGTAGAGCAGCGCGCCGCCGAGCGCGGCGTTGGCCTCGGTGTGGCGATAGCTCACGAAGCCGTTGCCGAAATTCCATAACAAGTTCGGCGCGTAGAAAATCAGGCCGAGCGCGGTCGCGCCCAGCAGCATCGGCAGATGCCGGCGTTCGTCGCGAAACAGGCCGACGAAAATGAAGGCGCATAAAAGCCAATAGGCCATCGCGTATTTCGACAAGAGGCCCAGGCCGATCGCGATGCCGACCACGAGCCACCAGCGCCGGTCGTCGCTGGCGCGGGCCCGCAGAAACGCGAACAGCGCCACCGCCCAGCACAGCAGCATCGGCGCGTCGGTCGACATGATCGTCGCCGACACCGTGACGCCGGG
Organism: uncultured Alphaproteobacteria bacterium; assembly: GCA_963729845.1. GTDB lineage: Bacteria > Pseudomonadota > Alphaproteobacteria > ATCC43930 > CGMCC-115725 > JAATGI01. The sequence goes on from CAVSQC010000013.1 coordinate 67,806, forward strand.
CAGGGCCGCGTAGGTCACCGCGGACCAGAATCCGGTCCGCGGATCGTAGAGCAGCCGCGCGCATCCGTAGACCGTCATGGCGGTGCCGAAGTGCAGCAGCGGCGACAACAGCCGCACCGCCGGTCCGTTGTCGCCGAAGATGCCGGTCGCGGCGGCAATCAGCCACGCCACCATCGGCGGCTTCGAGTAGTAGCCCCAATCGAGATGCTGCGCCCACACCCAGTACTGCGCCTCGTCCGGGTAGAGATCGGTGCGGTCCAGCGCCAGCCATGCGAGGCGCGCCACCGTCAGCACGAACACCGACCACAGCGCCCAGCGGAACATGCGCTCGTCTTCGGTTTCGGGCGGAATGGCGCGGACGGGACGGGCGGCGGGGCGGTCGGGACGGCGGGCCATGGCGGGCGGCGAGCCTAAAGCATGTCGGCGGGAATGTTCGCGCAAAAAAAGGGCGCCGGAAGGCGCCCCCCAAGTCGCGGCGTTCTATCGTGCCGCTTATTCCGGGAATGACCTTACTTCGCCACGGCGAGCGCTTCCAGTTGCAATAGCACGCCGCCGCGTAAATTCTGCACCAGCGAATGCCGCGCCGGGCGGTGATGCTCGTCGGGATAGACTTCGAGCCAGTACTTGTTGATGGCGCTGCGATGCGCGTCGTCGAGCAGGAACACGGTCAGTTTGACCACGTCGCCCCAATCCATGCCGCCTTCCTTCAGGATGTTGCCCATGTTCTGGAAGGCGAATTTGGCCTGCGCGTCGGCGCCTTCCGCGACCTTGCCGGTCGACGGGTCGATGCCGCTGACGCCGCCGGTGGCGAGGATGTTGCCGACCCGCGCGCCGAGCGGGATCGGCGCGTTGTGGCTGACGCCTGGCAGGTGAATGCTTTTCTGACGCATGCGATGCCTCCCTGTTTGACCGATTGCCGCGGCAATCGACATTAAAGGAAAATTTAATCAGCCCCAGCGCACGAAACCCAGGCCCGTGCCGGTCAGCGCCGGCGTGCGATAGCCCGGGATATAGTCCGCCCAGGTGATTTTCATGCCGGTGCCCGCGACCGCGCCGGCGACGACCAGCCAGTTGCGGATCTCCGACGTGCCGGCCTGCAGCCGCTTCGGCGTCAGCTTCGCGAGCCAGTCGAGATCGCCGCGCTTCAACGCGTCGATGACGCCGTGGTCGAGCTTTTCGTCCACCACGAAATGCGACAGGCCGCCCGAGCCGAGGAAACCGACGCGGATGTTATCGGGATAGCTCTGGATGAGTTTCCCGATCTCCTTGCCGAGCTCGATGCAGCGCTCCGGCGTCGGCGGGTTCGGCTCGTAGTAGGTGTTGACGAAGATCGGCACGATCGGCAGCCGATGGCCCTTCAGGTAGCGCCGGTGGATGAAGGAATAGGCGTGGCCCTCGGATTGGCCCGGCGTCATCGCGCTGATCGCGGTGATGTCGAATTTCCGTCTCGGTCAGGCCTTGGATCAAATGCTTCGCCAGGCCGGCATGGACCGGATACTCGACGTCGGCGCCATCCTCTTTGCGGCGCTGTTGCGCGCGGTGATACCAGTCGTCGGGCGGACAGGTCGGTGCGCGCCTTGGTGTTGCGGATGGTCTCGCCGTAATAGATCGCGATCGCGGGATTGTGCTGCGGCGGGAACAGTTCGTGCTGGTCGTCGCCGACGATGATCAGCGCGTCGAGCTGCGCGCTTTGGATCTCGTCGCGCATGTGATCCATCGTCGCCTGGGTCTTGTGCCAGCGCTTCGAGATCGCGTCCGGCGCGATCAGCGGCGCCGCATGATCGGCGAACTTCGTCACCAGCTCGTCGTACGAGATCAGGTCGCCGTTGAAATCGTGATGCGTCATGCGCTTGTCGGAGGGCGGGAATTTGCCGACCCAGTCCTCCTCCTGGCACACCAGCATGACGCTGTGCGATGAACCGAAGGCCGCCGCGAATGTCGCCATGCCCGCTCCCTCCTATCCGCCCCTCAATCGCCCCAGACGTCGCGCGCCGTGTCCACGATCAGCTTCAGTTTCGCGATCTCTTCCTCAACCGTGATCTTATTGCCTTCGAGCGTCGAGGAAAATCCGCATTGCGGGCTCAGCGCCAGTTGCTCCAGCGGCAGGAATTTGGCCGCCTCGTCGATGCGCCGCTTCAGCTCGTCCTTGGTCTCGAGCTTGCCCTTCTTGGTCGTGACCAGGCCCAGCACCACCACTTTGCCCTTGGGCACGAAGCGCAACGGCTCGAACCCGCCGGCGCGCGCTGAATCGTATTCGAGGAAATAGCCGGTGATGTCGATTTCGTTGAACAGCGTCTCGGCCACCGGCTCGTAGCCGCCCGGACGCGACCCAGGCGCTGGCGGCGTTGCCGCGGCAGAGATGCATGCACACCGTCATGTTCGCGGGCTTGCCGGCGATGGAATTGTTGATGAGCCGCGCATACGTGTGCGGCAGCTTCTCCGGGTCCTCGCCGATCTGGCGCACCTGCTCGCGCAGGTTCGGATCGCACAGATAGGCGAAATTGGTCTCGTCGATCTGCAAATAGGTGCAGCCGTTGCGGCCGAGATCGGCGATCTCCTCGGAATAGACGCGGGCGAGGTCGGTGTAGAACTCCTCGATGTCCGGGTACGCCGTCTCGTCCACCGATTTGCGTCCGCCGCGGAAATGCATCAGCGACGGCGAGGGAATCGTGATTTTCGGCACTCTTTTGGTGACGGATTTGAGATAATTGAAGGCGTCGATGAAGATCGGCCGCGGCCGCGACAATTTGCCGGCGACGAACAGGCCAGGCGGGATCATCTCGGTGGCGCCTTCCTCGGTGTGGAAGCGCATCTTCACCGTGGTCGGCACGATCTTGACGTTGGCGAAGCTGACCAGGAAATCGCGTTGCCAGCCGGAACGCGAATATTCGCCATCGGTCACCGATTTGAAGCCGATTTCCTCCTGCATCTTCACCACGTCGCGGATCGCAGCGTGCTCGATCTCGTGGAATTTCTCCTCAGAGATTTCCTTCTTGTCGCGCGCCTTGTAGGCGTCGACCAGGGCCTGCGGCTTTTTCAGACTGCCGACCTGGTCGGCGCGAAACGGCGGCGTATTGCGGGGAAGCGGCATTGATCCTTCCTTTGGTCCCGCGAAATGTCATATCTTTTCCGGCGAAGCAACGGGAAAAAACACAGGGGAGAACCGCGCCGATGAGAGACGCCGTCGCCCGTTTGATGAAGCCGCGCTCGGTCGCGATCGTCGGCGTGTCGCCGGAGCCGGGCCAGCCTGGCGGTAACATCGTCGGCAATCTCGACAAGGCCGGCTTCGCCGGCGCGCTGCATCTCGTCAGCCGCAACCGCACCGAGGTGTTCGGCCGGCCGTGCGTGCGCACCATCGACGATCTGCCCGACGGCATCGACGTGGTGGTGCTGTGCATCCCCGAACGCGCGGTGGTCGAGGCGGTCGAGGCCTGCGCCAAGAAGCGCATGGGCAATGTGATGATCTTCGCCGCCGGCTTCGCCGAGGTCGGCGGCGACGGGCTGGCGGCGCAGCAGCGCGTCGCCGCGGTCGCGCGCGCCGCCGGCATGGGCATCATCGGGCCGAACTGCCTCGGCGTGACCAATTCGCTCGAAGGCGGACAGGCGCTGACCTTCGGTGCGTCGGAGGCACGCAAGGTGACGGGCGAGCGGCCGACCCTCGCCATCGTCGCGCAAAGCGGCGCGCTCGCCGGCATCTTCCGCGTCGCGATCCAGAATCGCGGCCTGCCGGTGTCGTACAGCGTGTCTTCGGGCAACGAGGCGGTGCTCACCGCCGAGGATTATCTCGATTACACGCTCGACGATCCGGCGGTCGGCGTGGTCGCGCTCTATGTCGAGCAATTGCGCGACCCGACGCGCTTCCTCGGGCTCGCGGCACGTGCCCGCCGCCTCAAGAAGCCGATCGTGATGCTGCATGCCGGCTCGAGCGCGATCGCGCGCGAGTCCGCGATCACCCACACCTACTCCATCACCAAGAACTACCGTGCCATGCGCGCGTTGACGGCGCGGGCCGGGGTGGTGCTGGTCGACAAGATCGAGGAGCTGCTCGATACCGCTGAACTGTTCCTCTATTTCCCGACGCCGCCGACGATGGGGCCTGCGGTGATGGCGGATTCCGGCGCGTACAAAGGCCTGGCGCTCGATTACGCCGAGAAGATCGGCATCGAACTGCCGAAATTCTCGCCGCATATCCACGAGGCGCTGGTGCCGGTGATGCCGGTCTACGCGCCGCCGGCCAATCCGCTCGACATGACCGCGCAGGCGATCAAGGAGCCGGAAATGTACGACAAGTCGCTGCCGCTGATGCTGTCCGACCCGCGCATCGGGAGTTTGGTGCTGGCGCCGATCATGGGCGCGACCGGTTTCGGCTTCGCCAAGGGCGAGCGCATCCTCAATGCCGTCAAAGGCGCGACCAAGCCCGTGATCATGAGCAATCTCGGCTTCGACAATCCGATGCCGCCGGAATTCATCGCCGCGTGCCGCTCGCGTGGCATTCCCTATTTCAATTCGCCCGATCGTGCGCTGCGCGCCGTCGCCTATCTCGCCCAGTACGCCCGCGCGCTGGCGCGGCCCGTAACGCCGCCCGCCGCCGGCGCCTTCACCGCGCCGCCCAAGCCCGCGCCCGACGCGCTCCAACTCCGGGTGAAGGCGGTCCGCGATCCGGAATGGGGTCCGATCCTCGAAATCGGTTTCGGCGGCACGCGGGGCGAGGCGCTGCCGGAGACCATCGTTCTGCCGCCCGATCTCGCACCCGCCGATATCGAAGCCGAACTGCGCACGCTTCCTGGTGCTACGTTGTTCGTTGGCCGCGATCTCGGCGCGGCAAGCGCGACGATTGCGCAAATCGGCGCCGCGCTGCGGGGTGGCGGAACGATCATGACAGAAGTCGCAATTCCCCTCCCCCCTTGAGGGGCTTCCCACCCATTGAATTTGAACCACCAAGGCACAAAGACACCAAGATTTCCGAGACCGTCTTGGTGTCTTGGTGGTTCAACTTTTGAGTTTAGTCGTGGATGGCCCGCCTAAAGCGGGCCAAGACGAACCATCTATGAACTGAGACCATCCAACGTCCGCGCCAATAAATCGAGGTCGCGGGGTCGGGAGAGGCGGTGGTCGCCGTCTTTAACCAGAGTCACCTCGACGTCGCCGCCCGGCAGATGCGCGGCGAGATCGAGACTGGTTTGCCATGGCACGTCCGGGTCCTGCATGCCGTGGAGCAGCCGCACGGGACATGCAATGGGCAACGGCTTGTCCATCACTAGATGCCGCCGGCCGTCCTCGATCAGTTTGCGCGTAAAGCGATACGGCGCATCGCCATATTGCGACGGCATATCGACATAACCGTCGCGCATGATCGTCGCCTGCGATCTCCGGGGAGAAGCCGTGCCACATCAGCGCCTCGGTGGCGTCGGGCGCGGCGGCGATGCCGACCAAGCGCGCGCGACGCGCGCCGGCCGATCCAATGCCGCCAACAGCATGATCCAACCGCCCAGGCTGGAGCCGACCACGATCTGCGGCCCATCGGTCAGCGCGTCGAGCACCGCGGCCGCGTCGGCGCGCCATCGTCCCACGGTTGCATCGTTGAAATCGCCGGACGAGGCGCCGTGGCCGAACGCGTCGAAGCGCAGAAAGGCGCGGCCGCGCGCCGCGGCATAGGCGTCGAGGAACGTCGCCTTGGTGCCGGTCATGTCCGACATGAAGCCGCCGAGGAACACGATGCCCGGCGCCGCGCCCTCGCGCCGGCGGTAGGCGATTGTCGCGCCATCCTCGCGTGTTAAGATTGAAGAAGGCCCAGATTCCTCGGGCATTGGTAGGTTCCGTGGCGGTTCAATCGACATCATCGGAGACTAGCATCGCGGCGCCGGCGCCTGACCGGCCGTCCGCCGGCCGTGCTGCAAGTCCTGCCGCGGCTCGACCAGGGCGGCGTCGAGCGCGGCACGGTCGAGGTCGCGGCGGCGCTGGTGCAGGCCGGCTGGCGCGCCGTGGTCGCGTCGGCGGGCGGGCGCATGGTCGGCGACATCCTGCGCGCCGGCGCCGAGCATGTCGAATTGCCGCTGGCGACGAAAAATCCGGCGGCGATCGTGCTCAACGCGGGGCGCCTCGCGCGGCTGATCGAGTCGCGGCACGATCGACATCGTCCACGCGCGCAGCCGCGCCCCAGCCTGGAGCGCGATGTTGGCCGCGCGCCGCACGCGGCGGCATTTCGTCACCACGTTTCACAACGCCTACGGCGCCGAGGGCTGGGGCAAGCGCCGCTACAATTCCGTGATGGCGCGGGGCGAGCGCGTGATCGCGATTTCGAGTTTCGTCGCCGCGCACGCCGCCGCGACCTACGGCGTCGGCAGCGACCGCCTGCGCATCGTCGATCGCGGCGTCGATCTCGAAAATTTCAATCCCGAGCGCGTCAACGCGTCGCGCATCGTGCGGTTGGCGGAGGCGTGGCGTCTGCCCGACGGCGTGCCGGTAATCGTTCTGCCCGGCCGGCTCACGAGCTGGAAAGGCCACGAGGTGCTGATCGAGGCGCTGTCGTGGCTCGGCCGCCGCGATGTCGTGTGCCTGTTCATCGGCGATGGCAGCGTGCGCTACCGGCAAGCGCTGGAGCGGCGCATCGCCGAATTGGGATTGGGCGGCCAGTTCAAGTTCGTCGATCACTGCGCCGACATGCCGGCAGCCTACATGCTCGCCGATGTCGTGGTCTCGGCGTCGACGCGCCCCGAAGGGTTCGGCCGCGTCATCGCCGAGGCGCTGGCGATGGGCCGGCCGGTGATCGCGACCGATCATGGCGGCGCCGGCGACATCGTCGTTCCCGGCGTCACCGGCTGGCTGGTGCCGCCGGACGACGCCAAGACGCTGGCGCGGGCGCTGCAATTGGCGTTGTCGCTGACCGCGGCGGAGCGCGCGGCCCTGGCCGAGCGCGCCATCGCCTCCGTCGCCGGCCGCTTCAGCAGCGGCGCGATGACGGAACGGACCATCGCCGTCTACGAGGAAATTCTGTGGGGCAAGTCATGAGCGGCGACGCCGCGGCGGGCAGTCGCCTTATCCTGATCCGGGACTTGATCCTGCCGTGCGAGATCGGCGTCTTTCCCCACGAGCACGGGAAGAAGCAGCGGGTGCGCATCAACGCCACGCTCGCCGATTGCCGACGGCGGCCGGGCGATCGAGGACAAATTGCCGGCGACGGTGTCCTATGGCGATATCATCGACCAGGTGAAGGCGATGGCGGATCGGCGGCCGTATCAATCTGGTGGAGACCCTGGCGGAGCGCGTCGCCGGCCTGTGTCTTGCCGACCATCGCGTGCGCTCGGTCCGCGTCCGGGTCGAGAAGCTCGACGTCTATCCCGACGGCACCATCGTGGGCGTCGAGATAGAGCGGTTTAATCATCGTGTCTAAATTATGGAAATATCGGGCGTTTCGGAGGCGCGACCGAATTCGCGGTCCCACGGCTCGCGACTTGTTCACAAATGGGCGGGCCTGGGCATTTCGGGTAGGCTTCATGAAAATGCCGCAATATTATTGAGATGTTCGTCATTGACATTGCAAAAATATAGCTCTTTCAACGCGTTACATTCATGCCCATATTTTGTGCAAGTCATGGAAATGTAAGGCTTTCGCGGGCGCGGCGGCTTGCCGCAGGCGTTTGCCAACAGTTTTATCCACAGATTTCGTGGATATCTCCGAGGACGCCGAATTGATCGACGAATCGTTACCCGAGCACAATGATGACGATACCGGCGACGGACCGGGCGCCCAGGGCGTCGGGGTGATCCGCGCGGCGTTGGCGACGCTGCCGCCGTCGCCCGGGGTTTACCGGATGCTGAACGCGCGGGGCGACGCGCTCTATGTCGGCAAGGCGCGCAGCCTCAAGGCGCGCGTCGCCAACTACACGCATTTCATGGCACTGCCGCACCGGCTCCAGCGGATGGTCGCGGAGACGCGCAAGCTCGAAGTGGTGCTGACCCACACCGAGGTCGACGCGCTGCTGCTTGAAAGCAATATGATCAAGCACTTGGAGCCGCGCTATAACATCGTGCTGCGCGACGACAAGTCGTTCCCGTACATCCATCTCACCGGCGATACCGACTTTCCGCTCCTGACCAAGCACCGCGGCGGGCATGATGGCGCCGGCGATTTCTTCGGGCCGTTCGCGTCTGCGGGCTCGGTCAACCGCACCCTGATCGCACTGCAGCGCGCCTTTCTGCTACGCTCGTGCAGCGACAGCATTTTCGCGAGCCGCACGCGGCCGTGCCTGCTCTATCAGATCAAACGGTGCAGCGCGCCGTGCGTCGGGCGCATCGACAAGGCGGGCTACGCCGCGCTGGTCGACGAGGCGCGCAATTTCCTCGCCGGCCGCAGCGCCGACGTGCAGCAGCGTTTCGCCGCCGAGATGCAGGAGCTGGCCGAGGCGCAACATTACGAGGCCGCGGCGTCGGTGCGCGACCGCATCCGCGCGCTGACGCAGATCCAGGGCCATCAGGACATCAACATCCGCGAGCTGGGCGACGCCGACGTCATCGCCGCGCATCAGGCCGGCGGCCAGACCTGCATCCAGGTGTTTTTTTTCCGCGGCGGCCAGAATTGGGGCAACCGGCCGTACTATCCGGCGCACGCGCGCGACCTGGAGCTGGCCGAAATCCTCGGCGCGTTTCTCGGCCAGTTCTATGCGGACAAGGTGCCGCCGCGCCTCGTGCTGTTGAGCGAGGCGCCGGCCGACGACGGCGCTGATCGGCGAGGCGTTGGCGGCGCGCGCCGGCCGCTCGGGTCGAGTTGCAAGTGCCGCAGCGCGGCGACAAGCGGCAGCTGGTGGAGCAGGCGCTGGTCAACGCGCGCGAGGCGCTGGGCCGCCGCCTGGCCGAAAGCTCGGCGCAGCAGAAACTGCTCGCGGGCGTCGCCGCAGACCTTCGGCCTCGAGGCGCCGCCGAAGCGCATCGAGGTCTACGACAATTCGCATATCCAGGGCAGCAACGCGGTCGGCGGCATGATCGTCGCCGGGCCCGAGGGCTTCGTGAAGAACGCCTACCGCAAGTTCAACATCCGCGATCTCGAGAATCCCGGCGACGATTACGCCATGATGCGCGAGGTGCTGACGCGCCGCTTTTCCCGCGCGCTCAAGGAGGATCCGGCGCGCGAGACCGGCGCCTGGCCCGACCTGCTGCTGATCGACGGCGGCGCGGGGCAGGTGACGGCGGCGAACGCGGTGCTGGCCGATCTCGGCATCAACGATCTTTGCGTCATCGGCATCGCCAAGGGGCCGGACCGCGACGCCGGGCGCGAGCGTTTTTTCCGCGCCGGGCACGAGCCGATGAGCCTCGAGCCGCGCGACCCGGTACTTTATTTCCTGCAGCGCCTGCGCGACGAGGCGCACCGTTTCGCCATCGGCTCGCACCGCGCGCGCCGAACCAAGGCGATCGGCGTCTCGCCGCTCGACGAGATCGCCGGCATCGGCGCGCGGCGCAAGAAGGCGCTGCTGCATCATTTCGGCTCGGCGCGCAGCGTCGCCCGCGCCGGCCTGGTCGACCTCGAGCGGGTCGAGGGCATCAGCAAGAACGTGGCGAAGAAGATTTATGACCATTTCCATTCGGGCGGCTGATTGGTCGTCATGGTTGACCCGGCCATCTGGGCGAGCGACGGGTGAATAATTCCATTTGACCTAGCGTCGTTCTAAGATCGCCGTCGAGGATTTGACCGAATGCCGATGAACCTGCCGAATCTGCTGACGCTGTCGCGCATCGTGGCGATTCCGCTGGTGATTCTGACCTTCTTCCTGCCGGCGCCGTTCGGCCCGTGGGCGGGCTGCGTGCTGTTCGCGGCGGCGGGCGTGACCGATTGGCTGGACGGCCAGCTCGCCCGGCGCTGGCACCAGCAATCGGCCTGGGGCCGCGTGCTCGACCCGATCGCCGACAAGCTCCTGGTCGCGACCATCCTGTTCATGCTAGCGGCGCTCGAGCGCATCTCGCCGGTGACGATCTTTCCGGCGCTGGTGATCCTGGCGCGCGAGATCCTGGTGTCGGGCCTGCGCGAGCATCTCGCGATGCTGAACGTGCCGGTGCCGGTGTCGCGGCTCGCCAAATGGAAGACCGCGTTGCAGATGGTTGCGATCGGCGTGCTGCTCGGTCGGCGACGCCGGCCCGAGCGGCCTCCATGTGCGCACCGTCGGCGAGCTGCTGCTGTGGCTCGCCGCGGCGCTGACGCTGATCACCGGCTACGACTATTGGCGTGCCGGCATGTCGCATATCGGCGACGAGGACGCCAAGGCGATGAAGCCCGAGGGCGCGCCCTGATTCACGCCTATGCCCCATAGCGGTCCCGTCTTCGGCCTTGCCGGCTGGAGCGGCAGCGGCAAGACCACGCTGATCGAGAAACTGTTGCCGGTGCTGGCGGGGCGGGGCTTGCGCGTCTCGACCTTGAAGCACGCGCACCAGGATTTCGATTTCGACAAGCCGGGCAAGGATTCCTGGCGCCACCGCCACGCCGGCGCCGCGCGAGGTGATGGTGTCGTCGCCAAAGCGCTGGGCGCTGGTCCACGAAGTGCGCGGCGAGATCGAGCCCGAGCCTGCGGCGATCTGCTGGCGCGCATGGGCGCGGCCGATCTGGTGATCGTCGAGGGGTTCAAGCGCGAGCCGTTCCCGAAACTCGAAGTGTATCGCGCGGCGCTGGGTAAGCCGCTGATCGCGCCGGACGATCGCGATATCGTCGCCATCGCCTCGGACGCGCCGGTGCCTGGCCTCGCGTTGCCGCGCTTCGACCTGAACGACGCGGCGGGGATCGCGGAATTCGTGATGCGTTTTTGCCGCCTGGGCGAGAGCCGCGCGGTCTGATCCGTTGCAACAATCCAACGGCAAGTTGCCAACACCGTATTGTAGTGCCATCATCCGGCATCACGCGATTTGTCTCATTTTATTAGCTCGTCGGCAGAAACGATCATGTCCGGGGGCATATGATGAGCGTTCGCTGGTCACCTCAGTTGCGCGTCGCCTGTGCCGCATGGATGGCGGCGCTGCTCGTCGCGGCGGCATTGGTAACGGCGTTGCCGTTCCCGGCCACGGCACAATCCGATGGTCCAACAAGCGACAGCCCGACGTCGCCGTCCGGCGATTCCCATCCGCCGCAAACCTCGACCGACAACAAGTCCAAGAATTCGACCTCCACTCACGATCGCGATCATCGCCGCGATGTTCGCCCCCGTGTCCACGGGCTAGGCGTGCTGCCGCTTCTCCCCGAACTTCTCGGCAACCCGCAGCCGAATCAGCCGGGGGGCAACGGTAACGGCGGCAAGGGGTCGGGCGGCACGGCGGTCAATACGCCGCCGCAAAACACGCCGTCTGACGGCACGAACCCGCCTTGCGATAATTGCAAGAAAGGCTCAACCGAGACGACTGAAAAGCCACCGCCGAATGGTCCGCCGCCGAACGGGCCGCCGACCGGGGGCGCGGCGCCTAACCCGCAACCGGTCACTCCGTCCGACCAACCAGGGGGAACACCGCGCAAACGCCGGTAGATTGTCCGCAGCGGGACAAGGGCTGCGCCGCGCTGGTCATCGATTTCTCTCGGTGGATTTGGCACGAGCCGGACCTTGAAAATGTGAGCAACGAACTGAAAAAGAAGTCCTGCCCGAACCTGGTCTATGTGGCACCAAAACTGAAACCGGTTCCCTATCCCTATGAAGTCGAAGTGTCCGTGCCGTCGCCGATGGGTGGGGTCTTCATCACGAAGATGGAAACGGTCAATCCCGATCCGAAAGACGTCGCGGAGGCCGAGAAAGCCAACGAGAAGCCTTGGCAAGACATGTTGGATGCCATCGCCAAGCATCGCGAGGCGGTCAGCGCCGGTGTTGAGCTGGCGGTCGAGATGTTGAACGGGCACGGCTCCCGGTCGCGAATGTGCGGTGCTGTCGGCGCCCAGACCGGCAACGATCTCTGGCGGGACGATTTTCACACCGGCAACTACAAAGCCGCGTTTCATAACGTGTGCCGCTGGTTCGCGGCCGATTTCACCTGCTACTCAGGACTGACGCCGGCGGCCTTCGACCATCTCAACAATTCCGCCGTCGCCGCATGCCATGCGGCGAAGCCGCCGGACGTCTGCACGAAACACGCAGGGTTCGAGTCCGACATTGCGGTGGCATCCTCGAAGGCCACGGAAGAATGCACGCGCACGGACAAACTATGGCTGCGCGGCGACATTTTGCCGGCGATCGAAGCATTTCGGTGGACAGCGGCGAACGGCGAAGTGAGCTCGTTCCCCGCCTACTATCGCGACCACGGCTACGGCTCCAAAATATGCCTTGGCGCGGACCGGAAGGGGTATTGACGTGGGGGCCGTCGAATATCCTCTCTCTCCGCGGCAAGTTTTAGCGGCCATCGCTGCACTCGGGGTCTTTGTTTGCGCCTGGAGCGCGAGCGCGGCGGAATCGAAATTCCGGCCGCCGGACGCGGAGGCAAAGATCGCCGCCTTGCGCGCGGCCGGGCAAAATCTCGTGCCACTGTTCGTCTTGGGCGACATCGACGAGGACGGGGTTGTGGATCAGAAGGACCTCGCCCTTCTCAAGGACATGGTCAAATCGGGTCGATTGTGGCCCAGCCGAAAGGTCTCCTGTCCCGCCGCCGCGGATCTCAAACGCAATGGCAGCGTCGATCAACGCGACGTCGCGCGGCTGGCGGAATGGGTCAAGTACGGAAAGATGCCCACCCCGGCGTTGTCGTTTCAATCCTATCTGCCGTGCAATTTCCGCCATTTCTTCATCGCCGCGAATCAGTCCGTCGAGCCGAATGGCGACGCCGACATCCGCTTCTTGGACCGAACGTTGAACACCGGCAATTCCACGGTGACGGTCAAGTCCGGCCCCGCCAGCGTCACCGCCGCGGCGGACGGCCGCGGCTTTCGCGTCAAGGCGCATGCCCAGGCAAGGCGTGGCGCCCGGGTGCTCCTTAAGATCGCGCTGCCGAAGGCGCGGACTTACTATTTCACCATGATGATCGGCGACCTGCCGCGATAGGGCGGTTCGCGATCGCCCCGCCGCCGCTTGCGCCACCGGTCCGAACGGCCTAGCTCTAGCGCCATGAAACTTCTCTACTTCGCCCATCTCCGCGCCAAGATCGGCACCGCCGAGGAGCAAATCGACCTGCCCGCCGACGTCGGCGACGTGACCGCGCTGATCGAATGGCTGAAGGGCAGGGGGCCGCGCTTCGCCGACGCGCTCGGCAATCCGAAGGCGCTGCGCGTCGCCGTCAACCAGACCTATGTCGGCTGGCATCACCCGGTGAAGCCCGGCGACGAGGTCGCGATCTTCCCGCCGGTGACGGGCGGGTGACGCGATGATCCGCGTGCAGCGCGAGGATTTCGACGTCGGCGCCGAGCTCGAGGCGCTGACCCGCGGCAAGACCGGCATCGGCGGCGTCGCCTCGTTCATCGGGCTGATGCGCGACGTCGCGGGCGGCTCGCGCATCGACGCGATGACGCTCGAACATTATCCCGGCATGACCGAGCGCGAGCTCGAACGCATCGAAGCCGAGGCGCACCAACGCTGGCCGCTGATCGCGTCATTGGTGATCCATCGCCACGGCCGGCTCGAGCCCGGCGATCGCATCGTCCTGGTCGCGACCGCATCAGCGCACCGCGCGGCGGCGTTCGCGAGTTGCGAATTCCTGATGGACTATCTCAAGACCAAGGCGCCGTTCTGGAAACAGGAGGAGACGCAAGACGGCCCGCGCTGGGTCGCCGCCGAGGCCAGCGACGACGAAGCGGCGTCCCGCTGGAGCAAGGGGTAGGCGCGCAATTCCTCCACGAAGGATTTGAGCCGCGCGACAGATAAGCGCCCCAGCGAACTTTGTCCTTGACAAACGACGCTAGTTATACATATGCGCGTCTGCTTAGTCGAATCGGACCAGGTTTACGGTGATTGCGTTCATCGCTTCCCGCGACGGACGGCGGGCCGAAACCGCGGTCCTGGCTGTTTTTTCGCTGCATATATCAGCGGGAACAGCCAGGCGCGGCGGGGGCGATAGGCGGCGCGCTACCCGCTACTTGGCGAGGCCGAGGAGCTTCGCGGCGTTGTCCTTGAGGATCAGCGGCCGCACCTCGGGCCGGATGTCGATGGTCTCGAAATCCTTGAGCCAGCGGTCCGGCGTGATCACCGGGAAGTCCGAGCCGAACAGCACCTTGTTCTTGATCAGCGTGTTGGCGTAGCGGATCAGCGATTGCGAGAAATATTTGGGCGACCAGCCCGACAGGTCGATATAGACGTTGGGCTTGTGCTGGCACACGGACAGCGCCTGCTCCTGCCACGGGAAGGACGGGTGCGCCATGATGATCGACATGTCGGGGAACTCGATCGCGACCTCGTCGAGATAGATCGGGTTCGAATATTCGAGCTTGATGCCGCCGCCGGCGCGCATGCCGGAGCCGACGCCGGTCTGGCCGGTGTGGAACAGCGCGATCAGCTTGTGCTCGGCGATCACCTCGTAAAGCCCATAGGCCATGCGGTCGTTGGGATAGAAGGCTTGGCTCGACGGGTGGAACTTGAAGCCCTTGACGCCGTAATTCTTGATCAGGTCGCGCGCCTCGCGCACGCCGAGCTTGCCCTTATGCGGATCGATGCTGGCGAACGGAATCAGGATGTCGTCGTTCTCGGCGACCTGGCGGGCGACCTCCTCGTTGGGATAGCGCCGCCGGCCGGTCGCGGCCTCGGCGTCGACGGTGAAGATCACCGCGGCGGTCTTGCGCTCGCGGTAATACTGCGCGATCTCCTTGATCGGCTTGGGTTCGTAGGTGGTCTTGAAATATTTCGCCATGTAGGCGCGGCCCTCGGCGCCGTCCTCGTAGGAGGGGCTGCCGGGCGGGCCATCGGCATGGGTGTGGACGTCGATGGCGACAATCTTGCTGAGATCGATCATTGCTTAGTTCCCTTCGATGTGCGGCGAGATTGCACGGTGCCCGCCCGTCTTGCAAGATCGACAAAACCGACAGGACGAGGAGACGCACATGATTCCGGCGCTCAAGACCGAATTCGCCTTCCAGATCCGGGTCGATTTCCGCGAACGCGTCTTGTTCGGCGAGACGCCGCGCGGCGGCCGCGGCTATGTGCCGCCGACCGGCGGCTGGGTCGATGGGCCCCGGCTCAAGGGCAAGGTGATCGGCTACAGCGGCGCGGATTGGGCGTGGACGCGACCCGACGGCGTGCTCGAACTCAACGCGCACTACATGCTCGAGGCCGACGACGGCACGCCGATCTACATCCGGAACGTCGGCTATCTCTTCAGGCACGATGCGAGCGGCAACGTGCTGCGCGGTCCCGGCGGCCCCGACGTGCCGCACTATTTCTACATCACCCCGACCTTCGACGTGGCGAAGGGCAAGCACGAATGGCTGACGCGCACGATCATCGTCGGCCAGGGCGTGCGCCACACCGATCCCGATCACACCATGTTCACCTACTACACGGTGGGCTAAGGCGCGGCCTGCCAGTCCCGGACGAATTCGTCGAGCTCCTGCCGGTTCAGGTCCGACACCGCCCAGAACGTCATCGCGGCGTTCGACCACGACACGAGATTGTAGCCGTTGCGCGTCAGGTCGCGCGGCGGCGCCGCGCCGGCGCCGGGCGTCTGCCAGACATAGAGGTCGATGACATGCTTGGCGCGGCCATAGACCAGGGCGGCGACCGTGCGCCCATCGACGGTGTCGAGCCGGCCGCCCTTGAGCGGGAAGCCCAGTGCCGCCAGGTCCTTCACCGGGGGCGCGAAATCGACCCGGCCGTCGAACCAGGGCTTGACGGTGTGCTGATCGGTCGAGGCGACATCGTAGAGATGACTCGATTGCAGCGCGCGCAAATGGCCGTCGAGCACAGATCGCGCCACGCCGGAATCGTCCTGCGGCACAACGACCAGCAGCACCGGCGCGGCGGCCAGGGCGGCGCCCACGCCGAACGAACCGATCCAGCCGCCCCACGCCCGGCGCGGCGCGGGCGCGCGTTGCGGTACGGCGCTTGCCGCGATCATCGTTTCCATGTGTTGGCGAACACGGTCGGGGGCGGTGTGACGGGTCGCCTCGGCGTGCACCGCCGCCTTCGTCGCCCGCAGTTGGTCCTGGAGCGCGCGGCACGCGGCGCAGCCCTCGAGATGCGCCGCGACCGCGGCGGCGTCCCGTGGCGGCAGTTCGCCGTCGCAATCGGCCTGCACCAGCAGGCGCAATTCCTGGTGACGATCGTCGTTCATGCTTCACCTGCCTTGGCCGCCCGTGTCAGCGCGCGGCGCGCGCGCCATAGCCGCGACATCACCGTCCCGATCGGCACGTCGGTGACATGGGCGATGTCGCGGTATGACATGTCCTCGAGGTCGCACAGCACCACTGTCTCGCGCAGCTCGACCGGCAGCGCCGCCAGCAGCGCGTCGAGCCGCGCGCGATCCTGTTTTCGCGCCAGCGCGGTTTCCGGATCGTCGCCCGGATCGCGCAGCACCGCCGGCGGCGCCTCCTCGTCCGCGTCGTCGATCGGCACGGCCGTCATGTCCCGCCGCGCGTTGAGCCGGTCGTACGCGACGTTGCGCACGATCCGCAACAGCCACGCCCGGCCGTCGCCGCCGGTGAACGACGCGAAATATTTGAGCGCGCGCAGCATCGCGTCCTGCACCAC
The DNA here is from genome assembly GCA_963729845.1 of uncultured Alphaproteobacteria bacterium. Lineage (GTDB taxonomy): Bacteria > Pseudomonadota > Alphaproteobacteria > ATCC43930 > CGMCC-115725 > JAATGI01. The sequence continues at coordinate 84,428 of CAVSQC010000013.1, forward strand.
GTCTTCCGCCTCGGTGGCGTCGCGCGTCAGCCACCGCGCCAGATTGTACGCGGCGTCGAGATGGGGCAGGGCGACGCGGTCGAACGGGGGCGTGGGCATGGATCGGCCGGGCTCTCGCGGCGGTTCGGTCGCAAGTATAGCCCGGTCCGGCCGGGTATGGACGGCCCCCACGCTCACTTCACGACGATGGTTCCGGTCATCATCGGATGGATGGAGCAGAAATAGCGATAGGTGCCGGGTTGATCGAAGGTGATGGAAAATTTGTCATCGGTGTCGAGCGGCGGCGACTTGAACAGCCGGGCGCCGCCGGTGCCGACGACGGTGTGGGGAATGTCGTCGTGGTTGACCCACACCACTCTGGTCCCCGCGGCGACGGTGAGTTCCTTCGGCGCGAACGTGAAATTGTCGATGGTGACGATCCGGTCCGGCTTTGCCGTATCGGCGAGCACGATGAACGGCGACAGCGCCGCCATGACCAATAGGACCGCAAGGGCGATGCGCCGCATGTCACGCTCCCAACGGCCGATCGACGATGGCGAGCGGCGCGCGGCCCGGGACGAAGTGAACGGTCGAGATGCCGAGCAGTTGGCGCAGCCTGCCGGGATCGACCTTCATCGGCCCCGGGCTCGGCGCGGTGCCGGGCGCGGGCTGCGGAAACGCGGTCGAAAGCCCGGCATGGAATGCGACATTGCCTTCGACCTTCTGGAGCAATTGGTGGATATGGCCGTTGAGCACCGTGACCGAGCCGAAGCGCTTCAGATAGGCGAGGGCCTGCGCGCCGTCAGCGGTGCCCCAGCCCCATTGCGGATAGACCTGCCACAGCGGGATGTGCGTCATCACCACGATGGGCTGGCTCGCCGGCCGGCCCTTGAGGTCGTCCTCGAGCCATTCCAGTTGCGCCGCGCCGAAACTGCCTTCGCCGCCGGGCTTGAGGTCCGCAACATTGACCAGCGCGATGAAGTGAACGCCGCCCCCGTCGAAACTGTACCAACCGTCCGGCTGCGCCCTGGGCGAGAAGCGAGCGAAGAACGGCCTGCCGTCATCGACCAGCATGTCGTGCTCGCCGGGAATGAAATGCGTCTCGATCCCGGTTTCCGTGACAAGCTGTTGCGCCGTGTCCCATTCGGCGTCGCGCGACAGATGGCTGACATCGCCGGTGTGCAGCATGAACGCGGGACGGGGTTTCATCGCGGCGACGCGGCCGAGCAATTCCCTGAAGGTCGCGGTCGCGTCGGGGTTGGGCGCCTTGTTGAAGCCGATATGGGAATCGCTGATCTGGACGAAGGTCAGATCGGTCCCGGTCATCTCCGCGGCGGCGGCGCTGCCGATCGGCGCCGAGCGCGGCACCCCGCCGCCGACGGTCCACAGCACCCCGGCGCCTGCCCACAGCCCGCATTCGAGCGCACGGCGGCGTGTCAATCCCTTGGTTTCGTCCGACATATCGGTCTCCGATCCTGGTCCATGCCCAGGATCAAGACCGGAGCGGCGGGCATTTTATTCGCGGTCCCGGATATTATTTCAGGCCGGCATAACGGCGCGCGCCACGCTCGTCCGCTTTGCCGCGGCCGAGTGTCGCGGTCGGTTGGCGATAACGTTTCACGCGTGGGCAGCCTCCTGCATGCCACCATTCTTACGGAACGGCGGAAGCCGCGAAACCGTTATGCTCTTAGCGGGGCTTGGCGGGGACAGTCCTTTCCCGTAATTATAGTGCCGCACAATTTTGCGTGGTCGAGCATTGCGGCCGCGTTCACAACGGAGGAGCTAAGGAATGGTCAGGAAATTCGGTTTGGCGTTGTTTGCGGCAAGCGCCATCGCAGCCGGCAGTGTGGCGCTCGACACGCCCGCCCATGCGCAAGCCGGGGTAGCCGTAGGGGTGCTGACCTGCAATGTCAGCAGCGGCTTCGGCTTCATCTTCGGCTCGTCGCGCGAGCTGAATTGCACCTTCTCGAACGGCGAACACTATGTCGGCCAGATCAACAAATACGGTGTCGATATCGGGTTCACCAAAGCCGCCGTGATCGTGTGGACGGTGTTTGCGCCAACCGCCAATCTCGCTCCCGGCGCGCTGGGCGGGCATTACGGCGGCGCCACCGCCGGCGCCACGGCCGGTGTCGGGCTTGCTGCCAATGCGTTGATCGGCGGCAATGGCAATACCATTACCTTGCAACCGCTCAGCATCGAGGGCAACCAGGGCCTCAACGTCGCGGCCGGCATCGCAGAGGTGACCCTGCGCCCGGCGGGTATGTAAGCACCGTTTCACGGTGACAATGGATCGGGCCGGCCGCGCCGGCCCGTTGCAACGCCTCGCGCTTCGGCGCGGGGCGTTTGCATTTCTGCGGACCGCGCCGCACAGGCCCCTGAGTACAGGCGGAAGGCAGCGCGCGTCGTCTCTCCCCAATTCCGAAATCTGGCGCTAAACTCTGTGCCAAGATGGTGACGGTGCCGGGCCGCTCGGGCGGGACACGGCGCCGCGCGAGGGAGGTTGGCGTAGTGACCGAAGTCGGCGATCGGGACACGTTCCCCAAGCTGCTGGCGTTGAACGCGCGGCGCTTTGCCGGCCGCCCGGCGTTTCGCCACAAGGACCGCGGCATCTGGCACACCTGGAGTTGGGCGGAGGTCGAGCGCGAAGTTCGCGCTTACGCGCTGGGCTTGTCGCGGCTCGGGCTCCGGCGCGGCGACCGATTCGCCATCGTCGGCAACAACCGGCCCAAACTGTATTGGTCGTTCATGGCCGCGCAATGGCTGGGCGCCGTGCCGGTGCCGGTCTATGCCGACGCGATCGCCGACGAGATGGGCTATGTCCTCGGCCATGCCGAGGCGCGTCTCGCGGCGGCCGAGGACCAGGAACAGGTCGACAAGATTCTCGCGGTCTCGGAGCGCGTGCCGGCGCTTCAGGGCGTGATCTATGACGAGCCGCGCGGCCTTGGCGACTACGATCGCGCGCGCTTTCATCCCATCGATGAGATCATCGCCGACGGTCGGCGCGCCCTCGCGGCGGACGCGTCGCTCGATGCCTGGCTGGACGCAGAACTGGCGAAGGGCGGCGCCGGCGATGTCTGCGTTATTCTCTACACGTCGGGAACCACGGGGCGGCCGAAGGGCGTCGAAATCGTTTCCGGCCGCGCCATCGCGGCGGTGAGCGATTCGATTGCCTTCGACCGATTTACCGAGCGCGACGAGGTGCTGGCCTATCTGCCCCTGGCCTGGGTCGGCGATCATTATCTGACCTATTGCCAGTCGCTGGTCTCCGGATTTTGCGTGTCTTGTCCCGAAAGCCCGGCAACGGTGCAGGAAAATATGCGGGAGATCGGTCCGACTTATTATTTCGGGCCGCCGCGCGTGTTCGAGACGCTGCTCACGACGACCACCGTGCGCATGGCCGACGCAGGCGCGGTGAAGCGCGCAATCTATGGTTATTTCATCGCGCTGGCGCGGCGTTACGGCGAGAAGCTGTTGAACCGCGAGCCCGTACCGCTGCAGGCGCGGCTGTTGTACGCGGTAGGCCGCTTCGTGGTTTACGAGCCGCTCAAAAACGCTCTGGGATTTTCGCGCGTGCGGGTCGCCTACACCGCCGGCGAGGCGATCGGGCCCGATCTGTTTTCGTTTTATCGCTCGATCGGGATCAACCTGAAGCAGGCCTATGGCCAGACCGAGGCGTTCATTCTCGTGGCGTCGCAAACCGACGATCAAGTCCGGGCGGACACGGTCGGACCGCTAATGCCGCGCGTCGAGCTTCGCATCGCCGAGGACGGCGAGGTTCAGTACAAGAGTCCAGGACAATTCCTGGGCTATTTCAAGGACGCCGAAAAGACCGCCGAGGCGATGACGCCGGACGGTTACATCAGGACCGGCGACGCCGGATTTCTCGATCAAGCCGGCCACCTTCATATCATCGACCGGTCCAAGGATGTCGGACGTTTGCGCAACGGCGCGCTGTTCGCGCCCAAGTACATCGAGAACAAGCTCAAATTCTTTCCGAACATTCGCGAAGCGGTGGCGTTCGGCGACGGCCGCGATTTCGTCACCTGCTTCATCAATATCGATCTGACGGCGGTCGGCGACTGGGCGGAGCGGAACGGCGTGACGTACGGTTCCTACCAGGAGCTGGCGGGGCACGATCGGGTGATCGCGCTGCTTGCCGACCATGTCCGCGCCGTCAACCGCGACCTTGCCGCCGAGCCGGCGACGGCGGGCGCGCAGATCCGGCGCTTTCTCGTCTTGCACAAGGAACTCGACGCCGATGACGGCGAGCTAACCCGCACACAAAAGGTCCGTCGCCGCTTCATCGCCGAGCGCTACGCCAAGTTGGTGGACGCGCTTTACAGCGATGCCGAGACTGTCGACGTCGCGACCGAGGTGCTGTTCGACGACGGCCGCAAGGGCACGATCGCGGCGCGCATCAGGATTTTCGATTTGGCACCGGCGGCGCGCGCGACCGAGTTGGCGGCATGAGCGAAGCCGCCGCCGGAGACGCGCTGCTGGCGGTGGACGGCATCTCGCTCCGCTTCGGCGGCGTCACGGCGCTGAGCGATGTTTCGTTCGACATCAAGCGCGGCGAAATCCGAGCAATCATCGGGCCGAACGGAGCCGGCAAGACGTCGATGCTCAACGTCATCAATGGCTTCTATCGGCCATATCGCGGCCAGATCCGGTTTCGCGGCCGCAGCCTGTCGCGCATGAACCCCGGATTTGCCGCGCGCAACGGCATCGCGCGGACGTTTCAGAATGTCGCGCTTTTCCGCGGCATGACGACGCTCGACAATTTGATGACCGGCCGCGCCCTGAAGATGCATCGCGGCTTTCATTGGCAATTGCTGCGTTACGGTCCGGCGATGGACGAGGAAATCGAGCATCGCCGCGTGGTCGAGGACATCATCGATTTCTTGCAAATCGAGGCGATCCGCCGCGTGCCGGTCGGGCGCTTGCCGTATGGCCTGCAAAAGCGTGTCGAGCTCGGGCGCGCCTTGGCGATGGAGCCGGAACTGCTGCTGCTGGATGAACCGATGACCGGCATGAACCTCGAAGAGAAGGAGGATATGTGCCGATACATCCTCGAGGTGAACGCGCAGTTCGGCACCACCATTGCGCTGATCGAGCACGATATGGGCGTGGTGATGGATTTGTCGAACCGCGTCGTGGTGCTCGATTACGGCCGCAAGATCGCCGATGACGTGCCGGCGGTCGTGAAGCAAGACCCCGCCGTCATCGCCGCCTATCTCGGCGTCGCGGCGTGAGATCGTGCATCTCCTTTATCTCATCTTCGTCGACCCGTTCGTGCAAATGGGCATGGCGCCGGACCTGTTGGCGCAGACGCTGTGGGAGGGGTTGGTGTCGGGCGTGCTTTACGCGCTCATCGCGTTGGGTTTCGTGCTGATCTACAAAGCGTCGGGCGTGTTCAATTTCGCTCAAGGCATCATGGTGGTGTTCGCCGCGCTGACGCTGGTCGGTCTCTATGCCCTCGGCGTGCCGGCCCTGCTGGCGCTGGCGCTGACGGCACTGGTCATGTTCGTGCTGGCGGTCGCGGTCGAACGGCTGGTGCTGCGGCCGTTGGTCAATCGGCCCGACATAATCCTGTTCATGGCCACGTTCGGGCTGACTTATTTCCTGATCGGTCTCGGCGAGTTGGTGTTCGGCGGCGAGACCAAGCAGATGATCACCAGCCAGCTCTATCTGCCCAGCGGCGCCTACGACCTGCCGATCCTGGGCGGGCACGTCATGCTACAAAAGCTCGACATCGCGGCCGCGGTGATCGCGTCGGTGATGGTGGCGGGCCTCGCGTTCGTATTTCAATACACGCGCATCGGCCGCGCGTTGCGCGCTGTCGCCGATTCGCATCGCGCCGCGCTCGCGGTCGGCATTTCGCTCAACCAGATTTGGGTGATCGTGTGGTTCGCCGCCGGCATCGTCGCGCTGGCCACGGGCATCATGTGGGGGGCGCGTTCCGAAGTATCGTTCTCGCTCGAGGTCGTGGCGCTCAAGGCATTGCCGGTGCTGATCCTCGGCGGCTTCACTTCGGTGCCGGGAGCTATCGTCGGCGGCGTGATCGTCGGGCTCAGCGAAAAGCTGTTCGAACTTTATTGGGGTCCGCTGATGGGCGGCGGCACCGAGGCGTGGTTCGCCTATGTCGTTGCGCTGATCGTGCTGCTGTTCAGGCCGCACGGCCTGTTCGGCGAAGTGATCATCGAGCGGATTTGACATGTTCTACCGCGAAGTCGGCCAGTACCGCACCACTTACCGCGCCGATACGGCGATCTTTCCGATCCGCCAGGATCGCATCGGCATCCTGGTCATTCTCGCCGTCGCATTCGTCGCGGTGCCGTTGCTGGGCAACTCGTTCCTGCTCGATGTCGTCGCGACCCCGTTCCTGATCTACGCGCTGGCCAGCATCGGTCTAAATCTCCTGACGGGCTATACCGGCTTGCTGTCGCTCGGCACCGGCGGACTTGATGGGGATCGGCGCCTACACCTGCTACAAGCTCACCACCTGGTTTCCCGGCGTCGATATCGTCGTTTGGATTTTGACCTCGGGTCTGACCGCGGCCGCCATCGGCGCGCTCTTCGGCGTGCCGAGCTTGCGCATCAAGGGGTTTTATCTGCTGGTCGCGACCTTGGCGGCGCAGTTCTTCCTGCAATGGGCGTTCGAGCGCGTGCCGTGGCTCTACAACAACAATATCTCCGGCGACATCGAGGTGCCGACGCGGACGCTTTTCGGCCTGCCGATCACCGGGCCGAACGCGACGCCGGCGACACGTTATGAGGTGACGCTGTGCATCGTCGTGGCGCTCACCTGGCTCGCGTCGAATCTCGTCCATGGCCGGATCGGACGGTCGTGGATGGCGGTGCGGGACATGGATATCGCCGCGGAGCTGATCGGCATCCGGCTGTTGCCGACCAAGCTCCTATCGTTCGCGGTTTCGTCCTATGTCTGCGGCGTGGCCGGCGCGATGCTGGTGTTTCTCTGGTACGGCAGCGCGGAATCGTCGGTGTTCGGGATCGATCTTTCCTTCACCATCTTGTTCATGGTGATCATCGGCGGGCTGGGAAGCCTCCTCGGGAGCTTCCTGGGTGCCGCCTTGATCCACATCCTGCCGATCGTGCTGCGCGGCGTGCTGCCGGGGATCGGTCTCCCGCTGAGGCCGGCGACCGTCGAACACCTTAACTTGATGATTGTCGGCACCCTGATTATTCTCTTTCTCGTTGCCGAGCCGCTCGGTCTGGCCAGGCTGTGGCTAACGACAAAACAAAAGCTGCGGAGTCTGGCCCTTTCCCTATTAGGCGCCGCGGCAATCAACTGGGAGGTACACCATGTCGATCAAATGGACTTCGATCGCGGCTGCTGCTGCGATTCTCATGGGTACGGTTTTGCCGGCCGTGGCGGCGGACGATATTTTCGTGCCGCTGTTCACCTACCGGACCGGCCCCTATTCCGGCGGCGGTATCCCTATCGCCAACGGCATGCACGACTACCTGAACATGCTCAACGCCCGCGACGGCGGCATCGGCGGCGTCAAGCTCAACGTTCAGGAATGCGAGACCGGGTACAACACCCAGAAGGGCATCGAATGCTATGAGGCGGTGAAGGGCAAGGACCCTACCGTGATCAATCCGTTTTCGACGGGAATCACCGAGGCGCTGATACCGAAAGCGGCGGTCGACAAGATTCCGATCCTGTCGATGGCCTACGGCCTGTCGGCCGCGGCGCTGGGCGATACTTTCCCCTGGATCTTCAATCCGCCCGACACGTATTGGGACGGCCTCTCGGTTCTCGTGAAGCAGATCGCGGCGCGCGAAGGCGGCTTCGACAAGCTCAAGGGTGTGGTCATCGGCTACATCTATCTCGACGCGCCGTATGGCAAGGAACCGATCCCGCTGCTCCAGCAACTGGCGCAGAAATACGGTTTCACGCCGAAGCTCTATCCGGTCGCCGGCACCGAGATGCAGAACCAATCGTCGCAATGGCTTGGCGTACGTCGCGACCGTCCGAAATACATGATCATGTGGGGATGGGGCGCGATGCAGCCTACGGCGGTGAAAGAAGCGGCCAAGATCGCCTACCCGATGGATAATTTCTATGCCAATTGGTGGAATGGCGACGAGGATCTGCGTGGGCCCGGCGCGGCCGGCAAGGGCTTCCATAATTTGAATTGGCATGCCGTCGGCGCCGATTTCGCGGCGCTGCAAGACATCAAGAAGTACGTCATCGACAAGGGCATGAGCCAGACCCCGGCGGACGAATTCGGCGACGAATTCTACGATCGCGGCGTCTATAACTCGGTGCTGATCGCGGAAGCGATCCGCAACGCCCAGAAGCTCAGCGGCAAGAAGGTGGTGGTCGGGACCGACGTACGCCGCGGTCTCGAAAACCTCGACCTGTCGGCGGCGCGGTGGAAGGCGCTCGGCTTCGAGGGGTTTGCCAACCCGCTGTCGCTGTCTTGCGCCGATCATAACGGCCATGGCGACCTGTTCGTCCAGGAATGGGACGGCACCAAATGGGTGAAGGCGTCGGGCGAGGTCAGCCCGATGAGCGACGTCGTCGACCCGCTGCTTCAGGCCGCGGCGAAACAGTATGTCGACAAGAACACCGGCTGGCCGAAGCGCACCGAGGCTTGCGACCACACCAGCTGATGAGCCTTGCGTCGAACGAGACTGGAGCCGCCGCTTCACTCGAAGCGGCGGCGCCGGTTCTCGTCGTCAACAATATCGAAGTCGTCTACGACCATGTGATTCTGGTGCTGAAGGGCGTGTCGCTCGCGGTGCCGAAGGGGGGCATCGTGGCGTTGCTGGGGGCCAACGGCGCCGGCAAGACCACGACCTTGAAGGCGATCTCCAACCTGCTGCGGGCCGAGCGAGGCGACGTCACCAAGGGCTCGATCACTTTCAACGGCACCCGCGTCGACAAGCTCACGCCCAACGAGCTGGTGCGGCGCGGTTGTATCCAGGTGCTGGAGGGCCGCCTGTGCTTCGGCCATCTCACCATCGAGGAAAACCTGCTGACCGGCGCGTTTTCGCGCCGCGACGGTCACGCCGCGGTGCGTCGCGACCTCGACCTGATCTACGAAAGCTTTCCGCCGCTCGCGGAGCGGCGCCATTCGCTGGCCGGCTACGCGTCGGGCGGCGAGCAGCAGATGTGCGCCATCGGCCGGGCGATGATGTCGCATCCGACGATGGTGCTGTTGGACGAGCCGTCGATGGGCTTGGCGCCGCAAGTAGTGCAGGAGATTTTCGAGATCGTCAGCAATCTCAACCGGACGCAGAGCGTGTCGTTTCTGTTGGCCGAGCAGAACGCGCACCTCGCGCTCCAATATGCGCATCACGGCTATATCCTGGAGAATGGCCGCGTCGTGATGGACGGCAGTGCCGCGAGCTTGCGCGAGAACGCTGACGTTAAGGAGTTTTATCTCGGCGTTTCCGAGCGCGGTCGCCGCTCGTTCCGCGACGTCAAAAGCTATCGCCGGCGCAAGCGGTGGCTGGCGTGACGGCCGCGGACCATTACGACGCCGCCGAAACCCGCGATCCGCGGGAGCGCGAAACGTCGCTGTTCTTCCGCCTGCCGCGCGTGCTCGAAGCGGCGCTGTCGGCGCCGGGATGGCGCGATCATCTTGGCGCGATCGACCCGAAGGGCGTGACGAGCCGCGCCGCGCTGGCGGCACTGCCAATTCTGCGCAAATCGAATTTGCCGGCGATGCAAAAGCAGGTGCCGCCGTTCGCCGGCCTGGTTCCAGCGCCCGCGGCGGAGTTCGCGCATCTCTTCACTTCGCCGGGTCCGATCTACGAGGCCGAGACGCGTGACGCCGATCCGTGGCATTGCGGGCGCGCGCTGTTCGCGGCGGGCTTCCGTCCCGGCGACATCGTGCTCAACACCTTCTCCTATCATCTGACGCCGGGCGGCTTCATCATGGATTCGGGTGCACGGGCCGTCGGCTGCGCGGTGATTCCGGCGGGGCCGGGCAATACCGAGCAGCAACTCGACGTGATCGCGGCGTATCGGCCGAACGCCTATGCCGGCACGCCGGATTTTCTCAACATCTTGCTCGACGCCGCCGCCAAGGCGGGACGCGACGCGAGCTGTATCAGGAAGGCGACCGTAGGCGGCGCCGCCTTTCCGCGCTCGCTGCAGGAGAGCTTCGCCGCGCGCGGGATCGCCGCCTACCAGACTTACGCCGTCGCCGAATTTGGCGTCATCGCCTACGAGACGCCGGCGCGGGAAGGATTGGTGGTCAGCGAGGATCTGATCGTCGAGATCGTGCGGCCCGGCACCGGCGATCCGGTTACCGACGGGGAGGTCGGCGAAGTGGTGGTGACCTCGCTCGATCCGCGCCACGCGATGATCCGGCTGGCACTCGGCGATTTGTCGGCGGTGATGCCGGGCGCGAGCCCGTGCGGCCGCACCAATATGCGGCTCAAAGGCTGGATGGGCCGTGCCGATCAAACGACGAAGATCAAAGGCATGTTCGTGCGCCCGGATCAGATCGCCGAGATCGCGCGCCGCCACGCCGCGCTGGGCCGTCTCCGCCTGGTGGTGACGCGCGAGAACGAGATCGACGCAATGACCTTGCGCGCCGAGTGCGCCAATGCCGACGCTGCCTTGAGCGACGCGGTGGCCGCGACCTTGCACGCCGTGACCAAGCTCAAAGGCACAGTCGCCCTCGTGCCGCCCGGCTCGCTGCCGAACGACGGCAAGGTGATCGCCGACGAACGCCCGGTGTGAGCCTTACAGCTCCGCCGCGGGCAGCGGCGCCTTCCCTAGGATCATGTCCGAGGCCTTTTCGGCGATCATGATGGTTGGCGCATTGGTGTTGCCGCTCGGCACAAGCGGCATCACCGAGGCATCGACCACGCGCAGCCCTTCGATCCCGTGCACGCGCAGTTCCGGATCGACCACCGACTGGCCGTTGACGCCCATGCTGCACGTGCCGACCGGATGGTGGCAGACTTCGGCACCCTGGCGGATATAGGCGTCGAATTCATCGTCGGTGTTGACGTCTGGACCCGGCATGACCTCGCTCGAGATCATGTCCGACAGCGGCTTGGTGTTGTAGACCTTGCGCAGCATGCGCAGGCCGTCGCGCGTCGCCTCGCGGTCAACGCGCTCCTTCATGAAATTGAGCTGGATTTTCGGCGGATCCTTCGGATTGGCCGAGCGCAGCGTGACATAGCCGCGGCTCTCCGGCCGCAACAGGCACACCGATCCGCCCAAGCCGACTTTTTCCGCCGGACGTACGCCGGGGAACCAGACCTTGGTGGTGAAGCTCACCGGCGCAAAGAACAACTGCATGTTGGGCGTGTCGAGCTCCGGCCGTGTGCGGACGAAGGCGTTGGCGGTGATGACCTGGTTGCCGAACGGACCGCCGCGGGTGAAGGCATATCGCACGCCCTGGACCATGAGCCGGTCGAAGCGCAATTGCTGCACGAACGTGTCGGTCGTGTTCGCCTCGAACTGCATGCCGACGATGGGGTGCTCCGAGAGGTTCTTGCCGACGCCTTTCAGCTCGTGGACCGGCTTGATGCCGTGGTGGGCGACTTCGTCGGGATCGCCGATGCCGGAGAGCATCAGGAGCTGCGGTGAATTGTAGGAGCCGCCGGACAGAATGACCTCGCGCCGCGCCCAGGCTTTGAACATATTGCCCTGATGCGCGTACTCGATGCCGACGGCGCGGCCGTTTTCGATGAGTACGCGGTGCGTCAGCGCGTTGATCATGACGAAGAGATTGTTCCGCTTCATCGCCGGATAGAGATAGGCGCGGGCCGCGCTCGACCGGCGGCCGTTGCCGACGGTGACGTCGAGTCGGTTGAAGCCTTCGGGATCGGCGGCGAAATCGTGGGTCAGCGGGATGCCGGAATTGACCGCGGCCTCCATCATCGGTTCGTAGCTGTAATGCGTGACGTCAACCGGCGTGACTTGCAGCGGGCCGCCGGCGCCGTGCACCTTGCTTTCGCCGCGCCAATTGTTTTCCGAGCGCTTGAAGTAGGGCAGGACCTGATCGTAGCTCCAGCCGTAATTGCCCATCTGGCGCCACGTGTCGTAGTCGCGCGGATTGCCGCGGATATAGAGCAGGCCGTTGATGGTCGACGAGCCGCCCAGCACCTTGCCGCGGGGCAGCGCCACCTTGCGGCCGTCGAGATAGGGCTCGGGCTCGGTCTTGTACATCCAGTTGTAGAGCGGGCCTTGCCAGATCGTCCGCCAGGTCAGCGGCATGTGCACATAGGGGTGCAGGTCGCGCCCGCCCGCCTCGAGCACCAGCACCTTGAGGCTCGGATCGGCGGTGATGCGGTTCGCCAGGACGCAGCCGGCCGAGCCGGCGCCGACAATGATGTAGTCGTATTCCTGCATAATTCCCTCCCGAATTTGCGCCTAATCTATCGCCAAGACCGGCGGCGGCAAATATCCATCGGCGTGCCGTAGCATTTCCCTTTGGCCGCGCCGTCCATTAATTTCGCCCGGAAATAACGCATGCCAATAGGGTGGGGCACGTCGATGGCCTTCTTTTCCGGCTGGACGCACGACCAACGCAACGCCGTCATCGCCAGCTTCCTCGGCTGGACGCTTGACGCGTTCGATTTCTTCCTGATGGTTTTCATTCTGCGCGACATCGCGACGGAATTCGGCGTGCCGTTCACCGACGTCACGGTCGCGATCCTGCTGACCTTGGCGATGCGGGCGCTCGGCGCCTTTATCTTCGGCCGGCTCGCGGACCGGTTCGGTCGGCAGCCGATCCTGATGATCGACATCCTGCTTTACTCGGTCTTGGAATTCGCCTCGGGCTTTGCCTGGAGCCTGACCTCGCTCCTGGTGCTGCGCGCCTTGTTCGGCGTCGCCATGGGCGGCGAATGGGGCATCGGCGCCTCGCTCACCATGGAGACAATTCCGCCGAAGGCGCGTGGCCTGGTCTCGGGCTTGCTGCAAGCCGGCTATCCGACCGGCTATCTCCTGGCCTCGATCGTGTTCGGCGTGTTGTATTCCTCGATCGGCTGGCGCGGCATGTTCATGGTCGGCGTCGTGCCGGCGCTGTTGGTGCTGTTCATCCGCCGCAACGTCAAGGAATCGCCGAGTTGGCGTCGGCGCACGGCGGCGGAGGGCGGCATCGTTCCGATCCTCCGGCGTCATTGGAGCCTGGCGCTGTACGGCATCGTCCTGATGACTGCGTTCAATTTCTTCAGCCACGGCACCCAGGATCTGTATCCGACCTTTCTGCGCGAACAGCATCATTTCGCGCCGGGAACGGTCGGCACCATCGCGGTCATCTACAATATCGGCGCGATCCTCGGCGGCCTGGTTTTCGGTTCGCTGTCGGAGCGTTTCGGCCGCCGCCGCATGATCGTGATCGCGGTGCTGCTCGCGCTGCCGGTACTCCCGCTCTGGGCGTTTTCGCAGACCGCCGCCTTGCTGGCGGTCGGCGCGTTCCTGATGCAGTTCATGGTGCAGGGCGCCTGGGGCATCATCCCGGCGCACCTGAATGAGCTGTCGCCCGACGCGGCGCGGGGCACCTTCCCGGGCTTTGTCTACCAGCTCGGCAACCTGCTCGCGTCGGCGAACGCGACGATCCAGGCCAGCATCGCGGCAAGTCATGGCGGCGATTTCGGCTTTGCCATGGCGTTGGTCTGCGGCATCGTCATCGTCGCCATCGCGCTTCTGGCGGGTTTCGGCGTTAAATCGAAAGGCACGCATTTCGGCGACGCCGCCGTGCCAAAGGAGGTTCTGTCATGATCGAAGCCATCAATCCGATCGACGGCGGTCGCATCGCCAGCTACGAGGAGATGTCGCCGGCCGCGGTGAAGCGCGCGGTGGAGGTTGCGAACGAGCGTTTCCTGTCGTGGCGGACCACCGGCTTCGCCCATCGCGCCGAGCGGATGCGCAGGGCGGGCGCGATCCTGCGGGCCAACGCCAAGGATTACGGACGGCTCATGGCGCAGGAAATGGGCAAGCCGATCAAGGACGGAATCGGCGAGGCCAACAAATCGGCGCTGGGCTGCGACTACTACGCCGACCATGCCGAGAAATTCCTGACGCCGGAAATCGTGCCGACCGACGCCAAGAAAAGCTTTATCGCCTATCAGCCGCTCGGCGTGATTCTGGCGGTGATGCCGTGGAATTTCCCGTTCTGGCAGGTGTTCCGCGCGGCCGCCCCGGCGCTGATGGCCGGCAACGCGATGGTGCTGAAGCACGCCTCGAACGTGCCGGGCTGCGCGCTGGCGATCGAAAAGGTCTTTGTCGAGGCGGGCTTCCCGGAAGGTCTGTTCCGCACCTTGATGATCGGCTCGAAGGCGGTGGACGCGGTGATCGAGCATCCGCTGGTGCGCGGCGTGACGCTGACAGGCTCGACGGCGGCGGGCCGCGCCGTCGCGGCCAAGGCCGGTCAGATGCTGAAAAAGACCGTGCTGGAGCTGGGCGGCAGCGACGCCTATGTCATCCTCGACGACGCCGATATCGAGCAGGCGGCGCAAATCTCGACCAAAGGGCGCCTGGTCAATTCCGGGCAAAGCTGCATCGCGGCCAAGCGCTTCATCGTCACCGGCAAGACCAAGGCTGGTTTCGAGGCCGCCTTCGTCAAGCAGATGGCGGCGGCGAAAATGGGCGATCCGCTCGACGAGAGCAACAATGTCGGACCGCAGGCGCGTCACGATCTGCGCGACGACCTCCATCGCCAGGTGCGGGACAGCATCGCCAAGGGCGCCAAATGCCTGCTCGGCGGCAGCATCCCGAACAACAAGGGCGCGTTCTATCCGCCGACCGTGCTGACCGACGTCAAGCCGGGCATGCCGGCCTATGACGAGGAAATGTTCGGGCCGGTGGCCGCGATCATTCCTGTCGCCGACGAGGAGCAAGCCTTTGCCGTCGCGAACGACAGCGTGTTCGGCCTCGGCGGCGCGATCATCGCCCGCGACGTGGCGCGCGCCGAAAAGCTCGCCGTCGAGCGGATGGAAAGCGGCACGGTGTTCGTCAACGACGCGGTGCGCTCCGATCCGCGCCTGCCGTTCGGCGGCATCAAGGAATCGGGCTACGGCCGCGAACTCTCCGGCTTCGGCATCCGCGAGTTCGTCAATATCAAGACGATCTTCATCGCGTAGCATCACTTCTTCTCCGCCGCGCAGTGCGCCATGTCGGCGCAGGCATGGTCGAAGCGGACGATCAGCGGCAGCCACGCCACCGAAATCTCAAGCTGCGTCGGCGTCATGGCGCCGTCGTCGCGGAAGGTCAGTTCGATCGGCCGCGGCGCTTCCTCGGCGGCGCGCTTGTCGTCCGCTTTCCGGAAGCCCGCGACCGCGACCAGGTCCAGGTGTACATTAACGAGCTTGCCGGCGCCGCCCGCTGACACGACGGATACTGCGACGTCGAACCGCCGCACATCGTCGAAGACGGGGAGGGTGAACCGGTCGCCCGGCTTGGCGCCGTGGCGCATCAGATACCGGCGCATCGTCGCGAACGCCGCCAGCGGATCGACCACATTGCGGCGATAGTTCTCCGGCAGCACCGGTTTGCGGTTGGTGTCACCGGCGGTGCGCTCCGCGATCACGGCGCCGTCGCGTGCCACATAGGCCACCCGGACGCGCTGGTCGTGGTATTTGCGTAGATCGTAGTCGACGCCGTAACGCTCGGGCCGCGCCAGGCCGTCATCGCCGAATTGTCCGGCGGAATCGACGCGGGCGCGAAACTGCAGCAACAGGCGCGGCAGGCCGGCCGTGTCCATCGTCAGCGTGTCGCGATAGGCGGCGGCGTTGTCGTCGAGGCTGGCGACCAGATGCCCCGCCGGCAGCGACGCCCAGCTCGCCTCGTAATAGGCCACCAGCGGCTCGGCGCGTGCCGTTGGTATAAATCCCAACAACACGACGGCGGTATAGGCCAGGCGACGCAAGCTACCCCGCCGCCGCCTCGTGCATCGCGGTGACCGGATAGATCCCAGTCGCGAGCGCCGCCGCCGGAACCCACATGCCGTGGAAGGTCGAGCGCACGCGCGTCGGCAGGCGGATCAGCGCCACCGGCCCGGCCTCGATCTTCCGCGCGTCGAGCACCGCGAGATCGTTACGCATTTCCTTCAGCCGGTTCACCAGCACCAGGAGATAGCCGTCGCCCTCGGGCGAATCCGGCCGGCGCGCCGCGAAGCACGGTTCCTGAATGCCCGACGCCTCGCCTGGCTGCCACAGTTCGAGCTTGCCGGTCTGATGATCGAGATGGCCGAGCATGCTGCCCTGCGCGCGGTCCGGCCCGAAACAGATCATGTAGCCGTGGCGGTAGCCGTGACCCTGATAGCGGTCGTCGGTGCGCGGCATTTCGCACGGCATCGGCGACAGCTGCCGGGTCTCGAAACCGTCGCCGTTGCCGGCGAGGTCGAAGGTCATGCGCGTCAGGAACGGCGGCACCGGTGCCGTCTCCTTGCCGTCCGGCGTCGGGAAGAACGGGAAGCAGTTGCCTTGATAGAGGCAGAGATCGAGATGGAGCTTCGCACCCTCCATCGTCGCGTTCATCACATGGCCGGCGCTGGTCGGCGGACCCTTGAACCAGCGCACCTCGTCGGCGCGGCCGCGGCGCGGAAACACCGCGACCACGGTCTGGCGGTCGGGATGCCATTGGTAGAACGGGCCGCCCTTCTTGATGATTTCGAGATCGGTCGCGAAGGGAAAGAACGGAATCACGACATGCGTCTCGGTTACGGCGAAATCGTGGACCATCGGCGCCCAGGGCGCGTTGAACCACATTTCGTGCGCGACCTTGCCATGCTTGTCGATGACGTAGAAGGCGACGTCGGTGGTCGCGTCGCCCTTGGCCTGGTACGAAAACGTCAACAGCTCGCCGGTGTCGAGATCGAGCTTGGGATGGGCGGTCATGCTCACGGCCTTGACCGCGCCGTCATAATCCCACTCGCGGATGGTCTCGAGCGTGTCGGGATCGATTTCCCATGGCAGCGAATCCTCCTTGAGGATCAGCAATTTGCCGCCGTGCCAGATGGCGTTGGTGTTGGCGGTGCCGCGATTCTTGCCGGCGACGCTGGCATCGTCGGTGTAGCGGTTGCGGTAGCGGCCGAACAGCGACCGCCGCGCCTGTTCCTGTAACGTGAAGCGCTCATTGCGGATGTAGCGGGTGCGGAAATCGACGTGGCCGCGGTCGAAACGGAACATCGAGGCGATGCCTTCGCCATCGATGAACACGCTGTCGCCCAGCATCGGCGGATATTGCGGATCGGGGCCGCAGCGATAGAGCGTGCCGTTCAGATCCGCCGGCACTGTACCTTGCACGATTTCGAGATCGCGCAGCTCGCTTTCGAGCCGCACCGGCGCGCCCCAGCCCGCGTACACCGGCACGTCGGGAAATCGGATCGGCTCGGCCATGCTTATTCCTCCTCCGCCTTGGCGCCGAGCCGAAAAGACCGCGCGGCCGCGACGGTTATGTATCATATCTTCCGCCGTCTCGCGCCGTAAGCATTTCCGTGCGATGATAAATTGGATTAGGCAGCGGGATATGAAGGAAAACAGTGAGCGCAGGCTTGCGGCGGTGTTGGCCGCGGACGTGGTGGGGTATTCGCGCCTCGCTGGCGCGGACGAGGAGCGCACGCTGGCGCGGCTGCGCGCGCTGCGCGGCGACCTGATCGATCCCGCCGTCGCGGCGCATCGCGGCCGTGTGGTAAAGCGCGCCGGCGACGGCACCATCGTCGAGTTCCGCTCCGTCGTCAACGCGGTGCGCTGCGCCCTCGAAGTGCAGCAGGGCATGGTCGAGCGCAATCACGGCCTCGCACCCGAGCGGCAGATTTTGTTTCGCATCGGCATCCACAGCGGCGACGTGGTGGGCGAGGCCGACGGCGATGTGATGGGCGACGGGGTCAACATCGCGGCGCGGCTCGAAGGCATGGCCGAGCCAGGTGGGATTGTGCTGTCCGAAGACGCGTACCGTCAGGTCCGTGACCGACTGCCGGCGCAATTCACGGACTTGGGCGAACGTGAGTTGAAGAACATCACCCGGCCGATCCGGGTTTACGCCCTTTCTCCTTCTCCTTCCCATTCTTCTTCTCCCTCTCCCCCCTTGGGGGAGAGGGGTAGGGTGAGGGGGGATGCTCCGGGTCAGCCCACCTCACCCTCCCATCGCTCCGCGATGGGCCCCTCCCTCTCCCCCCTAAAGGGCGGAGAGGGGAATACGGCTCCGCGCTTGAGCATCGTGGTGCTGCCGTTCGCCAATATCGGCGGCGACCCGGAGCAGGAATATTTCGTCGACGGCGTCACGGAATCCCTGACGACGGACCTGAGCCGAATCTCCGGTAGCTTTGTGATCGCGCGGAACACCGCGTTCACCTACAAGGGAAGGCCGGTCGATGTGAAGCAGATCGGCCGTGAGCTGAACGTCCGCTATGTCCTGGAGGGCAGCGTACAGCGCGGCGGTAGCCGGCTCCGTGTCAATGTCCAGCTTATCGACACAGAGAGCGGCGCGCATCTTTGGGCCGAGCGGTTCGACAAGCCGGTCGCCGACCTGTTCGACATGCAGGACGAGATCGTCGGACGCCTCGCGCGTGCGCTCCAGATCGAACTCATTAATGCAGAGAGCCAGCGCGGCTTGCGCGACCGCCCTCACGATGGCGATGCCACAGATCTGACAATGCGGGGCTGGGCCGTTATCAACCGGCAACTCACGAATGAGAACAACATCGCTGGACGCGATTTATTCGAACAGGCGCTTGCACTCGATCCCGACCACGACGACGCCCTCGCCGGCCTCGCGTACACCTTGATGCGTGAATTTCGCCACGGCTGGAACGATTCGCAGGGCGATCACGAAGCCAAGACAATCAGGCTCGCCGACCGAGCGATCGCCCTTAACCCGAACAACGTACTGGCTTACATCGCCAAAGGGATTTTCTTCGTGACCGTCAATCGCCTTGCCGAAGCGCTGGTGACGGCCGAAACCGGGTTGCGGTACAATCCGAGCGCCGCTCGACTTTTCTTCGTGCGCGCCAATGCCAAGCAAGGGCTGGGCCGCCATGAAGAAGCAATTGCCGATTACCGCCATGCCATCGAATTAAGTCCCCGGGAGCCGATCATAGGCGCTTGGTACGCACAGATCGGCGGCAACGAATTGAGCCTCGGCAATTACGAAGCGGCTATAGCAGAAGAACGCAGGGCGCTCGACCTCGGTTATCGCGGCTACTTCGCCCATGCGTATTTGGCGGCTGCGCATGCCCTTCTCGGCAACCGTGTTGCGGCAAGAGAAGCGCTGGCCGAAGCCCGCAACATCAATCCACGACTGACAATGAAATGGCTCGTCACCCACAGCCCCGACACGCCCAATTTCTTCGACGGTTTGCGCAAGGCCGGGATGCCGGAGGGATGACGGCGCGGCCCTGCCGCGTATAGTCCCGCGGCGTCATCGACAAGGATAAAGCCATGAAAGCGGCGGTGGTGACGCGGGGCGGCGGCGGGCCTTTTTTCGGCAAGTTCGAGGAACCGAAGGCCCGCGATGACGAGGCGGTCGTCACCGTACGGGCATCGGCGCTGAGCAACCTCACGCGCGGCCAAGCCCAAGGCACGCATTACAGCAGCGAGACCGTGTTTTTCTTCGTACCCGGCGCCGACGGCGCCGGCACGCTCGCCGACGGCACCCGCGTCTATTTCGTCGCCCCGCGCAAGCCGTTCGGCGCGATGGCGGAGCGCGCCGCGGTGCGACGCGTGTTCTGCGTGCCGCTGCCCGACGGTGTCAACGACGTTACCGCCGCGGCGATCGGCAATCCCGGTGTGTCGTCTTGGGCGGCGCTGACGGAGCGCGCCAAGTTCGTCGCCGGCGAGTCCGTCCTGGTCAATGGCGCGACCGGCACGTCGCGCAAGCTCGCGGTACAGATCGCGAAGCATCTCGGCGCCGCCAAGGTGATCGCCACTGGGCGCAACCCGGTCGCGCTCGCGGCGCTGCCCGCGCGTGGTGCCGACAGCGTCATCAGCCTCGACGACACCCTAGCGTCTGACGGCGCGTTTCCGTGAGGAAATCCACGCGCACCGCGTCTCGGTCGTGCTCGATTATCTCTGGGGACCGCCGGCGGAGCGGATCATTGCCACGATCGCAGGCGACGGCGGCGACGCGTCGCGCCGCATCCGCTATGTTGAGATCGGCGCCGTGGCCGGGCGCGACATCACGCTGCCATCGGCGACGTTGCGTAGCGCCGGCCTCGAGATTCTCGGCAGCGGCCTCGGCAGCGTACCGTTCGACCGGCTGATCGCTTGTGTCGGCGCGCTGATGCAGGCGGTGGTGCCGGCGGGTCTTACGATCGCGACCGAAACCGCGCCGCTCCGCGACGTCGCCGCGGCGTGGAACCGCAAAATGGGCGCTAACCGTCTCGTGTTCACGATCTGAGGCTCAGCGCCCCATGGCGCGGAGGGATTCCGCGCGCAGCTTTTCCCAGAGGCGGCTGGTGACGTCGCCAAAGCGCGGGTCGGTGAGGATTTCCGAGCTGCGCTCGCGCGGCCATTCGGTCGCCACCGTCTCGATGAAGCGCCCGGGCCGGCTCGACATCACGCCGATCCGGTCGGCGAGCATCGCCGCCTCGTCGAGACTGTGCGTCACCAGCACCACGGTGGCGCCGGTCTCGCGCCACAGGCGCAGCAGCTCGTCGCCCATCAACAGCCGCGTCTGCTGATCGAGCGCCGCGAACGGCTCGTCGAGCAGGAACAAGCGCGGGCGCAGCACCAGCGTGCGCGCGATGCAGACACGCTGGCGCATGCCGCCCGAAAGCTGCGACGGGCGGTGGCGCGCGAACTCCGTCAGGCCCATGAAGTCGAGCGCCCCGTCGACGCGGCGGCTTATCTCGCTCGCGTCGAGGCCACGCCCGCGCAGGCCGAACGCGACATTGTCCCACACGCTGAGCCACGGGAAGCTGGCATCGTCCTGAAACACGACACCGATGCCCTCCGGTACCGCGCCGCGTATCTCGGCGCCGTCGAAGACGACGCGGCCCTCGCTCGGCGCCTGCAAACCGGCGAGAATATCGAGCAAGGTGGACTTGCCGCAGCCCGACGGGCCGATGATGGCGAAGAACTCGCCGCCCGCGATGGTCAGCGACACGCGCTCGAGCGCGCGCACCGCGCCGCGCCCGCCCGCCGCGGCGAAGACATGGCCGACGCCGTCGAGCACCACCGATGCGTTCTGCGCCATCGCTCAGCTCTTGCGCCGCGCCGCGACCGCCAGCAACGCGGCGCTGCCGCCGCCGGCGAAGACGAACACGATGACGACGATGGCGAGGATGGTCGGATTGTCGTCGACGCCGATCGACGCCATCAGCAAATGGCCGAGGCCGCGCGTCGAGGCGAACATCTCGCCGACCAGCACGCCGAGCAGGGCTTGCGCGAAGCAGACGCGGAACGCGCCGAGAATCTCCGGCAGCACCGCCGGCACCAGGAGGCGCCACGCGTAGGCGGCGGGCGACAGGCGCAGGGTCAGCGCCGTCTTGCGGTGGATCGGCCGGATATTGCGGATCGCGTTGGCGGTCATGATCGCGACCGGCGGCAGGCCGTGCAGCACGCCGAACGCGATCTTGGCGCTATCGCCAAGGCCGAACAGCAGCAGGATCAAGGGATAGAGCGTGACCTTCGGCGTCGCGACCAGAAGGTGCATGAACGGCTCGAAACTCTGGCCGATCAGACGCCAGCCGCCGAATGCGATGCCGAGCGCGAGGCCGCCCGCCATGCCGACGGCGAGCGCGATGACATAGGCCTCGGCGGTCGAGGCGAGATCGCGCAGGAAACGCGGCTCGCCGAGGAGAACGGCGAGATGGTCGGCGGTCGCGCGCGGCGGCGGCAGGACATGCGCGCCCACGGCGAGCGACAGGAGCTGCCACGCGACGATGGCCGCGGCGATAATCGTCGCGGCGTCGAGCCAGGCTTGGGCGCGCCTCATGCCGCGCCTGCCGCGAGCCGCGCGCGCAATCGCCCCAGGCCGAGATTGATGGCGACGACGCAAATGCCGAGGCCGAGCATCAGCCCGTACATGCGCGCGGTCTGGAACATGCCGTAGGCGTCGGCGATGGCGTGGCCGATGCCGTGCGACGCGAGCAGGAACTCGCTCGCGATCACGGCGACGAAGGCGTAGCTGACGCTCAGTGCCACGCCGCCGGCGATGTCGGGCGCGCAGGCCGGCATCAGGATCCGCGTCACCGTGGCGAGGCGGCCGAGCCGGTTGGCGCGCGCGGTCTTGCGGTAGACGAGGGGGATGCGGTCGAGGCTGGCGAGCGTCGCCATCACCACGCTCATCATCGCGTAGAGCACGCCGGTCACCACGATCGGCGCGGTGCCGACGCCCAGCACCACCACCAGCAGCGGGTAGAGCGCGAACAGCGGCAGCGCGTAATAACTGGCGATGAACGGCTCGGCGGCGCGGCGCCAGCGCGGCAAGGCGTGGAGCACGATGCCGCCGGCGACCCCCAGCACCGAAGCGATCGCGACCACCACCGCGACGGAGCCGAGCGTCACGCCGAAATCCTGGAGCGTGTCGGGGTCGCGCACGGCGTCGATCGTGGCGCGCACCATCACGCTCGGCGGCACCAGCGTGGTCGGCCGGACCCAGCCGAGGCGGCAGATCAGCTCCAACGCAACGATCGCCGCCGCCGCCGCGCCGAGCTGAATCCATCGCACGCGGGACATGGCGGCGCTAGTCGAGCGGCTTGGTGCCCGGCGGCAGGAAGCGGTTGTCCACCATCGGCTTGAAATCGACCTTGCTCTTGATGTCGCCGGTCGCCAGCAGGACCTGTTGCAGATTGTCGAGCGCGACCTGGTCGAAGCCGCCTTCCGACCGAGGCTGTGTAAAAACGCGTTTAAGGATGAGGTTTGGGTCGTCGCCGAGTGCTTCTATATCCGCAGGTGCGATCAGACGGAGATCGCAATCAGACTGCGATCGCCTCCATCAATAGCCTGACGCCGAGGATGTTGATCATTCGCTTCACGTTGTAGGCCAGCACGTGCAGGCTCATTTCAGTTTGAACCTTTCCGAGCGTCCTGGTCAGGAAATGGGTGCTCCCCATCCACGCCTTGAGGGTTCCGAACGGATGCTCGACGGTTTGTCGGCGAACGCCCATGGCATTGGGCATGCGGTCGAGCCTGACCTGCATTTTGTCGAGAACGCCCTCGTGCTCCCAACGCTTCACTCGTTTCACCTTGTCGGTCGTGCACCGAGACTTGAGCGTGCAGGTGGGGCAAGCCGTGAGATTGCGGTAATGATCGATGTTGTCCCGGCGGTCCGATCGCAGAGCACCCTTCGTGAGGTGCTTGCCAGCCGGGCAGGTGTAATGGTCGTTCTCGGCGTCGTAGACGAAGTCTTGCACGGTGAAGAGGCCACGCTTGACGTTACCGGAGGTCAGGGTTTTGGGAATGCAGGGCAGCACACCGGTGTCCTCGCACGCCAGGACCTGGTCGCCATTGTAGTAGCCCCGATCGGCCAAGATGGTGACCTCACGGCATCCTGTTGCGTCTTGCGCCTTGCGTCCCATCGGAACTAGTTGAGCCCGATCGGTGCCGACGTTGGTCA
The DNA here is from genome assembly GCA_963729845.1 of uncultured Alphaproteobacteria bacterium. Taxonomy (GTDB): domain Bacteria; phylum Pseudomonadota; class Alphaproteobacteria; order ATCC43930; family CGMCC-115725; genus JAATGI01. The sequence goes on from CAVSQC010000013.1 coordinate 107,910, forward strand.
CCTCGTGCGCGACAATCAGATGATGCTGGGCGTCGACTGCTACCTGCACGTTGTAGCCGACGATGCCAGTCCCTTTGCCGCTCGTCGCCATCGACCGCGCATCAGGGTCGGTCAGTGAGACCTGCTGGTCGGGCGCGGCCTCGACCTGCTGCCCCATGGCCTTGAGAGACTGCATCTGTCGGCGCAGTCCATCGATCTTTTCCTTGAGCCGGGTCGTCTGGGCCTCGGCGACATCACAGTCTTGCCGATCGGCCCGATCCAGCGCCGCAAGGTAGCGCGCGATGCTGGCTTCGACCTGCTCGATGCGTTTGCCGACCTTGGCCACCGTGAAGTTCTTGTCGCGATTGTTGACGGCCTTGAACTTGCTCCCGTCGATCGCAACGACAACATGGCTGAACAGGTTGAGCCGGCGGCACAGCACAACGAACTGTGTGCAGGCTGCACGGATTGCCGGCCCGTTGTCGCGGCGGAAGTCGGCGATGGTCTTGAAGTCCGGCATCAGCCGGCCCGTCAGCCACATAAGCTCGATGTTGCGCTGGGTCTCTCGTTCGAGCCGCCGGCTTGACTGGATGCGGTTGAGATAGCCGTACAAGTAGATCTTGAACAGGGTCGCCGGATGGTAAGCCGGACGACCGGTTACCTCCGGCACCATGCCCGCAAAACCCAGGGCCGCGAGATCGAGTTCGCCGGTGAACACCTCAACCACCCGAACCGGGTTGTCCGCGGCCACGTAGTCGTCTAGGCAATCAGGAAGCAGCGTCGCTTGCCGGCGGTCCTCGCCCTCAATAAAGCGCTTCATCCCGACCTCCGTAGACCGGAATCAAATTACCAGATCAACGCGTTTCCACACAGCCTGGACCCGAAATGGAACTTGACCAGCCGCGCCACGGCGCGCTCCACCACCTCCTGGCTGACGCCGACCATGTAGGGCGCGGCGAGATCGGCGGCTTCCTTCGGATGCGCGTAGATGAAATCGACCGCCTCCTTGTGGGTCAACATGATGGCGCGCAACTGGTCGGGATGGTGGTCGATCAGGTCCTGCGTCGCCACCAGGAACAGGTTGACGAGGCGCGGAAACACGTCGCCGACATTGGCAATGACGCGGTACTTGGCCTCGTCGCGGCTGTACAGCGGCTCGTATTCGTAGGTGGTATCGAGCTTGCCGGCGTCGAGCGCGGCGATGCCGGCACCGGTGCCGACCGGCACGCCGTTGACGTCCTTAAAGCTCAGCCCGTTCTTTTCGAGGAGCATCGTCGCATAGACGGTGGTGATGCCGCCGGGCGAGGTGATGCCCATGGTCTTGCCCTTGAGGTCCTTGATGCCGTGGATCGGCGAGGCCTTCGGCACCACCCAGCCATTGTCGTTGGCGCTGGCGATGCCGATGCCGACGATCTTCACCGGCAGGCCGGCGCGAATGCCGGTGACGGTCGCGCCCGCCGAGACTTCGCCGAAGCCGATCCCGCCCGCCAGCATGTTGCGGATGGTGGTGCCGCCGCCCTGCGAGCCGATCACGTCGGTGACATCGACGCCGTTCTTCTGGAACATATGCCGCGACAGCGCCACCGCCCACGGCACGGTCGGCATCACCTCGCCATAATGCGACAGGTGGATCGAATCGGCCCGGGCGGCCGGACATAGCAGGAATACGCCGGCGATGGCGAGCGCGAGTTTGCGGAGCATTGATGCCTCCCCGTTATTGTTGGGCGCGGCCGAAGGTCAGCGCCAGATATCGGCCGCCGTCTCCACGATCCGCGCCAATTTACGCCACTGATCGGCCGGGTCCATCACATTGGGGCTGAGCCCGCCGAAGCCGCATTGCGGGCTCAACGCGAGCTGGTCGAGCGGCAGGTGGCGCGCCGCGTCGGCGACGCGCCGCTTCAGCGCGTCCTTGTCCTCGGTCTCCGAATCCTTGGTGGTGACCAGGCCGAGCACCGCGATCTTGCCCTTCGGCACGAAGCGCAGCGGCGTGAAATCGCCGGCGCGCTCGGTGTCGTATTCGAGCAACAGGCGCTGATGCTTGAGGCCGGTGAAGAGCTGCTCGGCGATGGCGTCGTAATGGCCCTCGCGGTGCCACTGGCCGACGATCTTGCCGGTCTTGGGATCGATGGTGCGCGGATTGCCGCGGCAGACATGCAGCCCGAACACAACATTGTCGAAGCCCGCGATCACGGCGTTGTCCGCCGCGATCGAGCGCGCGAGGTTGGCGTCGGGGTCCTCGCCGCGCGCGGTCATCCGGTCGCGCGACACCTGATCGACATAGGCGGTATAGCCGGGCGCGTCGATCTGGATGTAGCGGCAGCCGGCGGCGACCAGCTCCGCGATCATCGCGCGCTCGATGGCGACGACGTCGGCGAGGAACTCATCCATGCCGCCGGGGTAGACCGTGCGCGAGTTCTCCCAGTCGAAGCGCTGCACGATGCGGTCGGGGCCGAGCAGCGTCACCTTGACCGGCGTCGCGGCATTGGCGGCGGCGAAGCGGTATTCCTCGAGTGGCACGTTCCGCACCAGCTTGAGCCGCGCCCTCACCGGCCGGCGCGTGAAGATCGCCGGCCCGGCGGCGGCGAAATTCTGCTCGGCGCGGACATTGGCCTCTCCGGCATGGACGCCGCGCTGATAATTGTATTGCGCGCCCTCCGGCACGTCGAAGCCGCTGACCGAATTGGCGAAGCTCTCCTGGAAATTGGTGCGGCGCAGCTCGCCGTCGGTAAGGATGGGAAAGCCGATCCGCTCCTGCTCGCGCAGCACCTCGCGCACCACCGCGTCCTGCCGCTGTTGCCACGCCGCCGGGTCGAGCCGGCCGGCGGCGAATTCCTGGAAGGCGCGGAAATAGTCCCTCGGCGCGGCCAGCCCGCCGACCTGGTCGGCGCGAAGGGTCAACAAGTATTCGCCGGTTTTCATCGTTTGTTGCGTTGCGGCAGCAGGCATCGTAACGTTATAGGGCGCGGTCAGGGGCCGCGCAATCGCCGGGGGCGGCGTCATAAAATGGGGGGCTTTTCATGCGCGTCGGCATCGTGTCGAAGCCCGGTAGGGGCTTCGCGTCAGTAACTGTTTGCGCATTCGTTCTCGCAGTGATCGGGTTTGGTGCATGGCCGACCGCGACGGCTGAGGCGGCGACGGCGCTGCCGCCTTTGCCCCAGGTCTATGTGGACGTGCTGGTAAAGGCCGACAAATTGTTCCGCCAGATGGAAGACGCGGCCGACGACGACTGCATCACGGATGATGAATACGAACATTTCAGGGAGGCGGTGAACGATCTCGTGGAAAATGGGATGAACCCGTTGGCGTCGCGCGGCGACGTCAACAATCATTTTTCCCACTGGCCGGACGCCGACTACCCTTATTACACCGCGAGCTCGACCCCGGACGGCGAGTTGGAACAAGCCGCCCAGGATTTGTACAACATGCTCGACGATTTGCCGCGGTGTCGTAGACAAGTCGAAATCATGTTGGAATTTTACCGGGATGGCCGAGAGATCGTGCCGTCGGCCGTCCACCTCCTACAGCCGGTTCAGCCTTATTATCATTGGACCGGTTTCTATGCCGGCGCGCACGTTCTCGGCGAGTTCAGCACGGTCAACACGCGGGAAATTTTTCCGCCGACCGGCTTGGTCTCTAGTTTCCTGTCCGATACCGGCGGCGGCTTCGGCGGCGGCGTCGATTTCGGCTACAATTGCCAGCCTTTCAACAACCGCTGGATTGTCGGCGGCGTCGTGAAGCTGAACGGGCTGAACGACAACGTAACTCATTTCTTCGACAGCGGGACGTCGATCGGCTCGACCATCGATTTCAGCGGCTCGGCCTTGCTCAACGGCGGCTACCTGGTGACGCCGCGGCTGCTGCTCTTCGGCCAAGCCGGCGTGACGGTGGCGGACCAGGACCTGCACATCAACTTCGGCGGACCGGTCACTGACGAGCATCGGTTCACGCCCGGTGTCACGGCGGGGCTTGGCGCGGAATACATGCTGCCCAGGGGCAATCTGCCCTTCTTGGGCAAGCAGACGTCCCTGTACATCAACTTCGACCAGACCTGGTACGCGCCGGCGAAGCTGGACATGCCCGCCGCGTCACCCAGCTTCGATTACAAGTGGACGCGCATCACCGACGAGATCGACTTGGGCGTCCACGTGCGCTTCTGAGGCCCGATTTGCGGCGGCGTCAGTACTGCACCCGCTGTGTGCCGCCGCCGTCGACCATCACGTTCGAGCCGGTGACGAAGCTCGCGCGCGGGCTGACCAGGAACGCGGCGACGCTCGCGACCTCGTCGGGCCGGCCCATGCGGCCCATCGGGTTGCGCGCCAGCGCCGCCTCGTAGGCTTTCGGGTTGTCGCGCCGCGTGCGGTCGTGCACGCCGCCCTCGACGAAGATGGTCCCGGGCGATAGCGTGTTGGCGCGGATGTGCTTCGGCGCGTAATGCACCGCCAGCGACTTCATGAAGGGCAGGAGCATCGCCTTCATCGACGGGTAGGGGCGCGGATGGCTCGGCGCCGGCTCGACCGCGCCGACGCTGCCGATGGCGAGGATGGCGCCGCCGCCGGCCTTTTCGAGATGGGGCAGCGCCGTCTGCACGCCCATCACCGTGCCGAGCATGTCGGTCTCGAAACTTTGGCGCCAGCTCGCCTCGTCGCTGCCGCGGCCGAAAGCGCTGACATTGGAGACAAAGATGTCGAGCCCGCCCAGCGCCGCCGCGGCGTCGTCGACGAATTTGACCAGCGCCTTGGTGTCGGCGACGTCGAAGGGGCGGCCCCAGGCCTTCACCCCCTTTGCCGACAGCGCCTTCACGGCCTGGTCGACTTGTTCCGGGTTGCGGGCGCAGATCGCGACGGCGCAGCCTTCGTCCGCCAGCGTATCGGCGATGGCGCGGCCGATGCCGCGCGTGGCGCCCGTGACGATCGCCTTCTTGCCCTTGAGTTGCAGGTCCATGGCTTGCTCCCACCGACGGTTATCAGTTATCAGTGGTGAGTTATCAGTCCAACCCGGTGACTGACAACTGATAACTACCGTTGGGGGAACGGCAATGATCCATCGTCTCGCACTCGCGATCGTCTTCCTGGCGCTGGTCGGCGCCGGTTCGGCCACCGCGCAGACGGTTTCCGACGACGCCAAGAAAGCCGAGGCGCTGGCCGCCGGCGGCAAATATGCCGACGCGATAAGCGCGCTCGACGACGCGGCCGAACTGCTGTGGCGGAAATCGCCGCTGGTCTGCCGCCGCGCATTGTGGGTCGCCGAAAAGGCGGCCGGCTTCGGCGAATACAATCCGCGCGAAGACAATGCGTTCAAATCGGGCGAGGACATGCTCGCCTATGCCGAGCCGATCGGGTTCGACTGGCGCAAGTCCGGCGACATTTGGCATACCGACCTGGTGGCGGATTTCATCATCCGCGGCAAGGACGGCAAGGAACTGTTCCGGAAAAACGATTTCGGCAAGTTCGACATCGCCAGCCGCGCGCGCAACCGCGAATTCATGCTGAACCTGAGCTACAGCGTGACCGGCGCACCGGCGGGCGAGTACATCGCCGAGACGCATCTGCGCGACAAGGTCTCCGGCAAACAAGGCTCGTGCAGCCTGCCGTTCACCATCAAGTGACGAGGGCGCGATCCGGCTCTACGATCGCCGGAACAGAAACGTCAGCAGAAACGGAACCAGCCGCCAGTTCAACAGGCGGAAGCCGCGCCGCGCCTCCTCGGGCGTGAGGCGCGCGGTCATCGGCATGGTGCCGTAGATCTTGCCCTTGATCAGCAGCACGTTGCCGTCGCGGTCGAGCGCGCTGATATCCATCAGCTCGGTTTTGTCGCTGGTGAAGACCTTCATCGCGCCCAGAGGCGCTTCGACGCAAGCGCGGCGCCTTCGGCCAGCGCGCCCAGTTTCTTGAACGCGATGTCGGGGTCGATCTTGCCGACGCCGGCGAAGGTGCCGAAGCCGCAATCGACGCCGGCGATGACCCGCTCGCGTCCGACAATGTCGGCGAACTGGCCGATGCGTTGCGCCACCAGCTCCGGGTGCTCGACATAGTTGGTGCAGCTGTCGATCACGCCGGGGATCAGCACCTTGTCCGACGGGATCTTCGATTTGTGCTCGCGCCACACCGCCCATTCATGCGCGTGGCGCGGGTTCGCCGCCTCGAACGAGATCGCCTGCGGCTTGGCTTTCATCACGATCGGGAAGATTTTCGCCGACGTCGATGTCGTGATCGTGCGGGCCTTCGTAATTGCCCCAGCACAGATGAATCCGCATGCGGTCGGCCGGGATGTTGCGCACGGCATGGTTCAGCACCTCGACCTGCTGCGTCGCGCGGCCGAGGAACTCGCTCTCGCTCAAATCCTGGAAGCCGGTGTGGCGCGACATGGCGAGGTCGGGTGAGTCGAGCTGGAGCACGATGCCGGCATTGGCGATGGTCTCGTATTCCTCCTGCATCGCGGCGCCGACCGCCTCGATATAGGCCAGATGCGTCGGATAGAACTGGTTGGGCTGGAACGACGACACCACGCCCGGCGAGGCGGCCGTCATGAACGCGTCGACCGGCTTCGCCGCGTCGATCGCGGCGCGGAAATTGGCGACGTCCTTCTTCGCCGCGTCATGGTCCTTCACCGCGACGGCGCCGGTGCAGAGCATGCGCACCAGACCCGGCGTGCCGACCATCAGCGCGATGCGCCGCCGGAATTCGGGATAGGGCGCCACGTCGAGATGGGGTTTGGTCGTGTTCGAGCCGGAAAAGCCGGTGAGCCGCTCGTGGATATAGGTCGAATAGCCGACCTTGCCGGTCTCGCCGTCGCTGACGACGTCGATGCCGGTCGCGACCTGGCGCTTGACGATGCCGACGGTCTCGTCGCGCACCATGCGCTCGAGTGCCGCGCGGTCGTATTCCTCGCCGCGATCCTTTTTCACGAGCAGCGCCGACAGCGCCGCCGAGCGCGGCAGGCTGCCGACATGGGTGGTGAGGATGCGGTCGGTGCTGAGCTTCACGAAAGTCTCCTTTGCCTTCTCATCGTCTTGGCCCGCTTTAGGCGGGCCATCCACGAATTTTTCGTTGGTTCAGCTTCCTTCGTGGATGCCCCGGCCAAGCCAGGCATGACGATAAGCAGTTATGCCGTCAGTTGGGAAACAGAGCCAGCGTGCGCACTTCGATGCTTTGGCGCGGGGCGGCGTCGGGCGCGCTGGTCGGGTCCTTGAACGAGGTGTGCGCCGCCCATTGCGGGGCGCTTTCGTCGGAATCGCACAGGCGGAATACCAGCGCCTCGCTCGGCTTCATGCGCGGCGCGTAGTACCAGCGATGCGCCGGATTGTGCGCCAGGTTCCAGCCCGCGGCGCCCGGCCCGGCCTGGCTTTTGCCGCCGATCGGACCGTGGATCAGGTCCGCCCGGGCGATGCTGCGGGAATCGCACAACGCCAGCGGCGCGCTTTCGATTGTGGCGATCGGCCGCCAGACATTCATCTGCATGACCCGGCCGCCGGCGTAGCGCGGCTTCTCGGCCTCGGGCAGCAGCCGGTCGACCACGGCGCGCGTGGTGGCGAGATTGTAGTCGATATGCGCGTTGTGGACCGACTTGTGCGCGATCGCGGGCGCGTTCGGGGCGTTGTTCCGTATCAGCGTGCCGAAGGTCAGAACGCGGTCGGCGCCGGTCAGCTCTGCGATCAGCGCGACGATCTCCGGCATGTAGATGTTTTCGACCTGCGCGGAATCGTAGAAATCCGTGACCCGCGTCGGCCGCTCCAACAGCACGAAGCCGGTCGTGTCGAGCGACAGTGACTTCTGGATCGGCCGCATGTCGCGGATCGCGACCTGATACGGCAGCAGCGTGAACGTGGATTTTTCGCGCTCGACGTCGTTGATGCCGCCGATGGGCGCGGCCGGATCGACATAGTAGAGGGTGGTCTCGATCGCGGGCAGCGTCCGCGTCACATCTTCAAAGCCCGGCATTGTTCTCTCCCTGGTGCCTCAGCCGACGAGCTGCGCGACCACCGCCAATAATGCCTCGGCGCGGAAGGGTTTTTCCAGTGTCGCGTCGGCGCCCAGCTCGCGCGCTAGGTCGAGCCCGTCGCCGCCCGATATGGCGATGATCTTGGCGCTGGCGCCGGACTGGCGCAGTTCCGTGATGATTTCGCCGCCCGGTTTGTCGGGCATGCGCAGGTCGGTGACCACCAGATCGGGCTGGCGGGCGCGATAAAGCGCGAGCGCGGCGTCGCCGCTCGCCGCTTCCACGACTTCATGCCCCTTGCTGGCCAGAATGCGCTTCACGGTGAACCGCACCATGTCCTGGTCGTCGATGACGAGAATCAGCGCCATGCGGTTTTGTCCCTGTCCCCGTTAGGCGTCGAGCACTTCGCGCAGGACGCGGCCAAGCTCGTCCTTGCGATAGGGTTTGGTCAGCAACCGGACCGAGGGGGACGCGATGGCTGGATCGTTGCCGAATTTGGTCTCGGGAAAGCCCGAGGTCAGCAGAATCTTGATGCGGGGCCAGCGCTCGGAAACTTCCCGCGCCAGGCCGACGCCGTCCAGGCCCGGCATCACCACGTCGGTAAACAGGACGTCGACCTTCTCCCGTTCCATGGCGGTCAGGGCCGCCGCCGCGTCGCGCGCAACCAGAACCCGATAGCCCAGCTCCTTCAATTGGCGCGCGGCCACTTGCAGCAGCCCTTCATTGTCTTCCACCGCGAGGACGGTCTCGCCAGCCGCCCGCTTGGCTGCCGCCGGCGCCAAGCCATGTCCGGCGGCTGCGCCCGCGTCGGCGCGCGGCAAATAGAGGCGAAACGTGGTTCCGACGCCCGGCTCGCTATAGACGTTGATGTGTCCGCCCGATTGTTTGACGAAGCCGAATACCATGCTGAGCCCGAGCCCGGTTCCCTTGCCGCGTTCCTTGGTGGTGAAGAACGGATCGAAAATCTGCGCCGCGACCTCGGGCGCCATGCCGAATCCGGTGTCGGTAACCTCTACCATGGCGAAGTCGCCGGCGACCGCGTCCGCGTGCGTCGCCACATAATCGGCGTCGAGCTGGCGGTTTGCCGTGGCGATCGACAGCTTTCCGCCGCGCGGCATGGCGTCGCGCGCATTGGTGGCGAGATTGACCAGCGTGGTCTCGAGCTGCGTCGGATCGATGTCGACGTTCCAGATGTCGGGCGCCAGATCCAACGATATCTCGATCTGCTCGCCGAGCGTTCGCGCCAGCAGCCGGACCATCCCGGCGATCAGCCCGTTGACGGCGATGTTGACCGGCGCCAGGGGCTGCTGCCGGGCGAAGGCGAGCAGCCGCCGGATCAATTCCGCGCCCGCCAGCGCCGCCGCGAGCGATTCGTTCACCAGTTCCGACGCGTCTTGATTCGCCGCGACCTGCGGCGCGAGCAGATCGAGATTGCCGATCACCACGCCCAGAAGATTGTTGAAATCGTGCGCCATCCCGCCGGTGAGATTGCCGATCGCCTCCATTTTCTGTGCTTGAAGCAGTTGCCGCTCGAGGCGCTCGCGCTGCTGAATCTCGGCCGCGAGCTGGCGGTTGGCGCCGCGCAACTGCTCGATGATGCCCTGTTGCTCACGTGCCAGCCTGTCGCGCTCGGCGCCTTCGGCTTCCAGCCGGACGAGGTCGGTGACGTCTTCTACCCGGTGGATGATCCAGGCCACCTTGCCGAACGCGTCGAGCACCGGGGTGTTGAGGGGACTCCAGTGACGTTCCTCGAAACCGCCGCCTTCGGATTCCGGGCGCGGTATGTCGTATTTCTGCACCGCCATCGGGTCGGGGCGCTTGTGCGCCAGCACCCGGTCGAGCGAGGCGCGCAGATTTCTCACCCCGTCGGCGGCGGGATCGTTCGGGTTGTCTGGAAAGACGTCGAACAACGGCCGCCCCACGATCTGTTCGCGCACCGTCATGGTCGCGCGGGCATAGGCGTCGTTGACCGCGACAATCGTCAAGTCGGGCGCCAGCACGAGATAAAGGCCCGGCGCGTTGGTGAACAGCGTCTGAAAATCCGGACGGAACTGGGATTGGTCCGACGTCACCCTGCGGTCTTTCCGGTCGTCATTTGGATTGGGGTTACTAAACCATTCGCCGCCGACAAATGCACGTGAATATAGGCGCGGCGAATGCAAATATCCCGTGCAGGCTGGACATCGGGCAGCGGTCTCCCCATTCTGGCGGCATGGCAGAATTGCTCGTCGAATTGGCGGTGGTCGGCGGCGGCCTCAACGGGCTGACGCTCGGCATTGCCTGCGCCTCGGCGGGGCTGCGCGTCGCGGTGATCGACCGCGAAGACCCCGCGACTATGCTGGGCGCGCGGTTCGACGGCCGCACCAGCGCCATCGCCTTCGGATCGATGCGCGTGCTCGACGGTATCGGGGTGTGGCCGCTGGTCGCCGGCCGGGCGGAGGCGATTCGGGAAATCCGCGTCGCCGACAATTCGGCGCCGCTGTTCCTGCATTACGACCATCGCGAGATCGGCGACGAGCCGCTGGGCTGGATCGTCGAGAATCGCGACCTGCGCCGCGCGCTGCATGCCAGGGCGGAACAGTTGGCGAATTTGGAATTGCTCGCGCCGATGAAGGTCGAGAGCGCGAGCTATGGCGCGTCCGCGACCCTCACGCTGGCCGACGGCGGCACGGTCCGGGCCGAGCTGATCGCCGCCGCCGACGGCAAGAACTCGCCGCTGCGCGAGGCCGCCGGCATTCGCAGCGTCAAATGGTTGTATCCGCAGATCGGCATCGTCGCGACGGTGCGGCACGCGCGGCCGCATCGCGGCGTCGCGGTGGAGCATTTCCTGCCGGCGGGCCCGTTCGCCATCCTGCCGATGACCGACAACCGCTCGTCGATCGTGTGGACCGAGCGCGCCGATCTCGCGCCCAAGCTCCTGGCGCTCCACGATGCCGCGTTTCATCGCGAACTCGGGGCGCGGTTCGGCGATTTCCTCGGCGACATCGCGGTCGAAGGGCCGCGCTGGTCCTACCCGGTATCGTTCTTGCACGCCGAGACCTATGTCGCTCCGCGCCTGGTTCTGGTCGGCGAGGCGGCGCATGTCATCCATCCGATCGCGGGGCAGGGGTTGAACATGGGGATTCGCGACACGGCGGCGCTGGCGGAATGTTTGGTCGACGGCCGGCGCCTCGGCCTCGATCTCGGCGACGCCACCCTGCTGGCGCGCTACGAGCGCTGGCGCCGCTTCGACAATGTCGCGCTGGCGGCGGTGACGGACGGACTCAACCGGCTCTTTTCCAACGCGATGCCGCCGGTGAAGCTGGCGCGCGACCTGGGGCTTGCCGCGGTCGGACAGGTCCCGCCCTTGAAGCGTTTTTTCATGCGGCACGCGATGGGGATCGTCGGCGAATTGCCGCGCCTGGTGCGCGGGGAGGCGCTATAGTCGAGCGTTTCCAAGGGGGTAAACATGCGTAAATTCGTGATCGGCGTCTGCGCCTGGTTGTTGCTGTCCACCGCCGCCGCGTTCGCGGCCGACGCGCCGATGATTCTGTTCGTGCCGCCCGACGGCAGTTTCTCCATCGCCTTTCCGGGCAAGCCTGCTTCCGAATCCCAAGACATCAAGCTGGCCGACGGCGGCACCTCGACATCGCACATGTTCTCGGTCGAGGTCGACAGCGTCGCCTATTTGCTGATGTACAACGACTATCCCAACATCGAGGGCAAGCCGCAGGCCGTGCTCGAGCGCGTGCGCGACAGCTCGGCGTCCGGAAAAGCGCTCGTGACGGACAAGGCGATATCGCTGAACGGCGTGCCGGGCCGGGCCTACACGCTCGCCGACGCGGAAGGCACCAAGTTCGACGTGCACGCTTATATTGCGAAGACGCGGCTCTATCAGTTCATCGTCGTGGTGCCGAAGGGCGCGCAGCCGCGCTATCTCGACCGCATGCTCAGTTCGTTCCACATCAAATGATCGGGAAGCGACCTGGGCGCGTCACGGCTCGCGGCTGAGCCCCGCGTTTTTCATCGCCTCGAGATAGCGCTTCCAACGTACGGGCTGTTCAAGGCCCAGCTCGTGGAGATAGGACCAGGTGAAGAGCCCGGTGTCGTGGCCGTCGTCGAACACGATGCGGACGGCGTAATTGCCCACCGGCTCGAGCCGCAGAATCCCGACTTCGGCGGCGCCCGGGACCAACTGGCGCTGGTCGGGCGAATGACCTTGTACCTCGGCGGAGGGGCTTTCGACCCGCAGCAATTCCGCCGGCAGGCGGAAGGTCTTGCCGTCGTCGAATTCGATCTCAAGAATTTTTTCCGCGCGCTTGAGGCGGATTTCGGTCGGCCTCATGCTGGTATTACGGCTGGGCGGGCTTGCCCTGTAGCCGCGCCTGTTCCGCGTCGCCCAGGCGCCGCGCCTCGTCGACCAGCATGATCGGAATGCCGTCCCGGATCGGATAGGCGAGGCCGGCCTCGACGCTGATCAATTCCTGCTTGTCGCGGTCGTAGCGCAACGCCGCCTTGGTCAAGGGGCAGACCAGGATTTCCAGCAGTTTCGGATCGATGTCGGTCATGGTGCTGGGACGTTCTCTCGTCGGGCTTCAGTTCACCTGCGACGGCGGGCCGGCATTGGCCTTCACCGCCATCTCCAGCAGGCCGATCAGCAGTTCCGCGCGCGCCTTGGTGTCGGCGGCTTCGAGCAGCGCCTGTTTTTCCTGCGGCGCGAACGGCGCCAGCATCGACACGGTGGTGACGAGCCGGTCGTCCATCAACGCGTCGAGCGCGCGCCAATCCGGATTGATGTTGAGATGGTGGAAATAGGGCTTGAGCGTCTCGGTCAGCCGCTCGCGGTCGATGAATTGCGGCGCCTCGTCGAGATCGCCGCGATAGTGCGACCAGTCGCGCGAGCGCGACGCGATAAGGATGGCCGCCCGAACCTCGCCGGCGATGGCGAAACGCGCCACGCCCTTGAGCTCGATCAGATAGCGCCCGTCGCCGGTCTCGGCGAAGGAGACGATGCGGCCCGCGCAGCCGACCTGGCACACCGCCGGCTCGCCGTCGATGACGCCGGCGCCGTGGCTGTGGTCCTTGGGCTGAACCATGCCGACCAGCCGCAACGGCGCCGCCAGCGCGTCGCGGATCATGGCGAGATAGCGCGGCTCGAAAATGTTGAGCGGCAAGCGGCCGCGCGGCAACAGCAACACCCCGCCCAGCGGGAAGATCGGAATCCGTTCGGGTAACTCTTCGGCACGCGGCTCGAACGGCGCCTTGCTCATGGCCTCGTCATGAAAACAGGATCGACGAAAGGCGCTTGCGCGCATCCACGGTCAGCGGATCGGCGTGGCCCATCGCCTCGAAGAATTTGACCAACTGTTTGCGCGCGGCCTGCTCGTTCCAGTCGCGCGCGCGCTTCACCAGGTCGAGCAGCTCGTCGACGGCGCGCTCGCGTTCGCCCGAGGCGAACAAGGCCGAGGCGAGATCGAGGCGGGCCTGATGATCCTCCGGATTGGCGTTGAGGCGGGCTTCCAGCTCACCGAGCTCGCCTTGCGCCTTGTTGCCGGCCTCGGCCAGTTCCAGCGCGGCCCGCGCCGCCTGAATCTCGGCGTGGCTTGCCGCGGCCGGCGGCACCTTGGACAGGCGCTGCTTCGCCGCCGCCAGGTCCTTCCGCGCGATCGCGCTCTTGATCAGGCCGGCCAGGGCCTCGGCATTGTCGGCCTCGTGCTGGAGGACCTGCTCGTAGATGTCGTCGGCCTGTTCCTGGTCGCCGGCGGCGATCGCTTCCTTGGCCACCGCCAACGCTTCCTCGATGGGCGAGGGTCCGGCCGCGCCGCCCGCCAGCTTGCCGACGAATTGCTTGACCTGGCTGTCCGGCAACGCGCCGACGAACCCGTCGACCGGCCGTCCGCCCTTGAAGGCGTAGACCGCGGGGATCGACTGGATGCGCATCTGCGCCGCCAGCTCCTGGTTCTCGTCGACGTTGATCTTGACCAGCTTGACCGCGCCGCGCGCGTCCTTCACGGCCTTTTCCAGGGCCGGCCCGAGCTGCTTGCACGGCCCGCACCAGGGCGCCCAGAAATCGACGATGACGGCCTGGTCCTTCGAGCCGTCGATGACATCGGCCATGAAGGTGGCGGTCGAGCCGTTCTTGATGAGATCGGCGGCCGGCGGCCCGCCGGCGTTGCCGAGAATTGCGTCTACCATTCAGCGTCCCCTATACCCGCCTAGAAAATGGCCGCAACCGCCCCGAGTTGCAAGGGAGGGCCGGTGCGGTCGCAGGCAGATAGATAACGACAAGCCCACCAATTCCGTCACCCGCGGGCTTGACCCGCGGGTCCAGGGCGGTTTGACGGGCCCGTCGCTGGCCTTGGATTGCCGGGTCAAGCCCGGCAATGACGCCTTGTGAACTATCTGCTCTCGTCGGCCGCCAGCGCCGCCAGAGCCTGCGACGCCAGCAGCAGGCGGGCCAGGTCCGGGGCGGTGGCGGCGTCGATTTCCTCGGCGATGCCGAGGAAATGATCGGCGGCGGTGCGGCGCTTCGCCAGCAGCGCGTCGAGATCGCCGGCGGCCAGGCGGGTGATGGCGGCCTGGCCGCGATACAGCTCCTCGATCAGGCTTTCGGCGGCGCGTTGCTGCCATAGGCCCGAGCCGACCAGGTCGCGCAGCTTCGCCACCATGCGGTCGAGCCGTAGCCTGGCGCCGACAGCGAAGAACCGTCGGCCGGTGCCGACCGGATCGGGGCCGAGCTCGACGATGGCGAGCGCCGGATCGAGCAGGTCGAGCCGCGCGACGCTCGCCGCCAGCGGTTCCGGCACGCCCTTGGCGCAGAGCGCCTCGCGCGCCTTGGCAAATTCGGCGAACGCGTCCGGGATCGCGATCTCGCCGAGCCGTGCCGCGAGCGCGGCGACGCCGGGCCGGTAGCGGTCGATATCGGCGGCGACATCGAGCTTCGCGCGGCGCCGCAGCAGCCACCCGGTCGCCACCCGCAACAGCCGGCGCCAGTGATGCAGCATCTCGGTCTGGGTCGCGGCGTCGATCTTGTTGTCGAGCGCGCGCACGCCATCCCAGATCGCGTCGAGATCGAACGCGCCTCGGGCGATCGCGAACGCGCGCGCGACATCGCCGGCGTCGCGTCCGCTTTCCGCCATCTGTTCGTTGGCGAAGGCGATGCCGCCGCGATTGACCAGTTCGTTGGCGGCGACGGTGGCGACGATCTCGCGCCGCAGCCGGTGGCGCTCGACGCCGGCGCGGTAGTCGCGCACCAGGCTGGGCGGAAACGCCGCGAACAGCAGCGGCTCGACGCCCGGCCCGTCCGGATAGTCGGTCGCCATCAGCGCTTCGACCAGCGCGTTCTTGGCAACCGACAGCAGCACGCACAGTTCCGGCCGCGTCAGGTAGGCGCCGGACTTGGCGCGTGCCGCCACGGTCTCGTCGTCGGGCAGGAACTCGACGGCGCGGTCCAACTGCTTGCGCCGCTCGAGATCGCGCATCAGCCGCACATCGGCCTCGAACCGCTCGCGCTTCGCGGTTTCGGCGAGGGTCAGCGCCTGGCCCTGCGCGTCGTTGTCGGCAAGCACCAGCGCCGCGACCTCGTCGGTGAGGCCGTGCAGCGCCGCGTGGCGTTGCGCGGCATCGAGCCTGCCGGCGCGCACCAGCGCGTCGAGCGCGATCTTGATGTTGACCTCGCGGTCGGAAGTATCGACGCCGGCGGAATTGTCGATGGAATCCGTGTCGATGCGCCCGCCCTTGAGCGCGTATTCGATGCGGCCGAGCTGGGTCACGCCGAGATTGGCGCCTTCGCCGACCACGGGCGCGCGGACGTCGCGGCCGTCGACGCGGCAGGCATCGTTGGCGCGGTCGCCGACATCGGCGTGACGCTCGCTCGACGCCTTGACGTACGTACCGATGCCGCCGAACCACAGGAGATCGACCGGCGCGGTCAGGATGGCGCGGATGAGCGACGCGGGATCGAGCGCGGTCGCGGCGATGCCGAGCCGAGCGCGGACTTGCGGCGACAGCGGGATCGATTTCAGGGCGCGCGGGAAAATGCCGCCGCCCGGCGACAGCAATTTGACGTCGTAATCCGCCCAGCTCGAGCGCGGCAATTTGAACATCCGCTCGCGCTCGCGATAGCTCGTCTCGGCGTCGGGATCGGGGTCGAGGAAAATGTGCCGGTGGTCGAACGCCGCGGCCAGCCTGATATGGCGCGATTGCAGCATGCCGTTGCCGAACACGTCGCCGGACATGTCGCCGACGCCGACCACGGTGAAGTCGGTCGTCTGGATGTCGGTGCCGCGCTCGCGGAAATGGCGCTTCACCAACTCCCAAGCGCCGCGCGCGGTGATGCCCATCGCCTTGTGGTCGTAGCCCTCGGAGCCGCCCGAGGCGAAGGCGTCGCCGAGCCAGAAGCCGCGCTCGACGGCGATCCCGTTGGCGATGTCGGAGAAGGTCGCGGTTCCCTTGTCGGCGGCGACCACAAGATAAGGATCGTCGCCGTCGTAGCGCACCGTGTCGTGCGGCGGCACGATGGTGTCGCCGACAATATTGTCGGTGATGTCGAGCACGCCGTCGAGCAGGGTGCGGTAGCAACGAATCGCTTCCTCCTGGAGCGCGGCGCGGTCGGCCGGCGGCTGCTTGACGACGAAGCCGCCCTTCGAGCCGGTCGGCACGATCACGGCGTTCTTCATCACCTGCGCCTTCATCAGCCCGAGGATTTCGGTGCGGAAATCCTCGCGCCGGTCGGACCAGCGAATGCCGCCGCGCGCCACCTTGCCGGCGCGCATATGCACGCCTTCCATCGCGGGGCTGGAGACGAAAACCTCGACCAGCGGCCGCGGCAACGGCAACAGATCGAGCGCCGCGCTCGCGAGCTTCACCGAGAGATAGGGCTTGTTCTGGAAGAAATTGGTGCGCAGCGAGTGGCGCATCAGCGTCAGGAAGGCGCGCAGGATGCGGTCGTCGTCGAGGCTCGTCACCTGGTCGAGATCGGTCTCGATCGCGGCCGCGATGCGCTCGGTCTCGGCGGCGCCGTCGCTGCGCGCGGGGTCGAAGCGGCGGCGGAACAGCTCGACCAGCTTCGCGGCGATGCCGCCGTGCCGCGCCAGCGTTTCCTGGACATAGGCGAGGCTGAAGCTGCTGCCGGTCTGGCGCAGGAACCGGGCGTAAAAGCGCAGCACCGCGACTTCGCGCCCGTCGAGCCCGGCGGCGAGCAGCAGGCGGTTGAAATCGTCGGCCTCCGCCGTGCCGGCGAGGATCGCGGCGAAAGCCTCCTCGAGCCGCGCGCGGTCACGGGCGATGTCGATCGCGCCCGCGAGACTCTCGGCGGAGAAATTCTGGTACAGGATCAGCCCGCTCGGCAGCGCGATGCCGTAGGGATTCTCGTCGGTGACGCGCAGGCCCAAATGCTCGAGCAGGGGCAGAATGTCGGACAGCGCCATCGGCGCGTCGCGGCCGAACAGCTTGAAGGTGACGCGGTGCGCGGAGCCGTCCTCGGCCGGGACGAAGGCGATCGCGAACGGCGCGCCGGCATCGACCCGCTCCGCCAGCGCGATGTCCTCGAGCGCCGTCTTGGCCGAAAAGCGCGCGCGATAGCCGGCGGGAAAGGCTTGGCGATAGCGCGCGAATGTCGCCGCCGCCGCTTCCTCGCCCACCGCCGCGATCAGCGCCTCGTGCAACCCGTCGGACCAGTTGCGCGCCGCCGCGGCGAGGCGGCGCTCGATGTCGGCGACGTCGATCTCGCCGCGCGGCTTGGGTTCGGTGCGCAGGAAGAAGGTGACGCGGGCCAACGCCTGATCGTCCAGCAGCACATGGAAGGTCTCGAGCCGCGCGTCGAGCGCCGAGGTCAGGATCGACACAAACCGCTGGCTCAATTCGGTGCGGTAACGGTCGCGCGGCACGAAGACAAAGCAGGAATAGAACCGCCCGAAGGGGTCGGCGCGCACGAACAGCCCGACGCGCGGGCGCTGCTCCAGGTCGCGGATACCGAGCGCCATGGCGAGAAGCTGATCCTCGTCGATCTGGAACAGCTCGTCGCGCGGCAGGCTCTCGATGATGTGGATCAGCGCCCGCCGGTCGTGCGAGCCGATCGGCGCGCCGGAGCGGCGCAGCACGTTTTCGATCTTGCCCGCGAGCAGCGGCACGCTCTGCGGGTTGACGCGATAAGCGTGCCAGGTGAACAGGCCGACGAACAGTTGCAGGCCGACCGGCGCGCCGGCTTCGTTGAACAGCTTGACCGCGACCGCGTCCATCGGCGCCGGGCGCAGCACGCGCGACCGTTCGGTGGAGCGCGACACTTCGACGATGCGCGGCGCCAACAGGAAGGCGCGCGTGTAGGCGGGGAGATCGATGAACCGGCGCAACCCCTCGAACACCGGGCGGGAATCGTCGCGCAGGACGCCGCGGCCGCTGCCATGCACGATGTCGCCCGCCTGCATGGCAAAGCGGTATTGGCGGCTGCCCAGGAAGACAAAATAATCGGCGAGCAGCCACGACAGGAAATTCCGCGCCTCCGGCAACAGGTCGGGCATGTCGCGCGGCGGCCGCGCGGTGAGCGCGGCCTGCGTCGCCGCGACCGCGTCGCGCATCTCGCTCCAATCCTCGACGGCGCTGCGCACCTCGCGCAGCACCGCAAGCAACGCGTCTTCGAGTTTGACGCGCTCGGCGGCATCGGTCGCCTGCTCGATCTCGAGCCGCATGATGGATTCCCGCGCCGCGCCGTCGGGCGTGGTGCCGGGCGGATAGATGTCGAGCAGCGCGCCGCCGGCGTCGCGCCGCACCGCCATAATGGGATGCACGGCGAGATGGAGCGTCAGCCCCGCGCCGGAAATCGCCATGGTCACCGAGTCCAACAGGAACGGCATGTCGTCGTTGACGATCTCGACGATGGTGCGCGGCGGCGCTGGAGCCTCGATAACGCGTAAATTGACCCGGCGCGGCTGGCGAACCGCCGCCAGTTCCCAGAGCGATTGCGCCGCGGCGAGCAGCGCCTCCGGCGGCCGCGACGACAGATCGGCCGGCGCCACCCGCGCGTAAAGCTGGCCGGTGAAGCGCGCGAACGCGGCGCCGCCGGCGGCGGCCATGGCATCCAATCTCACATCGTCTGCGGCGGGCGGCATGGCGCGAACCTCAATCTCGGGCAAGATGAGCCTATCGCGATTCGGCGACAATTAAATTATCCGGTATCCTTGGCCTCGAGAGAGGGAGAAGAACATGGCCGACAAAATCGACTTGGGCGGCAGGGTCGCCATCGTCACCGGCGCCGCGAGCGGCATGGGCGCGGTCATGGCGGCGGCGCTGCTGGACGCCGGCGCGCGGGTGGCCGCCGTCGATATCGACGGCGCCGGAGTGGCCCGGCTGAACACGGAATGGCGCAGCCGGCACAATGAGAAGAAATTTGTCGGCATTCTCGGCGACGTCAGCGCGCCGGAGGATTGCCGCCGCGTCGTGGCGCAAACGGTCGAGGAATTCGGCGGCCTCGACATCCTGGTCAACAATGCCGGCGTCAGCATGAGCCTGGCGGTGCCGAAGGGCGCCACCGAGCGCGCGCGCTTCTGGGAAACCGTGCCGGAGGGCTGGCTGCGCATCATCCAGATCAACGCCACCGGGGCTTACCTCATGTCGTATTTCGCGGCGCCGCACATGATCGCGCGCAAATGGGGCCGGATCGTCAATGTAACCACCAGCTATGACACGATGATGGCGCCCGGTCTCAGCGCCTATGGCGGCGCCAAGGCGGCGCTCGAGGCCAATACCGCGATCTGGGCGAAGGAGCTGGACGGCACCGGCGTCACCGCCAACGTGCTGGTGCCGGGCGGGCCGACCGACACCGCATTCTTTCCGCCCGACTTTCCCCGCGACAAGGTCAAGCTCCTGAATCCGAAACTGATGGGGCCGCCGATCCAATGGCTCGCTTCGCCCCAATCGGATGGCGTCACCGGTTGCCGCTTCATCGCGCGCGATTGGGACGTGCGGCTGCCGCCGTCCGAGGCGGCGGCAAAGGTGCGCACGCCGGCGGCCTGGCCGTCCCTCGCCGCGACCGCCGAGGCGCAGCGAAAATAACGCATCGAGCCTGGACAAGGCGGGGCCGCGCTTTTAGCGTCGCGCGGACTTAAGCGGGGAGGCCGGGTTGGTGCGAGCAATGGTCGGCGCGATCGGCGCCGTGAGTTTGTTGTGGAGTGCCGCGGCGCAGGCGCAATTCACCTACAGTTTCTCCGGCGCGGCGCAATCGAGCGTCGACTACACGACGGCGGCGGTGATGCCGACTCTGGCCTGCGCGGCGCTCAAGACCGGCGCCGGCGCGCCCGGCGTTACGATCGCGTCGGCCGAGACCGTTCCCGCCGTCGGCGGCGTGCCGGAGCATTGCCGGGTCATCGGCACGATCGCGCCGGCGATCGGCTTCGAGGTCGATCTGCCGGCGAAATGGAACGACCGGTTCTACATGTTCGGCAATGGCGGCCTCGCCGGCGAACGGCCGGATGAGCCGCCGCGCGTCGGCGTGCGCGACAACGGGCTGCGGCACAATTTCGTGGTGGCGCAGACCAACACCGGCCACGACGACCAGCGCGAACTGACCAGCTTCGTCAAGGATCCGCAAAAGCTGGCCGACTACGCTTTTCGCGCCGTGCATCTGACGGTGCTCCAGGCGAAGCGGATCGCCACGATGTATTACGACCGCCCGCCCGAACATTCCTATTGGGACGGCTGCTCGACCGGCGGGCGCGAGGGGCTGATCGAGGCGCAGCGTTTCCCCGACGATTTCGACGGCATCGTCATCGTGGCGCCGGTGCTGAATCTGGTCGATACCCAGATTCTCGGCATGTGGCTCGGCCGCGCGCTCGACGAGGGCAAATTCTCTCTTGCCAAGATCAAGACCGTGGCGGACGCGCTCTACAAGAAATGCGACGCGCTCGACGGCACCGCGGACGGGGTGATCGACGATCCGCGCCAATGCGATTTCGATCCGGCGCGCGACGTCAAGCAATGCGCCGCGGGACAGGACAGCGACGACTGCCTGACGCCGAACCAGACCGACGCGCTGCACAAGATCTACGGCGGCGTGGTCAGCAACGGTAAGCCGTACTTTTTCGGCTATACCAAGGGGCCGGAAGCGGCGGGACAGGGCATCCCCGGCCGGCCGCCGGCCAGCGGCTGGAACGTGTGGATGATCCCGATCAATGTCGGGCCGTTCGCCGGCAAGCCGCTGCAGATCGCGTTCGCCCTGCCGGAGCTGGTCGCCGACAATCCGCCGCCCGGCATGAGTTACCAGAATTACGATTTCGACAAGGGACCGTCGGAAGGCCCCAAAATCCGGGCGCTGATCAACGCCACCGACCCGAACCTGACCGCGTTCCGCACGCATGGCGGCAAGTTGTTGCAGTTCCACGGCTGGGCCGACCCGGCCCTGTCGCCGCTGATGTCGATCGACTATTACCAGAAGGCGATGGCGGCATCGGGGCCGGACGGCGAGGATTTCTACCGCCTGTTCATGGTGCCCGGCATGTTCCATTGCCGCGGCGGCGTCGGCACCGACCATTTCGACACCATCACCAACCTGATCGACTGGGTCGAGACCGGCAAGGCCCCGGAGCGGATCGTGGCGAGCCGCATCGCCGACGGCAACGTGACGCGCACGCGTCCGCTCTGCCCTTATCCGCAGGTTGCGAACTATAATGGCAACGGCAGCACCGACGACGCGGCCAACTTCACCTGCGGCCCGGAGAAGTGATGGCGACCGATTACTGGCTTTCGAAGCTGATGTACGATTTGCAGGATCCGAAACTGCGCGAGGAATATCGCGCCGACCGGGCGTCGGTGCTGGCACGGTACAAGCTCGAGCCGGCGGTGGTGCGCGCGCTGGAGACGCACGACATCAACGTGTTGGCGCCGCGCGTCAACGCCTACCTGCTGCGCTTCTATTACCAATATAGCGGCGTGAAGGACCCGGACTTCATCGCCGGCTTGCGGTCGCTGCCGAAGGATTATCTCCATGGCTGAGCTGGTCGGCGTGTTCGCGGCGAGCCACGCGCCGCTGGTGGCGCGCGATTGGGACAATTTCACGCCGGCGCTGCGCGCGGCGCTGACCGGCGCCTACGACAAGGTCGGAACACGGCTGCGCGCGCTGAAGCCCGACGTTATCGTGGAGATCGCCACCGACCATTGGGTCAATTTCTTCCTCAACAATCTGCCGGCGGTGTGCATCGGCGTCGGGCCGGAGAACGAAGGCCCGCCCGAGCCGTTTATGCGCAAGGTCTACAAGAACCCGGCCATCGCCAACCACGCCGGCCTGGCCAAGCATCTTGCCGACGCCGCCTTCGCCGCGGATTTCGAGCCGGCGCTGTCGCACCGCCTGACGCTCGACCACGGTTTCTGCATCCCGCTGTGGCGCGCGGGCCTCGACCCGCCGCCGCCGATCGTGCCGCTGCTGGTCAACGAGATCGAGCCGCCGATGCTGAGCGTGCGGCGCTGCCTCGAGTGGGGCCGGCTGCTGCGCAACGCGATCCGCTCCTATCCGGAAAAGCTGCGCGTCGCCATTCTTGCGAGCGGTGGCCTGAGCCATTCCATCGGCGAGCCGACCATGGGCGCGATCGAGGAGGAATTCGACGCGGAATCGATCGCGCTGTTCGACCGCGGCGCCGAGGCGCCGATGATCGACTATTTCGAGGCGAAGCTGCCGACCGTCGGCAATGGCGGGCACGAGGTGCGGAGCTGGTTCATCGCCCACGCCGCCGCCGGCAGCCGCGGCTTCGAGCTGTTGGAATATCTGCCGGTGCCGGAAGTCTATGTCGGCTGCGGGTTCGCGACGTGGAGCGTAAATGACTGAAAAACTAAACCGCCAAGACACCAAGACACCAAGAAAAGTTGCCCGTCCCGGCGTAGGCCGGGACCATGGTGCAGCTTCACAATGGATACCGGCTTTCGCCGGTAAGGAGCCGAGCGTAACTTGGCGCCTTGGTGCCTTGGTGGTTAAAAGTTCTTCTTTTTTTGTAAGGTGACCAATGGAAACGCGCATCGACGAGATCGGCGACCGCCTCTATCGGATGTCGACGTTCATGTCGGCGGCCGGCGGGCCGAACGGCATCACCTTTTGCGAATACGTCATCGATGCCGACGAGCCGCTGCTGTTCCATTGCGGCCACCGCCAGCGCTTCCCGCTGGGATTGGCGGCGCTGGCGCGCGTCATGCCGGTCGAGCGGCTCAAATGGATCGGCTACAGCCACGCCGAGGCCGACGAAGCGGGGGCGGTCAACGAATGGCTCGGCGCCGCGCCGCAAGCGACCGCATTCCAGGGCCGCATCGGCTGCAACATCTGGCTCAACGACGCCGCCATCCGCCCGCCGCGCGCGTTGCGCGACGGCGACACGATCGAGCTTGGCGGCAAGCGCGTGCGCTACATCGCGACGCCGCATCTGCCGCATTGCTGGGACGCCGGCCTCATCTACGAGGAGACCACCGGCACGCTGTTTTGCAGCGACCTGTTCGCGCAGCCGGGCGAGGCGGCGTTGTTCTCCGATGGCGACATCCTGACGCCCGCGATCGCGTTCGAAGCGGGCGCGCATGCCACCAGCCTGACGCCAAACACGGGAAAGATGATCCGCAAGCTGGCGGACTTGAAGCCGCGCCGTCTCGCGATGATGCACGGCCCGGTTTACACCGGCGACAGCGCCGCCGCGCTCAACGCCCTCGCCGATTATTTCGACGGGGAAATGAAGAAGGCGTGGCTTAGAAAATAGAAAAAAATCTAACCACCAAGACACCAAGGCACCAAGAAACAATCCCCAAAATCGTCATGCCCCGGCTTAGCCGGGGCATCCACGACTAGTTTGAGAGAAAATCAAATTCGTGGATGGCCCGCCTGCGCGGGCCATGACGAAAAAAGCGAATGCGCTATTCCGCCGCTTCCTTGAAGCCGGCGTAATGTTCGGGACCGTATAGCGGCAAATCCTGCCACTTCGCGTCCTTGCCGATGACCTCGCTGAAGGCGCGGACATGACGCAGCTCCGTCGCCATCGATGCCGCGACCTTGTCGCCGACCGCCTGGTCGCGCGCCGCGTTCACCAGGAAGCGCCGGCCGCGCACGATCGGAATATCGCTCGACGAGAGCTGCTCCTTGTCGCGCGCCGCCCAAATGCCCTGCGCCATCGCCACGGCATAATCTTCGTGGCGCAGGATCGGATAGCCGGAGAAGCTCTGGTTCGCCCGCATCCGCTCGCGGTTCTGGCCCCAGCGATTGTCGATCGTCGCCCATGCCCTCGGCGAGATCGTTTTGGTTGCGGCCGTCATCGGGCGAGTTGCGCCGCACCAGCGGCGAGACCGGGTTGTAGAACAGGTCCCATTGGATCGAATGCTCGTCGTCCATCGGCACCGACATGGTGCAGAGATGGCCGCTGTCCAGCCCGCCCATCGACGGAATGAACGAGTACCACGGCGCCACGAATTCGCGGACGCGGACATAGAGGCCGCCTTCCTTGGAATTGCGCACCGCGCCTTCGCGATAGCCGCACGGCGTTTCGTCGAACTCGAAGCGCGGCGCGAGGTCGAACTGGGTACGTTGCAGGTCGCTGACTTGGCCCGGCAGGACCTGCACCCAATCCTGGTGCAGGATGCCGACATGGGCGCTGTCGAGCTGGCCTTCGAGCCCGTTGACCCAGTTCGCGTGGATGATGCCGATGCGCGAGCCGACATTCTCCGCCGGCAGGTTCATCCACGGGAAATTCGGCAAGGGTGCGGGCACGCCGCCGCCCATCCAAATCCAGACCACGCCCGCCCGTTCATAAGCCGGATAGTGCTTGGCCTTGACGCGGGTCTGGAACGCGGCGCGGCGCTCCGCCGGCTCGGCGGGCACGTCGACGACGTTGCCGTCGACGTCGATCTTCCAGCCGTGGAAGATGCAGGTCAGGGCGCAATCGGCGTTGCGCGCCAGGGTCAGCGACACGCCGCGATGCGGACAGCGCTCGTCGAGCACGCCGACGCGGCCGTCATGGCCGCGGAACGCGACCATGTCCTCGCCGAGCAAGCGCAGCTTTATCGGGTCGCCGCCCCGCTCCAGCGCCTCGGTACGCAGCGCCGGGACCCAGAATTTGCGCATGAAATCGCCCATCGGCGTGCCGACGCCGACCTGGCTGATGAGTTGGTTGTCTTCCTTCGAGAGCATGATCGGTTTCCTCTTCACTTCTTCACGAGTTCGACGCCGTTTTCGGCTTCGTACATTTTGACGATTTCGGTGAAATCGGGATTGCCTTTCAACGTCGCCCGCGCCTTGGCCCAGACATCGGCGGTGTGCTGCATCACGTCCGCCTTCATGCCGACGTCGCGGGCGAGATCGGCGGCGAGGCCGACATCCTTCGCCATGAGGGCGAGCGCGAAGCCGGCGCCGAACTTGCGGTTCAGCACTTGGCCCGGATACAGCCCCTGCGAGGTGCCGCTGCTGCCGGTCGAGGCGTTGATGATGGCGAGCAGGTTGGCCGGGTCGAGGCCGAACTTGGTGCCGGCGATCAGCCCCTCGGCGATGGCGATGAGATTGGTGGCGCCGAGATAATTGTTGATCGACTTCGCCGCGTGGCCGGCGCCGAGCGGCCCGGCGCGGAACAGTTTCTTGCCCATGGTCTCGAGCAGCGGCCAGGCGCGCTCGATCGCGGCCTCGTCGTTGCCGCCGACCATGATCGCGAGCGTGCCGGCGACCGCGCCGGTGACGCCGCCCGAGACCGGCGCGTCGATGAGCGTGAGGCCGCGCGCCGCCAATTCTTTGCCGAGCTGCGCCGTGCCGGCCGCGCCGGCGGAGCTCATGTCGACGATCAGCCCGCCCTTGGCGAGGCCCTCGGCGATGCCGTTGCCGCCCAGCACCGCCTCGCGGACATTCTGTCCGTTCGGCAGCATGGTGATGACGATGTCGGAGCGCTTGCCGACATCGGCGCCGCTGTCGGCGGCGTGGAAGCCGACCTCCTGCGCGCGCTGCAACAGGAGCGGGCGGTTGATGTCGAAGCCGGTGACGCTGTAGCCGGCCTTGACCACGTTGGCGACCATCGGCCCGCCCATGTTGCCGAGGCCGACGAAGCCGATGCGGGGCTTGGCGTCGCTCATTTCTTCACCTGCGGCGCCACGGGCGGCGCGCTGGGGGCCGGTTCCAGGCCGAGCTTCTGGAATTCCTCGACGATGGTGTTGCGCGCGGTGCCGGCGAGCGGCGCGCCGCAATAGGCGAGGGCGTGGATCGCCAGCTCGAAAATCTTTTCCTTCGGCACGCCGTTGTTGAGCGCGCCGCGGATATGGGTGCGAAGCTGGTCGGGCCGGTTCAAGGCGATCAGCATGGCGCAGGTCACCAGGCTGCGCTCGGCGCGGGTGAACACGTCGCGCTTCCACACCTCGCCGAAGGTGAAGGAGACCAGCAGCTCCTGATAGGGGCGCGTCAGCGGCGTGCTGTTGTCGAGCGCGCGCTGCGGAAATTCGACGCCGAAAATCTCCTTCTGGATCTGGAGACCGTCCTTCAACGATTCTGCCGTCACGGCATTCCCTCCCTCAATCGAGGGATAGAATCTAGCCGATCCGGCGCCGGTTGGCCAAATGCGAATGGCGCCGGGGAGAACCCGGCGCCACGCACGGCTTGGACGGAGAACGGAGGGACGGAAACGGAGGCTTAGAAAACACCTGGAATGAAGCGGTAACGCACCTTTTTCATGTAAGCGGCATAGCCGGGGTCCTGCTTCAGCAGGCCTTCCTCGACGAAGCTCTTGACGCCGAACAGCAGGATGCCGCCGCCGAGCACGAGCGCGTTGCGCAGCGACCAGCGCTCCAGCATCGCGCCGACGATGCTGACGAACACCACGGCATAGATCGGATGGCGCACGAAGCGGTACATGCCGTGGGTCACGATCTCGCGCTGCGCCGGGACGAAGCCGATGTTGCGGCCGAGGCTGATGCGCGCCCAGAAAATGCCGCCGAGAGTCGAGAGCGTGATCGCGTCGAGCAGCCACACCGGCGCGACCCGCATGCCCTGGTCCTCGAGGCTGATGCCGATGAAGCCCCAATAGGTGGCGATGAAGGCGAGGCCCCAGAAGATCGGATTGGTGGTAACGCGCACCGGCGTGTTGCGGAAAATCATGGTGCCGGCCAGGAGCGCGGTCTGGATCACATAGACCACGTCCGGCAGATTGAAGCCGAAGCGCGAGAAATGATGCGCGATCGGATAGATGAAGGGGAAGATGCCGGCGACCGCGAAGCCTTTGTCCACCCACGGGTTGGTCAGTATCCGGGTGATGGCGCCCGTGTTGGGCCGAAGGTCGATGGTTTGAGTGGTCACGTGGTCCTGCCTCTATCGGAGGCGGGCAGCATCGCGGCCAATTCCTAGCAATTTATTAAAAAGACGATCTAACCGCGCCATTCCGCGCAATTCATCATTCGGTCACACGCGGGAATGGCGCCGAGCGTGAGCTAGGCCTGCTCGATCTCGACCAGGGTGCCGAGCATGTCCTTGGGGTGGACGAACAGGACCGGCTTGCCGTGGGCGCCGGTCTTGGGCTCGCCGTCGCCGAGGATGCGGGCGCCGTCGGCCTTGAGGTGGTCGCGCGCGGCGACGATGTCGCCAACCTCGTAGCAAAGATGATGCATGCCGCCTTGCGGGTTGCGCTCGAGGAATGCCGCGATCGGCGATTTGTCGCCCAGCGGCTCGATCAACTCGATCTTGGTGTTGTCGAGCGTCACGAACACGGTGGTGACGCCGTGATCGGGCAGGGGCACCGGCTCCGACACGGTGGCGCCCAGCCGCGCGCGGTACAGCGCCGCCGCCGCCCGTACATCGGGCACCGCGATCGCGACATGATTGAGCTTGCCGATCATGCGCCGAGTATAGCCGGCCTCGGCCCGCCCGTCGCCCAATCGAGCAACTCGACGGTATGCACCACCGGCCGCGCGCCGGACTGAAGCTGCGCGATACAGCCGATATTGCCGGTAGCGACGATCTCGGCGCCGGTGGTGGCGATGTTGGCGAGCTTGCGCGCGCGCAGCCGGTCCGCGATCTCGTGCTGCAGCATGTTGTAGGTGCCGGCCGAGCCGCAGCACAGATGCCCTTCGGGGACATCGTGCACGTCGAACCCGGCTTCGCGCAGAAGTGCCATGGGCTGCGCGTGAAGCTTTTGCGCGTGTTGCATCGAGCACGCGGAATGATAGGCGACGCGCATGCCGGGTTGCGTCGCCGGCTTGATCCCCAGCATCGCCATCACTTCGGTCACGTCTTTCGCCAGCGCGGAAATCGCCGCCGCCTTGTCGGCATAGGCGGGGTCGTCGCGCAACATGAAGCCGTAATCCTTGACCGTGGTGCCGCAGCCCGAGGCGTTGACCACGATGGCGTCCAGGCCTTCGCCATTCACGGCGCGCATCCAGGCGTCGATATTGGCGCGCGCGAAATGCAGCGACTCCTTGCCGAGATGATGCGAAAGCGAGCCGCAACAGCCGCTGCCGTCGACGATCGCCACGTCACACCCGTGGCGCGTCAGCAAGCGGATGGTGGCGGCGTTGATCTCCGGCGCCAGCGCTTGCTGCAAACAGCCGGCGAGCAGCGCCACGCGCAAGCGGCGCTCACCCTGCGCCGCAAAGAATTGCGGCCGCTCCAGCGGCGTCGGGCGCGGCGCATGCGCCGGCGCCAGGCGCAGCATCGCGCCGAGCCGGCCGGGGAGATCGAGCCGCAGCGTTTTCGCGACGCGCGCCGCCAGCAGCGCCCAGCGGAACCGCGTCGGATGCGGCAAGCGTCCAATTCAGCACCGCGCGCAGGGCGCGGTCGAGCGGCGGGCGGCGATAGTTCTGCTCGATCCGGTGCCGCATCGGATCGACGAGGTGCATGTAATTGACGCCCGACGGGCACGTCGTCATGCAGGCATAGCAGGAGAGGCAGCGGTCGATATGGGTGACGAGCTCGGCGTCGGGCGGCGCGCCGCTCTCCAGATTGTTCTTCATCAAATAGATGCGGCCGCGCGGCCCGTCGAGCTCGTCGCCCAGCAGCACGTAGGTCGGACAGGTCGCGGTGCAGAAGCCGCAATGGACACAGGCGCGCAGGATCGGATCCGCCGCCGCGACATCCGGATCGGCCAATTGCGCCAGGGTGAACGAGGTTTGCATGACTACTCCTGAAAAGCCATTCCCCGCTGAGGGAGGATGGTTGCAACCAGCCAGGACGAGCAAGACGCCAAGTGTTGCCGATCTCTTCTCGGCTGCCTCGGAGCCTTGGTGCTTGGTGGTCCATCAAGGGGGAGGAAAATTCAGATGCGCACAATTTTCAAACATCCTGGTACATCCGGCCGGGATTGAGGATGCGCGCGGGATCGAAGGTGGTCTTGACGCGCGCGCTCAAGCGCGGCGAGCGCGGGCGGCAGCGGCTGGAACACCGGCACGGTCTCGCGCATCGCGTCGCTTGCGCGGAGCAGCGTGGCGTGGCCGTTATCTTCGGGCAGCGCCGCGCGGATCGCCGCCGCGCCGCCATCGGCGGCGCTCCGCGACCGCCAGCCACACCAGGCCGCCCGCCCAATCATAGAAATGTTTGAAGTCGAGCGCGCGCGACAGCGCCGCGACCAACCGCGGCCCTTCGCTGGGCGCCACCGAGACGCGCCAGATCGCGCGATCCGGCACGTCGGCGAACGGCATCGCGTCGCGAATCCGCCGCCATCGCGTCAGCGACGCGTCGCGGTCGATCATGTCCGCCGCGCCGAACGGGACGAGCGCTCCCGCGAGGGTTTCCGCCCGCGCAGCAACAGAGGGTGCGTGGCCTTCGAGCCGCAACAAAGTGCCGTCGCCCGGCAGGTGCGCGGCGCCGCTGACCTCGTAGGGCCCGGCCATCGCCGCGGTCATCGCCGCCAGCGCCTGCGCGTCGCTGAGGCCGCGCAGCAGCAGCGTCCGCGTCTCTTCGGGCGCCGGCAGCGGTCTTGACCGTGACCTCGGTCACCGCCGCGAGCGTGCCGAACGAGCCGGCGATCAGCTTCGACAGATCGTAGCCGGTGACGTTCTTGACGACGCGGCCGCCGGACTTGAATTGCTCGCCGCGGCCGCTGACGGCATGAAATCCCAGATGATGGTCGCGCGCCGCACCGTCGCGCAACCGCCGCGGCCCCGAGAGATTGCACGCGATGGCGCCGCCCAGGGTCGGCGACGCGTTGCTGCCCCACAGGTGCCGCCAGTCCGGCGGCTCGAAGGCGAGATGCTGGCGCGCCGCCGCCAGCGCGCGCTCGATCTCGGCGAGATCGGTCGCGGCGCCGGCGGTGAGCACCAGCTCCTCCGGCTCGTAAAGCCGGATGCCGGCGAACGCCGACAGGTCGAGCGTGTCGGCGGCGCGCACCGGGCGGCCGTAGCCGCGCTTGCTGCCGCCCGCGACCAGCTCCAACGTCTCGCCGCGCGCCGCGTGGCCGGCGATGGTTTCGGCCAGCTCCTTTTCGTCGGCGGGACGAAGATGGGTCACGAGCGCAGTCACCGAATTTCCCTCCCCCCTCGAGGGGGGAGGGGCAATATTGCAAGGGAGCAAATGTCGGCATCAGAATCTTCGAGTTCCGGGAACGCCGTCTTGCCGTGGTGCACGTGCACGCGGCCCAGCTCGGCGCAGCGGCGCAGTTGCGGAAACACCTTGCCGGGATTGAGCAGGCCCTCGCTGTCGAAGGCGCATTTCAGCCGCATCTGCTGATCGAGGTCGATCTCGGTGAACATCGCCGGCATCAGGTCGCGCTTTTCGACGCCGACGCCGTGCTCGCCGGTGAGCACGCCGCCGACCGCGACGCAGAGGCGCAGAATCTCGGCGCCCAGTTCTTCGGCGCGCTCCAACTCGCCCGGCTTGTTCGCGTCGTAGAGAATCAGCGGATGGAGATTGCCGTCGCCGGCATGGAACACGTTGGCGACGCGCAGCCCGATCTTCGCCGACAGTTCGCTCATGCGCGTCAGCACTTCGGGCAGTTTCTTGCGCGGAATGGTGCCGTCGACGCAGTAATAATCGGGCGAGATGCGGCCGATCGGCGGGAAACGCGGCCTTGCGCCCCGCCCAGAACAGCAGCCGCTCCGCCTCGTTGTTGCTGATGCGGCAGGATGTGGCGCCGTTGGCGCGCGCCAGCCCCTCGACGCGTTCGACCAGATGCGCGATCTCGGCGGGCGGACCGTCGAGCTCGACGATCAGCAGCGCGCCGGCGTCGCGCGGATAGCCGGCGGCGACGAAATCCTCGGCGGCGTTGATCGCGGGCGTGTCCATCATCTCCATGCCGCCCGGGATGATGCCGGCGCCGATGATCGCGGCGACGCAGTTGCCGGCGTTCTCGCTGGTCGGGAAACCGATCAACAGCGCGCGCGCCGCGGTCGGCTTGGGCAGGATGCGCACCGTCACTTCGGTAACGACGCCGAGCAGACCTTCGGAGCCGATGGTGACGCCGAGCAGATCGTAGCCGCCGGCATCGAGCTGCTTGCCGCCGAGCCGCACGGTCTCGCCCTCGATGGTGACCAGCTCGACGCCCAGCACGTTGTTGGTGGTGAGGCCGTATTTCAGGCAATGCACGCCGCCCGAATTCTCGGCGACATTGCCGCCGATGGTGCAGGCGATCTGGCTCGACGGATCGGGCGCGTAGATAGAAGTCCGGCCGTGCTCACCGCGTCGGAGATGCCGAGATTGGTGACGCCCGGCTCGACCGTGACGCAGCGATTGGCGAGGTCGATTTCCTTGATGCGGTTGAACTTGGCCATGCCGAGCAGGATGCCGTCCCGAGCGGCAAGGCGCCGCCCGACAGCGAGGTGCCGGCGCCGCGCGGCACCACCTTGATGCGATGCTCGAAGCAATAGCGCAGCACCGCCGCGACCTGCGTCCGTGGTCTCGGGCAGCACCGCGAGCAGCGGCGGCTGGCGATAGGCGGTGAGCCCGTCGCTCTCATAGGCGCGGCGCTCGGTCTCGCCCTCGATCACCGCGCCGGGCGGCACGATGCGGCGCAGATCGGCCGCGATCTCGCGGCGGCGGGCGACGGTCGCCCGGTCGGGCGCCGGCATCAACATGGTTCGTCCTCCGCCGCTATCTTCGGCGCCGACACGGTCTGCCACAACAAAAAACCACCTTGTCCGTCATGCCCCGGCTTGGCCGGGGCATCCACGAATAAAGTTGAAAAGCGAAGACTCAAAGACGCGAAGATACTTTGCGCCTTCGCGTCTTAGGTTTGATTGGGGACTTTAGTCGTGGATGGCCCGCCTTCGCGGGCCATGACGCAACGCGCCTAGCCCTGGCGGGCCTTGTAGCGCGGGTTCACTTTGTTGATGACATAGACCCGGCCCTTGCGGCGCACGATGCGGCAGTTCTTGTCGCGCTTCTTGAGCGATTTCAGCGAATTGGCGATCTTCATGACACGGGTTCCGGCAAAGAGGGGCGGACCATAAGGGCCGCGCCCGGCGAAGTCAATTCCGGTTCGGACTGGCCACAACACGCTCCTTGAGCTTGCCGCCGCCGGAATTGCGGCCGCCGAGGAACTGCTTGATGTTGCGCGCGGCCTGGCGGAGGCGTTGCCGGTTCTCGACGATGGCGATGCGCACGAAATTCTCGCCATGCTCGCCGAAGCCGACGCCAGGCGAGACCGCGACATTGGCTTCCTCGAGCAACAGCTTCGAGAATTCGAGCGAGCCGACGCCACTGAAACGCTCGGGCAGCGGCGCCCACGCGAACATGGTGGCGGCCGGCACCGGAATGTCCCAGCCCGCCTGGTGCAGCCCGTCGACCAGCACGTCGCGGCGCAGGCGATAGCGCTCGCGGATTTCGGCGATGCAGTCCTGCGGGCCGTTCAGGGCCGCGGTGGCCGCGACCTGGATCGGGGTGAAGGCGCCGTAATCGAGATACGATTTCACCCGCGCCAGCGCCGCGATCAGCCGCTTGTTGCCGACCGCGAAGCCGATGCGCCAGCCCGCCATGTTGTAGGTCTTCGACAGCGACGAGAACTCCACCGCGACGTCGCGCGCGCCCGGCACTTCGAGGATCGAAGGCGGCGGGTTGCCGTCGAAATAAATCTCGGCATAGGCGACGTCGGACAGGACATAAATGCCCTGCTCGCGGCAGAACGCGACGATCTCGCGGTAGAAATCGAGATCGACCACCTGCGCGGTCGGGTTGGCCGGGATAGTTCAGCACGATCGCGACCGGCTTCGGCGAGGATTGCGCCACCGCGGTCTTGACCTCGGCGATGAAATCGACGCCCGGCCCCGACCGGGACATAGCGCACCGTCGCGCCGGCGATGATGAAACCGAAGGCGTGGATCGGATAGCACGGGCTCGGCACCAGCACGACATCGCCCGGCGCCGTGATCGCCTGGGCGAGGTTGGCGAGCCCCTCCTTGGAGCCGAGGGTGACGATGATCTCCGTCTCGGGATCGAGCTCGACACCGAAGCGCCGCCGGTAATAGCCCGCCTGCGCGCGCCGCAGCCCGGCGATGCCGCGCGACACCGAATAGCCGTGGGCGCGCGGATTTTGCACCGCCTCGACCAGCTTGTTGACGATATGGGCGGGCGTCGGCCCGTCGGGATTGCCCATGCCGAGATCGATCACGTCGCGCCCGGCCGCTCGCGCCTTCGCCTTCAAGGCATTCACTTCGGCGAAAACATAGGGCGGCAAGCGCTTGATACGATAGAAATCTTCGGCCATGGCGGTTCTTGGATTCGGGGCTGGTTGGACGGCTGCCATGGTAAACCTTTGCGGCCTCCGATGCGAGAGGGGATACGTGGCCCGATCCCTGCATTTCCTCAATCGAGACGTTAACGAGTCGCGTCGGGAGCCAACGATGCCGGGGATCAGGAGACCGAATCGCTACGAGGTGCTGGCCGGGGCGGTGTTGGTGCCGGCGCTGATTTTGCTGTTGCTGCCCTTCCTGTCCTATCCGGGCGACTACGAGACCATGATGAAGGTCCGCTTCCGCGAGGACGGCATGCCCAAGTCCGAGGCCTTCACCCTGCCCGAATCGGAAGCGGTGTGCTCCGAGATCCAATTCACCTTGACCGACGGCGACGCCAAGTCCGGGCCCTATACCAAGGTCGCCTGCTAGAGTGCGATCCGGTCAGACGGAAGCACCCGCGCTTCCGTCCGACCGGTGAAATCGCACTCTAATCATTGAATGGGTCGGATTCACGCCTGATGAAATCGCATCCGCAATTCCATCAAGGGCGATCCGACCCTGGGCACCGGGTCCCGCTTGCGGAAGAAATATCGTAGCGCGTAAGCGACCGCCAACGCCGCCAGTCCGATCAGAGTCGGCATGAGCCATCCCGCCTGGCCGCTGGCCGCGCGCCCGCCGGCGGCGCCGAATTCGACGAACGCGACGGTGCTCGGGATCTGTCCCAGGAACGAGCCGAGCAGATAGGCGCCGAACGACACTTTGGTCAGGCCCAGCGCGTAGTTGACGAAGCCATGGTTCATGATCGGCAACAGCCGGATCAGCGCCACCACCGGCCAGCCGCCGCGCTCGGCGCGCAGGAAATACGGGCCAAGGCGCGGCAACGCCTCGAGCTCGATCAGCCCGCTATTGACGTAGCGCGCGACCAGGAACCCGGCCGCCGAGCCGAGCACGCTGCCGATCGTCGCCCAGATCAGTCCCCACCACAGGCCGAACATCAGCCCCGCCGCCGCCGCGACCAGGGCGCGCGGAATGAACAGCAGGCTCGCGACGACATGGGCCGCCAGATACACGACCGGCGCCGCCGCCGAATGCGACAGTGCCGCCTCGATCGCGGCCGGTTGCAGCGCGTCGCG
Source organism: uncultured Alphaproteobacteria bacterium (assembly GCA_963729845.1). Classification (GTDB taxonomy): domain Bacteria; phylum Pseudomonadota; class Alphaproteobacteria; order ATCC43930; family CGMCC-115725; genus JAATGI01. The sequence continues at coordinate 142,514 of CAVSQC010000013.1, forward strand.
ATGCGTCCCCGCGATCGCGATGCCAGCGACGATCGCGGCCAGGAGAATGACGCGGCCGGCTAGTCGCAGCTTGGCGAGGGGCGGATTGTCCCCTTGTTCCATTTTTTCGGTCATGGCCGGGTGCCTAATCCCGCACCGTGGTGTGTCCGGCGCGGCGCTTGAGCCACATCACCCCAGCCAGGTCGACGATGCCGACGAACAGCCGGTCGAGCGTGCCGTAGTTCGAGGCGCCGCGCTCGCGCGGCCGGTGATTGACCGGCACCGAGACGACCCGACCGCCCTCGCGCAGCACCAGCGCCGGCAGGAACCGGTGCTGGTGATCGAAAAACGGCAAGTCGAGATAGAGCGCGCGCGGAAACAGCTTCAAGCCGCAGCCGGTGTCGGGCGTGTCGTCGCCGAGCATTCGCGCGCGAACGCCGTTGGCGACGCGCGACGACCAGCGTTTGACTGTGCTGTCGCGGCGTTTGGCGCGTTGTCCGGCGATCAGGAGGCGCGGCGCGTCCGCCGCCTCCCGCGCCATCGTCCACAGGCGCGGGATGTCGGCGGGATCGTTCTGGCCGTCGCCGTCGAGCGTCGCGATCCAGGGCGCCGCCGCGGCGCGCACGCCGGTGCGGATGGCGGCGCTTTGTCCGGCCCGGGCGCGATGCTTGACCAGCCGCAAACCCGCGAACCCGCGCCGCAATTGCTCGATCGCGGCCACGGTGCCGTCGCTCGACCCGTCATCGACATAGACGATCTCGTAGTCGACGCGGCCGTCGAGCGCCGCGCGAATTTCGGCGACCAGCGGCGCGATGTTGGCGGCCTCGTTGCGCACGGGAATGACGACGGACAGTTCCATTCGGGTATCAGGTATCAGTTATCAGGGATCGGAAAAACTGATAACTAGAGTTGGACTTTGAGCCCTGATCCCTGATCCCCGATGCCTGCATCCTCCCTCGCCACCGTCCGCACCGTCGCGGCCTTGCGCCGCGCCGTGGCGCAGTGGCGGAAGCGCGGCGACACCGTTGCCCTGGTGCCGACCATGGGGGCGCTGCATGACGGGCACATGGCGCTGGTCGCGCGGGCGCGGCGCCTCGCCAAGCGCACCGTGGTCAGCCTGTTCGTCAATCCGGCGCAATTCGGGCCGCACGAGGATTTCGCCAAGTATCCCCGCGACGAGGCCGCCGACCGCGCCCGTCTGCGCGCCGCCGGCGTCGATCTCCTGTTCGCGCCGCCGGTCGCGGAAATCTATCCGCCCGGCTTCGCCACCGCCGTCACCGTCAGCGGCCTTGCCGACGGGCTCGACGGCATCCATCGTCCCGGCCATTTCACCGGCGTCGCCACCGTGGTGGCGAAGCTGCTGATCGAGGCGCGGGCCGATTTCGCCTGTTTCGGCGAGAAGGATTATCAGCAGCTTCAGATCGTCAAGCGCATGGCCGCCGATCTCGACATTCCGACCCGCATCGTCGGCGTGCCGACGGTGCGCGAGCGCGACGGCTTGGCGCTGTCGTCGCGCAACGCCTATCTGTCGCCGGACGAACGCTCCCTGGCGCCGACGCTGCATCGCGTGCTGCTCGACACCGGCGAACGCATCCAGGACGGCATGGGCATCGAGGATGCGGCGGCGCGCGGCACCAGCCGAACTCACCATGGCCGGGTTCGGCGGCGTCGATTATCTCGCCGTGGTCGACGCCGAGACGCTGGAGCCGCTCGAGCGGCTCGACCGGCCGGCGCGGATCCTGGTCGCGGTCCAGCTCGGCCGCGCGCGGTTGATCGACAACGAGGCGGTCAGGCCGACTTCGCGTGCGCGCGCGGCTGGTAGTGCCCGGCCTCGGTCCGGAACACGCCGGCGAGCCGGTTCCAGCCGTTGATCGCGATGATCGCGAGGGTGAGGTCGACGATCTCCTTCTCGCTGAACTGCTCGCGGGTCTTGTTGTACAGCTCGACCGGCACCGGCCCGTCGGCGAGCCGCGTCACCGCCTCGGTCCAGGCCAGCGCCGCCCGCTCGCGCGGGGTGAAGAACGGCGCTTCCTCCCAGGCCGCCACCGCGTACAGCCGCTGCTCGGTTTCGCCGGCGGCGCGCGCGTCGATCGTGTGCATGTCGAGGCAGAAGGCGCAGTGATTGATCTGCGACGCGCGGACGCGCACCAACTCCAGGAGCGCCGGCTCGAGCGGCACGCCATGCGCGGCTTGCGAGAATTTCAACATCGCTTGGTAGGATTTGGGCGAGGCCTTGGCATAGTTCAAAAGAGCGGTCATGGCGGTTCCTTTCACGCGATATTTTCGCGAATATAAGGGGCCGGTTGGAATAATGTTCGAGCGAATCGCATCCCCCCATTTCACCTGCCCCGTGGCGGGAGGGCCGCCGTATGTGACGCCGCAATACTGCCGTGCGCCCCTCGACAGGCGCTGCGCGCCAGCTCGGGGTGAGGAAAATCTTATATCGCACAGTGAAATATTCCTCATCCCGAGCGCGCCGGAGGCGCAGTCGAGGGACGCACTGCGGTATGCCGAGCGCGCTGCAATCGCGCTGCCCCATCGAGTGGGAAGGGTTCCGTAGTCGATGCCAGACCGTCGCCCGGCCCTGTTTCTCGACCGCGACGGCGTCATCGTCGCCGACGTCGAATTCCTGCATCGCATCGAGGACGGCCGCTTTATGCCCGGCCTGTTCGAGCTGACCAAGGAATTTGCCGCGCGCGGATACGCCCTGGTGATGGCCACCAACCAAAGCGGCATCGGCCGCGGTCTCTATGACGAGGCCACCTTCACCCGGCTTACCGATTGGATGCGCGCGGAAATCGGCAAGAACGGCAGCCGGCTCGACGCGGTCTACTACGCGCCGACCCATCCGACCGAGGCCAAGGGCATTTACCGGCGCGTCTCCGACTGGCGCAAGCCGGGCCCCGGCATGTTCCTGGCGGCCGCGCGCGATCTCGGGCTCGATCTGGCGCGCTCGGTCAGCATCGGCAACGAGCAGCGCGACATCGACGCCAGCCGCCATGCCGGCATCCCCAATCTGTTCTTGCTCGATCCGAAGGCAGCCGCGCCGACCATGCGCGACGATTGTCAAATCGTGCCGCGGCTTATGGACGTTCTGCCATTCCTACCGGGAGGAACCGCATGAGTGCGATCACCGTCGAAGACGAGGCCGCCAGTTTCGCCGCCGCCGATTCTATCGCCGCGACCATCAACCTCTATGTCGAAGCGGCGCGCGCCGGCGACGGTGCCGCGATGCGGAAACCGTTTCTGGCGACAGCGCCCGCATCCAGGGCAGCTTTCGCGGCAAGCCGGTCGACTACACGCTCGACTCGTTCTGCGACGCGATCGCCAAGGGCGCGGCCGCCGAGGTGAAATCGCGCATCGCCGCCATCGACATCGAAGGCACGGCGGCCAGCGCGCGCGTCGAATCGGAGAATTGGCGCGGCACGCGCTATACCGATTTTTTCGTGCTGCTACAACGCGACGGCCATTGGAAGATCGCCAGCAAGGTGTTCTTCGCGCATAGCCGCGCATAGCGGCGTCTATTTTACCGTCACCCGCGGGCTTGACCCGCGGGTCTCAAGCGGGCGACGGGCCGTCAGGCTGCTTGAGATGGCCGGGTCAAGCCCGGCCATGACGAGATAATCTGGTTCTCTTTGGCCCCCGGCGCTTCAACCTTGCCATTCACCGGGTCCGGTGCTTCCCTCTCGCCATGCCGACAATCGCTTACGATCTCATCGCGCTGCTCTGTCTGGCGCCGGCGGCGCTGGTGCGCTGGCGCGCGAACGACGCCCGGGATGGCTGGTGGTTCGGCGCGTTGGCGCTGGCGACGGCGGGGCCGGTGTTCGACGCGGCGATGCAGTTCGCCGGACATTGGGCGACCGGCTTTGCCGCGTCGCTGTGGCTTACTATCGCCGTGACCATGATCCTGTTTTGGGGATTGGTGGCGCTCGAGAAGCAAAGCTGGCGGCTGACGCCGATCCTGGTGCCCGTGCTGTTCCTCCTGGGATTGTTGGCGACGGTATGGCAGCGCGATCTCGGGCGGCCGCTGGCGGCGACGGTTTCGGCGGGTTGGCTCGACGCGCATATCGTGTTCGCGATCCTTACCTACGGACTCATCACGCTGGGCGCCATCGCGGGGATCGCCGTGCTGGTGCAGGAGCGGGCGCTCAAGACCAAGCAGCGCGGCGGCTTTTCGCGCCGCCTGCCGGCAATCGCGGATGCCGAGCGCGCCGAAATCCGGTTGCTGATCGGCGCCGAAATCATCCTCGCGCTGAACCTGTTGAGCGGCGCCGGCGCCGAGTATCTGCTGCGCAACAGCGTGATGCCGCTCGACCACAAGGTCGGGTTTTCGCTGGCGGCTTTTGTCGTACTCGGTGCGCTGTTGCTGATGCGCTGGCAAACCGGTATCCGCGGTCGCCGCGCCGCGCGCTGGGCGCTGCTCGCCTATCTGCTGCTCACGCTCGCCTATCCCGGCGTCAAGTTCGTGACGGATGTGTTGATGACGTAGTTTTCAGTCGCCAGTTTTCAGTTTTCAGTCGTCGGTTAGCAAGAGTGTGCACCGCAACATGAGGCGTTGTTTTCTCTAAAAACTGACAACTGACAACTGATCGAACTTGCCCCTTGCGCGCCGCAATAGAAACGCTATCATGCATATTCGGTAGGCAATAACCGTGACTGCACAAAAAATGAGCATTGCGGTCGGTTCCTTGACTTTTTCCGAGCCGGTGCTTCTCGCCCCGATGTCGGGCGTGACCGATTTGCCGTTCCGCCGGCTGGTTAAGCGTCATGGCGCCGGGCTGGTGATTTCCGAGATGATCGCCAGCGCCGCCATGATTTGCGAAAACCGGCGCTCGCTGACGATGGCATCGACGGAGCCGGACGAACAGCCGATGGCGGTGCAGCTTGCCGGCTGCGAACCTGAGGATTTGTCGGAGGCGGCGAAGCTCAACGAGGATCGCGGCGCCGCCATCATCGACATCAATTTCGGCTGCCCGGTAAAAAAGGTGGTGAACGGCCATGCCGGCTCGGCGCTGATGCGCGACGAGGTCAAGGCGGCGAAACTGCTGGAGGCAACGGTGAAGGCCGTGCGTCTTCCCGTCACCTTGAAGATGCGCACCGGCTGGGACGACAAGAGTCGCAACGCGCCGGCGCTGGCCCGCATCGCCGAAGCGAGCGGCATTCGCATGATCACGGTGCACGGCCGCACGCGCTGTCAATTCTATGCCGGCAACGCCGACTGGGCCTTCATTCGCGAGGTCAAGGAAGCGGTGCGGATCCCGGTGATCGTCAACGGCGACATCTGTTCCTTCGCCGATGCGCGGCGCGCGCTGGAATTGTCCGGCGCCGACGGCGTGATGATCGGCCGCGGCGCTTACGGCCGGCCGTGGTTCCCGCAACAGGTCGCGCGGCATCTCGCCGGCGGCGAGCCGCTGCCCGATCCGCCGCTCGCGGTGCAGCGCGACATCGTGCTGGAGCACTATCGCGCCATGCTGTCGCACTACGGCAGCGACGCCGCGGTGCGGATCGCGCGCAAGCATATCGGCTGGTACTCGAAGGGCCTGCCCGGCTCCGCCGAGTTCCGCCACGCCGTCAATCAGATCGGCGAGCCGGACCGCGTCCTCGACGCGATCCGCGCGTTCTACGATCCGCTGATCGAGCGGCGCGAGGCGGCCTGACATGGCGAAGACACGTCCCATCGACCGGGGGCCCGTCATCGAGCCGGCGGCGGTGCTGTCGGCGCTGCCCGACCCCGTGCTGGTGGTCGATCCCGCCAACCGGTTGCGCTACGCCAACGCCGCGGCCGAACTGTTCTTCGAGACCTCGGCCGTGAGCCTGCAAGGCCTCGCGCTTCACGACATGCTGCCGGCCGACAGTCCGGTGATGGCGCTGATCGAATCCGTGCGCAAGACCGGGCACAGCGTCTCGGAATACGGCGTGCTGATCGAGACGCCGCGCCTCAAGTCGCACACCGTCACCATCCAGGCGACGCCGCTCGCCGAGGACCGCGCCGAGGTGGTGGTGCTGCTGCAACAGCGCTCGATGGCCGACAAGATCGACCGCCAACTCACCCACCGCAACGCCGCGCGCTCGGTGACGGCGATGGCGGCGATGCTGGCGCACGAGGTCAAGAATCCGCTCTCGGGGATTCGCGGCGCGGCGCAGCTCCTCGAGGAGAACGCGTCGCCGCCCGACCGCGAGCTGACGCATCTCATCTGCGACGAGGCCGACCGCATCTGCGCGCTCGTCGACCGCATGGAAGTGTTCTCCGACCGCCGCCCGATCGAGCGCGGCCCGGTCAACATCCACGAGGTGCTCGACCGCGCCAAGCTGCTGGCGCAAAACGGCTTCGCGCGCCATGTCCGCTTCGTCGCCGACTACGATCCGTCGCTGCCGCCGGTGCACGGCAACCGCGACCTGCTGATCCAGATCTTCCTCAATCTGGTCAAGAACGCGGCCGAGGCGGTGCCGGCGCAGGGCGGCGAAATCCAGCTCGCGACCGCGTATCAGCACGGCGTGCGGCTCGCGGTCGCCGGCAGCGACGAGCGCGTCCATCTGCCGCTGGTGGTGTCGATCATCGACAATGGCGAGGGCGTGCCGGACGATCTGCGCGCGCATCTCTTCGATCCCTTCGTCACCACCAAGCATAACGGCACCGGGCTCGGCCTGGCGCTGGTCGCCAAGGTGGTCAACGATCACGGCGGCGTCATCGAGTTCGACAGCCAGCCGCGCCGCACCGTGTTCCGCGTCTGCCTGCCGATGGCGACGCAGCAAGTCTCTGGAGTCGCGGCATGACCGGCGAGACCATCCTCGTCGCCGACGACGACCGCGCCATCCGCACCGTGCTGACGCAGGCGCTGGCCCGGCTCGGCTACGACGTCCGCACCACCGGCAACGCCGCGATGCTGTGGCGCTGGGTGGCGGACGGCGAGGGCGACCTGGTCATCACCGACGTGGTGATGCCCGACGAGAACGGGCTCGACCTGATCCCGCGCATCAAGAAGCTGCGCCCCGAGCTGCGCGTCATCGCCATGAGCGCGCAGAACACGCTCCTCACCGCGGTGAAGGCGACCGAGCGCGGCGCCTTCGAGTACCTGCCCAAGCCCTTCGACCTGCGCGAGCTGGTCAATGTCGTGCAGCGCGCGCTGACCGCGCCGGCCGTCAGCGGCGCCCGCCCCGAACGGCGAGGAGCCGGAGGAGCAGCTGCCGCTGATCGGCCGCTCGCCGGCGATGCAGGAGATTTACCGCGTCCTGGCGCGGCTGATGCAGACCGACCTCACCGTGATGATCGTTGGCGAGAGCGGCACCGGCAAGGAGCTGGTGGCGAAGGCGCTGCACGATTACGGCAAGCGCCGCAACGGCCCGTTCGTCGCGGTCAACATGGCGGCGATTCCGCGCGAGCTGATCGAGAGCGACCTGTTCGGCCACGAGAAGGGCTCGTTCACCGGCGCCCACGCGCGCGGCGTCGGCAAGTTCGAGCAGGCGCAGGGCGGCACGCTGTTCCTCGACGAGATCGGCGACATGCCGCTCGAAGCGCAGACGCGGCTGCTGCGCGTGCTCCAGACCGGCGAGTACACCACCATCGGCGGCCGCGTGCCGATCCGCGCCGACGTGCGCGTCATCGCCGCCACGCATCGCGACTTGCGCCAGCTGATTCGCCAGGGCCTGTTCCGCGAGGATCTGTTCTATCGCCTCAATGTCGTGCCGATCCGCCTGCCGCCGTTGCGCGAGCGCACCGAGGACGTGGCGGCGCTGGCGCGGCATTTCTTCACGCTGGCGCATCAGGAGGGATTGCCGCTCAAATCGCTCGACGCCGCGGCGATGGAGCGGCTCAAGACCTATCGCTGGCCCGGCAATGTCCGCGAGCTCGAGAATCTGATCCGCCGCCTCGCCGCGCTTTATTCGCAGGAAGTGATCGGCGTCGACACGATCGAGGCGGAGCTGGCCGAGACCGCGCCCGGCGGCAACGGCGAGCCGGCGGCGAACGAAGGGCTGAGCGGCGCCGCCGAGCGTCACCTCAAGGATTATTTCGCCGCCCACAAAGGCGGACTGCCGCCCTCAGGGCTCTACGATCGCGTGCTGCGCGAGATCGAGCGGCCGCTGATCCAGCTCACGCTGGGCGCGACGCGCGGCAATCAGCTCAAGGCGGCGCAGCTTCTAGGCCTCAACCGCAACACGCTGCGCAAGAAAATCCGCGAATTGGACATCGATATCGCCCGCGGCCTAAAATAGGCGTGTGAGGGAGTCCACCAACCAGGTTGCGGGGAATTTCCCCCCCCTCCCCCTCAAGGGGCGAGGAAGATGTCGGAGTCCGTCGTATGACAGCGGGCGTCGCCACCGAGCGCAACGGCGTGGCCGCGCGTTTCTGGGCGTGGGCGAAGCGCGTCAACCTCGGGTCCAAATTCGCGATCGCGCTCGCGGTCGCGGTGGTGGCGTCGGCGATCGGCACCTACAGCGCGGTGCTGGGCCTGCCGCCGTTCGGCAACCGCGCCACCATCAATCAACTCTTCTTGCTGCTGAACCTGGTTCTGGTGGTGCCGCTGTGCGGCATCATTTTCTGGAAGGTGGCGCAGGTCTGGGCGGAACGGCGGCGCGGCCTCGCCGGCTCCCGCCTTCATGTCCGCCTGGTGCTGCTGTTCGGCCTGGTGGCGGTGATCCCGACCATCATCGTCGCCGTGTTCTCCTATCTGCTGTTCAGCTTCGGCGTTCAGGCCTGGTTCTCGGAGCGGGTGCGCACCGCGGTGACGGAATCGCTAGTGGTCGCCGAGGCCTATCTGCACGAGCATCAGAACACGATCCGCGCCGATGTCGGCAGCATGGCCGCCGATCTCGAGCGCGATTCCCAGTTCCTCATCATGGAGCCGCAGCGTTTCGGCCAGATGGTGGCGGCGCAGGCGGCGCTGCGTTCGCTGACCGAAGCGGTGGTGTTCGACGGCGAAGGCCGCATCCTGGCGCGCTCCGGCCTGACTGCGTCGCTGGAGCTGGAGCCGGTGCCGGAAGGCGCGATGCAACAGGCCAACGCCGGCAACATCGCGGTGCTGACCTCCGACAACGATGACCGGGTGCGCGCGCTGGTGAAGCTGCCGGAATTCGGCGAGGTCTATCTCTATGTCGGGCGCTTTATCGATCCGACCGTGATCGCCCACATGCAACAGACGCAAAGCGCGGTCGCGCAATACCAGAAACTGGAGGGCGAGCGATCGCAATTCCAGTATGCGCTGTCGGTGCTGTTCCTGGTGGTGGGCCTGTTGCTGTTGACCGGCGCGGTATGGGCCGGCTTGACCTTCGCGACCCGGATGGCGCGGCCGATCTCCTCGCTCGCCGCGGCGGCGGAGCAGGTGCGGGCGGGCGATCTCTCCGCGCGCGTGCCGGAAGGCGACAGCGAGGACGAATTCGGTTCGCTCTCCCGCGCCTTCAACCGCATGACGCATCAATTGGAGACGCAGCGCTCCGAGCTGGTCGCCGCCAACCGCCAGCTCGACGAGCGGCGGCGCTTCACCGAGACGGTGCTGTCGGGCGTGTCGGCGGGCGTGATCGGCCTCGACCAGGCGGGGCGCATCAATCTCCCCAACCGCTCGGCCTCGCTGCTGCTGGCGACCGATCTCGATCAATGCGTCGGCCAGGAGCTGATCGTCGCGGTGCCGGAGATGGCGGGCCTGTTCGACGAGGCGAAGCGCCGTCCGGAACGCTTGGCCCAGGCGCAGATCGAACTCACCCGCAATCACCGCTCGCAGACCTTGCTGGTGCGCATTGCGGCCGAGCGCGCCGACGGCGAGGTCAAGGGCTATGTCGCGACATTCGACGACATCACCGAATTGGTGTCGGCGCAGCGCAAGGCCGCCTGGGCCGACGTCGCGCGGCGCATCGCCCACGAGATCAAAAATCCGCTGACGCCGATCCAGCTTTCCGCCGAGCGCCTGAAGCGCAAATACACCCGCGAGATCGCGAACGATCCCGAGACCTTCACCAATTTGTCCGACACCATCATCCGCCATGTCGGCGATATCGGCCGCATGGTCGACGAATTCTCCTCCTTCGCGCGCATGCCGGCGCCGTTGATGCGGGAGGAGGATCTGGTGGAGCTGGTGCGCCAGGCGGTGTTCCTGCAACGCACCTCGACGCCGGAGATCCGCTTCGCCGTCGACGTGCCGGATCGCGCGCCGCTCTTTTGCGACGCGCGCCAGGTCAGCCAGGCGCTGATCAATCTCCTCAAGAACGCGGCGGAATCGATCCAGGGCCGCGACGCCGCGTCCTCGCCGGGCGAGATCGCCGTCCAGGTGAACGCCGGCCCGCAACAGATCGTGGTGACGGTCGCCGACAATGGCCGCGGGCTGCCCGCCGACGGCCGCGAGCGGTTGACCGAGCCTTATGTCACGACCCGCGCCAAGGGCACCGGCCTTGGTCTCGCGATCGTAAAAAAGATCATGGAAGATCATCGCGGCGAATTACTATTGGAGGACCGGGAGGGGGGCGGTGCCCGCGTGCGCCTTGTGTTCAACAGAGGCGCGGCGGTGGAGGAAACGAAACCAGCTCCGATGAAGGCGGCGGTCCATGGCGCATGATGTTCTGGTAGTCGACGACGAGGCGGATATCCGCACGTTGATTTGCGGCATCTTGAACGACGAAGGGTACGAGACCCGCGGCGCCGGCGGCAGCACCGAGGCGCTGGCCGCGATCCGAGCGCGCCGGCCGTCGCTGGTGATTCTCGACATCTGGCTTCAAGGCAGCGAACTCGACGGGCTCGAGATCTTGAAGATCGTCCGCCGCGACGCGCCCAACGTGCCGGTGCTGATGATCTCCGGCCACGGCACCATCGAGACCGCTGTCGCCGCCATTAAGATCGGCGCTTACGATTTCATCGAAAAGCCGTTCAAGACCGACCGGTTGCTGCTGTTCGTGGAGCGCGCCATCGAGGCGGCGCGGCTGAAGCGCGAGAACGAGGAGTTGCGCCTCAGGGCCGGCGGCGACGAGGAATTGATCGGCGGCTCGACCAAGATGTCGCAGCTGCGCCAGACCGTCGACCGGGTCGCGCCCACCGGCAGCCGCATCCTGATCAGCGGGCCGGCGGGCGCCGGCAAGGAAGTCGTGGCGCGCCTGGTCCACAAGCGCTCGCGCCGTGTCGAAGGCCCGCTGGTGGTGGTGAACAGCGCGCGGCTCGCGCCCGACCGGTTCGAGATCGAATTGTTCGGCGCGGAGGCCGGCACCACCGGCGCGGACAGCCCGCGCACCATCGGCCTGTTCGAGCAGGCGCACGGCGGCACGCTGTTCCTCGACGAGGTCGCCGACATGCCGCTGGAGACCCAGGGCAAGATCGTCCGCGCCTTGCAGGACTCGACCTTCAACCGCGTCGGCGGCGGCAAGGTGACGGTGGATGTTCGCGTCATCGCCTCGACCAGCCGCGAACTGCCGATCGAGATCGCGGCGGGCCGGTTCCGCGAGGACCTTTATTACCGCCTCGCCGTGGTGCCGATCGTGGTGCCGGCGCTGATCGAGCGGCGCGAGGACATTCCGCTCCTGGCGGGCCATTTGATGCAGCGCGCGGCCGCCGCGGCCCGCATCGTGCCGCGCGCCTTCGGCGACGACGCGCTGGCGGCACTGCAAGGCTACGATTGGCCGGGCAACGTGCGGCAGTTGCGCAACGTGATCGAGTGGCTGTTGATCATGGCGCCGGGCGAGGCCCATCAACCGATCCGCGCCGACATGCTGCCGGCGGACATCGCGGGCGGCGGTCCGGTCGCGCGCGGCGACCGCTCCGCCGAAATGATGAGCCTGCCGCTGCGCGAGGCGCGCGAAATGTTCGAGCGCGATTACCTTCTGGCGCAGGTCAGCCGCTTCGGCGGGAACATCTCCCGCACCGCCGCGTTCATCGGCATGGAACGCTCGGCCCTCCACCGCAAGCTCAAGTCGCTTGGCTTGTCGGAAGATCGCGCCTCCGGGATGGCCGAATCGGCCGCGCCCGCCGTGGAATTTCAGGCGGATGCTTAGCCTCGCGATACCCTCCCCCTTGACGGGGGAGGGTGGAAATCGAGCGCGCCAGCGCGCGATTTCGGGTGGGGGTGATATTTCCATCGCGTCCGCAATCACCCCCACCCGCTCGAAGCCTTCGGCTGCTCACGACCTCCCCCGTCAAAGGGGGAGGTGACCAAGGAAATGTCCCGCATCGCTTACGTCAACGGCCGCTATGTGCCGCATCGGCATGCACAGGTGCACGTCGAGGATCGTGGCTTCCAGTTCGCCGACGCCGTCTATGAAGTGATCGCGATCCGCCGCGGCGCGTTCATCGACGAGGACCGGCATCTGGCCCGGCTGGCGCGCTCGCGCGACGCCTTGAAGCTGGCGGCGCCGATGAGCGACGCGGCCTTGAAGCTGGTGCTGGGCGAAACCGTGCGCCGCAACGGCATTGCCGACGGCATCGTCTATCTCCAGGTGACACGCGGCGCGGCGCCGCGCGACTTTGCCTTTCCGGCGCAGGCGCGGCCGAGCCTGGTGGTTACGGCGCGGCGCATGCGCATCGCCGATCCGCGCCTCATCGCGAAGGGCATCGCCGTCATCACCGTGCCCGACATTCGTTGGAAGCGCCCCGACATCAAATCGGTCTCGCTGCTGCCGAACGCGCTCGCGAAGCAGCAGGCGAAGGAGGCCGGCGCCTATGAGGCGTGGCAGGTGGACGCGCAGGGCAATGTCACCGAAGGTACGTCGTCGAACGCCTGGATCGTGACCGACCAGAACGAGGTGGTCACCCGCAAGGCCGACAGTTCCATCCTCAACGGCGTCACGCGCATGGGCGTGTTCGATATTCTGGCACGCGACGGTTTGCGCCTGGTCGAGCGGCCGTTCAGCGTCGCCGAGGCCAAGGCCGCGCGCGAGGCGATGCTGACCAGCGCCACCAACGGTGTGCTGCCGGTGGTGGCGATCGACGGCGCGCCGGTGGGCGAGGGCAAGCCGGGCCCGCTCGCGCTCAAGCTCGCCGCCGCCTATCACGATTTCATGGATGGGGCGCGGGGGTGAGGATGATCCGCGATACGCACCAAAAAAATACGCGCCACCCCGGCGAAAGCCGGGGTGGGGCACGACTAATGAGGGGCGGTCCCGCATGACCGCCCCGCGCGCGGTGCTGTTCGACTGGGACAACACGCTGGTCGACAGTTGGGACACGATCCATGACGCGATGGGCCATTGCTTCACGCGGATGGGGCGCGAGCCCTGGACCCTGGCCGAGGTCAAGGCGCGCACGCGCCTGTCGCTGATCGAGGCGTTTCCGCCGATCTTCGGCGAGCGCTGGCAAGAGGCGCGCCAACATTATTTCGACCGCTTTCACGAGATCCATTTGGAGCGCATCAAGCCGCTGCCCGGCGTCCCGGCCTTGCTCGACGGGCTGGCGGCGCTCGGCGTGCCGCTCGCGGTGGTCAGCAACAAGATCGGCGCCACCTTGCGCCAGGAAGCCGAGCATTTCGGCTGGACGTCGCGCTTCGTCAAACTGGTTGGCGCCGGCGACGCCGGCGCCGACAAGCCGGCGGCGGCGCCGATCCTCATGGCGCTCGAGGCGATGGCGATGCCTCCGGGGCGGCACGCCTGGTACGTCGGCGACACCGGCGTCGACATGCAATGCGCCGCCAATGCCGGCTGCCACGCCGTGCTGCTGCACGAGGCGCTTCCCGGCGATGCTGTGCTCGAGCGGTTCGCGCCGGCGTTGCGCTTCGGCGATTGCGACGCGCTCTTGACCTATATCAAAGGCTTGTGATTTGGACCTGGTATCCTATTTGCTATGTATGAGCGAACGGCCGCCCGGCATGCTCATCCGCGAGCGATTCCGAACGGTCCAAGGCAAATAAGGGGAACCCCCATGTCGGAAAAATCACAGAACGTTCAGGACGTATTCCTGAATAATGTTCGCAAGAACAAGACTCCGGTTACGGTATTTCTCGTCAACGGCGTGAAGCTGCAGGGCATCATTACTTGGTTCGACAATTTCTGTGTCTTGCTGCGGCGCGACGCGCACTCGCAACTCGTCTACAAGCACGCGATCTCGACGGTGATGCCGGCGCAGCCGATCCAATTGTTCGAAGGCGGCAAGGAACCTGAAGAAGACTGATCCCCACGCGGCCTCCGCGACGGCGGCGCCCGCTGCTTCCTGTCTCGTGCTGCATCCTTATCTGCGGACCGGCGACGCCGGGGCCGGCGATGCCGTGCGCTCGCCGCAGGCGCGGCTCGACGAGGCGGTCGGGCTGGCGGCGGCGATCGGCCTGCGCGTCGTCCATGCGTCGACGTTGGGTTTGCGGAAAATGCAGCCTTCGACGCTGCTTGGTAAAGGCGCGGTCGACAATTTGCGGCAAATTGTCGAGGAAAAGTCGATACAGGTTGCGGTCATCGACGCCGCCGTGTCGCCGGTGCAGCAGCGCAATCTCGAGCGCGAATGGAAGTGCAAGGTCATCGATCGCACCGGCCTGATCCTCGAGATTTTCGGCGCCCGCGCCCGCACCCACGAGGGCCGGCTCCAGGTCGAGCTGGCGGCGCTGACTTACCAGCGCTCGCGCCTGGTAAGGTCTTGGACTCACTTGGAAAGACAGCGCGGCGGCTTCGGCTTTCTAGGCGGCCCTGGCGAGAGCCAGCTCGAAATGGACCGCCGCCTGATCGGCGACCGCATCGTCAAGCTGAAGCAGGAAATCGAGGGCATCAAGCGCACCCGGGGCCTGCAGCGGCGCGCGCGGCAACGGGTGCCGTACCCCGCGATCGCCCTGGTGGGTTACACCAACGCCGGAAAATCGACTTTATTCAACCTTTTGACGCGCGCCTCGGTGGTCGCGGCCGACCAGCTGTTCGCGACGCTTGACCCGACGGTGCGGCAGATCGAACTGCCGTCCGGGCGCAAGGCGATCCTGTCCGACACGGTCGGTTTCATCTCCGATCTGCCGACGCAGCTGGTGGCGGCCTTCCGCGCCACCCTCGAGGAAGTGACCGAGGCCGATCTCATCGTTCATGTCCGCGACATCAACCACCCGGATACCGAGGCGCAACGCGCCGACGTCCATGCCGTGCTTGACGAATTGGGCCTGGCGGAGCGGCTGCAGCACAACAGCATCGAGGTGCTGAACAAGATCGATCTGCTCCCCGCCGAGGAGCGCACGGCGCTGGACCACAAGCTCCGCCGCAACGGCGCCGCCGGCGAAGCGGTCGCCGTCTCGGCCGCGACGGGCGAGGGCGGCGACCGGCTGCTGGCGCTCATCGATGCGCGGCTGGCCGGGGATCGCGAACTGGTCGAGCTCGAGGTGCCGGTCAGCGACGGCGCCGCGCTGGCGTGGCTCTACGCCCATGGCGAAGTGCTACGCCGGGTCGACGGCGAGACCGCGGCGCACCTTGCCGTGCGTCTGTCGCCGGCCGATCTGGGCCGATTTCGGAGCCGCCCGCTTTCCGGATAAGTTCTTGGATTTCAGTGTGAATTATAAAATCTATTTAACTTGGTTCGGTCGTCGAACCGCCTCTTAATGCGCCCAGCGGCTCTGCCGCGCCGCCCGCTCAACCCCCTTGGCGGGCGAAGACCCCTGGGTGGCTCCGCCCGCTATCCATCCTCCATGATGGCGGGCGGGGCGCCTTCGAAAATATAAAAATCAATAACTTATGGTCTATTTCTCATCCGCGATGGGATTGCGCAGGCGGCCGATTCCAGACGCTTCGACCTCAACTACGTCGCCCGGCTTGAGCCAGATCGGCGGGTCGAACCGTACCCCGGCGCCGGTCGGCGTGCCGGTGGAAATCACGTCTCCCGGCCGCAGAGTCATGAAGGTCGAGACATAGCTGACGAGGTCGGCGAAGCCGTACATCAGGTTGGCGGTCGTATCGTGCTGCCGTCGCTCGCCATTGACGAAGGTCGAGACCGTCAGATTGGCGTAGTCGGCGATCTCGTCCGCCGTCACCAGCCACGGTCCCATCGCGCCGCTGGCGTCGAAGTTTTTGCCCTGCGTCACGTTGAATTTGCCGTGACGGGTCCAGTCGCGGATGGTGCCTTCCTGAAAGCACGACAGGCCGAAAATGTGTTTGGTGGCGTCGGTCTTGGCGATGCGCCGGCCGCCCTTGCCGATCACCAGCGCGATCTCGCCTTCGTAGTCGAGTTGATTCGATTCGGGCGGGCGCAGAATCGGCTCGTTGTGTCCGACCAGCGATTCGTGGGTGCGAAAGAACATGCTGGGATACTGGGCGGCTTTGGTGCCGTCCTTGTACTCGGCGTTGCGGTCGGCGTAGTTGACTCCGATGCACAGAATCTTCTCGGCATCCGGCACCGGAATGCGATAGCGAATCGCCGACAGCGCAGCATCCGCTGAAACGCGTACCGTCTCGTCGCGGAGGGCCGGTAGTGCGCCGTGGGCGATGGCTTCACGCAGGGTGGCGTAGCGACCCTTGAACCGCGCGCCCAGATCGACCACCCCGTCACCCTTGACGGCGCCCCACGAATTCTGCCCGTTCAGGTTATATGAAAGGAGCCGCATGTCGTTGATCCTAAGTCAAAAGGCCGGCGCGTTGGAGGAAACCGTCGAGGGTCCGCTCGAACGTCGCGGTGGCCGGCATCATCGGCAGCCGATGCTCATTGTCGGCCAACAGGCCTAGCCGCTTCATCATGTATTTGACCGCAGTCGGGTTGGTTTCGAGCAACACCGCCTCGTTCAACTCGAACATGCGTTCGTGCAGCCTGCGGGCGGCGGGGAGATCGCCGCGCTCGACCGCCGCGCACAGATCGGCCAGCAAGCGCGGCACGATGTTGCCGATGGCGTTCATGACGCCGCAGGCGCCGATCGCCATCATCGGAAAGCTCAAATCCTCGAGCCCGCAGAACAATCGGAATTCCGGTCCCAGCGCCTGGATCGCCTTGGTGACGAAGCCAAGATCGTTGAACGTGTGCTTCATGCCGACGAAATGTGGCGACTTCTCCGCGATTTCTTTCACGGTATCGATGGTGATCCCCACCGCCGCGCGGATCGGGATGTGATAGATCAGCCAGGGCGTGTCGAAACCCTTGGTCAACTCAAGGTAATACTGCACGAGTCCGCGCTGCGGCGGCCGGATATAGTAGGGCGTCACGATGAGGATGGCGTCGGCGCCCGCTTTCACCGCGTGGCGGGTCAGCGCCTCGGTTTCGGCAAGGCTTTGCGATCCGGTATGGGCGAAGACGGGTACGCGGCCATGCGCGACCTCGACGGCGGTTTCGACCAAGCGGTTGCGCTCGGCAAGGCTGAGGGTCGAGGGTTCGCCGCTGGTGCCGGCCACCAGTACGCCGGATGAGCCGTTCGCGATTTGGAATTCGACCAAGCGGGCGTACGTCTCGTATTCGATCGCGCCCTGCTTGAAGGGGGTGACCAGCGGCGGCACCGAACCCTTGAACCGTGTCGCCGATTTGATCATGCCGCGCCGCTCTTGGTATATCTTGGTATATATTGAACCTGTACTACTCACCCGATCTTCGGGCGGCGTCAATGGATCTGCGATGAGCCTCTATTACCTCCAAAAGCTGCTCTACAATCTCAATCGCGAGCCGTCGGTGCAGCGCGATTTCAAGGCCGATCCGCAACGGGTCATGGCCGGGTACGATCTGACCGACGACGAAAAAAAGGCGCTCACCGATCCCGATATCGGCTTGCTCTATGTCTTTGGCGTCAATGGCCAGCTTTTGATGCACTACGCGGCGCTGAAGGGCATCGCGTGGGACGACTATATCGAGGCTATGCGCGAGGGGATCCGCAAGCACGGCCCGGTGCGCGCCGGCATCTACGCCATGGTGGAGGAGTAGCGTGCCGGTGGTATTCGCGGGCATTTGCAGCCACGCGCCCGGCATTGTCAATCGGGCGGAGCGCGCCGAACCCGACCGGCGCGAAGCGCTTTACGCGGCGTACGGGCGCATGGGCCGCGCCATTCGCGATGCGCGGCCGGATGTTTTGGTTGTGGTCGGCGCCGAGCATTTCGGCAATTTCTTCATGAACAACATGCCCGCCTTCGCCATGGGCATGGCCGACGACTACGAGGGCCCGATCGAGGACGAGCGCTGGCTGTTGATCAAGCGCCGTAAGGTGCCGGGCAGTCGCGACCTGTCGGAGCGGCTGATCGCGAAGGTGATGGACGAGGTCGATGTCGCCTATTGCGAGGAATGGAAGCTCGACCATGCGATCATGGTGCCGCTCCACTTCCTCACGCCCGAGTACGATCTCCCCATCCTGCCCGCCAACATCAATTGCCAGGGCCCGCCGCTGACGCCGCTGCATCGCGCCTGGGCGTTCGGCGAGGCCTTGCGTCACGCCGCCGACGCGGTGCCCGAGCGAATTGCTATTATCGGCACCGGCGGCATCTCGCATTGGCCGGCGACGCCCAATTCCGGCAAGATCAACGAGGCCTGGGACCGCGATTTCCTGGCGCGCTGGACGCGCAATGACAGGGCGGCCCTGCTGTCCTACAGCGACACGGATACCTATCGCGACGCGGGGCAGGGCGGCTTCGAAATCCGCACCTTCATCGCGATTGCCGGGCTCGCGCCTGAAACCACCGGTGAGATTTGGCACTACGACGCGATCCGTCCGTTTTCCGTCGGATGTACCGTCGGCGTGATGAAGTTACGGGAACACGTAGCGGCTTAGCTTGCCGCGATTGGCGGCAATCCAGTTATAGACCGGCGTGCCGATCAGGCGGCTGACGACCGGCACGTAAAATAACGGGACTTGCCACCACAATCCCGGGACCCGTGCCACGACGTAACGATAAGCCTCGAACCCGGGTAACGCGCGACCGTCGGGCAGCACGAGATAGAGATGCGTCAGCAATTTTTCCTGACTGACGACTGGCGATGGATCGGTATGGAAATCGCGGATCGCGATCTGCTCCAAACCGTCAAATGCCAAGAACCACGCCATCGAGCGTTTGCAGAAGCCGCAATGCCCGTCATAGATCATTTCCATCGGACCAGTCTTGCGCTTCCACCAAGCGCCTAGCCGGGCGAGCCATTCGGGCCTGAGAAAACTCATATGGCCCATGCTCATGACCCATGAGAAATAGTGCAGGTACATCCACACGAAGAATTGGAGATGAAGAAAGAGCGCGGCGACCAGCAAGTACGGCCGTGTCGCGCGCTGCCAAATCAGAAACGGGAAGGCGATCTCGATGACCACCGTGGCGTAGGTTGCGATATTGACCAGCCAAAAATGCGTCGCGAGGAACGATATGGTGGCCTCATTGAAATAGTAGTGATCGGTGAACACCCACCATATCGCATCGCCGTTCCACCAGTCGTCGCCCTTTAGCTTGTTAGCGGCGCTATAAAAAAACAGCACCGCCATTTGGATTTGCATGAGGCGCGTGCAGGCGAACGCCCATTCGCTCATATACGTGGGCGGGCGGGCATTCAGGTCTTTCCGCTTGGCCCGGCGAACAGTGCGCACGCGGTCCAGGCTGAGGGCACGACCGGTTAGCGCAAAACACAAAATCAATAACAGGCTCGTGAGAATGCCGTCGACCCCGTACGTCAGTACCGGATTGCGGTAGTCGTAGGAGATTTGGCCGATCAGGACGATCCATTTCACCCACGCGGTTTTCCAGCCGATCGCGAATGCGACGCAGCATGCAAGGAAAAAGCCGTGAAAAGCGAACAACTGCCACGGCGCGGTGAAATAGAAAAATACTGACTGCTGCCAGGGAGCCACGTTTTCAGCGGCAAGAAGCTCTGGCGGCATCCAGCCCTCATCGCCCCAGAAAGTGAGAAGGTAGGGTGTGGCCAAGGCATAGTGCAGCAGCATCGCCAAGCCGATGCCGATGCGGGCAATTTCGAGCGGCGTCGTCGGCGCGGACTGAAACCACAGGCGCGACCAGGCATCGCGCAACCGCGCGAATGTCGCGCGCCTCGCCTGGTCGGGGGCTACGATGCCGGACATGCGAACGTGCCCAGAAAAACTTCGTTCTCGAACGCAGGGTCGTGGAGATGTTTGCCGCCTAGCTCGTCTTCTGGCGTGAAATCGGCGCGCTGGACGCCAAGCAGCGAAATTTGCACGGGATGGAGAGCGGTATGTTCGCGACATAGCCGCATGGCCGTCGCCTCCGCATAGGTGTCCGGTTCGTCGGCGACGTTGGTGTACCAGTCCTCGATCCAGATGTCGGCCGGACGAAAGCAATTTAAGCCGCCCGTCGGCTCGAACGTGTGATCTTGCCCCGACGAATCCTGTACGACATAGCGGAAATCGGGATAGAGGCGGACATCGGGCGCGAAGAAACTCCAACTGTGCTCGAGGCGAAAGAGATTAAGGTAGGGACCCAGTACGTCACGCGCCGCGTCCGTCAAATCGCTTTCCGGCGTGGGGCCGACGATCATCGCAAAGCAGTGCCACACTAGGAGCAGCGACATCGCCGTGTAGATCAGGCGCCGCCGTGCAGGATGCGATATTAACTGACGCGCCATATCCCCGCCATTTCGCCAGGAGATAACGACGCAGCAGCATCCGGTCAACCATGTCCGAAAACGGCGAGACGTGTCACATTGGGCGGCGCACAATAGCGTCATGAAACTTGACCCCGATATTTGCTATCGCGCGCTGGCGGCGCGCGACCCGCGCTTCGATGGGCGTTTCTTCGTCGCGGTGAGCACGACCGGGATTTATTGCCGTCCAATCTGTCCCGCGCGGACGCCGCATCGCGACAACGTCACGTTTTATCCCACTGCGGCGGCGGCGCAGGAGGCGGGTTACCGGCCGTGTCTGCGCTGCCGACCTGAAACTGCACCGAACGTCGGCGCGTGGCGGGGCACCTCCAACACCGTAAGTCGCGCGCTGGCGCTGATCGAAACCGGCGCGCTCGACGATGGCGATGTCGAGGTGTTGGCAGGCCGCGTTGGTGTGGGCGATCGCCAACTTCGGCGGCTGTTTCACGAACATCTCGGTGCCTCGCCGCTGGCGGTAGCGCAGACGCGCCGCATCCTTCTGGCGAAACAATTGATCCACGAGACCGGTCTGCCGATGACCCAGGTAGCGCTGGCGGCGGGGTTCGGCAGCGTGCGGCGGTTCAACGATACGTTCCGCCGGCTATTTGCCCGTCCGCCCAGCGCCTTGCGCCGGCGCGACCAGGCACGCGACGGTTCGGCGATCGAGCTGACTCTGGCCTACAAGCGGCCATACGATTGGGATGCGATCATCGGTTTCCTGGCTGCGAGGGCAATTCCCGGCGTCGAGCATGTGACGCCACTTCTCTACCGCCGCACGTTTGCGAACGGCACGATTGCGGTGTCGCACGAGGCCCAACGACGCCGCTTGCGTGTCGCGGTGCGGCTCGACGATGTCGGCAAGTTGCCGTTGATCCTGCCACGGGTACGGCGCGTGTTCGACCTTGACGCAGATCCCGATGCCATCGCCGCGCATTTGTCGCGCGACGCCGCACTGGCTCCGCTATTGGCGCGACGGCCGGGATTACGTTTGCCGGGCGGCTGGGACGGGTTTGAGATGGCGGTGCGCGCGGTGATCGGCCAGCAGATCACTATCGCCGGCGCGCGCCAATTGCTCGGCAAGCTTGTTGCCGCCTACGGCACGCCGATCGAAGGCGTCGCCGCCGGCCTGACACATGTTTTCCCAACGCCTGGCAGGCTCATCGGTGGGGATGTCGCAGCGCTCGGTATGCCGCAAGCACGCGGTCGTGCGGTGGCAAACATTGCGCAGGCCGAGATCGCCGATCCGACGCTGTTCGAGCGCGGGGCAAGCCTCGACGAGGCGATCGCGAAACTTTGCGCCGTGCGCGGCATTGGCGAATGGACGGCACATTACATCGCGATCAGGGCGCTGCGCGAACCCGATGCGTTTCCGGCCTCGGATATCGGGTTGCTACGAGCCTTGGCCGAGAACGGCGCCCGGCCGACGCCCAAAGCGGTTCTCGAGCGCGCCGAGGCGTGGCGGCCGTGGCGCGCCTATGCCGCGCAACATCTGTGGACGCATGATTTCGCGCAGCTACCGGCGATGCGGAAGGAGAAGAAACATGAACCTGTCGCTCGAAAAATTGCCGTCGCCGATCGGAACCATCCTGCTCGTCTGTGACGGCGAAACGATCCGCGCGCTCGATTTCGAGGAATTCGAGCCGCGGTTCATGCGGCTGTTGCGGCGCCATTGCGGCGATGCCGACATCGTCGCCGGCAGGGTGCCGCGACGGATAAGCGACGCGATCCGCGCCTATTTTGGGGGCGACATCCACGCCATCGACACGTTGCCGACAACGACCGGCGGGACCGAATTTCAACGTAAAGTGTGGGCAGCGCTCCGCAAGATTCCGACCGGCAAGACCTGGAGCTACGGGGAATTGGCGAGGCGCATCGGCAAGCCGATGGCGATGCGCGCGGTCGGGCTTGCCAACGGCAGCAATCCGATCGCCCTGGTGGTACCGTGCCATCGCGTGATCGGCGCCGACGGTAGCCTCACCGGTTACGGCGGCGGCCTGTCACGCAAACGGTGGCTGTTGCGTCATGAGGGCGTCGCGATCGCATAGGAGAGCGGGATGAGTGCCAGTCCAAGCCAGGCCGAGAAATTCCATGCGCTGCATCGCGAATTCCTGACCTTGCCCAATGCCTGGGATCCGGGCAGCGCGCGCATCATCGAATCGTGTGGTGCCGCGGCGATTGCCACCACCAGCTCGGGGCTGGGTTGGAGCTGCGGCTATCCCGATGGCAATGCGATCCCGGTCGCGGTGCTCGGTCATGCCGTTGCCGCGATTGAGCGTGTCATTTCCGTGCCCCTTTCGGTCGATATCGAGGGCGGTTATGCCAGCGACCCGGACACCGTCGCGAAGAACATCGCGGTGATCCTCGACAGTGGCGGCATCGGCATCAATCTGGAGGATGGCAACGATCCGCCGGATTTGATGATTCGAAAAATCGCGGCGGCACGAGCGGCCGGCCAGCGCGCCGGGGTCCGTTTGTTCATCAATTCGCGCACCGATGTCTATCTGCACGCCCTCGTGCCCAAGGAACGCATGGTCGAGGAAAGCATTGCGCGCGCCGGTCGCTATGCCAAAGCCGGTGCGGACGGAATATTTGTCCCAGGCGTAATCGAGCCGGAAGCGATCCGTGCCATCGCGGCAGCGGTCGCGCCGTTGCCGCTCAACGCGATGCTGCGGCCTGGGCTGCCGCCGGCGGCGACGCTGAAGGAACTGGGCGTAAGGCGGCTCTCGGCCGGCGGCGGCATCGCGATGAGCGCGCTGAGCTTGACCAAGAAGCTCGCGACGGAATTTCTTGCCAACGGGGATTCGAACGCCGTCGCCGCGCAGATCCAGGGCTTGACCTATCCGGGCTTGAATGCGCTGTTCAAAAAATAGCCGCAGCCGTTATTTCAACAGAGCGCCCTGAGGGCCGAGCGCGGCCGCCGCGTCCATGTCGGCGAGGATGCGT
This sequence comes from uncultured Alphaproteobacteria bacterium, assembly GCA_963729845.1. Classification (GTDB taxonomy): domain Bacteria; phylum Pseudomonadota; class Alphaproteobacteria; order ATCC43930; family CGMCC-115725; genus JAATGI01. Next base: position 165,855 of record CAVSQC010000013.1, read on the forward strand.
GCGAACCGCTCCTCGAGAACCGGCCTTTCGGTGGCATGCGAGAAAATGAAAAGCTGATCGTTCTCGATGCCTTTCTTGACCCGCAATCCGGCCTCGCGCGGATCCATGCCGGCGCGGTTTCGATCTTGCATGATGGCGATGTGCTCGGCGGCATGGACATCGACCTTCGCGTCGATCGGTCCACCGAAGCGTGGTCGGCCGGTTACGGCCGTTGTTCGGCATGTTGCTGCGAATATTGTTCGGACAGAACACGCTGACGCCGATGTTCGTGTCGGTCAATTCCTTGGCGAGCTGCTCAGCTCAATCCGACGATCGCGTACTTGGTCGCGGTGTAAGGCCCGCCAGCGACGCTCGACCGCATCCCCGCCATCGACGACGTCGAGACGATATGGCTCGGTTCGCCGTGTGCCTTCATATGCGGGACGAAAATTTGTAAGCCATGGATCGTCCCCATCAGATTGACGCCGATGGTCCATTCCCAATCGCTTTCGGCGATTTCCCAAGTATGGCCGGTGCGCGCCACTCCCGCGTTGTTGCAGAGCAGATGCACTTTGCCGAACGCCGAGAACGCCCGCTCGGCGGCGCGAGCATAGGATTGGCGATCGCCAACGTCACATTCGACGCCGATGGCCTGGGCGCCGCGCGCATTCAGCGCACCCACCGCCGCGCCGATCGCCGGTGCCTCGATGTCGGCGATGACGATATTCATGCCCGCGTCGGCGAAAATTTGCGCGAAGCCCAACCCGATGCCGCTGGCGCCGCCGGTGATGAACGCGGTCTTACCCTTGAAATCGCGCATGGCGTTTCTCCCTTAATCGTAAGCGGCGACGGTGACGCGGAAACGGTTGAGGATCGTGTCGATGGGTGCCGCCGGCAACAAAGTCGCGGCGCGCAGCAACCAATAGAGCCCCGACGGAAACGCGATCCTCGCCCGGCCTTGCTCAAGTCCGCGGCTGATAATCGTGGCGGCGCGGTCGGCGCTCATCATCATCGGCTGCGGTCCGCTTTCGCGGGCCGCCATCGGCGTATCGACGTTGCCGGGCAGGATGACGGCGACTTCGATACCGTCATCACGGAGCCAAGCGCGCATCGCTTCGGCGTAGGAAACCATCGCGGCCTTACTGGCGCAATAACCGGGCATCGACGGCAGGCCCCGTACCCCGGCCAGCGAACTCACCAGTGCGAGCTGCCCGCGCCGGCGGCGGCGCATCGCCGGCAGCGCCGCATGGATCGTGTGGCACGCCGCCATGAAGTTGATGTCGATGAGGCGACGCACTTCATCGAGGCTTTCCTCGGCGCCGGGCCCATGATGGCCGCCGGTGATGCCGGCATTGGCGATGACGAGATCGAGCGGATGTGCCGCCTCGACCTCGGCGATCCAAGAGGTGAGGGCAGGTTGGTCGCGAACATCCAATGCCCGCTCCATCACGGCGGCGCCGGCGGCCGATGAGGCCGCGGCGACGGCGTGGAGCTTATCGGGATTGCGCCCGGTCAGCGCCAGCGTGACACCGGGCCTCGCATAGATTTTGGCCAACGCGGCGCCGATGCCGCCGCTTGCGCCGGTGATTAGCACGGATGCCGGATTTCTCATGCGTCGCGATCATGGTCGGTCGCGGTGGCGCAAGCAAGCATGCCGCCGGAGCCTTGGTCGCGATCGCGTGTGCCGGCTAGTCGGCCGCTTTCTTGCGTCCGCGCTTGGCCGGTGGCCGGCCGCCGCGGCCAAGGCCGATTCGTTTGGCGAAAACGGAACGGGCCGCCGCGTAGTTCGGCGCCACCATCGGATAATCGGCTGGCAGTCCCCACTTCTTCCGGTATCCGTCCGGCGTCAACCCATAGGACGTGCGCAAGTGGCGCTTCAGCATTTTCAGCCGCTTGCCGTCTTCGAGACAGACCAGATAGTCGGCGGTAATCGACCGCCTCACCGGGATGGCCGGTTTTTTCGGTTCCGTGGCGCCGTCACTGTTGCCGTCAAGCGTCCGAAGCGAACCGTAAACGGAATCGATGACCGCACCGAGTTGAGCCGCGGCGACGGTGTGGTTCCTCACATAGGCGGCCACCAGTCCGGCGGTCAGGTGAAGCAGCTCGTCTTCATTGGTCTTATTGGCGGAAGCTTCAACCATAGTACCCCCGTTTTGTCGTTCTTTGACTGCGCATGGTTACAGAAAGGTCTCTATTGCGTCAAATCTCAAGCATCATCGTCTGGAATTTTTCCGACCAATAGTAGGGTTAATATTGTCGAAATTTTGCCAGTCTTTCTAATGTGTTAAAGGCAGCCGAAACCGGCTTCGCGCGGCTTGGCGCAATGTTATTTCTTGCAGTCTACAATAAAGGCAACGCCAATGTCGCTTAATAGCGCCGCGCGGGCGCTCGCATCTCGCTTCCTGCATCGGCCGCGGGTCAGGCGGTCGATCGAACGCGTTCCCGTGGTTCGACGATATTACACAGGGTGGCTGCGCACCCATCCGATCGATCGCCTCTACGGCGTCGATAGCAGCGGCATCGTGCCGGTCGAGAAATTGGGCGTCGATCCAAGGGTCGCCCGCCATATGTCGCCGTACGCGGGCTCGCAGCCAAGCATCGTTCGCAGGGCCATTGCGACGTTGCCGGACCTCGAGGAGCATTGCTTCATCGATTTCGGCTGCGGCAAGGGTCGGCCATTGGTGGTGGCTTCCGAGTTTCCGTTCCGCCGCATTGTCGGCATCGAGTTGGCGCAGGATCTCGTTGCCGTCGCGCGCCGTAACTCGGCCGTGATCCGGCGCCGCTTTCCGGCGCGTCCACCCATCGAAGTGGTGGCGGACGACGCTACCCGCTTTCCATTGCCGGACGGCAAGGTGGTGTTGTTCATTTATCACTCGTTCGATGCCCAGTTCCTTTCCCGGGTCGTCGCGGCCGCCGAGGACGCCTTGGCCGGTTCGCTTCAGCATCTCTTCGTGGTCTACTACAACCCGATTTGGGGTGCGGTGCTGGACCGGTCGCCGGCGCTGCAGCGGTGGTACGCAGCGACATTGCCTTACGATTCCGCCGAACTCGGCTTCGGCCCGGATCGCGAGGATTCCGTGGTGATCTGGCAAAGCGTCCGGGGCGCCTATCCAATCCGCCACCCCGATTGCGGCCGCCAAATCCATATACAAAATCATATAGAGGCCTCGCCGCGGCACGCGGAGCTGGTGTAACCAGAATTAACAATATTGCCCATTGCCCCGAGCCATTGTGGGTAGCTGACAGGCCTGCGCCAAATCTGGTAGAGTTGCGCTTTCTCGGGCCATTTCATTCGCAACCATCGGGTATTGCCGCGATGTCCTCTTCTGTCAGCACCGCTTCCAGCTATCCGGCCGACCGCCTGTTCACCGAGACGCTCGCCGAACGCGACCCCGAGATCGCTGCCTCGATCCGCCGCGAACTTGGCCGCCAGCAGCATCAGATCGAATTGATCGCGTCGGAGAATATCGTCTCGCGCGCCGTGCTGGAGGCGCAAGGTTCGGTGCTGACCAACAAATACGCCGAAGGCTATCCCGGCCGGCGCTATTACGGCGGCTGCGAATTCGTCGACGAGGTCGAGACCATCGCAATCGCCCGAGCGAAACAATTGTTCAACTGCGCCTTCGCCAACGTCCAGCCGCATTCCGGCGCCCAAGCCAACGCGGCGGTGTTCTTCGGCTTGTTGCAGCCCGGCGACAAGGTGCTCGGCATGGATCTGGCCGCCGGCGGTCATCTGACGCATGGCGCACCGTTCAATCTTTCCGGGAAGTGGTTTCATGCGTCGCATTACGGCGTGTCGCGCGACACCGGCCGGATCGAGATGGACGAGGTCGAGCGCATTGCCCGCGCCGAGCGGCCGAAGCTCATCATCTGTGGCGGCTCGTCCTATAGCCGCATCATCGATTTTGCCAAGTTCCGCCGCGTCGCCGACGCGGTCGGCGCCTATTTGATGGTCGACATGGCGCATTTCGCCGGGCTGGTGGCGGCCGGGCTCTATCCCAGCCCGCTGCCGCATGCCCATGTCGTCACCACCACCACGCACAAGACGCTGCGCGGCCCGCGCGGCGGCATGATCGTCGGCAACGACGAGGACATCGGCAAGAAGATCAATTCGGCGGTGTTCCCCGGCATGCAAGGCGGGCCGCTGATGCACGTCATCGCCGCCAAGGCGGTGGCGTTGGGCGAGGCGCTGCGGCCCGAATACAACGCCTATATCCGCGCCGTGGTCGACAACGCGAAGATGCTGGCCGACACGCTGACGGAGCGTGGCTGCGCCATCGTCTCGGGCGGAACCGACAGCCATGTCATGCTGGTCGATCTGCGGCCGAAGAAATTGACCGGACGCGCAGCCGAAGTGTCGCTCGAGCGCGCGGGCATCACCTGCAACAAGAACGGCATCCCGTTCGATCCGGAAAAGCCGACCGTCACATCGGGCATTCGCTTGGGCAGCCCCGCGGCGACCACCCGCGGCTTCGGCCAGGCGGAATTCCGGCAAACCGGGGAGATGATCGCGGAGGTGCTGGACGGGCTTGCGGTCCGCGGCGTCGACGACAATCAGGCGATCGAGACGGCGGTGCGGCGCAAGGTGGCGGCCTTGTGCGCGCGTTTTCCCGTCTATCCCGAAGCCTGACGCGCGAGGAGGGGGAGCATGCGTTGCCCGTTCTGTGGTTTCGAGGATACCCAGGTCAAGGATTCGCGTCCGACCGACGATCGGGGTTCGATCCGGCGGCGGCGGCTCTGTCCCAATTGCGCTGCGCGCTTCACCACCTTCGAGCGGGTGCAGTTGCGCGAATTGACGGTGGTGAAAAAGGACGGCGAGCGCCAGCCGTTCGACCGCGACAAGCTGGCGCGCTCGCTGCAAATCGCGCTGCGCAAGCGGCCGGTCGAGCCCGAACGGGTCGAGCGGGTCATCAACTCCATCGTGCGTCAGCTCGAAAGCTCGGGCGAAAGCGAAATCCCCAGCGAGCAGGTTGGCGCGTTGGCGATGGAAGCCTTGGCCGAGCTCGACCAGGTCGCCTATGTGCGTTTCGCCTCGGTCTATCGCAATTTCCGCGAAGCCAAGGAATTCCGCGATTTCATCGGCCGCATCACCGCGGACGGGGATGATTGATCGCGCCGCTGCGCGTCGCGAATGAATGACCTGCAGCATATGAACGCGGCGCTGGCGTTGGCGCGGCGGGGATTGGGGCGAACCTGGCCCAATCCGGCGGTCGGTTGCGTCATCGTGAAGGATGGCCGCGTCGTGGGCCGCGGCTGGACCCAGCCCGGCGGCCGTCCGCATGCCGAGACCGAAGCGCTCGACCGCGCCGGCACGTTGGCCGACGGCGCGACGCTGTACACATCGCTGGAGCCGTGCAGCCATCATGGCAAAACGCCGCCTTGCGCCGATGCCGTGATCAATGCCGGCATCGCCCGCGTCGTGATGGCGATCGAGGATTCCGATCCGCGCGTCAAAGGCACCGGCCTCGCCCGCTTGCGCGCGGCGGGCGTTACGGTCGATATCGGGATCGGCGCCGCCGAAGCGACCGAGATCAATGCCGGGTTCTTGATGCGCCTGGCGACCGGTCGGCCGTTGGTGACCTTGAAGCTGGCGACCACGCTCGACGGCAAGATCGCGATGGCGTCAGGCGAAAGCCGTTGGATCACCGGCGAACCCGCGCGCCGCCGCGCCCATTTGCTGCGCGCCAGCCACGACGCGGTGATGATCGGCATCGGCACCGCGATAGCCGACGATCCCGAACTGACCTGCCGGCTGCCCGGCATGGCGGACCGGCATCCGGTGCGGATTGTCGTCGATCCGGGACTGCGCCTGCCGCTGACGGCGCGCCTGGTCGTGGACGCGGCAAAAATTCGGACATGGATCGTACGCGCGGCGGCGGCGATAGCGCGCGGCACGACGGTTTCCGTGCCGCCGGCGTCGAATTGATCGAATTGCACGGCGCAGCCGAGGGCATCGACCTTGTCGGCGCGCTGCAAGCGTTGGGCAAGCGCGGCCTTACCCGCGTGTTGGTCGAAGGCGGCGCCGGCTTGGCGGCGGGTTTGTTGCGGCACGACCTGGTCGATCGGCTTGCCTGGTTCAATGCGCCCGCCGCGATCGGCGCCGAAGGTGTCGACGCGGTCGCCGGTCTGGGGCTCGAAAAATTGGCCGAAATCCCGCGATTCGAGCGGTTAACGGTCGAGCCGGTCGGCGAGGATGTACTGGAAACGCTGCGCCGCCGAGCATAACTTACCGGCGCATGTTTACCGGAATCATCACCGACATCGGCACGGTGCGCGCGGTCGAACGGCGCGGCGATACCCGTTTCACCATCGCGACCCACTATCCGACTGGGCGAGATCGCCATCGGCGCCTCGATCGCCTGCTCGGGCCCGTGCCTCACGGTGGTCGAAAAGGGCAGTGACTGTTTCAGCCGTCGATGCCTCGGCGGAGACGCTGGCGCGCACCACCGCCGGCGATTGGCGTGAGGGCACGAAGATCAATCTCGAACGCGCGCTCAGGATGGGCGACGAGCTCGGCGGGCATCTGCTGACCGGTCATGTCGACGCCGTCGCGACGCTGGAATCCCGGCGGCCCGAGGGCGAATTCCTTGCGACTTACCTTTCGCGTGCCCGCGCCGTATGATCGCGCCATCGCCTCGAAGGGGGCCGTGGCGCTCGACGGCGTTTCGCTGACCGTGAACGAGGTCGAGGGCGCGGTTTTCGGAGTCAATATCATTCCGCACACGCAACGCGAAACGACGCTGGGCGCTGCCAGACCGGCGACCGCGCTCAATCTCGAGATCGATTTGATCGCGCGGTATCTCGCGCGGCTCATCGGAAAGGAGATCGCATGAGCTTCGTCGAGGTGGTGTCGCCGATCGAAGACATCATCGATGAGGCCCGCAACGGCCGCATGTTCATTCTCGTCGACGATGAGGATCGCGAGAACGAAGGCGACCTCGTCATTCCCGCGCAGATGGCGACGCCCGACGCGATCAATTTCATGGCCAAGCACGGCCGCGGCTTGATCTGTCTGGCGCTGACCAAGGAGCGCGTGGAGCAGCTCAATCTCAAGCTGATGTCCCAGGCCAACGCCTCGCGGCTGCAAACCGCGTTCACCGTGTCGATCGAGGCGCGCGACGGCGTCACCACCGGCATTTCCGCGTCGGATCGTGCGCGCACCGTTTCGGTCGCGATCGATCCGACCAAGGATGCCGACGACATCGTCAGTCCCGGCCACGTCTTTCCGCTGATGGCGCGCGACGGCGGCGTGCTGGTGCGCACCGGTCACACCGAAGCGGCGGTGGATCTGGCGCGGCTCGCGGGCCTCAACCCGTCGGGCGTGATCTGCGAGATCATGAACGACGACGGCACGATGGCGCGGCGGGACGATCTGATCGCCTTCGCCCAATTCCACGGCCTCAAGATCGCGACCATCGCCGATCTGATCGCGTATCGCCGCCGTCACGACCGCATCGTCGAACGCACCTTCGATCAGCCGTTCGAGACGCTGTTCGGCGGCACGTTCCGCATGCTGATCTACAAGAACAAGGTCAGCAATATCGAGCACCTCGCCTTCGTGAAAGGCGACGTCTCGGGGCCGGCGCCCGTTTTGGTCCGCATGCACGCGATGAACATGCTGGACGACATGTTCGGCAGCCTGAAAAGCGGCCGCGCCGGCATGTTGCGCGCCGCGTTCGAAGCGGTGGCCAAGGCCGGCCGCGGCGTGGTGGTCGTCTTGCGCGAGCCGATGCCGTCGAATCTCGCGGCGCGGGCTCACGAACTGATCATCGACACACCACCGGCCTCCGGGACGCTGCGCGACTACGGCATCGGCGCGCAAATCCTGATCGATCTAGGCGTGCATGAGATGATCCTATTGTCGAATACCGATCACACCATCATCGGCCTTGAAGGCTACGGTCTGCGCGTGGCGGGGCGCCAGCCGATCCGCAAGCCAGGCGAATAAGCCATGGCCGCAACGCGGGTCCTGCTGGTGGAGGCACGGTATTACACCCACATCGCCGACGAGTTGCTGCGCGGCGCCGTGGCGGAGCTGGAGCGCGCTCGGCATCGCCCACGAGCGGGTCACCGTGCCGGGAGCCTTCGAGATTCCGGCGGCGATCCAATTCGCGCATTTGTCGCGTGCCGGCTTCGACGGTTACGTCGCGCTCGGCTGCGTCATTCGCGGCGAGACCAGCCATTACGATCTGATCTGCGCCGAGTGTGCGCGCGGCTTGCAGGATCTGGCGGTGCGCGAGCGGCTCGCCATCGGCTTCGGCGTTCTGACGGTCGAGAACGAAGCGCAGGCGATGGCCCGCGCCCGGATCGACAGGAAGAACAAGGGCGGCGAGGCGGCGCGCGCCTGTCTCGCGATGATCGACCTCAAACGCCGATACGCGCTCGGCACGCCATGAGCGCTGAGGAGCCTCGCGCCGCGTCCGGCACGATCAGGCGCAGCCTGGCGCGGCTGGCCGCGGTGCAGGCGCTCTACCAGATCGACCTGAACGACGCGCCGGTGGAGGCGGTCATCGCCGAGTTGCGCGAGCGCGGCGAGGACGAAGAAGGGTTCGGCGAGGCGGACGACGCGTTGTTCGCCGACATCGTGCACGGCGCCGTCGCCAACCGCGACGATCTCGATGCCCTGCTGAACGAGGCGCTGGCGCCGGATTGGACCGTGCCGCGGCTCGAGGCGGTGTTGCGGGCGGTGTTGCGGGGCGGCGCTTACGAACTGCTGGCGCGGCTCGAGATTCCGGCCCGGGTCGTGATCAACGAATATGTCGATATCGCGCATGCGTTTTTTTCCGGGAAGGAACCGAAGCTGGTGAACGGCGTGCTCGACAGCGTCGGGCACAAGCTGCGCCCGGACGAGCTCGATGGCGAAGCCGCGCCACCTCGGTGAGTTCGAGCGCATCGCGCGGTTTTTCGCGCCGCTTGCCGGGCCGGGCGCGCTCGATCTCAAAGACGATGTCGCGTTGATCGACGGGCCGGCCGGCATCCAGTATGTGCTGAAGACGGACGCCATCGTCGAAGGCATCCATTTCTTCCTGGACGATCCGCCGCGCCTGATCGCGCAAAAACTGCTGCGGGTAAATCTCTCCGACCTCGCCGCCAAGGGCGCCGCGCCGATGGGCTATTTGCTGACGACCGCGCTGACGAAGAAACATGACGAGACCTGGCTCGCGAAATTCGCGGCGGGTTTGGCTGCGGACCAGAAGGAATTCGGCATCGTGCTGTTGGGCGGCGACAGCGATCGCACCGAAGGCGCGGCGGTGCTGTCCGTTGCCGCCATCGGACGCGTCGCGAAGGGCAGGGCGCTGCTGCGCAGCGGCGCGCGTCCGGGCGACACGCTCTATATGTCGGGCACGCTCGGCGACGCGGCGTTGGGGCTCAAGGCGCTCAAGAGCGAACTGAAATTGTCCGCTGCGTTTCGCAGGCATTTGGTCGAGCGCTATCGCCTGCCGCAACCCCGTCTCGACCTGGGCCGGAAGCTGGTCGGGGTCGCCTCCGCGGCGATGGATATTTCGGACGGGTTGGTCGCCGATCTTGGCCATCTCTGCGATGTTTCCCATGTCGCCGGCATCGTCGAGGCCGCGCAATTGCCATTGTCGCCGGCGGCGCGGGCCGCGCTCAACGCCGATCCGTCGCTGCTCGAAACCATCCTGACCGGCGGCGACGACTACGAAATCCTGTTCACTGCACCCCCCTCGGCCAGAAGGAAGCTGGCGCGCCTGCCGGTCACCGAGATCGGCCGGATCGAGCGGGGCAGGGGCGTCACCGTCCTGAGCGCCGCCGGCAAACGCATCGCCCTGAAAAACGGCGGATACCGTCATTTCTAGTCCGAAATCGGGCCTGCGCGCGGCGGGTTGCCTGACCGTTCTTCTTCTGGCATGGTCCGCCGACTTTCGGCGGGGGATCGCCAGAGTATTTCCAATAAACGGGAATTGAGAAAATGCAGATTGCCTATTGGGTTGTGATTGCCGGCGGCGTGCTGGCTTTGCTTTACGGCATTTTTACCAGCCGGGCGGTGTTGGCCGCCAATGCCGGCACCGAGCGCATGCAGCAGATCGCGGCGGCGATGCAGGAAGGCGCGCGCGCCTACCTCAATCGCCAATACCGCACGGTGGCCATCGTCGGCGTCGTCATTTTCCTGATCCTGCTGTTCGCGCTGGGCTGGCGCACCGGGGTCGGCTTCGCCATCGGCGCGATCCTGTCCGCCGCCGCCGGCTATATCGGCATGAACGTCTCGGTGCGCGCCAACGTGCGCACGGCGCAAGCGGCGCGCGGCGGTCTGGCCGCCGGCCTCGACCTCGCCTTCAAGGCGGGCGCCATCACCGGCATGCTGGTGGTCGGTCTCGGTTTGCTCGGCGTGTCGCTCTACTATTATTTCCTGCGCGCGACGCTGCCGATCGACAATCCGCGACCGATCCTCGAGGCGCTGGTGGCGCTCAGCTTCGGCGCCTCGCTGATTTCGATCTTCGCCCGTCTCGGCGGCGGCATCTTCACCAAGGGCGCCGATGTCGGCGCCGATCTGGTCGGCAAGGTCGAAGCCGGCATTCCCGAGGATGATCCCCGCAATCCCGCCGTGATCGCCGACAATGTCGGCGACAATGTCGGCGACTGCGCCGGCATGGCGGCCGACTTGTTCGAGACCTACGCGGTGACGATCGTGGCGACCATGCTGCTGTCGGCGATCTTTTTCGACGGCGCGATGCGCGACGTGATGATGGTGCTGCCGCTGGTCATCGGCGCGGTTTGCATCCTCGCCTCCATCGTCGGCACCTTCTTCGTGCGGCTGGGCAGCAGCGAAAACATCATGGGCGCCCTCTACAAGGGCCTGATCGTCGCCGGCGTGCTGTCCGCGATTTTGATCGCGATTATCGTGCAATGGCTGATCGGTTTCTCGACGCCGGTCGCGATGGTTGGCGGCATCGCCACCACCGGCGGCGGGTTGTTCGGTTGCGCGCTCGTCGGTCTCGCGGTGACCGGGCTGCTCGTGGTCATCACCGAGTATTACACCTCGACCGAATACCGTCCGGTGCGCAGCATCGCCTTGAGCTCCACCACCGGCCACGGCACCAATGTGATTCAGGGCTTGGCGATTTCGATGAAGGCGACCGCGCTGCCGGTGCTGGTGATCGCGGCCGGCATCATCGTCGCCTATCTGATCGCGGGCCTGTTCGGTATCGCCGTCGCGGTGACGACCATGCTGGCGCTGGCGGGCATGATCGTGGCGCTCGACGCCTACGGTCCGGTTACCGACAATGCCGGCGGCATCGCCGAAATGGCGGACCTGCCGAAGGAAGTGCGCAAATTCACCGACGCGCTCGACGCCGTCGGCAACACCACCAAGGCCGTGACCAAGGGCTATGCCATCGGCTCGGCGGGCCTCGCCTCGCTCGTGCTGTTCGCGGCCTACACCCAGGATTTGCAGCACTACTTCCCGGCCCTGCATGTCTCGTTCCTGCTGCAAAATCCCTATGTCGTGATCGGCCTGTTCATCGGCGGCCTGCTGCCGTACCTGTTCGGCGCGCTCGGCATGACCGCGGTCGGCCGCGCGGCCGGCGCGGTGGTGGTTGAGGTCCGCCGCCAGTTCAAGGAAATCCCCGGCATCATGGAAGGCACCGGCAAGCCCGATTACGGCAAGGCCGTCGACATGCTGACCAAGTCGGCGATCAAGGAAATGATCGTGCCGTCGCTGCTGCCGGTGCTGGCGCCGATCGTCCTTTACCTCGTGATCTGGTCTTTCGCCGGTCAAGCCCAGGCGTTCGCGGCGCTGGGCGCGATGCTCTTGGGCACCATCGTCACCGGCCTGTTCGTCGCCATCTCGATGACCTCCGGCGGCGGCGCCTGGGACAACGCCAAGAAATACATCGAGGAAGGCCATTACGGCGGCAAAGGCTCGGACGCGCACAAGGCGGCCGTGACCGGCGACACGGTCGGCGATCCCTACAAGGACACCGCCGGCCCCGCGGTCAACCCGATGATCAAGATCACCAACATCGTGGCGCTGCTGCTGTTGGCGATCCTGGCGGGCGGCTGACGCCGCCCGTCTCGCCGCACCTAATGCTAGATGGGCTTTGGGCAATTCTCCTGCATCAGCAGGGGATTTGCAGCTAATTCTATAAATAGGTGTGGCCCTCCGCCGCAAAGAAGCGTACGTAATATACGCTTAAAGCGTTATAAGTGCGGCGTAGGATGTGCCGTGTCAAGGACGGCAGATGATTAATTCG
>CAVSQC010000014.1:0-216613 GCA_963729845.1 uncultured Alphaproteobacteria bacterium
GACACTACCAAATTTTCCACGATGGCAGAGGCCGAGGCTTGCAAAGCCAGATTGGATTTGATCGCTCGTCATGCTCAAGGCCCGGAACGAGATAAGCGCCTCTGGCGTAGCGAGCCAACGTCTTAACCCCTCCGGCGTTCCTCTGGGGATGCGGACGACCGGCGGCTCCTAAAACTCGATCAGGAGCGATGGCGTAATCCCCCCAACGTCGTTGGCCCATTCGCTCCGCTCGACGCCAGCCAATCTCCTGGCCCTGGCGTCTTTTTTTGTGATTAGCCCGGCGGCTTTACCCTTGGGGTTGGGGTCGCTGAGTGACGGTTATTCTTGGCTGCTCATGGAGCGCCTCACCAGCCAGACCAGCGCAATAGCCAGAGCGGCCCAGATCAAGACGCCAATCGGCCCCGCCTGAGACATGATGCCAGCGGTCCATTGGATTGAGCCAATGAGATACTCAATGGTCCCCTGAACCGCGTTGTAGAAGCCTTCCATTGAAGAATGGCCTTCTGCCAACAGTGACCAATAAAAAGGCCGATCCCTGAGCTTAGAGGATACTGGTTAATATTGCGTAAATTGCATTCCAATTCTCCATCACCACACACCGTTTTCGATGAGAACGATTGTCTCATTCCTCGGTCTTGGAAGCGTGGCGATGCCTGAACTTGTCTGACCCGGCTTAAGCAGCCATCAAGACAGCGCCCCGCCGATCAGCATCACGGCTCCGGCGAATAGTCCCCAGAGGGCCGAGGAAAGCGCGATCAGTTTGAGCGCCCGATGCCGGTAGTGCGAATGCTGGCGCTCCCGTGGCGCTCTTTCAGCAAAACTGACGTATCTGATTTCCCCCATAAGCCGGGGTTTAGGCCGGTTCGCGCAGTGTTCTCAAGCGCCGAAGTATTAAAATGACCGCTCCCGCGTCTCTATCGCGCCCCTGACCTACCTGACACACACCGAGACCGCCCCGCTCATGTTTCGGCGGCGCCCGGCTTTGGTTGGTGTGTTTGCCAGCCCAAGACGCCCCCAGCGCCTTCCTAATGTCGATCTGCGGTCCATTCCAGCCGCCCCGCTATCTACGGTAGCCCGGCCCAAAGCCGGAAATTAACACGCGTCTCCCTCGCGCCGACCACCTGACAGACGAACTCAGTTACCGCACGGCCCCGGCTGCACTTGCCCGCCAATGGGTTAGGTGCCGATGCGGTAGCTGGTCATCGCGTCAATCAGTGAAATGACATGGGCCGCAGTAGGTCCGGCCAGCGGCGCAGTAATCAGCCAGTTGTCCGAGATGGGCTGGATGCCTGGGCGCGATTTTGAACTCGCGCAAACCGAGACGGGAGGCGACCAAAAAAACCGGAGTACGGGTGCCGGGTGGGGTCCGAACGCCACGCCGACCGATCTGCTAACACGCGTCTCCCTCGCGCCGACCACCTGACAGACGAACTCAGTTACCGCACGGCCCCGGCTGCACTTGCCCGCCAATGGGTTAACCGCTTGACGAATGAGCGCATCGCTGGTGATCCCGAGCCGTCATATGCGGCAATAAATTTGCTGATCGCCCTAAAAATAGTCATTTCCACTTCGAATTCGGAAATAGCGATCTCTTCGTGCCCGTAATTTTCCGGATGCTTCGTCCAGTTTATGTATAAATTTATCTTCCCCTCGAAGTCGGGGCTGTCTCGCAAGAGCGCGAACATATGGGGATGGGTAACATTCGGAATCACCCCCTCTGCTGCTCCCGCTAAAGTGACCGCGCACTCAAATTCATCCCTGTGGAAACAGACCATCGAAGCATGTATCTGGCTCAGCGCAGCCAGCATCTTGTTCGTCCATCGGATTTTCCCCAGTTCGCGATCAGATGTTCCGTCGTCTGTCATGATTGCGCCTCCCATTGCTGCTCGGCCAAAGCTGTCTCGGGCGCTTCAAATCTTCGCCTATCGACAACACGGCGCACTCGTTGATGCTGCAGTCAACGCTCGAGATTGATCCTCAGTTTAGAAATCCGGCCGATCTGCTGCTCATTCGATCGGGGGCAACCTTCCGCGGAGGCTATTGATACGCTTGCGTTCAGCATCTCGCTTATCTAGAGCGGCCGCCAAGTCGGTAAAAAGATATTCGTATCGAGCGACCTCATTCCCGTATCGGTCTGTCCAAATGGCCCGTACCCATGCAGGCTGATTCCCTCGCAATAGATACCCCCGCGCGGACAAACCAACTTGTGACGTAATCGACGCGGCGAAGGGCGTCGGGTGTTGATAACGCGGCCGGACCGTCAGATGCGGCCACGCAGATCAGATACGACGTTTTGGAGCGCGCCGGCCGCGACGAGCGCAGTGCCGCGATCACATTGCATTTTTTCCCGCACAGTTTTCGCGGGATGAATCAGGTTTCGATAGTCGCGCGTCGGCTCTAGCTCGGCTTCCGTCGTGTCGGAGATCAATTTCAGGTGATGAGCGACCTTCGTATACGAAAACAAATCCCACGATCTATCTGTCAGATCGCCGGCGTTCGGTTGCTTCCTGCCCCACGTTATCGCTGCCACTGCCGCAGCGATCGTGCCGTTTGTCTTCGTCTCGCGCTGCTGTAGCCCGATTAGTAACAATGCTTCGCAGGCACTTCCCGCAAGTATCGTCGCGCCCTTCCATTCGCCCGACAGCAACCCAGCATCGACAGCGGCGATGTCGCTTCCGATCAGGTCTTGCATCACCGCGTCGTTCAGGAATGCCAAATCATGAGCGGCAGACGGCGCGCTATCGGGCAGCGTCGCGACAATTCTCCACGCATGGTTAAGTGCGCGCCCGACCGGCGTCAGTGCCGCCCCGGGGTCTCCATATCGGTATCGATCCATGCCGAACCGGATGGTCTCAATCGCTGTGGCGAATTCCGCATATTCTTTCGCCGACAGCCGTAGCAGGTGCGGTGATAGCTGATCACAGAGAGCGACGAAGCCAGCGAAGAATCCGGGGTAGTTCTTGACCACTGATAAATCGAAATCCTGCGGTTCCGAAAGTCGCACCTTTAGGAACTCGATGATTTGACTTGGAACGACGTTCGGCATGCTCACCTCGCGAGCCACAGGCGAGCCACAGAAAATGCTCGCTCGTCAAAACCTTGCATAGATATGGCGTCCCCGGGGTGAACTCGAACACCCGACCCACAGTTTAGGAAACTGTTGCTCTATCCACCTGAGCTACGGGGACATCAACGACTTAACCAATCTCAAGGTACGAATTGGGAACCAAATTGCGTTCAAAGGCGGTAGCTCTCGCTTTCGGACCAGGAGCCTAGCGCGCTTCAAACATTCTAGCCGGTTGCGGATGTAGGCCAAGAGGGTAGCGAGCGAATGCAATCCATTTTTTGCGCTAGTCAAGCCCGTGGCGGCAGGCCGAGCATAGGCCGACCAAGGCTTCCGAAACGGGAAAGCTCGCTAGTAAGCGTTGCGGCCGACAAAGCCCCCAAAGATCGTGCGGGCGATGATCCAGAGGTCGAACCCCAGCGACCAGTGTTCAATGTAGAAAATATCGTGTTCAATCCGCCGCTTGATTTGCTCGATGCTCGTGGTCTCGCCCCGCCAGCCGCAGACTTGCGCCCAACCGGTAATGCCTGGCTTGACGCGGTGGCGGGAGTGGTAAAAGCGCACCGCGTCGTCGAACAGAACGCCACCCGCTCTTGACGAAATGGCGTGCGGGCGCGGCCCGACGAGTGACATCGTGCCGAGCACGACATTAATCAATTGCGGCAACTCGTCGAGACTCGTTCGCCGAAGCAAACCGCCGAAGCGCGTAACGCGCGGATCGTTGCGCTGTGTCTGCCGCTCGCAATTGGGATCGCGATCGCGATCGTACATGGTGCGAAACTTGAACACCCCAATCAGCTCGTTATTGAGGCCATAGCGGTTTTGTCGGAAGAAAATTGGGCCCGCGCTGTCCAGTTTAATGAGCAGACCGACGGCTAGCATCAATGGCGAAATGCTGACCAGAATGAGCGCCGCGAGGATTCGATCCTCAGCCTGTTTGATAGCCCAACGCCACCCCGTAAAAGGCTTTTCGCGCGCGTTGAGCAACGTCACGCCGCCAAATTGGCTGGTTCCGCATGCGCCCAACCGCACGCCGATCTCATCCGCGCAAAGCCGAACATCGACCGATAGCGATTGAAGCTTCGCGAGGCATTCCAGCAACCGCCCGTGCTCCGCGAGCGGCATAGCGATAACCACGCTGTCGACGCGCCTCTGTCGAACACGTTCGACCAGCTGATCGACGCCTCCGAGGATAGGGTGGCCCGCGCATCGTCGATGCCGCGAATCCGGTTGGTCGTCGAAGACGCCCGCCACCTGGGTATCGGACGACCCGCTCGCTTCGAAACGTTGCAGGAGGCGCTGCGCGATCGGTCCGGAGCCGATCACCGCGACACGCGTGACAAACCTGCCGGCCACCCGCCAATGACGGACGAGAAGGATCAATGCTCCCTGAATCGCGAGCAACAGGATCAAGGCGCTGATCCCCCACAGGGAGAGCCATTGCCACACCGCTGCAGGCGCGGGACCGGCAATGTGAAATAGGCCTGCCGTCGCGGCGACCGTTCCCGCCCAGACTGCCAGGAGCTTAAGGATACGGACTCGGGGTCTTGCAAGCATCCGCGGCCGATACGCGCGCACCAACCGGAGCAGCTGGATCCCGACGATGGTGACCAAGCACAGGGTGGGGATAGCCACCGAACGGTCCACCGATCCTGGAACGGGTGCGCGGAGCAACGCTGCGATCCCCGCGCCAAGGATCGTGGCGCCGTCCGCCACACCCAACAGACCGAGGACAATCGACGATGAAATTCGCGGTAATGTCTCATCCGCTGTTTCTGGCGCGATTGCGGCATCGATTGTCGGGATGCGATGCGCGAAAACGGACTCGGTCGACATGGCACTCCCTCGACGGAACGCGACAGGTTCCGGAACGCGTTATCCCGCGATGGCGAAGCAAAAAAGGGGCGTCGCGCCGGCCGATCTAAAAGTACCGTTCCTTCACGGTAATGATGTCGCCCGGCTCTACCGGCGTGTCTTGCGTGGCTTCGATGTGCGCCTTGGTGCCGTCCGATTTGGTCCGCGTGACGTCGAAGGAACTCTCGCGCGCGCGGTAGGTAAAGCCGCCGGCCAGAGCCACGCCGATCACGACCGACATTCCGGAAACGTACGGATAACCGCCAGGCACTCTAACCTCGCCCAAAATGTAAAACGGACGATAGCCGGCGACTTCGACGACGACGTTGGGGTCCTTGAAGTATTGGGGCTTGAGTTTCGAGACGATCAACTGCTCCAGTTCGCCTCCCGTCAAACCCGCAGCCTGCACCGGGCCGATGAGCGGAAACCGCAGCTTGCCGGCGCCGTCGATTTGGTAGGTGGCCGTGAGGTCCGCCTTGCCATAAACAATGATGTGAACCCGGTCGCCCGGGTCCGAGGATGTAGTGGAAAGCCGTTCCGCCGTCGATGTGGCCTGCGGATTTGTCGCGGCGACGCGGCGGTTGGGCGTGCCGAAGAACTCGTCATGCAATGCGGGTGGCGCGCCCATGGTGGGTGGGATCGCCGAATACGGCATATTCTGGCTCGTCTGTGCCTGGGTGGTGGAAACGCCAACCGTGCAAAGCAGTACGGCCAGCGCCAATAGCCAGGCGAAACCATGAGTTTTGGGCTGCATCGTAATCCCTCTCTCTCTCCGAGATCGGCGGCCCGGCATCGAGCGTCGGATGCGACAACCGATCATCAGCGAGGCGGCATGCTAGCGCTTGGTGCGTCACGGCACTCGTGACTAAACCGCGACATGGGGACTGGGATTCCCGGTCTCGCGCGCGATATCGACGCGGTTCAGGCTTTAGAAGTGCGAACTGACGCGCAGATCCACAATATTAGCTCTGAAATTGTTCACGTTTTGCGTCGAGCTTCGGACTTGGAATGAATAATCGAAGGATAGCGTGAAGTTCCGATTGATCAGATATTTCGCACCCACGCCGGCGGCATAATAATTATCCGTTCTGCTGATCCGTGGAAGGCATCCTCCTCCCATCCCACCGACGCGCGCAGGATCAGATTACGCAGCAGTTCGTGGTCGACATGAGCCTCGCCGATTGTGTCGATATAACCCGAAACGCCGGGCAGGTCGGATTCCGCGACACCCCTGGTCAAGGAGCCGGTGACCGTCGTCAAGCGCGTGACGTTCCAGGTGAGCTTGGCGGCGAATGTCGGTCCGCTCAACGACGGCAGGCGCGAATTCTTCGTAGTTCTGCTGGAAATATCCCGCATATGCGTCGATGAACGTGATCCCGGTCAGATCGTATTTCGCGCCGGCCGCGGCCGTATATCCGGTCGAATTTCGATCAAAGCCGAACAAGTCGCTCGAAAAATCATGATTGCGGATGTCGTACTTGGTCAGGAGATAAACCTCGCTCATGGGGAACAATTCGTACGCGGTGCGGAGGATGAATTGTTCTTCATTGTAATTTTCCAAATGAAATGGAATGTTCGCGCCGGAGATACTGGGAACATCGGCAAAACTGTAGTCGTCATAGGTTGCATCGAGCCGAAACGACAGCCGGTTGAACGTCTTTTGGCCGCCGACGCGTGCCGAAAGATCGCTATATAGCTCGGGCACGGCGGTCTGAAGTCCGGGCACGACGCTGCCGAGATTGTTCGGCGAATAGACCGGCTGATGGCGCACGGAATAGCCTATCCCACCGAACAGCACGGCGCTGCGATCGATATCGAGGCGGCCATCCGACGAAAAGGTGTAGTCGTTATAATCTTGGTCGGCATGCTCGGTGTATTTGTTGAAGCTGCCGTCCGCATGAAAATTCAGCGCGTTGTTATTCCAATCCGACTTCAAATCGACCCCGGGTTGCAAAGCAACGATGTAGTCGGAGAGCGGCGCCGATGCCTGACCGAGAATATTGCTGTTGAACGTGCCGGTGACATCGAGGTCGGGGTACAAGATGAAACTTCCGATCCGCAAACCGACCGGATCGTAATCAGGCCGGGGACGATCCGCGACCGTTTGCCCCCGCGGAATCTCCTCGGTAATAACCCTGGGCGGGACCGGCGTGCCGCTTAAACTCGGTTGGGGGCTTGTGTAGTCATTCGGTTGGGAAGCCGGCGGGTTCGACTGATCCTGCGCATACGCCGGGCCCATCGCGAAAGCGAGGACCAGGGCCATTCTTAGAATCGGATCGATTTTCACGCCAACGTTCCCCCGTCATTGACGGGTATAATATACCAGCGTCGCCGGGCAATTAGTACCGCAAGAAATGGGTAGGATTTGCCAGTGCAACGGTCGCGACCGGCAAGGTGGGCCGTTCGTTATGCGCGGCCGTAATCGTCGGAAATGCGGACGATGTCGTCCTCGCCGAGATAGGCTCCGGATTGGACCTCAATAAGGTGCAAGAAGACCTTGCCAGGATTTTCGAGCTGATGTGCGACGCCGATCGGGATATAGACCGACTCGTTTTCGCTCAAAATCATGGAATCCTCGCCACGTTGGACGAGCGCGGTGCCTTGCACGATGGTCCAATGCTCCGCGCGATGAAAATGCTTTTGTAGGCTGAGTTTGGCACCCGGTTTGACCGTTATTCGCTTAACCTGAAACCGCTCGCCCATATCCACGCGGCGGTAATGGCCCCACGGGCGATAAATGGTGAGATGTTCCTTTGGCTCTGGCCGATTTCGCCGACTCAATTGCTCAACAATCTTCGGCACGTCGCTGGTCGAGTCGCTCTTGGCGACAAGCACCGCGTCGTCGGTCACGACGATGACCATGTCATCGAGGCCCATCGCGGCGACCAGGCGACCGTCGGTTTGGATATACGAGTTCGTGACGCGATCCAGAAGGACATCGCCGCGAACGACATTGCCCAAATCATCTTGCAAACTCACGTCCCGCACCGAGCTCCAGGAACCGATATCGGTCCAGGTCATGCTTGTCGGAACGACGACGGCGTTCTCGGTATGCTCCATGATGGCGCAATCGATCGACAAGAATTGGGATTCGCCGAAGGCTTGGCGGTCGAGGTGGGTAAACGTGTCGTCTGCCTTGCCCTCCCGCAACGCCGCGGCGCACGCGTCGAGCATTTTCGGATACAGACGGCGAAGCTCATCCACGATCACCCGCGCTTCGGCGAGGATGATTCCGCTGTTCCAATAGAACGCCCCGCTATTCACCAGTGATTTTGCTTTTTCCAACCCTGGCTTTTCGATGAACTGTTCGAGTGCATATACGTTGGGAAAGTCCCGCAAATGCGCGCCGACCTGAATGTACCCGAAATGCGCCTCGGGGCGCGTCGGCTTGACGCCGAAAGTCGCAATGTTTCCTTGTCGCGCCACTCTGACGCCAATCGCCACGGCGCGGTAAAATTCATCGGTGGCGGCGATAACATTGTCGGAAGGCTGGACGAGCATCAGCGCATCCGGTTCCCGCTCCATGAGCCAGAGGGCGGCGACGGCTATGGCCGGCGCGGTATTGCGGGCGACGGGCTCGGTCAGAATGCACAGCGGGGATATCCCCATCTGCTTCAACTGCTCGTCGACCAGGAAGCGGTGATCTTCGTTGCAAATCACGATCGGTGTCGTGAACATGGCGTCGCTCGACGTCCGCGCCACCGCTTCTTGCAGCAGCGTCTGTTCCGACACGAGCGGCAACAGCTGCTTGGGAAACGTGGCGCGAGAGAGCGGCCACAGCGTGGCGCCCGCACCGCCCGACAAAATGACGGGATGAACCTGGTTCGAATCGTTCGTGAGAAGCTTGGCGAAGTCGACGACTTCCATAACGCATTCTCCCTAGTCACCATTGGGTTCCGCCGTCACTATCCGGGCGGCCTACTGCGGGAGCCAGTGAGCAAACTGTGTTCGTCAGCCCATCCGCTGTTAGGTCTTGTGGCGCGCGCCTACCGGTGTCGGCCGATGCGACCCATGGCTTGGCGAATGCGCGGCAGGGTTCCCGACACCAGAAGCTCAAGCAAGGGCCCGCCCTGGTAGTCGCCGTTGAGGGTAAGACGCGGCAGCGCGTGCAACCGGCCGCGATCCGTTGGAAAGACATTCGCCATTCGCGTCGTCACCGCGGTTTGAAGCCCAATTTCCCGACATAGCGAGAACTCGCGGGGCCCCGCCGAATGCGATGCCCCATAGGGATAGGCAAAATGGCGGACCTTGGTACCGGTCATGGCTTCGACATCCCGAACGCTGTCGGCGATCTCGCGCATGGCCTCCGCCGGCCCAAGACGGCGAAGGTTGGCGTGGCTGACCGTGTGGGCGCCGAATTCCACCAGTCCGCTTGCCCGCATGTCGCGAATCATCTCGACGGTCAGCGCATGCCGATCCGTCAGCGCCATGAAGTCGACCGCGAATCGTTTCCCCAATTGGTCACAGGCCAGACGACACGCGTCGGGTGTCGCCAACACAAACCAGTTCGCCAGGTGAAAATACGCTCGCCGTTTTTGGCGCGACGTCGCCGCGGGAATGCGTTCGACGACCCCGTCACGCCAAAATTCTATCTCCTCGTTCTCGGCCACGATTTGATCGAGGCCCATCCACCACATCGGAACCGAACGTTTTACAACTCCTGAGATCAGATAGACGACCATCGGAATGCCCGAGGCCCTGCAGATCGGGAACGCCTCGCTGTAGGTATCGGCAAAGCCGTCGTCGAAGGTCAGGCAAACGAACTTGCGTGGCGCGAACGCCTCGATGCGCGCCGCCGCTTCGCTTACCGTGACGAATTCATAGCCCTCGTTAATCAGCATCCGTATCGCGTCGCGAAAATTGGCGCGGCTAATGGACATGCGCCTCGCGCCGAACTCGAATTCGCCGGCGGGTTCATAAATTCGATGGAGCGACAAGATACTGCCAATCCCGGAATTGCCGTGCGCCAAGACGTGTGGGAGACCCGATGCAGACAGGGCATTGAGCGCCCATCGGGTTAGGGATTGGCCGATGGTCACGTTCGGTGTCCTTCCGCCGACAGGCCAGCGTCCACGATCGGGCGAACCGTCGGATTGTCCGAAGTCGGACCGATTTTCCATTTTCGAAACGTGGCGAACAAATATCCGAGGCGTATCGCTTCCGCGAACACGGTGCCGATCGCGATCCCCTCAATGCCGCCATAGCGGCCCAGCGGGTAGGCGGCAAGAACGGAAAACGCGGCGGACGCAGCTTGAGAGAGAAAAATCGTCTTCGTCGACTCGATCGCGGCCGACCAGATCACGAGGACGGTACCCAAGGTGAAAAGGAAACCCGCAATACTGAAGATCCGCACAATGGAGCTAACGCCCTCGAACTTGTTCCCGTATATCAGTCGAACGATAAGATCCGCCTCGAGATTCAGGATGACGACCACGGCAAGCGAGGCGATTCCAGCGCCCACGGCCAAGCGCCCAAGGTAACGGCGCAGCGCCGCCGAACCGGCGGCGTGAAAGGCGCGCGCGGCCTGTGCCGGAGCGAAATTGTCGAGCGCCAACAGCAAAATATTGATGATGCCGGCCACGGCTTTGGCGGCGCTCAACACGCCGACCGCGGTGGCGCCCAGCACCAGGCCGCTCACGATGAAGAGCGTTTGCGAAGACATCCAGAACATAACCGCCGACGGCATCAACCATTTCGAAAAATGCCAATGCCGCCGGGTTGCCGCGACCAGGGCGGCGACACCTGGCCGAACATTGCCGAGGTATAGGAGCCCCGGCATGGCGCCGGCGCCCGCCGCGATCGCGACGATCCAAAGGCCAGTGTCCGCAGCCATTCCTTGATAAACGAACAGTCCGATGGCAACCGTGCCGCCCAGCTGGATCGCGTAACGAAGTACGTCGATCCTCAGGGCGAGCCGCGCACGCCGGCGCACGAAAAAGTATCGGCGCAAAAAGGCATGCGTCTGATAAGCGGCGACGGTCGCCGCAAGGGGAACCGCCAAATCGCCGAAACCGTCGGAGCCGAACAGGTGACCCAAGAGCTTCACTGCGATCAAGACGGCGAGCGTGACGGCAAGGCCAAAAATGCCTTGCTGAACCTTTACCGCGGCATAGTAGGTTTCGGAATCACCGGGCGATTGCTTCGGCCCGATATTCAACATCGGCTGAATAATAGCTGCGAACTGCAGCGAGCCGATGAATTCCGCCGCCATCCAGGCCAGGCTGAACCGCCCGAATTCGTGAAGTCCCAGAAAACGGGCGAACATAATGCCGCCGACAAAATTGGCGGCGCTGATCAGCGCCTGATCGCCAAACGCAATCGATACATGGGCTTGCGGCAAGAGGCGCGCGACGAAGGCGCGCCCCGAGCGTTTCGGCCGGCTAACCGACTTGGGCCCGACGGACAATTTTTCGTTCCGAACTTAAGGGTTTAGGACATCGCTCGGCGCCACGGACTTGACGCGGGCCGCCGGATCGCGATGGCCGAGCGCGTAGGGGGATTCGCCCGTGGTCTCATCCGGCTCCACGATGCGCGGAACCGGAATCGGGATGATGAACCGGCCGCCCGCCTGGCGGTAGGCGCTCTGTTGACGCAGCACCTCGCCCGCAAAATTCCAGACCAACAGAAGAACGAAATCGGGTCGATCGGCGGCAATACGGTCGGGATGACTGATCGGGATCCTCTGTCCCGGCATGTATTTGCCCTGCTTGTGGGGATTGGCGTCGGCGACAAAGTCGAAGAATCCCGGGCCCAGATTTCAGAAAATTGATCATGGTCGATCCCTTCGCTGCGGCGCCGTAGCAGGCGATGCGCTTGCCGCGCGCCTTTTCCGCGCGGAGCAACGCAACCAGCGAATCGCGAAGCGACGACACTCGATCGGCGAACGTCTCGTACCAAGCCGATTGATCCACGCCCAGCGCCTTCTCATGGCGTAGCAATTCCATAAGCGCACGGCTCTTTTTCCGATCGCGACTGACGAACAGGCGGAGGGAGCCGCCGTGGATCGGCAGGCGCTTGACATCATTGAGATATAGACCGTGGCGCGCAAACAGCGGCGTCAAGCCATGCAGCGTGTGATAGAAAAGGTGCTCATGATACATGGTGTCGAATTCGCAGTTCTGGATCAGATCGACCGCGTAAGCGAACTCGAACACCGCGATTCCGGCCGGCTTCAATATCGAGGCAAAGCCCGCGACAAAGTCATTGATTGCATCGACATGCGCCACCACATTGTTGGCGATTATCACATCAGCCAATAGACCTTCCTTCTCGGCCATTTTTTTGGCCATCGCGCTGTTGAAAAATTTGTTGAGCGTTGGCACGCCGACGCTGTTGGCGTAGTCGGCCGGCCCCTTGGCCGGATCGATGCCGAGGCACGGAATCCCGATGTTTAACGAAATTTTTCAGCAGGTAGCCGTCGTTACTGGCGATCTCGACGACGAGACTATTTCGTCCCAGCTTGCGATCCGCGATCAGATTTTCGGCGATTTCGGCCGCATGCTGCAGTAGAGCGGGCGATGAGGATGAAAAATACGGGTATTCCGCGCGGTAGAGCACTTCAGCCGGTACCGTTTCATTGACCTGCAGCAGGGTGCAATCCCGACAGAAGACGATGGCCAGCGGAAATCGCTCCTCGGGGTTGTCGATCTCGTCCTTGGTCAAGAGAGCGTTCGAGACGGGATGATCCCCGAGATTCAGGATTATCTGAAGCCGGGAACCGCCGCATGACCGGCAATGTGTTATTTTCATCGTGTCACTCCGTCATTTCCATTCGATCATGCGTCGGACGAGTAATTCGTTCGTCCGAGTTTCTCTGCGATGACCATCGCCGCAAATCGGCTGTTCGATACAAAGTAGCGTTTGGCGAGACGCCGCGGCTCTTGCGCCACGCGAAACGTCCATTCGAAGCCGGTTTTTCGTATGATCCTTGGGGCGCGCCGAACCGTGCCGGCAAACATGTCAAACGCTGCGCCGACGCCGATCAAGACGTGCGCATTCAACGTCGGGCGGTGGGTCACCATCCAGCGATCCTGTTTCGGCGCCCCCAATCCAACCCAGACAATATCGGGCCGCATCGCGTTGATGAGGCGGTCCATCTCCTGATTTTCCGCGTCCGAAAGTTCCCGGTAAGGCGGCGAATAGGTCCCGGCGATTCTCAACCGCGGGAATTCGCGTGCCAGCCTTTCTTTCATGCGGGCTAGCGTGTCTTGCGATGCGCCGTAGAAATAGTGGCTATAGCCGCTTTCTTGCGAGCGTTCGAATAGCGCAGACATAAGATCAGGCCCGCAGACCCGTTCCGCCTTCGGAAACCCGCGCTCGTGCAGATACCAGACCAACGGCATTCCATCAGGTGTAACCATTGCGGCGCATTCATAGACGCGGCGAATTGACGGATCGCCCAGCGCCGACACCAACGCATGGACGTCTGCCGTGCATATGAATTTGCGTTCGCCGTGCGCAATCCAAGCATCGATTTCGTTCAAGACCTCGTTCATCGGCAGGGCACTGATGGGAATGCCGAGAATTTGAGGACCCCGATCCATGATGTTCTTCGCGCTAGGCGCGATCGCTCCTTTGAGCTGCCCGTGCTTCACGAGAATTTCGGAATGACGCCCGAGATTTGATTGGCGCTCACGACTTCCGCGGGACAATTGATCGAGGCCAAATCCCGTTGAATTTCCCGCTGGTAGATCGGGTTCATGGCGATCACCCTGTCGGGCCGGTATTCCGCGAGGAACGCTGGCGAGACGATGCGTTGTCCCGTGCCGGGAATGAACTTGTCGTGCCGATAGGGGTTGATATCGACGACGAATTCGATCTCGTTGCGCAGGCCCATCGTCGTGAGAAGCGCGACGGCCTTCGACCCCGAGCCCCACAGGACGGTGCGCCGTCCCGCCGACCGTGCGCCCTTGAGATCGGCGGTCCACGCCTCCTTCGCAAATTCGGCGGCGACGGCGAACCAGTTGAACTCGCGACGCGAGCAAACCCAGTTCGTCCGATGGTGCCGGCGCATCGGAACGCGCGCCATCGATCGGCCGTGCTTCGGTCATCAAATACTGCTGATCGTATCCAGTCCAGGTACGCAACACTTCGAATCCGGTATTGCGCAAAAGATATTCGAGTGATGTCGGCGAGAAGTACGAACAGTGTTCATAGTAGATGTCCCAGAACGCCATCTCTTCCAGAATGCGGCGAACGTCCGGAATTTGGAGGAACAGGATGGTTCCGCGCTCGGCCGAGGCGATGCGGCGGACCGCGCGAGCGAACCGCGCGGTCTCGCCGATATGCTCCAACGTCATCTTGCTGCAAACGAAGTCGGAGGGCGGCGCTTCGGTATCCTCCGAGAAAAATTCGCGAACGACGCGAATGCTCCCGTCCAGCTCCGACATGCGATCCGGAACGAAGCTCGGATCGTAGCCGATGCCGCGGTTTTGTCCGGCGTGACAGAGGAGCGCAAGAAATTCGCCCTTGCCGCAGCCGATCTCGATAACGTCCTTGCCGACGATGTTGTGGCGTTGCACCAACTCGTCGGCAAGCTGGCGATGGAATGCGTTGAACGTGGGCGAAAAGCCCTGCGTTTCCTCGTATTGGTCGGAATAGGTGGTGCGGCTCGCCTCCCAGGCGGCATTGAAAATGAAGCCGCAACTCGAACAAAACGACAGTTCGACATCGCCCGTCGGAAACCGAAGGGCCTCTTCTTTTGTCGAAACCAACAAGCAACTGTTCGTCGGCACGTTGGCGACGGAATAAAAGACTGTGCAGTTGTCCGAGCCGCAATTGGGACAGGTCTTCCGAATCATGCAAACTCACTCCTCGACGAGGCGGAAGATGGCGAGCGGTCCTAGGCTCCGTTGACCTGAGCGGCGCCGTTACCGTTAATCCGCCGGCGCTCGGCCCCGGCTCGCCACGCCTGCGCCAACGGCAACCAACGCAACGATTTGTCGAGGAAACCTTGGCTGATCACGGACTTCAGATAAGCCAAGCGCTGGTAGCGCTCGCCTTCGAAATCGCTCAACGCCAGGCCGAACTCGGTATATTTGTCGCTAAGTTCCTTGGCCCCGCTCCAAGCTGTCCATTGCGGCCGAAAATTGGGAAGTCGCATTGCGATTTTCGAACAGTCGACGCGATAGGATCGCTTGTCCGCTCCCGCGCCTTCCGAATAGGTGATTTCGGACCCGGGCACGACTTTCTTCACGATCTCGGCGATCTCCCGGATGCGATAGTTCTCCGTCGTGACGCCGACGTTGAACACCTCGTTGTGAACGACTTCCTGCGGCGCTTCGAGGGCAGCGAGGAAAGCGCGGCTGATATCCTCGATATGGACAATCGGACGCCACGCCAGGCCGTCGCTCTTCAGGAATACATGGCCGGTGGTGAAAGCGTGCGCGACCAAATTGTTGAGAACGAGATCGAAGCGAATGCGCGGCGAAAATCCAAACGCCGTGGCGCTGCGCAGCAGCACCGGTGAAAAATGGGCGCTTGCCAGCGCCAGCAATCCCCGCTCGGCCCGGTATTTCGAAATACCGTAAGGGGTGACCGGATTGGGCGCCGCGTTCTCGTCCACCCAATCCTGGCTCGACGCGCCGTACACGCTACAGGTCGAGGAAAATATGAAGCGCTTGATGCCTGCCTTCTTCGCCAATTCCGCGAGCCGAACCGTCGCCGCGTGGTTGATTTCATGGGTGGTTTCCGGGAGCAGATCGCCCATCGGATCGTTGCACACCCCCGCGAGATGCGCGACCGCATCGAAGCCCTTGAGATGCGTCGGCCCGAGCTCGCGAATATCGATGTTGAGGCATCGGATATCGCTGCTGTCGTTCTGACCGAACGTGCATTCCTGGAACAATTCGCTGTCGATGCCGACGACTTCGTGGCCGGCGTTGAGCAGCAGCGGCGTCAGCACGCTTCCAATATAGCCGCTATGACCGGTGACTAGGATTTTCATCTCACTTTACTCCCAAGTTTTCCAAGGTGCCTTGCCTAGACGCCACGCCTCCTCAAGCGATTTTTTTTCCCGCAACGTATCCATGCATTGCCAAAACCCCTTATGCGGATAGGCCGACGAGCTGACCGTCGGCCGCCAACTGCCGCATCGATTCATGTTCCCAGCTCGTTTGGTCGCCTTCGATGTAGTCGAAGACTCCCGGCTCCAGCACGAAGAACGCGCCGTTGATCCAGCCTTCGCCGTCTTCGGGCTTCTCGTTGAAACCGCGAACCTGCCCGCCTCGATCGAGATCCATGTGGCCAAAGCGCGCCGGGGAGCGAACCGCCGTCACTGTCGCCAACTTTCCGTGCTCACGGTGAAATGCCAGAAGACGCGTCAGATCGACGTCCGATACGCCATCGCACCACGTCAGCATGAACGTCCCGCCGCCCAAATGCGGCTTCAGTCTTTTGATGCGGCCTCCGGTCATGGTTTCCGGTCCGGTGTCGATCAAATGGACCGTCCAATCGACCGGATTGGGCCGGTCGTGAAAAACGACCGAGCCGCTGCCGGTCTTGATCGTGACGTCTCGGCCGCAGGTCTGAAGATCGAGGAAGTACCGGGCGATGACTTCCTTCTTGTAGCCGAGCGCGATGACGAACTCATTCATGCCGTGGACGTGATATTCCATCATGACGTGCCACAGGATCGGCATGCCGCCGACCTCGACCATCGGCTTCGGCTTTTGCTCGGTCTCTTCCGAAAGTCGCGTGCCGAGCCCACCCGCCAGAATGGCAACTTTCGGCAGAGCCATGGAATTTCCCGTGGTCTTCAGAGCAGCGGGTCTGGTCTGGGTCAGCATATCCGTCATGTCGGCACCGAAGGGTTCGAGAAAAAAACGCGCATTTCTATTATTGAACTTGACCTCATTAAAATCGGAAAAATCGAGATCGACAAGTACATATCTATTTAATCTATTTAAATATCGACAAAACTGTGCCTATCACTGAAAAGTCACAATATTACAATTTCCGTTATTTGCCACAGGTTTGCTACAGAAAAGGCCTGAGCCATCTGCTAGGGATTCGTTGCGGTTTTATGGCGCCTCGAACGACAAGGTATCGGAGCTTCGAGCTCGTCACGAAAAAGTCACGAAGCTCGCCAACAGGGGTTACTCAGATGGATTCCAATGCACGATAATGTCCGTCGATTGCGCCGTCCGGCCGCGACTTTCGCGTCCGCGGCCGGGCGCCAGTCGGTTAGTTGGAACGGGATTCTGACGACCGGGCAAACCAAGATCCGCTGCGATATTTTGGATATCTCGCCGCACGGCGCCAAATTCAGGCTTCACGGCGAGCTACCGATAGGCACATCGAAATTCTGGCTGATCATGGATTTTCTGGGCCCGCTTCCGGCGAAGCTGACTTGGCAGGCAAATCAATTTCTCGGGTGCAGCTTTCTGACCGAAGCTCCAATTCTTCGCCGGCTCGAGCGATTGTTGACCGAGCATCGTCGGACTTCGGCGGCGTCGACCGGCCTGTCGGTCCGGTCACGGAGTTGATTCGACCGATCCGCCTTACGCCGTAAGGGCGGTTGCGGTGACAAGCTCGCTCCGAACCGACAGCCGGCGGATTTGCGTCTCGATTTCGCCGACGTATTCGGGATTCATGACGATCACGATATCCGGCCGATAACTCTTTAGAAACGCGGGTTGTTTGATCTCTTGTCCGGTACCGGGAATGAAACGGTTGGCCTTCCGTGGATTGATGTCGATGATATAATCGATGCATTCCGTCGCGCCAGGCGCAAGAATATTTAGAAACGTTACGGCTTTCGCCCCCGCACCCCAAAGTACCACTTTGCGGGAGCTGCGGCGCCAATCCGCCAATCGTCCCCGCCATTCGTCGATCGCTCGTCCATACCGATCGGAAAAAGTGCGCAGAAAATCGAATGCGATCACGCTTAAGTCGTGCGTACGTTCCTTGGCCGCAGCGGGTTCGGCCTCGGCGTCGAGGTACTGGCCGCCAAAACTTGAGTTCAGGCGCAGCACGGAAAAACCGCTATCGGTCAAGGCGCGGTAGAGAGAGGCCGGCGAAAAATACGAAACGTGCTCATAGGTTAGGTCCCAGATATTCATATCGCGAAAAATGCTGTCCGCGTTCGGCACTTCGATATAGGCCAGACCGCCCCAAACGAGCAGCTCGCGCGCTTTGCGTAGCGTTTCGATCGGTCGGGCCAGATGCTCGAGGACGTGTTGGCTACAGACGGCGTCGATTTTTGCGCCCAATGTCACGTCGTCGAACGACATGCCGATAATTTCGACGGATCCCGCGCCGACGGCTTCCGGGGCGGCGGAGTGCTGCGATGGATCGTATCCGATACCGCGATTGCCGCCCGCCTTGCACAAATATCGCAGCATGTCGGCCGAGCCGCACCCGATCTCGACGACGGTCTTGTGGCGGAGATCGTGCTGCGCGATCAAGCGGTCGACGTTCGCCTCTATGTGGGCGCGATGGTGGCGAGAAAAGCCAAGCGTGTTCTCATAGCCGCTCGTATAGGAGAGCTTCTCGGCCACGAAGGCTTGATTGTAGACGTGACCGCAATCGGCGCATGCGACCAGCTCGATGTCGCCGCATGGGTTTGCCAATGCTTGCTCGCGCGAGAAAGCGAACTGGCATGCGACTATCGGAACATCGCGCGCGCCGACGAGAGGATAACGATCGGAACTCCCGCAAACCGGGCACGAAATTCCGACAACGTCATTGGCCGAGTGATCCATCGTCGGAACCCCTTCAAAGTTGTTTTGGACAGTCCGTCATCCCGCGGCGGAGATCACGGCCATTCCTTCCGTTCCGGCTTTCTTGGAGATGCGGCCCGGGACGCGGGACGATTGCCCGCGATGACCCCATCGCGATCCGCATAGTTCAGAACACTGGCGAGGCGAGTGGAGAGAAAAACATTGTTCTCGACATCGAAGCCGTCGCTGTAAACTATGGCGCCGTAATCAAAATTCTGAATTCGGTTTCCGACAACCTTGCCCGAGCCGGCCAGTTCAATTCCGATCGTGCCGCGACGGTCGGCGCCGGCGGCCGCATAGTTGCCGCTAATGACGGTGTTGACGCCGCGTGTCGGGACAAGGGAATAAGCGACGAACGTCGACATCGTGTCCCCGACGTCGGGTCCTCGATTTTTGAAGTCCGACGCCCAATTGTCGCGCACCGCGAGATTGAGCGTATAGGCATCGATCGGACCGACCTCGACAGGCATTCGCCTGGTGCCGGCAAAGATGTTGCGCTCGATCACGATGTCGCGGCCCCGCGTCGGATCGTTCTTGAAATGAAGATCGATGCATTGACCGCTATCGACAAAATGATTGCCCGAGATAATCGATCGATCGATACCCCAACCGGTGATGCTGGCAACTTCGGAATTGCCGTTGAAATCGTTGTTGATGATCAGAGCGCCGGATGCACCATGCATCACAAGCGAAGACTTGAGTCCGTTGAATGACGAAGCGCCGATGGTGGTCGCGACGGAATTGGAGATATCGACAATTCCGCCGTCGAACGTGAGGCCGTAAATCGTGGTCGATTGCCCCGGAGCGATGAGGTTGCCGACAATGGTCGCGCCGCGGGGCGCGTATAGGTAGGCGCCGCTCGGCACATTCAGCGTTGAGATCTTATATCGCCCGCTAGGGAAAACGATCGTGTTCCCGGCGCCCTCGCGATCGAGAAGATTTTGCAGAACTTGGGTGTCGTCGGCGACGCCGTCGCCGCGCGCTCCATGTTCTTTGACGTCGACACCGTTTCCCGGCGGCGACCAGGCAAGCGCGGTTGCGCACAAGACGAACGACGACAGCAGGATCGCGTTTGCGAGGAGCGCCACGTTGCGAACGAACCGGCCGCCGGCCGATGTCCCGGCGGAATTGGCTACCGGTGACGTCGGTTCGATTTCAATCGATTGCGGCCATTTGGTTCTGACTTGGGAAGGGACGCCAAGAATCTCTTCGTGCAGTGCCGCCTGCTCGGGCGTGAAACGGGCCCCGAGTTCCCGCGCGGGATTGCCGGCGACGATGGAATAGGGCCTGATATCCTTCGTGACGATCGTGCCGGCCCCGATCACGGCGCCACGGCCAATCGTTACGCCCGAGAGAATGATCGCGCCATACCCGACCCACACGTCACCAGCGATGACGACTTTGGAATCGACGCCTTTGCCGTGGAAGTCGCGGTCCCCGATCCAGGGTATGTGCCGCATTGGAACTCCGACAATGCTGATGTCATGGTCGTGCCGCCCGATGATGCCAACCGCGTTGGCAATGCAGGTATGGTCACCAATTTCCCCGTCGCACTCGATCGTGCATAGTTTGCCGACATAGACATCATTTCCGATCCGCAAGTGCCGGGGCCCGGTGATCTTCGAGCCGATTCCGAGATGCAGGTTCCGTCCAACGACAACATTTCCGCGGATGGCGTAACGCCTGAAAAAGAAATCCCATAGCGGGCGGAGGAGGGCCAAAATCAGCGTCATCGCGACTGTCCCAGTTGACGCGCCTGGCCGGCGAACACCGGACGCGATGCCGCTAAATTTCGCGGCCGGACCGCCGGAGACGGCTTGTCTGCTCGCTTCCGACGAGCGCGGAGCATGTAACAAATCCGAAGCGCGATGCCCCAGAAGATGTAGAACGGAATTGCGTTGTACGGCTTTTCCAAGGCGTCCTCACCCAGGGCCGCAATCAGAACGAGCACCGCGAACGCCAAGATCTGCAACATCAGATCCTGTCCGTCGCGCCACCGCAGCCGCTTGGCATCGCGATAGGCGTAGAACCAGGCCTTGATCATTTCGGCGTTCATCCAGAGCCAGGCGCCAAAGCCAATGATGCCGAGGCGAGAAACGGCCGAGATGTAAGAGTTGTGCGGCTCGCGAACCAAGGTGCCCGTGTCCGCATAAAAGTTCGTCAACGGAATGCCGTAGCCGAGCCCCGTCAGCTCATAGACAGCGTTGCCCGTCAGAACCTCGTAGAGATGTCGCCACCAACCGAAACGAAGATCCACACCTTCCGCGGCAGCGTTGGCTGCGGTGGAAGTCGACGTTTCGCCAAAGATTGCCGTGAGGTGATCGGCAAAAAATTCAAAGGAAATCTTGTCGGTCAATCGGCCCGAGACGCTGATATCGAATACCGTTATTAGGGCGACGGCGACCAACAGCAACGGCGCCGCCAAACTCATATTCGCCAATGCCCGCCGGCGGAACAGTAGAAAGACCAAGGCCAATCCGATCAACTGCACATAGATCGTTCTCGCCTGCACGACGACAACCGCAAACCCGATCAATGCGCCGGCCCCGAGCACATGCTGCGCGCGCGTGCCGCCCTTGCTCTTTCCGAAGCACAACAGATAGACCGCCGTCCATAGAAGCATCAACGCGGTCGTGTCGAACGCACCGAAGATCGGTATCGCCTGATCGGTCGACGCTCCCTGAATGGTCGGCGACATGGCGATGATTTGTATTCTGAACGGATAACCCATGGCGTAAACGCACGCCGCCAGGAGCAACATCGGCAGCCATCGCTTCAGACGTTCGAGGAATTTGACGTTTCCGGCGATCGCGAAACCGACAATGATGTAGAGCGATTTAATCAGCGGGGTGGCGTCGCGAAACGCCCAGAAGCCGCGATCCATACTGTCGAACACCATACGTCCCAGGCCCAGGCCCCACCATACGAGAAAGGGCAGCAAATACGTAACGGACCCGATCCTCCGCAATACCAATGGAACGTCGATGGTTAGGAACGCGAAGAAGAGAAAGAGCTCGCCCAGGGGAATGCCAAAGCCCTGCGGCGGAATCCGAAATTTGCATGAACGAGTAGTTCAGCAACAGGTAACCGGACAGCAACCCCAACAGCGCATATTGACGGATGTTCGTCAGCGTCATCTAAGCGGCCGCGCCATAGAGACGTATGACCTTCTCTTGCCAGGAAAAATCCTGGGATCGAAGACGTGCGGCCGCGGCGAGCGTTGAGCGGGTCTTCTCGTTGTTGAGTTCGGTCAACGCTCTCGCCAAGTCGCGAATCACGTCCTTGCGGCTCTTGCCGGCGACGTCGACCGCACGCCCGCACGAATCGTTCACCATCGTTCCGGGCCCGCCCAGTTTCAAGCAGACCACGGGAAGCCCTTCCTTCATCGCCTCAAGGACCACGAACCCCCCCAAATCGTGCAAGCAAGGGAAAAGCAGAACGTCATGTTTGCGGTAGATTGCAGGCATGTCGCGATGCGTCTGCCACGGCAGCCAATCGACGTTCGAGGCAATTCCCAGGTGCGCCGCAAGCTTTTGCCACCGTGTTTTCTGCGGCCCGTCGCCCACCATGGTGAGGCGCGCCTGGGGCAGCACACGCAACAGCGCGGCAAACGCCGGCAGACCGAGATGCATGCCTTTGTAATCGACAAACCGGCCCACATAGAGCAGGGAGAGTTCCGACTCCCGCGCCTGCCGCGGCGGATTGTCGATCGCGTCGTGAATTCCGACTTGGGTCCCGATCGCCAGTTCGATTGTAACTTTGTGGCGGTATCGGATCGGCAGCAACTGCAGCGTTTCCTGGGATGTGACGTAGATTTTTTCGGCCTGCGCAATGGTGTTGGCGAGGATGGGAACCGTTCGTACCGCAAGATTTGCCAGGTCGCGCAGCGCTTCAAAGAACAATCCGAGGGCGCTGTAACCCATGCGAAGTCGCCAGGGCGCGCTTTCGCCGCCGCCCACCGGACCGAAGACGAATGGAATTCCGAGCGAGCCCATGAAGCTGGGCGCGCGCAATCCCGCGTAGGTTACGTGATGGACGCGATCGAAACCCTCCGGCTTGAGGGCCCGGCGCACAAACCGTGCGACCTGCCATTGCCAGACAATGCAGTGAAAATGCAAAGGTCCACGCATCTGCCAACGGATCGCCCTGGGAACATCAAAATACACAAAGTGCAGTTTGATCGTTGACGGCAATTCTGAAACCGCCCGCTCGATCGCGGAGCGCGCCTCCGAGCGAGTTATCACCGTCACATCGTGCCCCGCCTCGGCGAGACTGACGGCCCAATTCCAACCGACGGCATATTCGGAACCGACATTGGGTTCGCATGCGAAGGCCGACAGCAGGACCTTCATGTAAGTGTTCCTCTTGCCATGAAACGGATCGATTTCATGTCATGAGGATAGCCCGGCCCAGCGGGCCAATAAGTGACCATTCTGTGGGCGACCATCTATGTGATTTCTTTTTGCTCACAAAGAGCGCTTTCGTACTGGTGACGTCGAATTCTTGAGAAGGAGATTTAGCGTGAAACGGGTTGCAATCGGTTTGCCGGTCTACAATGGCGAGGAATTTCTGGCGGCGGCCGTCGACTCCATTCTGGCGCAGACTTTTGCCGACTTTGAGTTGTTCATTTCGGACAATGCATCGACTGACCGAACGGAAGAGATTTGCCGCCGGTTCGCGAGTTCGGATTCGCGCGTGATCTATGTCCGGCAGGCTCGCAATATCGGCGCCATCCCCAACTTCAACGCGGTCGCGCGCATGAGCGAAAGCGCGTACTTCAAATGGGCCGCCCACGACGATTTATTGGCGCCAACGTATCTTGAGGAGTGTGTTGCCGTTCTCGACACGAATCCGTCCGTCGTGCTGGCATCGCCGGCGACGTTGCTCATCGACGAGACGGGAACCGCGCTGCCGTACTCTTCGGAAAAAGGAGGAATGATCGATCGAGCTGGAAACTGCTGGCCCGATTTACCGGAAAAAAATGGCAATCTCGTTTCCCCGGACCCTGCGGCGCGGTTCGAAGCGGTGGTTCATCACACGAATTTGTGCGTCGAGGTATTCGGTCTGATGCGCCGATCGGCGCTCAACCGGTGTCTGCCGCAAGGCGCGTACCTGGGGTCGGATAAGGTCATTATCGCCAAGCTCTGTTTGCTCGGCCCCTTTTGGCTTGGGACCGAACCGTTGTTTTATCGGCGTTGTCACGCCGGACAATTTAGCGCCAAGATCATGCGGGCGACGGCCGGCACGTCGCGAGCTCAATGGTTTCGCGGCAGTTCCACGAGCGGGTTTGCCCACAACATCTATTTCGAGAAACTCATGCTGCTGACCGCGTATTTCCGGACGATCGCCGGCAACAATTTGACGCGCAGCGAACGCCTCGCATGTCTCGCAACCGTCGCCCAGCGCGCCGTCTCGCGCAAAGTGTGGGACACGCTCGCCGCCCCCCTACTCGCACGACAGTAACGCGGTGCGCTTCCGGTGACGTCGGTCAGGGCGGCCGCGCGCTCTGCCGACTTCGTCGAGCCTACTGGGGCGTCGTGCCGTCAGGCCGCGCGATCCGACTTCGCTGTGGCGTTGACGGGTGTCCGCCAGCGATAGCCGAATGCCGGATAATTTTGGATCTCGCCGAACGCCGGATCCAGCTTCTTGAACTTATTGCGGATGCGCTTGACCGACGTGCGCACGTTGGTTCGGAAGCCATCCTCGCCGCTGCCGGCGACGAATCCGACGTGGCGGACGCAATCATAGATTTGCCGATAACTGATATAGTCGTCCGGGCTCTTGACGAGCCGATGCACGATATTGAATTCGGTGAGGGTCAGGCCGACATCGACGTCGTTCCAGTAGGCTCGCATGATATCGGGCCTGACTGTTAGCGAGCCGTGCCGGATGACGTTAGGTCGCTCGCCCCCGGGACGCGCTCCCTCGATGATGAGTTGCAGGCGCTTGGCAAAAATCTCCACGCCGCGGGCCTTGTCCACGAAATCGGCCGCGCCGCGCCCGAGAGCCAAATTCTCATACGCCGCGGCGGGCATGCTGGTCAGAAAGACGATCGGTGCGCCGATGCCACGTAGCCGCAGATTTTCGAACAGTTGCAGTCCCATTCCGTCCGCCAGCTTCCAATCGAGTACGATTGCTTCGGCGCTGCCGCGTTGGTCGAAATACGCCAACAGCGCCTGACCGGAT
Organism: uncultured Alphaproteobacteria bacterium; assembly: GCA_963729845.1. Classification (GTDB taxonomy): domain Bacteria; phylum Pseudomonadota; class Alphaproteobacteria; order ATCC43930; family CGMCC-115725; genus JAATGI01. Next base: position 24,826 of record CAVSQC010000014.1, read on the forward strand.
GAAAAACCCGATACCGCAAAACCATGATCGCTCAGGGCCATGCAGGCTGATTCTTGAAAATCCTTGTCGCTATCGACCAGGGCAACCCGGTAGGCCGGTTTCTCGGCCCGCCGCAACGCTTCCGTCGGCCGCAGGTTGCGCAAATGGAAAATCGATTCTGAATTTGGCGCCTCTATCATCTCTGCCCTCCATTCAAATCGTGATCGACAACGGCGAAGTAACCCGAATACTGGGACTCGGGGGAGATTTCCACTTCGCGTTTATTAACGCGCCCTAGGGCCCGCGCCCTTAGGCCCGTTAGTAAATATTAAAGAAAACACTACCTGTGGAAAAGTCAGGTAAATCGGCATCCGTATGGAGGATTCCCCTACGAAGATTCCCCTACGAGGATTCCGCTACAAAAAGATGTACGCAGCGGCTTACGCAAAAGCTATTGAATAAGCCACCCGCGGGTCAGTCCATAGCGAACGACTTCGACGCGCGTTCGGAAGCCAAGCTTCTCCATAGCGCGGTGCTTGTACGTCTCGACCGTTTTAACGCTTAGTTCAAGTTTCCCTGAAATTTCCTTGTTGCTATGTCCTGCCGCGACCAGGCGCATAACTTCGATTTCCCGTTCGCTGAGATCGGTACCCTGGCTGGTAATGGCTTCCAGTGTCCCCGGCTGCGAACGACCGATGAATTTAGCCGCAGTTACGGAGTCGAGGTAGCTTCCGCCGTCAGCAATGACATGGATCGCGTGCAGGAGCTCCTCCGGCGCACACTGTTTTCGCATGTACCCGGCAACGCCGACCAATCCTTGCACAAAAGCGCTGTCGTCGTGCACCGTAACCATGATTACGCGGCATGCGGGGCATGTGGTTCGCAGTATTTGCGCAACTTCGGCGCCATTCTTGCCGGGCATGGACATATCCAGCACCGCGACATCGGGGCGGAGTCGAGTAGCCAAAAGAAGTGCCATGTCTCCGTCGCTTGCCTCGCCGACAATCTGTATTTGAGGATCGGTTGCCAGCAGCGATCTTAGTCCAGCAAGAACGACGGGATGATCGTCTGCGATGAGAACACGTAGAACGCGGGCGTCATCCATCGTTATGCCTCCTTCCGGTTGGGTAAGATAACGAACAGGTGGGTGCCCCGGCCGGGGGCCGTCTCCACATCGAACGAGCCGCCAGCAAGCGTTACGCGCTCTGTCATTCCAAGGAGGCCGAACCGCGTCCTTGACGCAGCGCCTTTTCCCACGTCCGCGGGGCTAAATCCGCGCCCGCTATCCTCGATCACCATCCGTATCTGATTGTCCACTTTTTCAATCAATACGCCGACATGATCGGCATGGGCGTGTTTCGCGACGTTGGTCATCGCCTCCTGAAGCACGCGATATAATGTCGTCTCGATCTCCGGCAGCGGGCGTTCGGCACCAAGGCCAAAATGAAATTCGACGCTCACGCCATAACGAGAACTCCACTCATCGAGAAATTGGGCGACCGCACGCTCCAGACCGAGATCGTCGAGGGCTGCGGGCCGAAGTTCCCAAGCGAGGCGCCGAACTTCCTCGCCAACGTCGATGGTGCGCTGTTTCATTTCCGCCAGCTGCTCAAGCGACCATGGATCCCCGCGAAGGCGATTTTCGAGCGACTTAATCCCGAAGCGCAGCAATACGAGGTACTGTCCGACGCTATCGTGCAATTCGCGCGCAATCCGGCGACGTTCCATCTCTTGTGATTCGATGGTTTGGCGAAGGAGATCGATACGATCTGCGTGAGCGCGCGCCAACTCTTCAGCCAGCATGCCGGACAGCTCCCTGCTGCGGCGCCATCCCCGCCGAGCAGCACTCAATATAAAGTTAGTCGTTAACCCAAAGGCCAGGAATGTAGCCAGCAAGATAAAATCGGTGACGGAAGCGACCTCCAAATTTCCGTATGGCTGCTGTAAGAAATAGTCGACATATAATACCGCAAGGAGGGTTCCCAGGATGCCTGGTCCTAAGCCGCCGAAATGGGCCGCCAACATCGCGGCTATGGCTAGGATGAAGGCGTCACGAATGCCAAAATGCTTATCCAACAACGACGTAATTATAGCCGCAGCGGTTACGGCGAGAACCGCGATGCCGTAATTAATTGCTGCATTTCGTGTCTTTCGCCCGCGCGAACCGAGATCAGGCAGGGAATTGCTGCGCTCGCGGCTTTTAAACCAAGTACCGAAGGCCATGGGTCTTACCGTCAGCTTTTTGATGTCGGCCGACCGGCCCAGCTACGGGGTCCGAAACACAAAATTCAATAGTGTTTCCCTAAACCGCTCTGGATAACTCATCGATGACCCCCAATTCTCGTTGATCACAAATAAATGGTCCTGGCAAATAGTTGCGGAAACTGCGGACCGCTCAACGTAACAGCACTTTTCATATTTGACCGAGCTTTATTTATTAACGGCGGAACTTCAGCAAGCATTTGTGGGTTATTGAAGGAAAGGGGGTATAATCAATCGAAAATTAATCGCATGCAATTTTTTTTTCCACACAACTGGACTGCGCCTAATTTCTGTCTTGCACAAATTATGCCGTTCAAGATCGCGTTTCGACTTCATCGCGACTGAAACGGCCAAATCGCCGGTCGTCGGGGGCAACGACCGAAATCCCGTCGTTTGCTTCTGCTGACTCCGCTGGATGACGAGCATCCAACCGATCGAGAAATTGCCGGCTTGTGACGGAGAATGCGTGATCATCCTCAAAATCGGCCAGCAGCTGTTCCCACTTTTGTTTGAAGGGTGTGGCGATGCAATCGCTGATGAACGTTACCCGATAGCCACGTTCAATTGCCGACCGTGCCGTATCGGCAATTGATCCGACGCCGTCCAACCCCAACAGGCAGAGGTTGTCCACCTTGTTCGTACGCAAAAAATCGTCGAATGCAGCGCTGGAAAACGCATTCCATTTCGACTTCGAGAATTGATAATCGGATAACAGATTGATTTCCGGATGGATGCGATTGTCGGGGGCTTGGGCGCCGGCGCGGTGGAAAAATAGTCGCGACGCCAATTTTCCGCCAAGCGTGTTGCACTCCTGTCGCGTGTAGACGACAAGCGCCCCACGGCTTCGGGCCGCTTCCGACACGCGGTTTATGGTGTCGAGGAATTTCGGAAGCATGGTGTCATCGAGACCGCTCCGACCGGATCGCAAGATTAGATCCTCCTGGACGTCGATTATCAACAAAGCCCATCTCGGATGGTCGCAAGACTGAATTCTCGTTTCGGTTAGGGTCTGATGGCCCAAATAGCGCGCGACCGCTCGGATGCCGGCCCCCCCGGTACCTTGCCGCTTTATGTTGTTCGCTTCCGGCATCCGCCCGCGAATGGCGAGGGGCGGATAGGGACGACTTGTGCTGTGCGCGTAGTAGTCCATGATGTCTTTACTGAAATAGGCGGATTCCGCTCGGCCGGACCGCGCATGCTGCCGCTCGTCGACCATCGTTAGAACAATTCCTTGTACCGGCGATCCCGCCTCGCGCAGCTTACGCAGCGCCAGGTTTGCCGCCCCGCGCGGGGTGCTATTCCAGCGCACCGCAAGAATCGTTACGTCAGCAAACGCCGCGAGGAAAAGCATCTCGGAGATGGCGAGCACCGGCGGAGCATCGATGATGATGTATTCGTACCGCGTCGCCAGCTGCTGCATGAGGCGAACGAGTTTGTCTTTCATCGTCAAGTCGTAGCCGCGCGGCAGCGTACCGGGCCGAATGATGTCGATCCCGGCGCCAATGTCCGACACGATCACATCCTCAAGAGGGATTTTTCCGTCGAGCAATTCCGCGAAACCCGAATTGCCGCAGCCCAGTCCCAATGCCGCGCTGGCGGCACCGCGCCAGAAATCAACATCGACCAGAACCGTTCGGCGCCCGCCATGGCCGGCCATGGCCGCCATGCTGAGCGCCAATGTGGTCTTACCTTCCTGAGGCAATGCCGACGTGACCATGATGACTTTCGATTTTTTCTTGAGGATCAGCGACAGCGTCGTCCAGATGGATCGGATCGCAGCGTAATAGGACGAGCCCGCGTTGCGCGCCACGGTCAGGGGCGACGTGCGCGCGGCCCCCACAAAAGGCACTAAGCCAATGCCGACGACTTGGGTTGTCGCTTCGATTTCTTCAAGGCTTCGATAGCCCCGGCGCCGCTTTTCCAAAAATATGGCAAGCGCGATCCCGAAGACCAGGGAACATGCCGCGGCGATGATCGTCAGCATGGTCCCCTTGGGTTTGTCGGGATTGGTCGGAACATTCGCGCGTGCGACAATTTGCGCGTCGAGGTGCTGCGCGGTGGCGCTTCCCGCGTGGGCCATTTCGATGGAACGCGCGAGAAAATTCTCGAGGACGATCCGGTTTGCCGCGGCTTCCCGCTCAAGGGCGTGAAGCGTCACGCCGGCAGCGCCCGTTCTGCCTGCATCTTGCTTTAACTTCGCCAGACGATCCTTGAGTGCCTGCTCGGTGGCACGCGCGGCTCGAAGCCGACTTTCGCGCGAGCCCACGGCCGATCCCGCGAGCTTAACTCGCTCGCCGGCAATTTTTCCTTTCACTTCGCGCAGCGACGCTCGCAATCCCAAGATGGTCGGATTGCGATCGCCGAGATCGGCCGAATTGGCCGCCAATTGCCGCTCGATATCGGCCTCTTGAGTCTCGAGCGTCACGAGGAGTGGCGAACTCCCTGTCCCAACGCCGGCGCGGGGATCCCCACCCGTTCGTCCGCGACCTTCCAAGCTCGCCGTGACCGCCTGTGCGCGGGCGAGTTCTGTCGTCAGGTCGGCCAGTTGACCGGTGACCAAAGGGGCTCCGCCCGGGCCGGAATATAGCTGCTGGGAGGAGCGGAAATTCTCGACGGTCTTTTCAGCCGCTTCGGCCCTGGTCCTCAATTCAGCCGTCCTCTTGTCGAGCCACTGCATCGTGTCGTCGGCCGACTGGTAGCGGGCGGCGATTTGATTGCCGATGTAGTGATCGAGAAGAGAATTTACCGCGCTCGCCGCCACGTGCGGGTCGCGAGAGCCGAATTCGACCGTGACCACGCGCGACTGACCCCTGGTCGCGACGTGTAGCTGAGCGAGGAAATTGTCGATGGTCTTGTTGAGTTGTATTCCGGCGGTCGCACCTTGAATTTCCGTCGTCTCCGACGACGACGGAAGGATCGAAGCCGCGACACTCTTTATCCAACCGAGAATGTCCGTCCCGCCGCTTCGGGCGGTGTCGGTGTTGGCGTCGGCGGCAAGAAACGGATTGAACTCGGGCCGTTCCTGCAGATGAAGATCTCTCACGACCTGGGCCGCCAGCGCGGGCGACTGCAACATCTCGATTTCGGTCTGGACGGTTTCAGGATCGGGCTTGGTAGTTGGTACCGTGGCGCCATTGCTTGTCACGTACGATGCCATACCGTCTCGGTTGTCGATGACGACGAGCGCCTGTGCAAGATAGTGACGAGGCAAGGAAAAAACGAACGCGCCTGCGGCGCTCGTCAGTACGAGAGTGACAGCTAGAATAAGCCACTTTCTTTGCCACACGATGCGCGTCAGATCGACATGGTCGATATCCTCGGCGCTGTCCTCCGAAATCAATGGCACAAAAGCGGGCTCGTGCCGGGCGGCTCCGCGCGAAGCGGAGGAGGTTCGACGTAGCGGACCACCAGCGTATTTCCGAGACATTTTTTCCGCGATCCTCCCGATCAAATATCTAATCCATCGTCCGTCGCGCAAGCCTTTTTGAACCATCGACGACTGGTTCAATTGCCAAGAACTAGCATCCAACAGAGGCTGCAACCCGTGTCTTTTCTGCGTGCATTGAATTGGGAAGCGTTGAGCGGAAAGTCGCTGCGGTGAGCAGCGGCGCGGAGTCACCGGATAGTCACTGGCTTGCGGCTCCGATGCTCCCTTTAGTCGGTCCAGCTTCATAGGCGCGGCAACGTGCACGAGGACCGGATGACGAACAAAGTGGCTTTGATAACCGGCATCACCGGCCAGGACGGCGCGTATCTTGCGCGCTCCCTGCTGAAGCGCGGTTACATGGTTCACGGCATAAAACGGCGCGCGTCCACGATCAACACGGGACGCATCGACGCGCTCTATCGCGATCCGCATAAACCAGGCGCCACTCTGGTTTTGCACTATGGCGACATGACGGATTCCACCGCGACGATCCGCCTTCTCAGCGAGATCCGGCCCACCGAAGTCTACAATCTTGCGGCCCAGAGCCATGTCCAAGTCAGTTTCGAAACGCCGGAATATACCGCCAATACGGATGCGGTCGGTGTGCTGCGCCTCCTGGAGGGAATCCGGATTTTGAGGATGCAGGACGATGTCCGCTTCTATCAGGCCTCAAGTTCGGAACTGTACGGCAAAGTGGCCGAGACTCCACAAAGCGAAACCACGCCATTTTATCCGCGCAGCCCCTATGGAGTGGCAAAGCTCTACGCCTACTGGATCACAGTGAATTATCGCGAAGCCTACGGCATGCACGCATCGAACGGCATTCTGTTCAATCACGAATCGCCAATGCGCGGCGAAACGTTCGTCACCCGAAAGATTACGCGCGCGGTTGGCGCGATGGCCCGGGGCAACACCGATCCGCTTTATTTGGGAAATATCGATGCCAAACGGGATTGGGGCCACGCCAAAGACTACGCGGAAGGCATGTGGCTGATGCTGCAGCAGCCCGAGCCCGGCGACTATGTGCTTGCCACCGGCGAAACTCATTCAGTTCGCGAGTTCGTCGAACTGGCGTTTCGCTGTATCGACCGCACCCTTCTGTGGAAAGGATATGGCGTCGACGAGCGAGGCATTTGTGCCCGGACAGGCAAGACGCTGGTTGCGATCGATCCGCGCTACTACCGACCGACCGAAGTCGATTTGTTGCTCGGCGACCCCACAAAAGCCAGAACCAGGCTCGGCTGGCATCACAAGACGACCTTTGAAGAACTGATCGTGGAGATGGTTGAGGCCGATCGAAACGCACCGCATGAAAAAGGAGTAGGCGATGTCCCGGAAGACCAGTTCATTCGCGCTGTCGGGTAAGCGAATTTGGGTCGCGGGACATCGCGGACTTGTCGGGTCGGCGTTGGTGCGCCGGCTGGCGCGGGAAGATTGCGAAATTCTGACGGTTGATCGCTCCGTCTGCGACCTGCGGTCTCAAGTGCAAGTGGATTCGTGGATGAGCGAGGAGCGTCCCGACGCGGTGATCCTCGCGGCGGCAAGGGTTGGCGGCATCTACGCCAACGATACCCGGCCGGCACATTTCATCTACGACAATTTGATGATTCAAGCGAACGTCATCGAAGCAGCCCGCAAGTTCGACGTCGCTAAATTGGTCTTTCTGGGCTCCTCGTGCATTTATCCGCGTCTCGCGCCCCAACCCATCCCCGAGGACGCGCTGCTCGCTGGGCCGCTCGAACCGACCAATCAATGGTACGCGGTCGCGAAAATCGCCGGCATCAAGCAGTGCCAGGCTTATCGGCGCCAGTATGGCAGCGACTTTGTCTCAGTCATGCCGACCAACCTGTACGGACCGGGGGATAATTTCGATCTGAAAAGTAGCCACGTGATTCCGGCCCTGATGGCGAAAACCCACCGTGCAAAGACGGACGGCGCGTCTGCAATCGACGTCTGGGGTACCGGGCAGCCGAAGCGGGAATTTCTGCATGTCGACGACGCCGCCGACGGGATCGTCTTCGTGCTGAAAAATTATTCAGACGAGGAAATAATCAATCTCGGAACGGGCAACGAAATCTCGATCGCGGATCTGGCGTGGCTCGTTTGCCGCGTCGTCGGCTTCCGCGGCGAAATTCGCTTCGACATAACGAAACCGGACGGCGTACCCCGCAAGCTCCTGGACGTCTCTCGTCTGCGTCACCTCGGCTGGACTCCCCGAATCTCATTGGAGAGCGGCCTGACCGCCGTCTACCGTTGGTATGAAAAGCAACATGAAGGAATTTCGGTCCCGGCAATGATGGAGCCGGTGCCAACACATGCGCATCCCTAACCCCCTGCACAAAGGAATGCGGTTGGCGTTGACAAACATCGCCGGGACCGAAACCCAGCTAAAACATCATTGCGACGTCGGGGTCGGCAAGACACTATCGTTGCGTGTCACTGCGCTTCGGTCAAGTTCGCCGTCGTCTGAAAGTACGAAATCGTTCACACGTCGCATCTCCGGCGGTCTCTGAGAGGCGGGTCCGGACCGCGACGCACATCAGCGAGAGTGCGCCCTGCGCTGAATTCGGATCAATCCCCGACAGGCGCTGTCCGATACGGTACTTAAGGCCGGCCCGACCCATCGTCCGATCGAAGACTTCCCGACCGACATTGGCGTTGTGCGGATAGACTCGGACATCGAAACCGAGCGGTTCCAGAACCGACATATAAAGTTCCGGCGTTACGCCGTGACCCGGCCGATGATGCGTCTCCGATTCCATTCGATAAGTCTGCTCTTCGTAAGAGCGGTGCAGGAACAGCCGATAGAGCGGCATGCGTATGTTTTAGAGCAACTTCCTCAGGCCGCGCCAGTTCCACGCACTCAATTGCGGATCATGGTCGCTGACGAGCGTGTCTCCGGGGCGGACAGGCGTGCCGCCTCGCTCAGAACCCTTGCCATGTCATCGCAATGATGCAATGTCGCGTTGATCACGACCAAATAGACGAAGCCGGAAATCAACGGCAGATTGTGCGCATCCGCCTGAAGTGGCGTGTAACCGTTTCTTTTTTCCATCTCGAGGCTGACGCGACTGACATCGATGCCAATGAGTACTTTCGGCGTGCCGCCGAGCGTCGCAAACACGTTTCCCGGGCCGCAACCGATGTCGGCGACGATTTTGCCGTCAAGACTTCCGACCGCGTGCTGCCATCTTTCCTTGAAGGCGTCGTCGCGATGACAGGCTTGGAAATAACCCTCGGCCCAGGCGCGACGATCGTAATATTCCGCGTTGGCTCGGGTATATCGATTTCGGAAATCGATCGGCGCAACGACTAAGCCATCCGCCATATGCACACCCGGCTGGGGCTTCAAGTATGCTCCCAGCAGCGGCGAAAATGTCCCGTCCTCCACAGGCATCTCCCCGTTCAACGACGATAATCGGAGGAGGATGAGGCATGTGTTTGACTACACAATCATTATTCACCGGTGCACAAAACTTGTCACAACGCGGACGCCAGAAATGTTCAGCCAGGATGAACGTCCCACATGCGCCGACCGTTTGTGAGCGCGATTTCGACTAGATGATCCTCGGTGTACCTCGCAATAATTGAGCATTGCGGCGGCGACGACCAAGTTTTCGGGTCTCCGTCATTCCTCGGACAACCGGCATTCCCTTGTGCGCGCGAATCAATGGGTATTCGGCTGATGAGGCGAGAAACTGAAGAGCCTTAGGGCGAGGACTCATAACCAGTAGCAGATAGCGGCTGCGATGCAGACGGCTGCATGGAAGTTTTTGGCGAGACGGTCGTATCGGGTTGCGATGCGGCGGAAGTCCTTGAGGCGACCGAACATGCGCTCGATAGCGTTGCGATGGCGATAAAGGTATGGGGAGAAGCAGCTTTTCCAGACGCGGTTGGATTTCGGCGGGATGTTCGGCGCCGCTCCCTTGGCCTCGATCTTCCGACGTACGGCATCGGTATCATAACCCTTGTCGCCATGGACGAGATCGGTCGCGGACATCTGGTCGAGCAGCGCGTCGGCAGCCACGCAGTCAGCCACTTGGCCGCCCGTCAGCAAGAACGCGATGGGGCGGCAGAAGCGATCAGTCAGAGCGTGGATTTTTGTCGTCCGCCCGCCGCGCGACCGGCCGATCGCTTGGTTCTGCTCCCCCCTTTTCCACCCGACGCGCAGCGATGAGCCTTCACGGCGGAAGAGTTGATCAACACCTCGGCCGGTGGGCCGCCTGCCGTTGCCAACGCGTAGAACATGTTCGACCACACGCCCTTGGCCGCCCAGCGCACGAACCGGTTATAGAGTGTCTTGCGCGGACCATAGACGGATGGCGCATCCTTCCATCGACAGCCGGACATCAGGACATGCACGATCCCGCTGATCACGCGGCGATCATCAACCCGCGGCTTGCCCCGCGTGTCAGTCGGAAGATGCGGCCCAAGCCGTTCGAACTGCTCGTCGTTGAGCCAGAAATAATCTCGATCCATCAGCGATCTCCCTTCGGAGATCGTGAATCACAATTCGCACACGATGGGAATCCTGTTTATGGGTCCCAGCCCTAGCTCAATCGGAATTTTCAACCACAGCGTTCTACAGAAGCTCGTTAACGAGCAGCGAAGCTCGAAACGATTTGCTGTGAGTTGACCTGTATCAAAGCCCGACCAAGGCCTCGATGATTGAATGCCAACGATTTTTACCCCAAGGAGGCAGGCAACATGGCCGAAGACATAAACACGGCAACGCCGGAACTGAACATAAGTCCGGAAAAGGTCTGTTATATTGTTGTCAAGGCACGGGAGTTCGATGTCAAAGTCGATCCCGTGGAACCGGATCCCGGGTCAAATGCCACCGATGACGGCGAACGGGAAATTCTCGAAGATTATGCCGACGACCCCACCTACGCTGAATTGAAATCAGCAATTGACGATTTGAACGACGATGAGGTTGTCGACCTGATCGCTCTGACTTGGTTGGGACGCGGCGATTTCGGCAAGGAGGGATGGGCCGAAGCGCGCGCCCTTGCACGCGAGCGGCACAAGCGCCATTCGGCGGCTTACCTGACGGGCATTCCGCTGTTGGCGGACTATCTCGCAGAGGGCCTCGAGACGCTGGGCTTTTCCTGCGCGGATTATGAAATCGATCATTTGTAAATCCTGTCGACGCGGGTCGCCTCATGCCCGCATCGCCGTGGTTCGGGAAATCAGGGGATTGCAATGGAATTGATGGCGGCAATCCGGAATCGGCGCGCGGTTCGCGACTACACCGCCGAGATGATTGACGAGGGAACGGTCCGTCTCTTGATAGAGGCTGCGGCGGAAGCGCCGACGGCCGTTGACCGCCAGGCTTGGTCGTTCGTCGTTATAAGCAATCGTACGATCCTCAAACGCTGCTCAGACGCGGCGAAAGCCGAGTTGCTGATGAACCGGAGCGGAAGCATCGATCATTTGGCGGCATTTCGCGACCGCCTGGCCTCATCCGATTACAACATTTTTTATGACGCACCGATTCTGATCGTCATCTGCGCCACCGAGCCCGATACGATGGCGGCGCAAAGCGTCTGCCTCGCGGCAGAGAATTTAATGCTCGCCGCCCGCGATATCGGTCTCGGCACTTGCTGGATCGGGTTCGCGGAAGCGTGGCTTGCGACGCCGCAGGCGAAAGCCGAACTCACAATACCCGCGGACCACATCCCCCTCGCGCCGATTATCGTCGGTTATCCCCAGCAATGGCCGAAGCGGCCGGGGCGCCGTACGCCCCAAATAACTTGGATCGAAAGCTGAATTCACGCCAGCTGAGGAAGCCGCCTGAACGGCGGCAGCGTTGTGTTAAGTTCGCGGCGCAATCATGAACCCCGCCACGAGCCCGCTTCTGACCGATCTCTATCAGCTCAACATGATTCAGGCTTATCTGGATCATGGCGAGACGAAGACCGCGGTCTTCGAGCTGTTTTTCCGCGATCTTCCGTCGCGGCGGAATTTCCTCGTCGCCGCCGGCCTGGAAATGGCGCTCGATTTCCTCGAACAATTGCATTTCGGCGAAACGGAATTGGCATGGCTACAGAAGACGGGCCAATTCGGCCGCGACTTGCTCGACTACCTCGCCGCGCTGCGCTTCGAGGGTGACGTGCATGCCATGCCCGAAGGCACCGTGTTCTTCGCTCATGAGCCGATCCTGCGCGTGACCGCGCCTTTGCCGGTGGCGCAACTGGTCGAGACGCGGCTGATCAACATCCTACACTTTCAAACCGTGATCGCTTCGAAAGCGGCGCGGATGGTGCTGGCCGCGCCAGGGAAGCTGTTGGTCGATTTCGGTCTGCGCCGCGCACATGGCGCGGAGGCCGGGCTAATGGCGGCGCGGGCCAGCTATATCGCCGGCTTTGCCGGCACCGCCACCATGCTGGCCAAGGCCGAGTTCGGTATACCGATCTACGGCACCATGGCGCATTCCTTCATTGAGGTGCACGATGATGAAAGCCGCGCGTTCGAGAATTTTGCGCGCTCACGGCCCGAAGGTCTGACCCTTTTGATCGACACCTACGACACCGAGGTGGCGGCGCGGAAGGTGGTCGCGCTGGCGCCGCGCCTGACAGAGGCGGGCATTCCGATTCGGGCCGTGCGACTCGATAGCGGCGATCTTGGCGCGCTGGCAAAAAGCGTACGCCGGATTCTCGATGAAGGCGGCCTTCGAGACATCACGATTTTTGCCAGCGGCGGCCTCGATGAAGATCGGATCGCCGCGCTGCTGGGCGATGACGCGCCGATCGACGGATTCGGCATCGGCACTAGTCTGACCACGTCCAGCGATGTTCCTGCGCTCGATTGCGCCTACAAGCTTCAGGAATATGCCGGAGTGGCACGGCGCAAGCTTTCGGCCGGAAAGACGACGTGGCCGGGACGCAAGCAAGTGTGGCGCCGAAGCAATGTGGATGGCCGGATGGAGGGCGATGTCATATCGCTCGAGGATGGCGAACCGGTGGGCGAGCCATTGCTGGCGCTCGTCATGAAAGGCGGCCAGCGCACGCTCGCGCCGACACCACTCGATCAAATTCGTGCGGTCGCCAGGCGCAACTTGGCCGCGTTGCCACGTGGGCTCCAGAGTTTGACCCCCGCACGCGCCCATCCCGTGCGGATCGCGGAAGACGTGGTTCGATTGGCGGAAGAAGTCGACCACGCCATCGCGCATCGGAGAGTGAAATGACCGAGGGAACGATCCATCCCGGCGCAGACGACGCCTTGCTCGTCGTCGATGTTCAAAACGATTTCTGCTCCGGCGGCGCACTCGCCGTGCCGCAGGGGGAAGCAGTGGTTCCCATCATCAATCGTCTTGCCGGCCGGTTTGTGCATGTGATCCTGACCCAGGACTGGCATCCCTCGGGACATCTTTCCTTTGCGTCGAGCCATCCGGGGCATAAGCCCTTCGATGTGATCATCGTGCCTTATGGCGAACAAGTACTGTGGCCCGATCACTGCATTCAAGGTTCCGATGGTGCCGCTTTTCATGACAACCTCGATGTCCCGCACGCCCAGCTCATAATCCGCAAAGGCTACCGACGGGAGATCGAATTCGTATTCAGCATTTTACGAGAACGATCGCCGGACACCGACCGGCCTTTGCGGCTATCTGCGCGAGCGCGGGCTAAACCGCATCTTCGCCGCTGGGTTGGCATTCGACTACTGCGTGCGCTACTCGGCGGAGGATGCCCAGCAGCATGGCCTTGCCATCGCGGTGATCGAGGATGCCTGTCGTGGCATCGGTGGCGAAACGATCGCCGAAACCCGGCAAATCTTCGCGGAGCGCAATATTCGTTGCCTATCGCCCGATTCCGTCGGCTGAAAGGCTGCTCCGGATGACACCGTCAATGCCGCGAATGACGTCGGTCTGGCGCGCAAGGTCGCGCCGGGTCGAGCCAGTGATCCGTCTCAAAGGCTGACTGCGATCCGTGAGCGCGAGCGAGGAATATGACGCGGTGGCGGAACTTCTGTTGCGCGGCGAGACCTACGGCTTGCCGGGTGCCGCGGTGTCGCGCATCGAAACTCATTGCTCCGTTATCTATCTCGTCGGCAACCAAGCCTATAAACTGAAGCGGCCGGTTGCGTTTTCATCCGTCGATTACCGCACGCTTGCGCAACGCGCCGCCGCTTGCCAAGCCGAGTTGGACCTGAATCGCCGTACCGCGCCGGAGCTTTATCTCGGCAATCATACGATCCGCCGCCGCGTTGACGGCACACTGGGTCTCGATGGCGAGGGCGAGATTGTCGACTGGCTGGTCGCGATGCGGCGCTTCGATCAGGCCGATCTATTCGATCATCTGGCCGAAGCAGGACAATTGTCGGCGGCGACGATAACCGACCTCGCCGTGGAGATCGCCGGTTTTCACCAGCATGCCGAGATCACCGCCTGGTCGGGCGGCGCCGCGGGCTTGCATCAAGGGATCGAGCAGAATCACCGCGATCTCCTAAGCACGGCCGCAATCCTCGGAGAAACCGGGATTGAGCGGCTGCACGCCCAATCCCTCGCCGCGCTCGAGCCACTGACCGACCTCTTGAACCGGCGTCGGAGCCAGGGGATGGTGCGTCGAGTTCCACGGCGACCTGCGGCTTGCCAATATCTGCCTCCTCGACGGACGTCCGACCTTATTTGACGGCATCGAATTCAGCGACGCCTTGAGCTGCATCGACATGCTCTACGATTTGGCGTCGCTCCTAACCGATCTTCATCATCGCAACGAGACGCTGCTCGCGAACACGGTCTTCAATCGTTATCTCGACGCGATCATGGACTCGGATGATCTCGAGGTCTTCCCGTTGATGCTCTCGATCCGGGCGGCAACCCGCGCCTATGGCTTGGCTGGCTCGGCGCAGCGGCGCAGCAAGCACGCCGAGGTCGCGACATTCGCGGCGAGTGCCAAATCCATGCTTGGATTGGCACTGGCGTTACTGCAACGGCCCGAACCGCGGCTGGTCGCGCTTGGCGGCCTGGGTGGCAGCCACAAGAGTTTTGCCGTCGGGCAAATCGCCACGGAATTGCCGCCGATCCCGGGCGCGCGAATCCTCAGGAGCGATCTGGCGCGACGCAAGATTGCCGGAATCGCTCCCAACCTGCGGCTGACGGCGGAAGCCTATCGTGCCGAAACAGGCGATCGGACCTACGAAACGCTGGCGAAAGAGGCGGGAACGATTCTGGATGCCGGACACAGCGTCGTGGTTGATGCGAGCTTCTTCTACCCGCATCACCGCGGCGCCGTTCATGCCCTCGCCGATGCTGTTGGGGTTCCGTTCACCGGACTTTGGCTTGGCGATGCGCGCGGCATGCTGACGGAGACGCAGGATCGGGGCGCCAGCGATTGGCCGGCCATCGGGACTGATGATCTTCCGCATGCCGTAGCGGCGGCGCTGCGCCTAACCGGGGGCGCTCCGATCTGAGTCGCCCAACTCCTTCGCCGCCGCGGCTAGCAGCACAATCACGACGTCGTCATCGAGCTGATGAAAATCGCGGTAGAAGAAGCCGATCGCGCCGAAATCCTCGGGCGTAGAGAGGCAGACGATATCGTCCACCTCGCTCCGGAGCGACGCGATCGCGCTGGCCGGAGCGACCGGCACCGCCAAGACCAATCGTGACGGTTCGCGGCGCCGCACGGCGCGCAGCGCCGCGTGCATGGTCGCGCCGGTCGCGATTCCGTCATCGACGACAATTGCGGTACGGTTGCGCACCTCGAGGCGCGAGCGTCCCTGAAAATAGCGCTTCCTTCGGCGTTCCATCTCGAGCGTTTGCCGAGCGATCTCCTCTTCGATATAGGACTCGGAAACCCCCAGATCGGCGACGATCTCGCGATTGATGAAACGCTCGACCGGTTTCCCTTCGACGATCGCGCCGATCGCGAGTTCCGGCGAGATCGGCGCGCCGATCTTGCGCACCAGCACGATATCGAGCGGGGCATGGAGCCGCCGCGCGATTTCATACCCCACGGGCACACCGCCTCGCGGCAAGGCCAGGACGACCGGATGCGAATCCTTGTAGGGGATCAACTGTGCCGCCAGCCGCTGGCCGGCGTCACTGCGGTCGGCGAAGAACATCGACTCAGCTCGCGCCATGGGCCTGTCCGATCGCGGAGGCAACCAACTCGGCGGAGGAGAGCACGATAAGATTCCTCGGCTGGGCCTGGGCGTAGGCACCGGCGAGCGGCACGGAATCGGTAACGACGATCTCGTCGAGCAGCTCGCTGGCGAACAGCGGCTTTGCCTCTTGAGAAAAAAGGCCGTGCGTGGCTGCGGCATAAATATGCGTGGCGCCAGCTGCGTGGCAGGCCGACGCGGCGCGCAGGATGGTGTTGCCTGTCGCGATGAGATCATCGAGGATGATCGCACTGCGGTCGCGAACATCGCCGATAAGGGCGCCGCCGCTGACCACGCCGCCGCTGCGATATTTCTCGATGAAGCCATTCTCGATCGAGCGGCCGGTCCTGCGTTCAAGCGCGCGCCGGAAACGCTCGGCTCGCTTGGTGCCGCCGGAATCGGGTGAAATCACTACCGTTTCCCGCAGCGCCCTCGCCGCGAAATGATCCGCGAAGAGGTCGGTCGTCTCGATATGGCGGGCGGGAATACGAAAACTGTTATCGAAGGCAGCTTCGTTATGGACCTGAACCGCCATGACACGGTCCGCCCCGACGGCCTCTACGATCGCCGCAACATAACGCGACGTTACGGGATCCTGCGGCTGCGTCCGCCGGTCCTTCCGGGCGTAGCAGAGATAGGGCAGGACGGCCGTCACGCGCGCGGCACCATGATCCTTTAGCGCACCGGCCAGGAACAGGAGCCGACACAGTTTGTCGTTTACGCTGTGCTTCGCGTCGCCGTGAAGCGCATGAATAAGATATGCGTCCACGCCTTCGACCGGCGCGAGCGGCCGCAACTTATGCTCGCCATCCTCGAAATCGCGCTCCTCGACCGGCGACAGCGGCACGGCAAGCGCGTGCGCCACGCGTCCGGCATAGTCGGTCGTACCCGAGAGCGTGAACAGTGCGATTGGCGCGGTCATGTTATTACTTTCCTCAAAATTGATGGAATCGCGCTTTCGCCACCCATTCACCGTCAACCCGTTCGTAGCTGCGTTTGACAGCGGCCCAGGCGATGCGGTGCGCGCTTTGTTCGCCATACCGCAACCACGCATTGTTGAAGGCCGCGCGGAAAATGTCCTGCGCATGAGCGGGCAGGTGGTCTCTCACCGTCTGCGGTAGTTCCTCGTTGCTGGCATAAGGCATTTCCGGTCAACCCCAGTAGATACGCGCCTTAGTGCAAGAGCAGCGGATAAAGCGACAGAATAAGCTCGGCAACGATTAGCGCCAGAATGTACCATTCGACACGCAGACTGGTGCGGTTCTGGATCAGGCCCAGCAGGGTCTCGGCCGTGCGAGAAATAACCTCAAGCTTGCGGTCGAGTGCGCGGTTGCGTTCGCGCAGTTCGTATTCCTCAGCCAGCCGTAGATAGAGCCGGTCGAGTTCCGGATGCTCCCAGAGAAGCTCCGGTTTTTCGCCGGTCTCGACGCGGCCGACCATGCGATGCTGCATATGGAGTACGTCGCCGATCTGGCGCATCAAGGCGCCGCCATGGGCGCCGATGCGGCCCTTTTCCCGCAGATTGGCGGCGAGCGGTTCGATGCGATCGAAAATGCCCGCGATCCGCATCTCGTAATGAGCAAGGATGAGGCTTTTGGCGAGGGCGTCCGCTACCGTCTGGAAACATTCGATCGTCGCGCTGCGAACGAAGATCGTGCCCGCGATGTCGGTCTGCGCCTCCGCCTCCGGCTTGACTTGCAAACGCGCGAAATCGCTTTCCGGCACAGCCACGGGATTGGCGATATATGGCGCAAGTCGTTCGAGAACCGCTTTCTCGGACTCGGCGCCGATGTTGAACAGCACGACAACCCCATAGCGAAATAGAACGGCGACACCGCTCTCGTCGGACGGCAGAACAAGCGGCGCTAATCCCAGTGGTTCAGCCTGTTCGAGGCCCCGTGTGTCGATGCGATCGCCGACATACAGCGCCTTGATCGCGAAGGCGTCGGGCATGCCCCTCAATGCATCCGCGGGTTTCGCTTCCGCCAGCGCCATGGCTAATGCGCCGCCGTCCGGCCGAGGAAGGCATCGACGAAGCTCGACAAACAAACTGAGCCGGTCTCCGCATAGTCGTAACGTGCGCGGACGATCGGCTGAGCAACATGAATAAGGCGGCCGAGATCGGCCGGGGTAGCCGACACTACGATTTCCGCCGTACTGCTCTCGATCGTCTCCGCCAGCGCGGCGATTTGGGCCGCGTCGTAACCCATCGCCGGCAGGATTGGCCCGATATGGGGATAGGCGCGATAGACCGCGGCAATTTCCGGTGCGGCGTGATCGCGCGGATCGACAATCTGGGCGGCGCCCGCCGCGGTCGCGGCGACGAAACCCGCGCCATAGGACAAGCCACCGTGAGTGACACTCGGCCCATCCTCGACGACCAGCACGCGTTTGCCGCGCACGGCCTCGGGGTCATCGAGCCTGACCGGAGAGAGGCCGCGGACGATCGGCGCCCTGAGATTGACCGCGCGCAATCCCTCGATGGCCGACTGAACATCCTCGGCGGGCGCGCTATTCACTTTGTTGACGATGAGAATATCGGCCATGCGAGCCACCGCTTCGCCGGGATGATGAGTAGCTATCTGGTGCGGCCGGAGGGCATCGGCAACCGCGATATGAAGATCAGGGCGAACAAAGGGAAAATCATTGTTGCCGCCGTCCCACACGATGAAATCCGCCTCAGCTTCGGCGGCGCGCAGGATCGCGCCGTAGTCGACACCGGCGAAGACGAGATTTCCTGCCGCGATATGCGGTTCATACTCCTCCCGTTCCTCTATCGTACACTGCGCCGCGTCGAGATCGGCGAGGCTGGCGAAACGTTGCACACGCTCCCTGGTCAGATCGCCATAGGGCATGGGATGGCGCAGTACCGCGACCTTGTGACCGCGATCCGTTAAGCGGCGCGAGAGCCAACGGGCGATCGCCGATTTGCCGCAGCCGGTGCGCACGGCCGTTACCGCGATCACCGGGCGCGACGATCGCAACATGGTGCGGTTAGGGCCAAGCAGCGAAAAATCCGCGCCAAGCGCGAGGGCGCGCGAGGCCAGGTGCATCACCTGCTCATGCGTCACGTCGCTATAAGCAAACACGATCTCGTCGACCGCGCGCTCGCGGCACAGCGTTTCCAGCTCGCTTTCGGCGCAGATCGGAATGCCGTTCGTATAAAGCGAACCGCCCAGTGCCGGCGGGAAGCGTCGGTCGGCAATACCCGGGATCTGGGTCGCGGTGAAGGCAACCACATCCACCGCTGGATCGTCGCGATAAACGACGTTGAAATTGTGAAAATCCCGGCCCGCGGCACCCAGAATCACAATTTTCCTACGCGTCATCGTCCCCTCAGACGCAATGGGTCTTGATCGGCGCGAAGCCGTTGAACTCCACGGCCGCATAGCTTGCCGTGTAGGCGCCAGCGGAAAGAAAATCGAGAGGCTCGCCGATCTCGATATCGCGCGGCAATTCGAACCCGGCATGCTGATAAAGAATGTCGGTGCCGTCGCAGGTCGGACCGGCGAGGATCGTCGGCGCACTCGGGCCATGGTCGTGCCGCGTGCGGATGCGATAGCGGATGCGATCCTGCAGCGTTTCCGGCAGTCCGTTGTACCGTCCTGCATCGATATAAACCCAGCGATGCGCGTGCCCGGACCGCTTCGAGATCAGCAATATCTCGGCGCGTAGAACCCCCGCATCGCCCACCATGTAGCGGCCGGGTTCGATATAAGTCTGGGGCGCACTCTGTCCGAAATGCCGGTCCAACGCGCCGGTAATGGCGGTCACATAGTTTTCCAGCGGCGCGACAGGTTCCCGGTAATGGGCTGGAAGACCGCCGCCGAGATTCAGCATTTCCAACTCGAGGCCGGCGCGAGCGCAGCCGCGGAACACTTGCGCCGCCGACCCGATTGCCTGGTCCCAGGCTGTGGGGTCCATCTGCTGCGAACCGACATGGAATGACACCCCGAAGGGACGCAGCCCGACAGACCGAGCCTCGATCAGCAATGCGGCCGCGCTTTCGACGGAGCAGCCGAATTTTCGGCTGAGCGGCCATTCCGCGCCCTTGCCCTCGACGGCAAGACGACAAAAGACCCGCGATCCGGGCGCCGCCCGCGCTAATTTGGCGAGCTCGGGGGCACTATCGAAGGCAAAGAGATCGATCCCGCCGCGCCATGCGGCGGCGATCTCCGTCTCACGCTTAATCGTATTGCCGAACGAGCAACGCGCCGCACCGATACCAAGCTCCCAACAACGCGCGATTTCGCCGGCGCTGGCCAGATCGAAATTGGCACCGAGTTGTCCGAGTACGGTGATGACATCGCGGCACGGATTGGCCTTGACCGCGTAATATATCGTGGTGCGCGGCATTGCCGCGGCGAGCGCCCGATACTGGCGTCGGACGATGTCGAGATCGATCACCACACAAGGCGTGTTCGGGTGATGCTCGTCCAGGAAACGAGTGATGCGTGCAACGTCTGCCATCTGCGTCCGGTTCTTGGCATCGGGACCGAGCGGAAGAAGGACTCGTCGATCGCCAAAAAAATCGAGCCTAGGAAACGCTGGATGACACGATGCAGCCTTGACCTGCATCAAATATGGGGAGCAACAGTTAAATCCGATTGGAAACGGTTGCCCGATCCACCCGAGCTACAGAAACGCCCTCGGATCGGTTGCCCCGATTGTCGTACTCAGCGGGGAAAGATCACTCCCGCGACGCGGTAGACGGCCGCGATGTTCTGATCGTCCATCGCGAACTCTTCCTCGGGCGCGAACATCTTGAGCCGCATGGGTCCGATTCCGTCACCAATCACCACCGCCGCGTCCGCGGTGCGATCGCGCCGCACGAAAAAGACAATGTCCCCGACCCCGACAGGCGCGGCGGGGTCGACGAACGCGAGAGCGCCCGCGCGCATCAGAAAGCCGAGCCGGTTCGAATAATTGCGAACCAGGAAACAGTCGTCGCGCGCTTGGAACAATTCGTCGACGCGAAGCTGATCGACGCTCGAGTCGGGATCGATGATGAAGGCGCGGGCGCCGTCAGCTTGGCTCAGCCGCGTCTCTCCGCGTACTGGAAGCGGTGGATTGCGCCGGCCGGTCGGGACGACGCGAAGACTGCGGCGCATGGCATAGCGCTCGAGCGCCCCCAATTGGCCCCATTTCGCATCTTCCTTCAGGAGCGAGCGCGGAAAGCGCGGCAGCAACTCCTCCGGCGGTACACCATTCTTGAGCTGTTCCTGGTTCTCGCCCGTTCGCCGCTCGAACAGCTTGATCAGTTTGGCCTCGGGCATGTCGTAGAACGCGGCCAAAGCCTTGATCTCTTCTTCTTGAACCATGCGGCTGGCCATCTCGATACGGTGATAGACCGAAATCGTGACGCCGATCGCATCGGCGACTTGCTGCATCGTCTTGCCATGCTTCTTCCGCAGCTGCGCCAAGACATAGCCGATTGCCGCGGCGCCGCTTTCGACGCTCTGCTGAATGGCGACTTGCTGCGCATCCTGCCAGCGCCGGACGTCGTCCGGCCGATCGCGGCCGGTAACGACTGGAATGTTTTCCGGAGGGCATCCCAAGACCTGGGCGAAATTTGCAATTTGGAGATTCGATAGCCTTCGCTCGCCATTTTCGATTTTCGATACCGTCGATACAACCATGGGAGGATCTAGTAGTTTTCCAAGTCCTTCCTGAGTCAGGCCCTTGGTCAGACGTAGGCTCCGAATATTGTTTGGGAACACGATTTCACTCTTTATACGAGTATTTGCTTGATTTGATACGACCTTTGGTTCTGGCATGGCCAATTATTCCCCGACCTGCTCAAAGCCGAATATTTTGTGGAGAATTTCATCAGAGACCATATTAGTAGTTTTCAGACGGTGATCATTGACATATGCTTGTATCATTGGGGTTGGATAGTCGGGGGTTGATCGGGGGTTGGTATGGCCGGAAAATTCGGGCCGGAGCGTCGTTGCGTCAGTTTCGGGGAAGACGAGAGGCCGGCGCCAGTCGATACCATTCGAAATCGCGTGGAATGCTTGGTCCAGTTGCTCGGTGCCTTCCATGATATCGCCGATCTCGACGATATCCATCAAGCTGCCGAGCGTCTCGATGTCGTCCAGGCATGGATCCGCCGCGAGGCGCGCGTGGCTGCCGATTCTTTGATTTCCGACGAACAAAACAGCACCGAATTGGATATCACGCGGCTGAGCGCCTAGTTCGCGGCGCGCGCAATCCGAGGCCGTGCCGCGTGCTTTCGCTTGATCTCGCGGCATCGCGCCTATCTCACTCCCCGTTTCCCGACGTCGAGCCGACCGGGACTTGGTCACTGTTCAACAGCTGCTTCGCCACTTCCTGAGGGTCGACCTTGTACGTGCCGTTGGCGATCGCCTGGCGTATCGCCGTGACTTGGCTTGCATTGACCGTCGGAATCGCGGCGGCAGTCGCGTTGATCGTCTCCAGCAACGATTGGGTTTGACTGACATCCGCCGAATCGGCGGGACTCGTGGCCGATGCCGCGGTGCCGCCCGTCGTCTGCCCGGTCTTGGTCCCCGCGGACGGATTAATGCCCGCCGCCTCGCCGGTTCCCGTGACACCTCTGATCGCGTCCGTCATTCGCCTTCTACTCCCGAGCCAAACTCGTTTCGGTCACCCACGGCAAAGCTTTCAGGCCGCCGGCTCCGCGACACCGGCGAAAATATTACGCCAAATTGTGGCAACATGTTCGACGGCATAGCATCCGTCGGCCAACGCATCGAGATCGTTCTGGGCGTTCGCCTTGAGAATCGCGGTCATGACGAATTGATAGATCGAGGCCAAGCGGTCGCTCAGTTCGCCATGCTGGATGCCGGACAGGCCGATCAGAAACTCCACCAACTTTCCGGCGCCGTTGAGGGCATCGGCTTTTTCGACGGTCTCGCCCGCTCGGATCGCGTGCTCCGCGCGGCGGAGCAGCGCGCGCAACGAGTTGAGTGCCATGGCCATGAACTCCTCGGGGCTGGCCCCGAGGCCGGACACCGAGCGATAAGCGGCATAACTGTCGGAATTGTGTCGCGCCCCGTCCATGATCAAGCTCCACCAGATGTCATATTAAAGTAGGTCGACAGAAAGTTGCTGACCGTCGTCAGTTGCGAAATTGTCGCTTGGGCGGCGGAGAACTGTTCGGTCAATTGCTGGGTCTCGGTCTGAGCTGCCTGAGCCAGCGTGGCCATTTGCTGGTTCATCGAGGTGACCGAGGCGTTGAGATTGGTGATCTCGTTCGTCAGGCTGCCGGTGGTGGGGTCGAGGGCTCCGTTCAAGATCGACGACATTTGTCCGAATAGTCCCGACGAGACCGACACCGTGCCGAGATCGCCGGTCAAGCCGCTGGCGACGGACAGCGAAATGCCTTGCGCGGGTCCGGAGCCGGTCACGGTAAGAACGCCGTTGCTGCCGCTTGCCGCCTGGCCGTTGACCGTCCCGGCCAGCGATCCCCCGCTGTTGCTCGTAACATTGATGTCGTACGTGCCGACTTGCGCGCCGCCGACGGCTTGCACCCCGACATTGGCGTTGGTCGCGGTGCCGATCGCGCCGAGCAAGCCCGCCACGGCCGTGTAGTTGGATTGGGCCGCATTTTCCAAGGCGCCGGTATCGAGCGTGACCTGGCCGCCGCTTGTAATGCCGAACCCCACCGAGCCCAGCGAGGTGAAGGCGCTGTTCGCCCCCGGGTTGCTGTACGGATTGGAGATCGCGTTCAGGAGGTCGGTTCGAACGATCTGTAGCCCCACATCGCCCAAAAGCGGGCCGGCGCCGCTAGTTTGGTTGTACGAGGAATATTGCGTGATCGTGCTCAGCGCGCTGTTCAGCGCCTGCATCACCGATTGGGCGGATTGCACCAGCGGCTGAACGTTCTGGTTAACGGAGACGGTGGCCGAGCCGCTCGCGGCGAGGGTCAGGGTGAGGCCTTGTATCGCGCCGGTGATTGTGTTGGAGCCGCTGGTGATGGCGATGCCGTTGAAGGAGAAGCTGGCATTCCGCGCCTGCGTTTCCTCGGTCAAATCCTGGGTGCTGCCATCATAGGTCAGGCTCGACAAGCCGCCGCTGCCGCTCACGGTGAAGCTGTTGGCGGCGCCGGTCGCGTTGCCGCTGAGGCTCAGGCTGTAATCCGAGCCGTTGAACACGATGTTCGCGTTGACGCCGAGATCGGCCTGATTGATCGCCGTCGCGATGTCGGTGAGATTGTCTTGGCCGCTGGCGATATTGAGGGTGACGGGGGAAGCGCTGCCGACTTGGAAGGTGAGGGATCCGGAACCGAGCGAACCGCTGGTGCTGGTGAAGCCCGACGAGGTCAGCGTTTCGGCCGTCGCCAGATGAATGTTGGAGAGGCTGTAGGTACCGAGTGCCGCCTGGTTCGTAGCGGTCGCTTGTACCGCGCCCGAGGAACTCGAGACTGAGCGTTGAGACAACGATTGCACGTCGGCGAGCGACGACAGCGCGGATTGCAGGCTCGACAGCGCGTTTTTGACGCTGCCCAGCGCCGAGATTTCAGTCGTGATCGGCTTTTCCGCCGTTTGCAGGGCGGTGATGGGGGCCTCGTACGCAGCGCTCGCCTGCTGTATGAGCGAGGTGATCTCGCTCGACGACAGGACACCGCTAGTGATACCCGTGACGCCGGCCATTCCCGGACCCTACCCCTTATCGCGGGACAAGTACCCATCCCCGGGCGAATGCCCGGGGATGAATACTTATAGTACTACTTCTGCGCCGCTACTGCAGCAGCTTGAGGAAGCTCTGCTGCAACGTGGCCGATTGGGCCAGAGCCGATACACCTGCTTGTTGTAGAATTTGTTCTTGAGTCAACTGTGTGGTGACTTGCGGGATGTTCGCGTCCTGCACCACGCCTTGGGCGGTCGTGAGGTTGGACTGGGTGGTCTGCAGGTTCGACACGGTGGCTTGCAGCTGTTGCTGCGTGGCACCCAATCCGCCGCCGACATCCTCGAGCGACTGGATGGCGAAGTCGATCACGTTCAACGCCGCGTTGGCGCCGGCCGTGGTGCTGACGTTGACGCCCGACACGGTTGACAGTGCCGAGTTGGAGGTCAGGCCGATATCGGCGATATTGGCCGCGTCGAGCGCGAAGCTCTGGGTCGACTGGAAGTTGACGACACCCTGAACCGTCGCGGTAGTAACGGCACCGCCTAATGTCACGGTGCTAGTGCCGCCGGCCTTCAGCGTGCCGGTGCCGGCAAACGCGGCGAACGAGATATTGTTGCCGGCCGACTGTGTCAGAACGAGCTGGTTCGCGGAATTGACCGTGGCAACGACGCCAGTTGCACTGGTCTGTGCGTTGATCGCCTGTACCAGTGGCGCCAGTCCCGACTGCGTGACGCTGGTGACGGTTGCGGATACATTCGTTGCGTTGGTCTGCGCCGCGCCCGTGCCGTTGCCAAGCTTGAACGTGAAAGAACCCGACGTGACGGTGAAAGCGACACTGGTATTCGCCGTCGCACCGACATTGGTCGTGGCCTGGGTCGCGTTGACCGAAGCGGCGATGTCGGCGGCCGATTCACTGCCCGCCGTGACGGTGAAGCTGCCCGCGCCCGCCGAACCGGAGACGCCGATCGCATGCGCGGTGAATGCCCCGGCGCCGCCCGATGTGATGGCATAGGACGCGCCGGTATTGTCGGCGACGCCGCCGGCAGCCGAGCCGCCCTTCTTGTAGACCGAACCGCCCGCGGCCGATGCAGTCGACTGGTACGCGCCGATATTGGTCGCCGCGGTGTTGGAGATGGACAGCTGAATGGTCTCGCCGGCGTTCGGGCCAGTCTGGAATTGCACGCCCTGGAAGGAACCGTCGAGCAGATTGAGGTTGTTGAACTGGGTCTGGTTGGCGATCGTAGTGACCTGGGTCTGCAATTGGGACACGACCTGTTGCAACGAGGCCAGTTCAGAGACGGAATTGATGCCGTTGGCGGCCTGGTCCGCGATGGTGCGAATCTGCTGAAGCAGGTTGATCTGCTGCTGCACCGCGCCGTCGGCCGTCTGCACCAGCGAAACCGCTTCGTTGGTATTCGAAGTCGCTTGCGTCACGCCGCCGATTTGGGTCTGGAAGCCCTGAGCCGAGATGAAGCCCGCCGGATTGTCGGCGGGGCTGTTAATGGACAAACCCGAGGACAGTTCTTGCTCGAGGGTGCCCGTCTTGTTCGAGGTGTTGGACAACGAATTCAGCGCGAATAGCGCCGAGACGTTGGTGTTGATGGAGCCTGCTAACATCACGTTCCTCCTTGCGCGGTGGCCAATGCCGGCTGCGACGCGCGCGTTGAGATGGACCTACAGGCCGCTGCGGCTGGGGTCCCCCGGGCCGGCAGAAAGCCGCTTACCTTGGGAGGACGGACGTTCTCGCAGTTTGTTGCGCCAAATGTGAAAAATCGTTTGCGAAAACGAAAAAATTGCGGGTGCGAGGCATCGGCTTTCGACGCCTAAAGTACTGAAATTGATCGGAAATCCGGCGAATTTGCCGAAAATGCGAGAAATCGGACCTGGCAGGCGAAATTTACGGTAGCCAGGCGGCGCGCCATTCCTCGAGATGGTCTTCCAACATCGCAGTCGGCCAGGATCGCCTCGCGCAGCTTCTGACCCTCGCGACGGCACGCGTCCCGGTCGGCCGTCATGTCGAGAACGGTCTTGATCCAGTCGCGGTGCCGGTTCTTGAGGCGGGTCACCGGCAAATCGCATTGATAGGGAAATATGTCCGTGCAAATCACCGGATAGCCCAGCACCCCGTATTCCAGCAGGCGCAGATTGCTCTTGGCCTCATTGAACGGATTGAATTCCAGCGGCGCGATGGCGAGATCGAGATCAAGCGAGGCGAGCTTCTTCGGATAGTCGTCGAGCCGCACCCAGTCGTGAAATTCGGCCACATAGGGCGTCAACGCGGTGGGACACATGCCAAAGAACACCCAATCGACCTGTTGATGCGTGGCTTCGAGTACGCTGGTCATCAGCGCCAGATCGCCGGCATGGCCGACGGCGCCGGCCCAGCCGACGCGCGGCTTGGCGCCGAAACGGCGCCCGGCCTCCACCCCGCGCCAACGCGCGCCTTCGAGCCGATTCGGCACCACCACCACCTCGTCGCACAGCTTGCCGTAGCGCCGCGCCAAGGGCTCGGTACTGACGACCAGCCGGTTACATAACGCAAGAGCCTGTTGCAACCGTTGGCCGATATCGTCCGCGATCGCCGGCCGATAGGCGCTCTTGAGCGGCAGATTGGTAATGAGGTCGTCGATCTCGAACACGCGAAACGTCTTGCTGAATTGCTTGACCGCGCGAATGCCCTCGATCTGATTGAATTCGAGTTGACGCTGCAGGACGATGGTGTCGGGCTCCATCCGCGCCAGCTCCGGCGGCGACATCAACCGCATCGTCTCATAGGTATGCGCGATACCGGCGCGCAGCAACGCGCGACTCGGTGCGATCATGCGGTATTCGCCGCAGCCCTCTCGGTCGGCCGGATGCACCAGCACCCGCGGGCGGGGCCGGAAATCGGGATTCCAGGTCGGCGCGCCCTCATTCTCGACGGCAAAACCCAGCTGAGTTGAAGTCAGATTGCGATTGTAGGCGGGATCAAAGGCGATCGTGGGCATCCAGCGCTCATACATGTTGCCCTT
Source organism: uncultured Alphaproteobacteria bacterium (assembly GCA_963729845.1). GTDB lineage: Bacteria > Pseudomonadota > Alphaproteobacteria > ATCC43930 > CGMCC-115725 > JAATGI01. The sequence goes on from CAVSQC010000014.1 coordinate 52,222, forward strand.
TTCGCGGATGAAGCGGTCGGCCTTTTCCTTGAGTGCCTTGTCCTCGACGGCGTTGCTGCGCAAGCTGGCGCTGGTCTCGTGCAGCAACTTGGCATAGGGCGTCCACACCACGAGATAGCCCTTTTCGCGCGCGCGCAGGCAGTAGTCGACATCGTTGAAGCAGACCGCGAAGGATTCCTCGTCGAGGCCGCGCAATTCATCGTAAAGGGAGCGGCGCGTCACCATGCAGGCGGCCGTCACCGCGGAAAAATCCTGCTGCACCTGAAGACGGCCCCAATATCCCAGCGAATTGCCGGGAACGCCGTTGTAGGGATGATCCGCAGGGCTGCCCCAACCGATCCCCAGGATCACGCCGCCATGTTGGACGCGGCCATCGGGATAAAACAGTTTGGCGCCGACGACGCCAACCTCTGGGCGTCGTGCATGCTGCATCATTTCGGTCAGCCAATCGCCGTCGAGCGGCGCGGCATCGTTGTTCAACAGGCATATATATGCGCCGCGCGCTTCGCGCACGGCGTGATTGTTCATCGCCGAGAAATTGAACGGGCCAGGATGTCGCAGAACGCGCAGGCGGCTGCCGATTTCGGCCGCCTTCTCCTCGATCGCGCGGAGATATTCGATCGCGTCCTGGCTGGTGCTGCCATTGTCGACGATGAGGATCTCATAATTCTCGTATTTGGTGATGCGCAGGACGGTCTCGACGCAGCGCTTCAGCAATGGCAATTGGTTCTTGGTCGGAATCACGATGGAGACCAGCGGTTCCGCTCCGTCATGGGCATAGCGCACGCGACAGAAGAGCGGCCGCGCCCCCGGCTCCGCAGTTGCCTTGACGCCGATCCGGTCGAGATGCGCCTGAACAAGTTTCGGCAGGTCGCCGCAGATAGCCGCGACGGGCCGAAGCGAACGGCCCGACTGGGTGAAGCGATGGTAGAGCACGTCAGGGACATGGCCGAAGCTGCCAATATCGCCGCGCTCTGCGAGGCGCAACGCCAAATCGCACTCTTCGAGCCCGTCCCAGCGCGTGCTGAACCCGCCGAGCTCCTGGAACACGGCGCGGCGCACCGCCAGCAGGCCCCCGACATAGGGCATGCTGCGCAATAGATCGAGATTGAGGTCGGGCTTGAATTGCGCCGCCGAATGCGTGCCCGCGGAGTTAATCCGATCCTCGTCGGTATAGAGGGCGAACCACTCAGGGTGCCGTTCGACGCTCAAATTGAGCTCGAATAGGGTATGCCCAGCGAGTTGATCCCCGCCATCGACCAGGCCGACCCAATCGGCCCCGCTCTCCGCTACGACACGATTCAGCGTCGCGATCGGCCGACCCGCCGCAGGGTGGCGAATGAGCCTGCTTTCACCTTCGAGTCCGAGCGGCGGATCGCCCGCGATGACGACATGCAGTTCCCAGTCGCCGGTCACTTGCGCCTGCAACGACCGCAGCGTCGGCGCCAAACGCCCTTCGGTGCCGGCAGGCAACACCATACCGAGGGCGAATTTCGACTGGGTTTGCCAGGTCGCGATCTTTTCCGCCATCCAATCGTCGCGGGCGAAGGCGGTGGTGGCGCGCGCCGCGATCCATTTGGCATAGTCCGGATCGGTCACCGTCTCCGGTTGCGCCGCCGGCGCGGCCGGCACGGTCTTCGGGGTCTGGGGCGGTGACGCTGGCGCTGTCGGTGCGCGGGCGCGTGCCAGTGCGATGAAGCCGCGTTCGAGTTCGGCGATCATTTCGCCCATTAACTCGTCGGCGCGATCGACCTCTCCAATCACCCGGTCGCATATCTCGTGAAGGCGCGGACCGTCGCCGCCGGCAAAGGCGCTTTCGACCGTTTCGACCCAGCCATGCAGGTCGGGTTGCGCCAGGTCGAGTTCGGTCTTGCGATGATGCCATAGCTCCGGCGCCAGAAGCTGCTCGATCGCCGGCTTGGCCTCCGCGACCGGAATCGGCCAAGCGACGCCGAGATCGCGCGCTAGCTCCGTCACGAATTCGAGGCCAACCTTCGGCATCTTCGATCAGCTCGCGATAATGCAGGATCGCGCGCCGTTGACCCCGGCTTGCCGCTTCCGCCTCAAGCACATGACGCAGCCACAGCAATTTAGCTCGGGGCGCGCCGATTCGGTCGCGTGCCGCCAACGACGACGCCACCTCGGCCGGACGCCGGAGCACCAAGAGATAGCGCGCGTCGACTGCCAGTTCCGAGAATAGCGGCCGCCATAGCGGCATCAGCCGGCACAGTCGCGGGTCCTTGAGACCCCACAGAGCCGCCCCGGCGAAGTCGCGCGTGACAATCTCCTTCAGCGCGGTTCGGGCGACATGCGCAGCGGGACCGTCTTGCCATCCGGCGGGCAAGCGCCGCACGCCATCCCAGGTCACGCCGAGAGCGCTGAGCAAGCCGTCATGCACCGCGACGATATCCTGATGCTCGAAATAGCCTTTGGGATTGTCCCGAGTTGGCGGCATGAGCTGGGTCCCGAGATCGATACCCAGCCGGCTCAGCACACCGCTGACCGCTGACGTGCCGCTGCGGTGCATGCCGAGCACGAACAAAGCGATGGATGGGGCGGCCCGGCGTTCCCTGACCGCCTCCGCGACCGGCGAGGCGGTCTCGACTGCGGAATTGCCCAAACCCACGGTCAGCGGCATCGTTTCGTTCATCGTGCCCGGTCCTTGGAATGCGGCTCGACTTTTTCTATTTTCGTCAAATTCGACGCTCGGTCAAGCAACTGCCAGACCGGCTGACCGCTAGCCCCCGATGATGGAGAACAAGTTCAAGTTCTGAATTCGCGAAAAGGCTTCCTCGGCCGCCTGAAGGGCCACGACACCCTCGTTATAGTTCGTCATGACCTGGGGCAGGTTGGCCGATTGCAGCGTCGATAACTGGGTTTGCTGGGCGGTATTGGCGGTGGAGTTCGAGCGACTGAACCGACTGAATATCGGCAAGATTGCCGCCCAGCGTGGCTTGCGCGCTCAGCACGCTGGTCTGGGCCAGGCCGATCTCGCCCAAAGCGGTCTCTATCTGCTGCTGGACCAAAGGCCCGGTCTGGCCGGAGTTCAACGAGGTCACCAGACCCTGCAAGACCTGGAAGATGCTCGTGTTTTGGCTGGTTGCCGCGACAAATTTATCACCCGTCGCCGGGGTTGCCGGACAAAGTAAGGTTCATACCACCGAAATCGAGGCCCGAGCCGGACGTATAGACGCCGGACGTTACAACGCCGCTGGTCGAGGCGAATCCCGCCGTGCCCGGCGCGCCCGCGCCGCTGGTCACCGTGTAGTTCACGCTCCCGCCGGGGTTGGTCGAGCCGAACGTGACTACAAATTCGGTGCCGGCGAGATGCTCCGCCAAGAGCTGACTGGCGTTGGTCACCGCGCCTGGCGTGGCGTAGGCGCTGCCGGTGTTCGAACCCGACGCGGCCACCGAGAAACTGCCGTTGCCGCTCGGGATATTCATGAAAATGCCCTGGCCCGACACCGTCACCGGCACGGACAGCGACGGCGCGATGTCGATCGAGCTGGAACCGGCGTCGCCATTGAAGACGACCTGGCCGTTGGTCTCGACCGTGAACGGCGCGGCGTCAGATTTCGAGCCGCCGAAAATATATTGGCCCTGGGCGTTTTGCGAATTCGCCAGCTGGATCAATTCCTGCAACGAGGCTTGCACCGTCCCCGCGAGCGCCTGACGGTCGGCGCCGTTGGAGGTGCCGTTGGCCGCCTGGACCGCGGCGTCGCGCACTTGAGCCAGGAGCGTGCTGACGCCCTGAAGCGAATCGAGGCCGTTCTGAATCGATGCGGTGCCGCTTTGCGAGTTGGCCGTGTCGAACGTCAATTGCTGGATCTGCCCCGCGATACTGAGCGCGGAACTGGCGCCGGCGGGATCGTCCACCGCGGACTGCATGGTCTGGCCGGTGGCGATTTCCTGATTGAGCTTATTGACCGTGGTCTCTTGCGACAGGATGTCGTTGAGCGAGCCGGTTAGAAATTCGTTGGTGCTCACCCGCATGGCGCGGCCTAGCCGTTTTGCATGGCAGTAATCAGCCCCGTGAACAGGGTCTGCGTCGTCCCGATGATCTGAGCCGCCGCCTGATAGGCCTGCTGATAGCTCACCAGTAGTGCGGCCTGCTCATCCAGGTTCACGCCGGAAATCGATTGCTGGATGCTCTGCGCGCTCGTCAGCACGCCTTGCGACGCCTCGCTCGATACCTCCGCCTCCTGGCCTTGATTGCCGATCGAGGAGACGAGCTGAGCGTAATAGTCGGACAGCGGCTCGCCGCCCACGACATTCTGGCTATTGATCGCGGCGATGGCGCTGATATTGCCGTTATTGCCTGGCCCGGCCGACGACAGCACAAACCCATCGCCCTTGGCCGCGTTGCCCGGCGACAGCGACACGATGATCGCGTCGCCGGAGGCGCCGCCCGCCGGGTATTCGAGCGCGATCCGAGCGCCCGATGCGGCGCTGAAGCTGCCCGACGCGATCGTCCCGCCGCCGCTGGTCACGACGTTGAAGGTGGTCGCCGAGGTGAAGGCGATCGAGAGTTGCTGGCCGAAATCGGCGGGAGGGACGATGACGGCGCCGGCCGGTATCGAGCCATTCGGGATCACGGCACCGACGGTCGCTTGAACGTTGCCGGCATTGTTATCCGCGATCGCGCCGCCACTGGTGATCGTCCCCGCGGTCGCGACATAAGGCGAGGCGGCCGCGATCAGATTGGGATTGCTGATCGCCACCGCCATGTCTTGCGCTGCCGTGACGGTCGGCTCGACCTCGAACGAATCGCCGACGTTGATGGCGCCCGACACGGTAAGCGTCATCCCGTTATAGGAGAAGGTCGGGCCGGCGCCGAGCGACGTGACCTGGCCGGTGGCGAGATCGGTGGCCTGATAGCCCGCAGCGGTGCGCATCACGGTGAAATTGTCCGGGACCATGGTGGCGCTATTGCTGATAGTTGCGTTGAGCGAGCCCGTCCCCGTGTTTGCTGACGACGTGAAGACCTGCGGGCCGGGCACGTCGAACATCGCCGTGCCGAGATTGCCGTTGAGGTCCAGCCCTTGTGCCTGTTGATCGTTCACCGCGCTGGCAAAATTCGCCGCTAAGGCGCCGACCGAATTCACGACATTGGTCAATTGCGTGCGAAAGGCGACGAGGCCGCCGAGCTGCCCGCCGCTGAGACTCGCGGTGATGTCCTGGCCGGTCGGGCCGTAAATTACCGAGGTGCTGCCATTGCCGTAGCTTCCCGACGTCGCCTGCAACGAGAACGAGGTGTTGCCCGCGACCAAGGTGGCGCCGCCGGTGGCATAGATGTTTTCCGAACCGTTATTGCCGACGACGACGTTCACGCCGATCAGTTGCGCCAGCTGCTGCACCGTCTGATCGCGCTGATCAAGAAGTGAATTGGGCGAGGCACCGGTCGAGCCTTCCTCCGACTCGATCGTCGTATTCAACGCCGCGATTTGGCTGGTGAGCGTGTTGATCTGCCCGACCATCGAACCGATTTGCTGATTCTGCGTGGTGAGATTCGCCGCGAGCGCGGCGCCGACGGAATTGAACAGCGAACTTACCGATTGGGCGTCGCCGAGCATGACCGCGCGGTTCGGCACGTTTGCCGGATCTTGCGCGACGGTATTGGCGCCGCCGAAGAAGTTGCCGATGGCCTGGCCGAGACCGTTCGCGCCGCCCGATGCGACGGGGAAAATTCCGGCAAGATTCTGGGTGTTCGACAGAACGGTGTTGGCCGACTGGTTGGTCGCGGTGGCGCCGAGAATCTCCTGGTAGACGAATTGGTTGAAGGCGCGTTGAACCGAGGTGACGTTGACGCCGGCGCCAAGGCCGCCCGCCGGCATGTCGACGCCGTTCAGTGCGACCTGGTTGATCGTTTCCATGTTGTAACCCGGCGTATTGACGTTCGCCGTGTTATTGGAAACCGTCTGCATGCCTTGGGTGGCGGCTTCGATGCCGCTGATACCGACATTGAGGACTTGCGTCAGGCCGGTCATCTCAGCCTCGCCCAAGAATTCGGCCGGTCGCCGAGCCGCGGATGCCGCTCGGAATGCCGTGGCCGCGCGCGATCAGCAGGTCGGCATGCAATCGGTCGAGCCGGGCATCGGCAGCGCGACGTGCCGCGCCGCTCTCGCGCCACAGCGCCTCGGCCGCTTGTTGCAGCTCGGGAGACACCGGCAGCAGCAATTGGCGGCGCGCGGCATCGGTTCGAGCCAGCGCGTCGATCAATTCGCCGCGGCGATCGAGCAGTCGCTCCATAAGCTCATGCGAGCGGCGGCCGAGGCGGCCGAGCCGCTCGATTCGGAACAGCCAGCCGATACGTCGCGCCAGGTAACTTTCATGCGCCACGATATCGCGTTTGTTGTCGACCATCGGCGCCTAGCCATGCGACGAGATGAGTTGCCCGGGCGAGGCGCCCTCGATCGACGCGACCGCGTAAGACATTTTCGAACTGTCGGCGACCGCTGCCAGCTTGGCGGCGTAGTCGCGATCGGATGCGTAGCCGCCGGCTTCAAGCGCATGGGCATAGGCGGCCACATTGTCGCCCGACCCCATCGCCGCGCGATAGCGGTCGCTGGCGGAGACCAGCGCGACATAGTCCTCGACGGCTTGATCGACATTGCCATAGGACCGGAAGGTGGCTTGGCGCGCGACCAGGTGGCCACCCTCCATTTCGTGGGTGCCGGCGGTGACGGTCGCCCCCGACCATGACGCGCCGGCCTTGATACCGAATATATTGTTGCCGACGACCGAATGGCCCCACCCCGTCTCCAACGCCGCCTGCGCCAACAGAACGCGCGGCGAAACGCCGAGGCGCGCGGCTGCGTGCTCGATCGCAGGCGCCACCTCCTCGGCAAAATTTTCGGCTTCGTTCCACGCGGGGGCGCCGGCTCTGGTGGCCGCCGCATGGTGCTGGGTCGGCGCGCCGGTCTCCGCGCCGCCATTTTGGTGCGACCATGGCAAGCCATAGGGGACGGGTGCCGCGGCGGTATCGCCCGACACCGCGGGCGCGGGTGCATTTGCTTGCGGCGCGCTCGGCGCGACGCTCGCGGTTGCCGACGGGTCCGGCGGGTCAGTCTCGGCCGACGGCAGCAACACATGGGCCTGCTGCGGCAAGCTTAGCCCGAGCCATCGCGGATGCGCGGTACGGTGCGGCGTCGGCGTCGGAGCCGGCGCCACCGCTGTGGCGACAGCCGGCGCTGCGGTTTTCACGACGGGTGACGCCGACGGCGCCAGCGCGGCCCCAGACACTGCCGGATCGTGGCGCGTCTTGATGCTGGCACCCGCTTGCGCCTTTTCCAAGCCGCGAACGCCGGCCGGCTGGTTCATGTGGCCGGTAGCCGCGCCGATCGGTCGATGTCCGTGATCTTGCCAATAGGGCGAGAGCGAGAAACCGGTCCCCTGTGCCGGCGTCGTGGCGGCGGTTGCAGACGCGGGGGCCGAAGCGGGCGCACTGTCGGCAGGTGCATCTTGACGCGCGGTACTGGGGGCGCCTTTTTCGGCCATCGAGCGATAGATAGTGTCGGCGAGGCCGAGCTTGTCGCCGGACATCGCGTAGCGGCCCATGGCACTCGCGAACATGGCGCTGACCGCCGCGCTGCCGGTGCCGCCGCCCGCGATCGACATCGCGCTGCCGTCGGAATCTTGCATCATGCCCTGCATCAGGAACGAGCCGAATTGCGCCGCAACGGCGCGCGCCACCGCCGGATCGCTGTTGCGGTTCTGCAATTGGCTCAGCGCTTTCGGGTCCATGGACTCGGCCAGCCGTTCCGCCATTCCGGCGTCCATGTCAGATCACCTTAATGTGCGCGTGAAGCGCACCGGCGCCGCGCAACGCTTGAAGAATCGCGATCAAGTCCGACGAGCGCGCACCGATGGCGTTGAGATTGCGCACGATATCCGAGATTCGCGGCGCCGCCTTGAACTCGATGATCTTCAATTCTTTTTCTTCGGCTTTGACCGTCGTGCGCGGCACCACCACGGTCTGTCCACCGCGGCTGAACGGCGACGGCTGCGACACTTCGGGCTTTTCGTTGATGGTGACGGAAAGCCCGCCATAAGCCACCGCGGCGGGACCGATCTCGACGTCGGCGCCCATCACCACGGTGCCGCTTTGCGCGTCGATAACGACCTCCGCGCGCGGCCGGTCGGTCGTCACCGGAATGTCCAGCAATTCGCTGAGGAATCTCACCCGGCGATCAACGTCTTGCGGCGCCTGAACGCGGACCTGGCCGGGACTGACCGAGGCGGCGACGACGCCCATGCGCGTGTTGATCGCATCGGTGATGCGTGCGGCGTTGCCGAAGGATAACTCGTTGAGATCGAGCAGGATCGCGCCGCTCGCCGCGAACGCCGCCTTGACCGGACGCTCGACCGTCGCGCCGTCCGGGATGTGTCCGACGGTTGGAATGTTGACCGAGGTCGACGCCGCTTGACCGCTCGCCTTGAAGCCGCTGACCAACAACGAGCCCTGCGCGATGGCATAAACCTGGCCGTCGGCGCCGCGCAGTTCCGTCATCAGCAGCACGCCGCCCAACAGGCTGGTCGCGTTGCCCATCGAGGAGACGGTGACGTCGATCCGTTGTCCGACCTGCATAAAGGTCGGCAGATCGGCGGTGACCATCACCGCGGCGACGGCGGTCGGCTGCAAAAAGGCGTTCGGGTTGAGCGTCAAACCCAATTGCCGCAACATATTTTGAATGGCTTGCACGCTGTAGGGAATCTGCGTGGTTTGGTCGCCGGTCCCCGACAAGCCCACGACCAGCCCGTAACCGATCAATTGATTGTCGCGCGCGCCCTCGACCTGCACCAAGTCCTTGAGCCGCTCGGCGCGCGCCGGCGCCAAGGCCAATACCGCCAATCCCACGACCGCGATGAGCCTCAGAACCAGTCGCCGGGCCATATCGTACTCACCGTCATGAAAAAGCGCTGGAGGGTGCTCATCCGCGGCGCCAAATACGTTTCACCGTCGCCGCTGAATTCGATATGGGCTTCGGCCATCTGGGTCGAATTGATGAGATTGCTGTTTTGAATGTCCTGTGGACGGACCACGCCCGCGATCCGGATATATTCTTTGCCGCCGACCAATTGGACTTCGTCGCTCCCTGCGATCACCAGATCGCCGTTCGGCCGCACCCGCCGCACCATGGCCGACACCGTCGTGACGAAGGCGTCGCTTTGCGCGGTCGCGCCGCTGCCAGCGAGAGTGTTGGCACTTTGGAACGCCACAGCCGGACTGAACTTGTTCGGGGCAAGCGGAATGCCGAACAGATTGTTGAGTTGATAGTTGGAGTTGTCGGTGCGGCCGATATTCTGGCTGACATTCTTGCTGGCGGTCGCGTTCTGCTGAATCTGTACGGTGACGATATCGCCGACGCGCCACACCGGATGATCGCGGAACAACTCGATGCCGCCGCCGCCTTCGACATTGCCGCGATAGACGGCGCCATTGGTCGCTGGCAGTTCCTCGCCGTGATCCCCGGGAAGGTGCTCGAGCTTGCCCATCAAGTCGTGTTCGACCGGCGGCGGTGCGTGCTGACAGCCGGCGACGCTGCCCGCGAGCGCCAACAATACCAAGGCCGGAGGCACGATTTTCGAATTCACTAGGTCGCCGCCGTGCTAAGCGAATTCATCATGTTGTCGACGCTCTTCGCGGCTTGCGTCTCGAGTTCGTAGGCGCGCTGCGTCGCGATCATGTCGATCATCTCGTCGACGACCTGGACGTTCGAGCCTTCGAGATAGCCTTGCGCGATCGAGCCAAGGCCGTTCAGCGTGGGCTGACCTGGAATTGGGTTGCCGGAAGCCTGGGTCTGGGTCGCGAGATTGTTTCCGATGTTTTGCAGGCCCGCCGCGTTGACGAAATTGGCAAGCTGAATCACGCCGACATTTTGGGCCGTGGTTTGATTGGCAATTTGCACGCTCACCGTACCGTCGGTGCCGACGGTTATGCTGAGCGCGCCCCGCGGCACCGTGACGGGCGGCTGCATCAAGTAGCCGAGTGCGTTCACCACTTGGCCCTGCGCGTTGAGCTGGAAACTGCCGTCGCGGGTATAGGCGACCTGGCCCGTCGGCATCAGGATTTGGAAATAGCCCGAGCCGTTGATCGCCAGATCGAGCGCGTTGCCGGTCTGTTGCAGGCTGCCCTGCGTCAGGATCGGCTCGGTCGCCACGACGTTGGCGCCGGTGCCCTTTTGCAGTCCCGAAGGGATAGTTGGTCGCTTGCGACGTGAAGGCGCCGGCCTGCGATTGGTTCTGATAGAGCAAGTCCTGAAATACGGCTCGCGCCCGCTTGAAGCCGGGCGTGTTGATGTTCGCCAGATTGTTGGAAATGAGGTCCATCTGGGTCTGTTGCCCTTCAAGACCGCTTCTGATTACCGACAAGGATTTGATCATGCCATTCTTCTCCGCGCCATATCGAGGCGTGCGCTATTGCAACGACAAGGGCGTCGAACTGCCCTGGCCCATTGTGCCCATCGTGTGCATCAAGCCGGTTTGCATCTGAAACATCCGGGTGCTTTCGATCAGATTCATCATCATGCCGACCGAATCGACGTTGCTTTGCTCAAGCGCGCCCGATTTGACGCGGACATTGCCGTCGATGCGCATGGCACCGCTGGTGTCGGCGAACAGACCGTCGGAACGCCGGGTCATCTGCGACGGCGGCGGGTTCGCCAACATGATCCGGTCGAAGGCGATCATTTGCGTCGCCGGCTGGCCCATCAGCACCCCCGAAATCGTGCCGTCCTCGCCGATGCTGATATTCTGCAGCGGCGGCAACGAAATCGGCCCGCCGCCCTGGCCCAACACGGGATGTCCGTCATTGGTTTCGAGCGTTCCGTTCGGGCCGATATTGAGCGAGCCGTTGCGGGTGTAAGCCGGTTGGCCGTCGCTGCCTTGCACACCGATCCAGCCTTGCCCTTCGACCGCAATGTCAAGCTTGCGCCCGGTCATCGCGATCGCGCCCGGTTTGAAATTGGCCGACCCGTCACGTACCACCACGCCGGCCCGATTCGGCTCGCCCTGGCCGTTATAGGGCACCGCTTGGAACGTCGGCGTTTGCGCCTTGTAGGCCGTGGTGTTCGCGTTCGCGAGATTGTTGCTCGTCACCGTCATTTGATCCATGACGGCGGCGGCGCCCGTCATCAACAGATAGAGAACCTGATTACTCACCGGGCGCCACCCTTACCGAAGGCCAAACTATTGGATCGTGAGGAGACGTTGCACGTCTTGTTGATCGGTCTGGATGCCCTCAACGTTGGCTTGGTAAGCCTGTTGCGCGACGATCAGATCGACGAGCTGACTCGACAAATCGACGTTCGAGCCCTCGAGCGATCCCGACTCCAAAGCGCCGAACCCGGTATTCGTCGGCGTGCCGACGGACGGGGGCCCCGATTCGGTCGTAGCCTGCCAATTGTTCTGGGACAGCGGCTGCAAGCCCTCGAGATTGGAGAAATTCGCGAGCGCGATCGTGCCGAACACCTGGGTGCTGCCGTTGGTGTATTGGCCGATGACCTGGCCGTCGGCTTGGATGGCGATGCCCGAGAATTGGCCGCCGGAATTGCCGTTGTTGGTGATCGAGGCGACGCCGAATCCGGAGCTGCTCAGCGTCGTGCCCTTGAAGTTGAGCGTTATGTTGAGCGCCGCCGCGCCATCGGTGAGGCCGCCGATCGGGCCGATGCTGCCGCTCCCGGCGGTGAGCTGACCCGAGCTGTTGAAGCTCAGAGTCGGTCCCGCGCCTGAGGCGACAAACTTCCCGGTCGGATCGGTGACCTGATAATGGGTCGCCCATTTGTCCGGGGTGCCCGAGCCGCTGACCCGCGTGAAATAGGACGTGATGGTCAGACCCTCGCCCAAGCTGTCGTACACCGTCGTCGTGGTCAACTCGTTGTAGCTGTTGGCGTTCGCCAGACTGAACGGCGTGGTCACGGTGTTGATCGCGTTGTCGGCGGTCGGCAAATTGACGTTGAAGGTCAGCGCCGATGTCGCGGCGGCGGGCACGCTTCCGGTGTCGATCTGAATCGAGGACAGCGCGCCGGAACTGCCGCTGGTGGGGAAACCCTGCACCTTCGAGCCGTCGGCGGCGACCAGAAAGCCGTTATTGCTGATCTGGAACGAGCCGTCGCGCGTGTAGGCGATGCCGGAACTGGTCAAGACCTGGTAAAAGCCGCTGCCGTTGACCGCAACGTCGAGCGGATTGCCGGTCTGCTGTAACGCGCCCTCGCTGAACAGCTGCGACAGGCCGGTCAGCGACACACCATCGCCGGGAACCGGGCCGCCCATCGCGTCGGACAGTGAATTGGAAAACTGGTCCGAGAGCTGCGTCGAGAAACTCTTGAATCCGACCGTGTTCACGTTGGCAACGTTGTTGCCGATCGTATCGATGTTCGACTGCGCGGCTTGCAGGCCCGACAGTTCGGTTTGAAGCGACATGGGGGATACTCCTGCGTCTTTGTAGGGTTAGAACACCTGCTGAATGGCCGAGAGGCCGACCGGCGCCAATCCCGCGCCGAGATCGACGGTCGGCCCGTTTGCACCACCGACATTCACGCCCGTGACCGGCACCACCGCATACGGCGTCGCGGTGACGTTCGTGCCGGCCGCACCGGCCGCGGATACGCTGAATTGATAGGTGCCGGCGGTCGCGGCGGAGCCGTCGGCGGTCTGGCCGTTCCAGCTGAACGTCTGCGTTCCGGCCGCCTGCGGCCCGAGATCCATCACGCCCAATTGATTGCCGCCGGCGTCGGCGACCGTGACCAGCACGTCGCTGGCGGCGCCGGAGAGATTGTAGGCGCCGGTCGCGGTGCCGTTCTGAGAGAGCACCAGCGCATTGCCGGCGACCGCGACATTCTGGCCGATCAGGCTCGAGAGCTGCAGACTGCCGTAGCTGGTTTGGGTGGTTTGTAGCTGCTGGACTCCGATCGCGGTCGAGAACTGAGCCAGTTCCGCGGCGAAATCGGACGCCGACATCGGGTTGAGCGGATCCTGGTTCTCGAGCTGCGCGGTCAGGAGCTGGAAAAAATTGTTTTCGTTGAGCGTGGCGTTGGCGGCGGTCGCGCCGCTGGCGCTTTTCGGCAGTTGATCGCCGGAGGGCAGCGACACGACGTTCGCCGGCATGGTGCTGGAAGCGACGGATCCAAGCATTCCCTTGTTCTCCTCAGATCGTCAGCGTCTTTTGCAACAGCGTCTTGGCGACGTTGAAAGCCTCGAGATCGGCCTGATAGTTCTGCTGCGCCGAAATCATATTCACCATTTCCTCGACCGGGCTGACATTGGGCATATCGACGTATCCCGAGTTGTTGGCGAACTGGCTGCCCGGATCGTAGACTTGACGCTCCGGTTCGTTGCTGGTGGTGACGCCGGCGACTCGGACGCCGCCCATGCCGACGCCGCGGAGATCGTCGTCGCCGTCGTCGACCGCCTGGAACACGACCTCGCGCGCCCGGTAGGGCGCCCCGGTCGAGTTGCCGGTGCTGTTGGCGTTGGCGAGATTGCTCGCGACCGCAGTCAGCCGCTGCGATTCGGCGACCATGCCGGAGCCGGAAATCGAGAACACGGAGAAGAGCGACATCGCGATGCTCCGCCTGCCGTCAGGCCGACTGCGCCGAGCCCGAGGTCGAGCCCTTGATCGCGACCATCAGCATACTGACGATCTGGCTGGTGAAATTGACGGCCGCCTCGTAGTCGAGCGCGTTCTCCGCCGCCTGGAGTTTCTCGAAGTTGAGGTCGACGCTGTTGCCGTCAAGTGAAACCGCCGTGCTGGCTTGATACTTGATCGACCGTTTCACGCCGGCGGCGTTCGGCTGGTCGTCGTCGGTCGAGAGAATTTGTCCCGGATCGCTGACCAGCATGACCATGGGCGAGGCTCCGCCGGTGGGGAACTGCCCGCCGTTCACTGAGGCGGCCAGCGCCTCGCGAAAGTCGAGATCGACCGCCTTAAAGCCCGGTGTGCTGGCATTGGCGATGTCGGCGGAGAGCAGTTGCTGCCGCGTCCCCCGTAGCTCAAGGACCGTGGTGTAGTAGTCGAGACCCGTATCCAGCGCACCCATCCGTCTAGTCACTCCCCCGAGCCGCTCACGGACAAAAACCGATTTTGTTGCACGATTTGCCAAATTTTCGTTTTTACGCTACAGTGCTTTTGAATGTAGCGCAATAGGAATTTGAGCTATGTATTCGTGTTTATTAACTATTCTCGCGTTTTTAATCGTCTCGGGATGGCCAGGGGCGGCGGTTTGGGCCGGTTCTTTCGAACATCCCGACGCGATTCGGGCAGCGGTTCAAGCCGCCGCCGAGCGGCAGGCCGCCCCGGCCAAGGACCAGACTATTGAGATCGAGGTCGGCGACATCGATTCGCGGATTCACGTCGCCGCTTGCCCGGCGCTCGATGTCGACCTTCCGGCACCGAACGCGCCCCTATTGTCGGCGCGCGTGAGTTGCCGGGAGCCGTTTTGGACCCTCTACGTGCCAGTCCGAGTCCACGCTTGGGGCCGGGCGGTGGTCGCGGCGACCAATCTCGCCCCCGGCACCCGGCTCACCGCCGCCGATGTGACCGTGGCGCAGCTAGACATCCTCGCCACCAACGGCGCTTATCTCACCGATCCGCGGCAGGCCGAAGGCATGATCCTTCGCGCCAATGTCCGCGCTGGCGCGCCGATCCTGACGCCGCTTTTGGATCTGCCGGTGGTGGTGCATCGCGGCGACACGGTGGTGCTGACGCTGCTCGACAGCGTGATCACGATTCGCGCCGATGTGATCGCGATGGAGGATGGCCGCGTCGGCGACCACATCACGGTCGAAAATCCGGACAGCAAGAAGACGATCCGCGCCGCCGTGGTAAATTCTGGCGCTGTCGAGATTCGCTTCGATCAAGCGCGGGAGAACTACTGATGATCGAGCAAAAGGCCGATCTGAGCGCGCTGCTTGACGCATTGCGGCGGGTGCTGGAGGAAGAACGCCAAACCCTTCTGTCGGGGATTCCGGCGCGGCTGCAATTGGTGACGCAGCGCAAACTCGATCTGGCGGAAGCGATCGAGCAGGAAACGCGGCCCGGCACCACACCGCTCGCCGACCTCAATCAATTGAAGGCGCTGGCGCGCTACAACCGGGAAAATTCCGTCATTTGCAGCGCCATTCTGCGCCATATGACCGCCGCGCTCGACCGCCTGCGACAGCGCGATCCACACCGTTCCTATCGCGCCGACGGCAGCGAGCACAATCCGCCGAGCGGACGGTTGGTCGGCGCCGCCTGACGGCGCCTTAGCGAGGATCGGTGCGGAATTCTTCCGGCGGTTCGAACCGCCGATCGCGTGGCAGCGGTGGCTCCGGACGGCCAGTGTCGCGCGCTAGGCGCAGGCGGTAGACATAGGCTAATACCTCCGCCACCGCCTGATAGAGCCCCACCGGGATTTCATCCTCCAACTCGACATAGCGATAGATCGCCCGCGCCAGCGGCGGCGCCGAGACGATCGGCACATGATGTTCGGTCGCGATCTCGCGGATACGTTGGGCGATCAGGCCGGCGCCTTTCGCCACGAGTCGCGGCGCCCGCGTTACCCCTTCCTGGTAGCGCAGCGCCGCGGCGTAGTGATCGGGGTTGGTGATCACCACGTCGGCGCGCGGCACCTCGGTCATCATGCGGGCCCGGGCGAAGCGGCGCCGCAAGGCGCGCAGCCGGCGCTTGGTGTGAACGTTGACTTCGAGTTCGCGCATTTCGTCGCGCAGTTCCTGGCGCGTCATGCGCAAGCGGCCACGGTGACTCCAGATCTGATAGGGAACTTCGATCGCCACGACGAAGGCGAGCGCGGCGGCAAAATAGAGGAGCGCATGCGTCGCTAGCCCCGCCACGGAGGCAAACGCGCCCGACCATGATTCGCGCGCCAGATTGACCGTCGCCGGGATCGAGTCGCGCAGCACGATATAGGCAACGCCGCCGATCACAAGCACCTTGAGCAGCGCCTTGACGACTTCGGCCAATCCTTCGCGCGAAAACAACCGCCGCAAGCCGGAAAGCGGATTGATGCGATTGGCGTCGGGCGCCAGCAATTTCGGCGAAAACACCCAGCCGCCGACCGCCAGATTCGCCAACACGCCGATCGCGGTCAGCAGAAGAATTAGAATCGCGACGGCGCCGAGAGGCGGCGATACGACTTGCCAAACCGCGACGAGGAGGCGTGCCGGGTCGCGCATCGTCTCGGCATCGAGGCCGAGACCCGACCGCAACGAGCGCTCCATCGCCATCACCAGCGAGCGGCCGCCCATCAAAAAAAACAGCGCCGCCGTGACCATGATGGCGGCGCCCGGCAGACCCTGGGCACGGGCGACCGAACCTTCCTCGCGCGCCCGGATCAACCGCCTTGGTGTCGGTTGTTCGGTTTTGTCCTCGTTGCTCGTGTCACTCATGGGCTGGGCGCGCGGACGACGGCGGCCATCAACGACATGCCGGCGTCAATCATGTGCTCGACCGCCGGCGCGAAGAACGGCACCAGCGTGACCGTCGCGGCGATACCCACCCAGAGGAACAGGGAAAATCCCACCGACATCAGGTTGATCTGCGGCGCGGCGCGCGACAACGTGCCGACGGCGAGATGCATGGTGAGGATCACGGCGACGACCGGCAGCGCCATGAACACGCCGATCTCGAACAACATGGCGCCGGCGTTGGCGAGCGCCAGCCACCCACTTGCGGGCACCGACGCCCCGACCGCGACGGGAATGACCGCAAAGCTCTTTACCAGCGCGCCGACCATGATGAGATGGCCGTTAAAGGCGAGAAACAGCACCAGCCCGACCAGCCCGAAAAAATCGGACATCACCGGCACCGCGAAATTGCCCTCGACGCCGAGCAGCGTGGCAAATCCGAACCCCATTTGGACGCCGACGAAGTCGCCGGCCACCGCCATCGCGGCCAGCGCCAGCTGCATGGCAAAGCCCATCGCCAGGCCGACGACGATCTGCTCGCCGGTCAGGATCACGCTTCGCCAGGTCAGATCCAGGGGCGCCGGCTGATCGACGATGCTGCCCACCAGCAATGCCAGCACGGCGGCCAGCGCCACTTTCAGTGGCACGGGAATGGTCGCGCCGTTGAAGGCCGGCGCCGCGGCGAAAAGGGCCAGGATGCGGACGAACGGCCAGAAGAATTCCCCGGCCCAGCGCAACAATTCCGCTTCGCTCCAAGTCGGCACAACAATTATTCCAGCGTCGTGACCATCGCCGCCGCCGAGTCGCGGACATAGCCCGTCATCCGCATGCCGATCCAGGCGCCGGCGACCGCGATCACCAGCACGACGGCGAGCAGGCGGGGCACGAAATGCAATGTCAGATCGTTCATCCGCGTGCCCGCCTGGAACAGCGAGACCAGCACCCCGACGACCAGCCCGGCGGCAAGAAACGGGCTGACGAAGAGCAACGTCAGGATCAGGACGTGCCGCGCCGCCAACGTGATTTCGAGCGGCGTCATCGGATGAATCCCTCCGACAGCGATCCGATCACCAGGGTCCAGCCGTTGACCAGGACGAACAGCATCAGCTTGATCGGCAGCGAGACCGTTGTCGGCGACAGCAGCATCATGCCCAGCGACATCATCACCGCCGCGACGACCATATCGATCACGATGAACGGCAGAAAAATGAGAAAGCCGATCTGGAAGCCGGTCTTCAGTTCCGACGTCACGAACGCCGGCACGAGCAACCGGAACGGGACATCATTAGGCGTCGCGTAAGTCTCGCCCCCGGCCAATTTGAGGAACAGGCCAAGATCGTCCTGGCGCGTCTGCTTCAACATGAAGGCCTTGAGCGGCACCTCGGATTTCGCAACGGCGTCCATCACGGAAATCTTGTCATTCAGCAGCGGCTGCAACGCGTCGGCGTCGACCCGCGTCAAGACCGGGCCCATCACGAACACGGTGAGGAACAGCGACAAACCGATCAGCACTTGATTCGGCGGAGTCTGCGTCAGGCCCAAGGCCTGCCGCAACAATGCCAGGACGATGATAATCCGGGTGAAGGCGGTCATCGTCAGGAGAACCGCCGGCAGGAAGATCAGCCCCGTCATCAGCAACAGAAGCTGAACAGGCACGGTGTAGGTCTGCCCGCCATGATTGTCGGGCGCCAAGTCGAGTACGCCCAATCCGGCCGCGTGCGCTCCAGTCGCTACGACGAGAACGGCGCCGGCCATGATACTTGCGGTCAGGATCAGCCGACGCGCCATCGTCCCACCGCCTTGCGAATCGCCTCGCCGAATGGGCCGCCGGCGGCGTCGGCGAGCGGCAAGGGCTCATCAAGCTCGCAAATCAACGACACCGATGCCGAGCCGACACCAAGCACCAGCTGCTTGGCGCCGATTCGAACCACGATCACCCGTTCGCGCGGGCCAACCGCCAACTGCCGAACGACTTGGCAATCGCGCGAACCCCAGGCCGCGCCCGGCGTGCGCCCTCGCCGCGCGATCAGCCACAGCGCTGCCCACATCGCGACGACAATGCCGCCGACTTCGAGAAACAGCGAGGCGAAGCCGTCCATGCCGCCGGTCATCGCGGGGGCGGCGCCTCGGTCATTCGATGACCAGATTTTGGAAATAAATATTGCTGACCAGCATCCCCGCGGTGCCACCGAGTTTCTCGACCTTTTGCGGGCCAAGGGCCACCAACAGCACGTGATTCGAACGCGGTCGTGATCGCGACTCGGAGCTTGTTGACGCCTTCCTGGGTTTGCAAGTCGTCGACCTTGAACCCAAGGACGGCCTGGCGAATCGTGTCCTCGACCTCGGGCATCACGGAGTTCGCGGCCGCCACCGCCTCTTCATTCGGGACCTTGAGACTGAGCGCGATTTGGACGTAGTGCATGCTGCCGTCGGTGGCCTTGACCGTGACCACAAACGGCTTGATCTCGACGAAGAAGGGCTGCGCCGGGGCCACCTCCTTAGCGGCGCCGGGCTTTGCATCCCCTCCGGAAAACATCAGGAAATAGCCGGCCCCGCCGCCCCCGAGCACCAGCAACGGCACGACGATCATGATGATCAGTTTCAGTTTGCCGCGCTTTTTCGGCGCTTGGTCGGGCGCGGCTTCCGGCTCTGGAGCGCGGCGCTTGTCGGCCGCTGCGACACGGGGTTTATCGAGCTGCTTCGCCAATTTCCATATTTTCGCTTTTTGTCAACTATCGCCAACTCTAGTCGGCTCAAAGCAGTTTGACAATCCTTCCCATCAACTCGTCGATCTCCGCCTGGGTGCGTCGGAGTGCGAGCTCGAGCTTTTCGGCCGCCGCCCGATCGCGCAAAATCTCATACATCCTCTTTTCCCGCCGCGCTTCGACCAACCGGTGCCATTGTTCGAGGCAGGCCTGTTCGAGTCGCGCGACTTCCTGCTCCTGCTTGGCGATCACCGCCTCGATCTGGCCGATGAATCGGAGAAAGACCATGGTCGCGGTCGCTTCCATGCCGTCGGCGAGATGACCGCGCATTTGCAGCCGGTAGCGTTCGGCGTAGTGCCGAAGCTGAACCAGCTTGCGCTTGGCGCCGTCACATTGGTTCATGAGTTGCCGCCACCGCACCTGTTGACGGTCAGCGCGATCGCCGGTGAATTCGGCGAGATTCTGATAACTGCTCATCGTAACCCCGCGGAAACCCCGCCAATCCTATTCGCCGACCGCCAGTCCCAGCTCGGCCACGCTGTCCTCGAGGCCGACTGCGACCGCCATGTCCTGCCGCAAGAAATTCTCCATCGCGGCGCGGCGCTGCACCGCCCGGTCGAGCTCGGCATCGTTGCCGGCCCGATACCCGCCGATCGCGATCATGTCGCGGCTTTCCTCGAGTCGGCCGTAGAGCTGCTTGAAGCGATTCGCCCGGAGGAGGTGATCGGGCTGAACGATGGTCGGCATTACGCGGCTGACCGAGGCGCCGACATCGACAGCCGGATATTGCCCGCGCTCGGCATTTTTCCGCGACAACATCAAATGCCCGTCGAGAATCGAGCGCGCGGCGTCGCCGATCGGATCGTTCGGATCGTCGTTCTCGACCAGAACGGTATAAAAGGCGGTGATGCTGCCCCGGCCCGATTCGCCATTGCCGGCGCGCTCCACCAGCGAGGCGATGCGGCCGAAAACCGAGGGCGGATAGCCGCGCGACGACGGCAATTCGCCGACCGCGATGCCGATCTCGCGCTGCGCCATGGCAAAGCGGGTCAGGGAATCCATCAACAGCAGAACATGTTGGCCGCGATCACGGAAATATTCGGCGATCGCCACCGCCCGGTAGGCGCCGTGGAGGCGCATCAGCGCCAACTCATTGGCGGGCGCCGCCAGCACCACCGCCTTGGCCAGGCCCTCGGCGCCGAGCGTGCGCTCGATGAACTCCTTCACCTCGCGGCCGCGCTCGCCGATCAGCCCGACCACAACCACGTCGGCGCCGGTATAGCGCGCCATCATGCCCATCAGCACGCTCTTGCCAACGCCGGTGCCGGCAAAAAGGCCTAGCCGGGCGCCGCGTCCCACCGTGAACAGGGCGTTGATCGAGCGCACGCCGACATCGAGCGGCATCTCGATCAGGGCGCGCTTCATCGGATCGACCGCGCGGCCAAACAGCGGCACCCGATCCTCACAGCCGAGTCGGCCCTTGCCGTCGATCGGAGCGCCGGCGCCGTCGATCACCCGGCCCAGCAATTCCGGCCCGACCATGATCTCCATCGCCCGACCGACCGGGGTCACGCGCGCGCCAACCGCCAGCCCGTCGCCATGTCCCTCGGCGATCAACAGGCTCTTGCCGCCGTCGAAACCCACCACTTCGGCGGAAAATTGTCTTCCAAAGTCGCTTTCGACGAAGCAACGTTCGCCGATCGCGACATGCATGCCGTGCACTTCCATCACGAGCCCGACATTGCGCACCAGACTGCCGCTGACTTTTGCGGAGCAAATCGGCTTCCGTCAGCCGATGCCGGTGGCGCTCGAGCGCGTCGACCAGGCGTTGCGACGACGCTAGGGGCAACTAGGCGTCCTCGCCCTCGAACATGGCAAACATTGCGTCCCGCCAGCGCGACGCGAGGGTTAAATCCACTTCACACAGGCCCTGGAGGGCGCGTGGATGCCAGCGCCGGTCTTTGGCGGTGACGCCTTCAGCGCCGTTGGCGATGACGCGACAGCCGCCCGCCTCCACCGTCTCATCGGAAATCAGCGCGATTCCGTTAAATTCGAGATCCGACGCCAACTTGTGAATTATCTCGGCGTCGGCAGGATTTAGCACAACCGCCGGCGTCCCCACTTCAATGGGCACGCGCGCCACGGCATCGCGGATCAGCCGAACGAGATAGTCCCGCGATCGCGATATTTCGTTGCCGATCACCCACCGCGCCACTTCCAAAGCCAGCGCGATCACCGCTTCTTCCACCGGCCGCTCCAACGACCGCATCGGCTCGCTCAGCCGTTGCAATATCGAGTTCGAGCCGGCGCAGGCGTTCGGCGGACTGCAGTTCCACCGCCTGTTGACCGACGACGAGACCTTCGGCATAGCCACGCTCGCGTCCCTCTTGGAGACCGCGCTCGAACCCATCGGCCTGTGCTTGCGAACGGGAACGATCGGCCGTTTCCGTCGGCGCGGTCATGTTCGCCTCGTTCCCGGCGGCGCCATTCGGCTTTGTCGTCTCAACCGCGGATCCTGATGGCGGCGCGTCTTCCGGATGACCCAATTCGAACTCGGAAAACCCAGGGACCGGTATCTTCTCGGTCGTCCCCGCAATGTCGGGGATCTCCCATGGCACAACGACCGCTTGCGACAGGTTGAGGCGCCGCTTCATGCCTAATGTCTCCGCGACCATACGTAAACTTGTGAGGCGCCGATCCACGCCAAACGCAACATGATTTGCGCGACAGAGATCAACACCCACCCGCCGACAAATCCCACCAGGAAGCGGGTGATGACCACGAGCGGCATCCCCCACACCGGTGCCCCGATATCCTCACTATCGCTGGAAAAGAGGGCAACCCAGAGCAATGCTAGGACGCCCGCGAGCAGCACCGGGCTGATCGCGATCCCGTCCGACTCGGCAGATCCTTTTTTAGAGCGGAGTGCCATTTTCCCGCGCTTGGCCCAAGCGGCTCACTGAATTGGCTCCGCCGAAAACGGCCATAGGGTCTGGTTCACGACCGGTTTGACCGGAACGACCGGCGCCGGAGAAACAGGCGGCTTGTTCGAGACTGGTGGCATGACGGACGAAGCCTTGGTCGGAATCGTCGGCGCAGTGGGTGCGGCTGCGGCAGGAACCGACGGCGTTGCTGGCGCCGGTTTGACGGGGATCGGCGGGGCGAGCGGCGCCGCGAGACGGTCGCCACCAGCCGTCGTTGGCAAGGGGTGCGGCGTCCCGGCGCGATCCGAGACTACAGGCTTATCGGCGGCGCCGCGAGGCATCTGCGCGCTTGGCGTTTCATTGTCGTCTGCGGAAACCACAACGACTGATACGCGACAATTCTTTGCCTTGCCATCGGCATCGTCGTTGCTCGCAATCGGATGATATTCGCCATAGCCAGCTCCAACCAAACGCGATGGATCGACGCCGTCGCTGACAAACCGCCTCACGACCGAGATCGCGCGCATCGCGGACAATTCCCAGTTCGAGCCGAATTGGGTGGTGTGAATCGGCGCGTTGTCAGTGAAACCATTGACCTGGATCGAATAGGGCTGGTCTTTGAGCACCACACCGATCTGGTCGATCACGCCCAGCGCCGAGGTGGTCAGGTCGGCCTTACCGCTGTCGAAGAGCACGCTGGCGCTGATGTCGATGACCACCGACAAACCGTTATGCGCGATGTGAACTTGGCCTTTGTCGATCACATCCTGCAAGAGACGAGAAAGGTTCTTATAAGCTTGGTCCAATTTGGCGATCCGTTCTTGGATCTTCTCCGGAACGTTTGGCGCGCCTTTTTGGATCTCGGTGGATTTGACCGTCGAACCTGGCTTTCCCTTTTGCGGGAGATCGAGCTTCACGATCGGTTTCGGCACCGGCGCGGGTTGATTCTGGAACATGCCGTTCGGATTGGCACCGGAGCCTCTATCGGGAACAATGACTTTGCCGGTAAATACGGCCGATAGCGCTTCGGCGGCGGCGCGGTAGCGCGACACGTTGATGCTCGACACTGCATAGAGCACGACGAATGTCGCCAGCAGGAGCGTCATGAAATCCGCGTAGGAGATGACCCACCGCTCGTGGTTCTCCTTCTTGCCATCCTCATTGCGCCGCCGCCGTTCCGCCGCCAAGGTTGTGACCCCGATCTAGTTCGATTGCTCGACCATGGCGCTTGTCTGCGCAGGGGCGCCTTCCTCGGCCGGCTCCTCGGCATGACTCGCGCCTTCATGCATGAAGCTTCTGAGCCGCATCTCCAACTGGATCGGCTTTTCCATCACGGCAATGCCGACCAATCCCTCGAGGACCATGTCCATGCGGCGAACGCGCCAACGCACCAGTACCTTCAGCTTGTTTCCCACGGGTAGGAAGAAGAGGTTGGCGGCGCCGACGCCATAGACGGTTGCGACAAAGGCCGTCGCGATGCCGGCGCCAAGCTTCGATGGATCGCCGAGATTGGCCATCACCGTGATCAAACCCAAGACCGCGCCGAGAATGCCCACCGTCGGCGCGTAGCCGCCCATCGCCTCGTACATTTCCGTAGAGAGATGTTCGTGATGCTCGCGGGTATGCAACATGGTTTCCAGCACCGAGCGAATTTGCGATGGCTCGACGCCGTCAACGACCAAGCGAAGACCCTGCCGAATGAACGGGTCGTCTTGCGTTTCAGCGACCTTGTCGAGCGCCAAGATCGATTCGCGCCGCGAGATGCGTACCCAATCCATGATGTTGGTGAGCAATTCCTCGGAATTGTCTTTGGGTGGGAAAGCGATCCACCGCATCATCTTCAAACCGTTCATGAAAACTTTGAACGGCGTTTGCAATAGAACCGCGCTGATCGTACCTCCGATGACCATGATGAAGGCAGGGAGCTGCAGCAGGGCCGCCAGACTGCCGCCATCGAGTAGCATCGCCACACAAATACACACCAACGCGGAAACCAGGGCGCCGATGGCAACAATATCCACGCGTCCCCTCCTATCGCAGCGCCGTTTGCGCGACGGACATTACTTCCAGCCCTGAAGTGCGCTTCGAAGCATCAAGAGCGCACGGCCGTGCGCGCGGCACACGGTCGATTTGTCGAACCCCAGAATCTCCCCGACCTCGTCCATATTCAGATTGCGCTCGTAGTAGAGCGACACCACCAACTTTTCCCGATCTGGCAGCGATTCGACCGCGCCCGCAAGAGCCGCCACGATCCGGTCGCGGTGAAGCGCCACCTCGGGATCGTCCGAACCGCTCGGGAGATCGTCGCCGCGCTCGGCAAATTGATCGAGCTCCAACAATCGAATCCCGGCAACTTCGATCAGAAGCTCGTGATATTCGGTCAGCGCCAGACCCATTTCCGCCGCCAATTCTTCGTCGGTTGCGTGACGGCCGAGCCGCCGTTCGAGGGTGCGCATCGCCGCCGCTGCCGCCTTCGCCCGGCGCACGGTGCGCACGGGTGCCCAAGATTCGCGCCGAGCTTCGTCGATCATCGCGTTCCGGATCGACCGGCGAAGCGGACCTTCGGTGAGCTGCTCCAAATAACCCACCCGCGCCAACCGAAGTACCGCGATCATGCCTGCTTGAATCAAATCCTCAAGCTGGACGGTTGAGGGCAAGCGACCACGCAGGTGAGCCGCCAGTACCTTCACCATGGGCGCGTATTTCTTGATGATCTCCGTTTCGTCGGTCTGCGTGTATAGCGCCGCGGCGTAACCTTCCTCGGTGCGGCGCACCAAAACGAGCGGTTCCTCGCCGGATGCCGTCGGTTGATCGGGCGATGCGGTGACGCTAGCGCCGGACATGGACGGTCTTTTCCGGTTGGCGGCCCAAAAGCTCCACTACCTTGATGCGCTTTTCCGGCGGAATTTCGGCGTAAGAGAAGACCCAGACCCAAGGCCGCACCGAGCGCAACATATTCGACACGAAAAGTCGCAGGTCCGGCCGTACCACGAGAGCGGCAGCCGGCGCGATGTTTTCGAGCCGGATAGCGGCGGCGGAGGCCATGGCGCGGACATCGCCCGCCAACGCCGGCTCCAAGCTCGGCTCCTCGGTGGTTTCGCCCGCGAGTCGCAATGTGTCCTGGAACAACCGTTCCAATTCCGGTTCGAGCGCCATTAGTTTGATCTCGTCGATCGCGCCAAACACATGTTGAACGATGAAACCGGCGAGCCTGATGCGCAGCGCCCTCAGCAAATACTTTACATCCTGCGTCGCCGAGGCCTCTTCAATCAGAGTGACGATGATGGTGCGGAGATTCCGCAATGGAACGCGCTCAGCCAAGAGCGCGCATAGGATTTTGTGCACCGTGGCGAGCGGCAGGAGCTTGGGGGTCAATTCTTCGATCAATTTCGGCGATTGCTTGCCGATAACGGCGAGTACAGCGTCGAGTTCGGTGCGCCCGAACAGCGCTTCGATGTGGTTTTTTGCCACGCGTTCGAAATGCGTGGCCACGACCACCGCGGCATCGAACACGGTATGCCCGGAAGCGCGGGCTTGATCCGCCATCGCGGGTGCAATCCATACCGCTGGCCTGCCGAACACCGGATCCCGCGCCTTGATCCCTTGCACCTCGCCAATGACGCGGTCCGACGGAATCGCCATGAGCCGGTCTGGATGAATTTCGCCGGTCGCCCGCTCCACGCCATAGACCATGATCCGATAGGACGAGGCGTTGAGGTCAGGATTGTCGCGGACATGAACCACCGGAACCAGAAAACCGAATTCGCGCGACACCTGCTTCCGCACCGCGCGCAATCGCCGCAGCAGGCCGCCATTCTTGTCCTTGTTGACCAGCCCGACGAGGCGATATCCAATTTCGATCTCGAGCGGCTCGACTAACTCCACCACGCCAACGTCGATCTCTTCATTTTCGACCGGCTTTGCCGGCGGAGCGGCGCGTTTTTTCTCCGCTTGCTGGGCCTGGCGATACAACCACCAGCCGGTACCGCCCAACACGGCACCGAACGCCAGGAAGGAAAAATGCGGCATGCCTGGAACGATGCCGAACAGGCCGACGATGCCGGCGGCGATCCACCACACTTTCGGAAAAGCTGCGAGCTGCGCGACAACCTCGTGGCCAATATCGTGATCGGTCGAGACCCGGCTGACGACGAGGCCCGCCGCGACTGAAATCACCAAGCGCCGGGATCTGCGCGACCAGCCCATCGCCGATCGTCAGGAGCGTGTAATTCTGCGCGGCCTCGGCGAGATTCATGCCGTGCTGCCAAACGCCGATGATCAAGCCGCCGATGAGATTGATGAACAGAATCAGGATTGCGGCAATGGCATCGCCGCGCACGAATTTGCTGGCGCCGTCCATGGCGCCGAAGAAATCGGCTTCATGCGCGACCTCCCGGCGACGCTGCGTGGCGTCTTCCTGGTTTATCAGGCCGGCATTGAGATCGGCATCGATCGCCATCTGCTTGCCGGGCATGCCGTCCAGCGCGAACCGGGCGGCGACTTCGGCGATGCGGCCCGAGCCCTTGGTGATGACGACAAAATTGATGATGACCAAAATCGCGAAAACGATGATTCCGACGGCGTAATTGCCGCCGACCACGAACGCGCCGAACGATTCGATCACCCGGCCCGCGGCCGCGGAGCCTTGATAGCCTTCAAGCAGGATGACCCGAGCCGCCGCGACGTTTAGCGACAGTCGCAGCAAGGTCGTCGTCAGCAACAGGGTCGGGAACGACGAGAAATCGGTCGCCTTCGCCGTATAGAGCGCCGCCAGCAAGATCATCAAGCCGAAACAGATATTAAAGGTGAAGCAAAGATCGAGCGCGAATGGCGGTAGCGGAACGACCAGCATCGCTAGGATCAGGACGAACGCCATCGGTCCCGCAAGCGAGGGCAGATGCCGGCGCCATGCCGCCGAGCCCGATACGACCGGAGCCGGCGCGGCCTGAATGGTCATGACAACATCCGCCGAAGCCGCCCCAAATCTGAACGGCGAAGCGCTCAAGCTGGCGCAGGAGCCAGGGCCCGAGCAACGCCAGCACCAAGGCGGTACCGAGAAATTTCGGCACGAAGCTCAGCGTCATTTCATTGATCTGGGTCACCGCCTGAAACAGGCTGACAATCATGCCAACCGACATTACGACCGCGAGGAACGGCCCGGCGACGATTACCGTGGTGAGAAGCGCCCCATCAACTGCCGCCGACATCGGATCCAAAGCAACTCCCTCTCACCGGATGCGCTTAGCCCGTTCGAGCTGGCTCACCACCTCGACGAACCGCAGGCCAAGCTTTTCCTCGTTGACCACCACGACCTCGCCACGCCCGATCAACACGCCGTTGACGCGCACATCAAGCGGCGCGCCGGGCCCCCGATCCAGTTCGACCACAGAGCCGCGACCCAATCGCATCACATCGCGGATCGGCAATTCCGTTCGTCCGAGTTCGACGGAAAGGCGCAGCGGAATGTCCAGCACCAAGTCGAGCTTTCCGGGATCGGCATTGCGGCCTTCGCCCGCGCCGTCGCTTGAGCCGCCATGCAGCGCCAAATTTTCAAACGGCGAATCGGGCGAGGCGAGGCTCGCGCCATTGTCCGTCAATCGCGCCGTTTCATCTGCCATGTGGTCCGCTCCGTCCGCTCATTCTCGCCGGCAAGGATTCCTCCTTGGGGTTTATATTTCCGTCGATCCGCACCGCGCTCTTAGCCCCGTAACGGCCCCAGCGTCCGCGAAACAGCGGCACGCCTTCGGCCTCGATGACGACACTTTGCGGTCGCTCGATCTCGAATACGTCACCCGGGCTGAGGTCCAGTAGGTCGCTGACCGACATTTCGATTTCCGCCAACTCGACCCGCACCGGCAAAGTCACTTGCTCAATGCCAGCTTTGAGCTGCTCGAACCAATGGCCATCCGGCTCTGCCGTATCGGAGGCGACCGCCGACATCAGTTGCTCGTGTATCGGCCCCAGCATGGCGGCAGGAATCGCTATCATCAGCGTGCCCTCGCCATTATCGATCTTGAACTGGAATGTCGTGGTGATGACCTGTTCGCCGGAGGCGGTGATGCCCACGAACTGCGGATTGAATTCGTAACGAAGGATTTCGGGCTGCAAATCGGCGACGCGCTGCCATGCGCCCGCGAATTGCTCGAGAATTATCTCCGTCACGCGCGACATCACTTTGTGTTCAACGGTCGTGAAATCGCGCTGAGCCTTGGTGACCGGAAAGCGTCCATTGCCGCCGAACCGGCTTTCGACCGTCGCGACCACGAGCGGCGCGTCGATAACAACCAACATCGTGCCGCGCAGCGGCCGCAATCCGACCAGCACCATGAAACTGGGCGAGGCCAGACGCTCAATCAACTCGAAATGCTTCACCAAGGCGACCGTACCGGAATCGATCTGCACGCCCTTGCGGATGTGGTGAAATAACGCGACTCGAAGCGACCGCGAAAACCGGTCGTTGAGAACTTCGAGCGTCGGCATCCGGGTCGGCGCGGCTTGATCCTGCACGAACATGTCGTAGTTTCGTATCGCGCCCGTGCCTTGCGGGACGTCCGGTGTTGCCGTGTCAGACATAGACGCTCACCCCTGACGAATGGACGCCGACATCGTTGTCGTCGACGGTTGAACTGTCGATCGATGGCGCAAAATTGGAACGGCGCGACGGCGCGGCGTTGACAAGCGTTTCGTGGCGCATTCCGGACGCGTCCGCGCCTACCCAGGCACCAGCAAGGTTCAGTCCGGCACCGGCCAGGTCGGCCCGTAGCTGATCGAGCGCCTGGCTCACGGCGACCTGCACCTGCGGCTGCGCGGCGCCGAACCACGTCGAGACGTCACGGCCCTGCACCGCGACGCGAACCGTCAACTCACCGAGTTGCGGCGGTTGAAGCTGCAGCGTCGCTTCCTGGTGCCCGGTCGAAATCATACTCAACACATGATTTACCATGGCATCGCCGAAGGATGACGGCACGCCAGTCGGCGCGCCCGCTCCCGCATCGGCGGTGGTCGATGTCAAGTTAGTCGCATTGAGAGGCGCGGTACCCGCGACGGATCCAATCGTTGTAACGACCGTCGGCACTATCGGGCGGGCATCGGGCGCGCCGCCGGATGTCACGGCATTGAGGATAGTTGTCGCGGGCATCGGTATTTTAGTTGGCGCTAACGCCGGTGGCCCTGGTGCGGCATTGCTGTGATTGTCGGGCGTGCTCGGCAGAATCGTGGACGTATCGGCTGAAGCCGTATTGGCGTCGCCTTGCGATTGATCGGCTGCGTTCTGTCGAACCGCGATCCGATCCGAGGTCATGGATGCCCCGTTGTACTCACGCGAACCCGTTAGTTGTCGAGGATTGAAAGCCGAGTCGAGCGAGGTCACCGACGTCACCGTTGGGTCCGTCTGATTCATCGCCGGATTCGTCGTTGGTCCCGAATTGCTATCGAGACGAACGCGCCAACCGGGCAATGACGCACCGTTTGTGGGCAGCATCCATCCGCCCCTAGCCGTGCTCAATGACGGTACCGGCGATGGCGATGCCGCGTCGTCGGTTGCCCGCGATTGACGGGAAGCGTCGGCCTTCGGCGTCCCAGCCCGAGGACGCCGCGTCGGCGGCTGTGACGACGAGGGTTATTCCCAAGGAAAGAGCTGGTGCAGCAACGTCATCGCTTGACGTTGTGGCATCGCTGTTGCTCGATCCGCTGGTCGGCGCAGAGCCGCTAGCGAGAGAATGCACGACGTGATGGGGCCGCTGTGCTGGAGACGATGCGACATCGATGGTCCCGCCATTAGCGCCGAAGAGTAAGCCGATCGACGATGGCGTCGGATCGTTCCCTATCGCGACGGCAGCGTCCGCGGAATTTATTGTGTCGGATGAGCGCGCCGCTGGCTGCGGCCCGATGCCGTCGGGTTGCACCTGGGGCGGCGATTGGCCGGCAACGGCCAAGTCCATTCGACGTGTCTGTCGGATCGATCGGCACGAATGCCGGGCTTGCCGCCATGCTTGCATCGGTCCCCGCTATTTGGGACGACTGCGAATGCCACGGCGATTTACTCGCGGTATCGGCCAGCAAGAGGGCATCTCCCTGTCGCGACGGCTCCACGCCAACGGGCGAAACGACAACGCCATCGAGCGTCGACGTCGATCCAAGATCGGAGCGGTCCAGCCCGGACACCGGCATTGCGTTGGCGTCATCGTTGGGTGCATCGCCGATCTGCCCCACCGACGTCCCGCCCTGACCGTTCCGATGGTGCCCGTGCCCTGCGACGCCGCCTTCGGGATCGGTTCCTTCGCCGTTGCCAGCAATTGCGCCTTCGGTGGCGCCAATGACCAAATTCATCACCGCCGCGAACTCCGCGTCGGTTCCACCGCCAATATCCGTTTGATGCTCGCTGCCGTGCCGCGCAACAGCGTCGACATTTCGACCAGAACCGAGACTACGCACCGAATTCGACACGAGCCGCTCCCTTATGCCACCAGGTCTTTGGCGTCGACACGCAGGTTGATCTTGCCCTCGGCCTCGAGCGCCTGCGCCGCGGCCAGGATTTGGCGTTGTGCCGCTTCCACCTCCGCAAGCCTCATTGGGCCCCGAGTTTCGATTTCCTCCTTGAGCAATTCGGCCGCGCGCTGCGACATGTTGCGGAAGATTTTCTCTCGCAGCGCCTCGTCCACGCCCTTCAAGGCAGGCACCAACAGGTTTTGGTCGATTTCACGCAACAGCGCTTGGACGCTGCGGTCCTCGACGTCGACCAAGTCGGCAAACACGAACATGTTGTCGTAGATGCGCTGGGCCAATTCCGCGTCGTGTTGCTTGATCGCGTTGAGCATGTTCTGCGAGCGGCTGCCGTCGAAATGGTTCAGGAGGTCGGCGGCCGCTTTGACCCCGCCGACCGTAGTAAGGCGCACCTGCGGCGTCTCGCCGACCAGTTGATCCTGTAACGCCTCGTTCAGTTCCTAGAATCGCATTTGGCGGAATCATGTCGAGCGTGGCGAGCCGCGGGATCACCTGCTCGACAAGTGCGTCCGGCAGATGGCCGACCACTTCGATCGCCTGCTCACCCTCCATGTAGGCCAGAATCATGGCCACGATTTGCGGATGTTCGCCCTGAATCAATTCCGCGACGGCGCGTGGGTCCTGCCATTTCACCGCCTCGATTCCCGCCGAATCGCCGCCATGCATCAGCCGTTCGAGCAAGCCTGAAGCGCGTTTCTCGCCCAGTGCCTCAGTCAATGCGCCGCGCAAGTATTCCTCCACCCCGACACCGGTTGTTGGCTCCTTCATCAGGTCGGCGAATTCCTTGAAGACATTTTCGGCCGAGCCTTTGGCAACCTTCGGCAGGCGCGCCATTGCGCTCGCGAGCCGATTGATCTCGCGCGGCTGTCAGATGCTTGATAACCTCGGCGGCTTCTTTCTGACCGACGAGGGTCATCAGGATCGCCGCCTTTTCGATGTCGCTCAGCTCATTTTTGCTGGCTTCCGGGGATACCACTGCTGATCCACTCCTTAATGACCTGGGCCGTCCGCCCAGGATCGTTGGCAACTATTTTTCGCACGGCGTCGACATTGAGCGCGTAAGGACCGGGCATTGCGCCCAAGACTTCGCGAGCCGCGTCCGCGGCGTCATGTGCGCCACCGCGGGCCGCGGCAGCCGCAAAACTTGGCACGGGACGCGCCCGCAGCCAGCGAAGAAGCGGGAACACACCACCGAAAAGCGCCAGCAAGCCCGCGATCGCGAGTGCCGCGTTTTGCCCGGCAAGTTGAACCCAAGGCTCCTTCCACAAAGGCGCCGTCACCACTGGTGGCGGCACCACTCTGTTAAACGGCAGGTCGATGACCGTTACTTCGCGGCGCGATCCGACACCGATGATCAATTCGACAAGTTTCTTGATCGACTGGATTCGCTGCGGCGGGATCGGCGTGCCGGTCGCGTTGTTTAGCAGTACCGCGACCGAAATCGCTTGCAGCTTCCACGGTGCGTCCTGAAGATATTGCACCGTCTTGTCGATATCGTAGTTGGTGATGGAATGGCTGTCATGCGGCCCCGAGGACTTTTCGGGTTCCTTCGGCGGCGTTGCTGACGCCGGGGCTGCGGCGCTCTTGTCGGGCGGCGGCGCTGTGCTTGCTGTTGGCGTGTCCGGCGGTCAATTCGACAGCGCTCCCGGCACGCCGCCAACCGCCCCGGCTTCGCTTCCGTCACGAATGGTTTCGTCCCGGCTCAGGACATGGCCTTGGCCGTAACGGACGAGGCTTTGCTTCGATTGCGCGAAATCGATATCGGCATCGACCGAGATGCGATAGTTCCCTTGCCCAACCACCGGCGCCAACAAATCGTCGATCAATCTTGCGTACCGCGTATTAACCTGCTCGACGACAGCGAGCTGCGCCGGGACTTCCTGCATGTCATTGCCGCTCTGCGCGCTCAGGACTTTGCCGTCCTGATCGACCACGGTTACATTTTCGCGATCGAGGCCCGGTACGCTTGACGCGATCAGACCGACTACCCCGGCGACCTGCGCGCCGGACATGCGGGCCCCCGGAGCCAAACGCAACAGCACCGACGCGCTCGGTTTCGGCTCGTCGGCGAGGAACCCGGTGCGCTTCGGCATGGCAAGCGTCACTTGAGCGGACAGGACACCGTCGAGCTCGCCGACAGTGTGTGACAGATTGGCCTCAAGTCCCCGAACGTAGTGGACCTGTTCGACGAAGGGACTGACGCCCAGCGCTTCATTGTCGAGGAGACCCCAAGCGTCACTGTCGGTTTTCGGCACGCCACGCGCCGCCAATTGCAGCCGCGCTTGGCCCAACTGGCCGGTCGGCACCAGGATGACGCGACCACCTTCGGTAATGCGATAGGAGATGTTGAGCTTTTGCAATTCGGCAATGGCGTGACCGCCTTGCTCGCCGCTGAGCCCGGCATAAAGAACGGAATAGTCGGGATCCCGCGACCAGAGCACCATCAGGGCAACGAATGTCGCGGCAACCGCGGCACCGCCAAGGACGGCCATGCGGCGGTTGGCCATAAACGCGGAGCGGGCGCGAGCGCCGATGTTCTTGGCAAAATCTGCGTCGAGTACCGTCACTAAAGTCGCCACTCCATACCGTCACAGCGCGACCAAGCACCGTCCCACATGGACGCGCCCATCCGATTCGCGACCGTCACCCCACACCGCGACAAATGCGCGGCCAAATTCATCTCGGCACGATCATGCAAGCGACACCACGAGACCCAAACGCGACTTTGCGACACCATCCTGTCCAAGCCGATCCTTCTGCGGCACGGCGCGGTTTCGCCGTCGCGGCTACACCTGCATGCTCATGACACTGTTGTAGGCTTCGGCGATGCGGTCTCGGACCGTGGCCGCAGTCTGAAACGCAAGATTGGCCTTTTCGAGCGACACCATCACGCTCGACAGCGGGATGGCATGATTGCCGGCCGCATAGGATGCAGCCGCGCCGCTTGCCACCGCGATCTGGTTATCGACGCGGTCGATCGCGGTTTTGAGCGTGTCCGCGAAAGACTCTGTCGGCTTGTCGGCACCGATAGCGGTTGTGATCGATGGTCCGGTGATCTCACTGGCAATGCCTGATATATCGGAGAGCGCGGCATCGGCGACCGCGGGGATCAATGGAATCATCGGAGTCTCCGTGACGATGCGAGGTGCCCCGAATGCTGCGCCAACTGTCGGCGATGCTCGAGAAACACCAAACGCGCAAAGGATTCACTGGCGCCTTCCGACATCTCGGCGAGGTCGACTTCAATCTTGCTGCCGGCGCTGTCATCGGCTTCGACGTGGGATGAAGCGACCCGTCCAGCGAGAACGATCGGCTCGCGAAAGACGTTGTGAAAATAGATCTTGTTGAGGAGCCAGCGGTCTGTCGGAAGCGGCATGGGTTGCAGCCAACGAAGATGGTTCAAGCCGAGCTCGATCGCCCGCGGATCGGGAAGGACCAGTTCGCGATAGGACATGCGGGCCAGCATCTCGATAATCATGTCGATCTTGACCCGCAGCGGCTCGAGCGCCTCCGCCAACATCTCGTCCTCAGCCGGCGGCGCGCCGAGATCGGCGCATTTCAGCAGCGTCGCGAGTACACCGGTATTGGTCCGTTCCAACCGGTCGAGCAGCGCTTCGGTCGGAGGACCGGCAAGCGGCTCCCATTCAACCGGCAATTTCAGCGGCAGAGAAAAAGTCGGTCGGTCGGCGGTGGCAGTCCCCCGGTGAGGGCGATGGTTGGTCTGGATCTGCCCTTCCGAGTCCATGAGTTTCATCGACTTCCTTATCGTTCCTCGATTGAGATATTGACGAAATCCGGTAATTTGTCGAATCATTTGATAACACAGTGTCTAGCAAGGGGGCAAGAACCCGAATGCGCCCTTGCAACCCGAACCGGCGCCCCAAAGAAAATGGGTGCCCAACAGGGGCACCCTAAGTTGAGGAGGAACGCCTAACTAAGAAAAATTACAACTTTTGATAGAATACCTGCGGGTACAATCCGCAAGTCACTGCACGGCCTCGCCATGAAGGGCAAGGTCGAGACCTTCTTGCTCATCGTCCACCCGCACGCGCAGGCCGATGACCATGTCGATGATTTTCAGCAGGATCAGGCTGACGACCACATCGTAGGCGACGACGATGACGACGCCCTCGAGCTGGTACCAGACCTGGATGGCGTTGCCCTCGATCAGACCGGATGTGCCGCCATACTCGCTGATCGCGAAAACGCCCGTGAGCAGCGCGCCAGCCGCGCCACCAACGGCATGGACGCCGAAACAGTCGAGCGCATCATCGTAGCCGAACGCGGCCTTCAGGGTCGTGACACCGAGATAGCACAGGACGCCCGCCGCGACGCCGATCACAAACGCGCCGGCCGGGCCGACGAAGCCCGATGCCGGCGTAATGGCAACCAAGCCCGCCACCGCACCCGAGCAGATTCCGATGATCGTGGGTTTGCCGCGCAGCCCCCATTCGACAAACATCCAGGTCAGGCCGGCCGTCGCGGTCGCGATCTGAGTCACGGTCATCGCCATGCCGGCCTGCATGTTCGCGGCGACCGCCGACCCGGCATTGAAACCGAACCATCCCACCCACAGAAGCGAGGCGCCGATAAAGGTCAACACGACATTGTGGGCCGGTCCGGTGCTTTTACGCCGGCCGAGCATCAATGCGCACATCAAGCCAGCGACGCCTGAGTTGACGTGCACCACCGTGCCGCCGGCAAAATCGAGGACATGGATCAGCGCTTTGTCGTTGCCGCTCGACAGGAAACCATCTGGACCCCAGACCCAGTGCGCAATAGGCGCATAGACCAGCGTCGCCCACAATCCAATGAACCACAGCATCGCCGAGAATTTCATTCGCTCGGCAAACGCGCCGGCGATCAGCGCCGGCGTTATGATCGCGAACGTCATCTGGAAGCAGGCGTAGACCGACTCGGGAATCGTCGGCGCCAGGGAATTGGGATTGCCGATATTGGTCGAGATGTCGCTCAACATCCCCTGAAAGAACATCCGGTCGAGGCCGCCAATGAAGGGCCAGCCCGCACGAAAGGCCGTGCTGTAGTTGATGACGACGTAAAGCACCGTGACCAGGCAAGTGATCGCGAAGCTGGTCATAACGGTGTCGCCGACGTTCTTCTTGCGCACCATGCCGCCATAGAACAGACCCAGGCCTGGCACCGTCATCATCAATACCAGCGCCATCGAGGTCAGCATCCAAGCGGTGTCGCCATTGTTGGGCGTGCACTTCGTCATATGGTTGGAATCGCATGCCGGCGGCGCGGCCACGGCTGGAGCGGGGGCGGGCGTGGCGGTGGTCGCGGGCGGCGCGGCGGGCGCCGGCGCCGCGGTGGCGGGTTTGTCCTGCGCCAGCGCGACCGGGGCCGAACCTGCCACAGGCAACAGCAAGAACGACAAAGCCAGGATCCCTAGCAGGCTCAACCCAAAAGAACGCCTCATCCAACCAACCTCCGTCTATCGCCACGCGCCGTATGGACACGGGCATCGCCTTCCAAAATCAAGAATTCGTGCCAAGATCGGCGCGGATCGGCTCATCGTGTCAGGAGCGACGCAAGCAGGGCGAGCGCCAGCAAGGCCGCCACGCCTTGCCAGAACCGAAGTGGCGAGCGCTCGTAGAAGGTGCGCGGCCGGCGGACAGTATTGTCGGCACGTACCGGTCCCGCTTCCATTTCAAGCGCAAATTCGCCGACGTCGTTGAAGCGCTTGGCGGGATCCGCGGCAATCGCGCGACCGATGACGGCTTCAAGCCAGGCTGGAAGATCGGGGCGCAGCGCCGTCAGTTCCTTCGGCGTGGTGCGCCGCGGTGAACTGACCGCGTCGATATTGGCGTACGGATATTCGCCGGTGAACGCGCGGAACATGGTGACACCCAAGGCATAGAGATCGGTGGCTTCGTTGCCCGGTTCGCCCGCGAGCATTTCGGGCGCCATGTAAGCGAGCGTGCCCGGAATGTCCTGAGCCGGAAAATCCTCCAAGCCCGGTACTCGTACCACGCCGAGATCGATCAGCTTCAGCGAGCCGCCGGCTTCGAGAATCACATTATCCGGCTTGATGTCGCGGTGAATAATACCGGCGCGATGAAGCGCCGCCGCGCCACGCGCTAGTTTGATGGCGATATTGCGGCCTTCCTCCAATCCGATCGAAGGGCTGCGCGACAATCGCAATTCCAGGAGTTCGCCTTGATAAAGCGGCATCACGGTGTAGAGACAGGTTTGCCGTCCCGGTGGGAGCTCGATGAAGCTGCCGACGTTCGGGTGGCGGACCCGCGCTCCCACCCAGGCTTCCCGAATGAAGGCCGCGCGGAACGTGGCGACGCTGGCGATTTGCGGTTTGGGAAATTTGAGCGCCACCTCGCCGCCCTCAACCTCGTCCTCCGCCCCGAACAGCCGGCTGTAACGGCCGTCGGACAACAGCGCTTTCAGCACAAAGCCGTCGATGGTTTCGCCGCCGTGCGGCACCGGAATCACCGGAAGCTGGTCGATGCCCGCGCCGATGTCGGCCAATTCGACCGTCGGCAGCCCGACCACGTCCAGCACAAGAGCGGTGGAATTGTCGGTGCTGCCGGAGCGTAGCGCCGTATCGACCAGCGCATTGGCGGTATCGCCCGGCGCTGAGCGATCGCGCATCAAGTCGGCGATGATTTGATCCGGCAGAAATCCGTGGACGCCATCGCTGCACAAGAGGAAGCGATCATGCAAGGCGATCGGTTGGGTCGCGTAATCAAGGCGCACTTCGGGTTCGACTCCCATAGCCCGGTAAAGAACGTGCGATCGGCCGGTGCCATCTTGCCGAACGTGGTCGGTGGTGAGACACGTCAGCCGGTCGCCGCTGAGCCGGTACGCCCGCGTATCGCCGACATGCAGGACATGAGCGACGCGGCCTCGCAGCACCAGCGCCGTCAGGGTGCAGCCCATGCCCGCAACATCGGGACTCTTGTGCCCTTGGGAGTTGATCCAGCCGTTGAGCGCATTGACGATCTTGGCGGCGGCGCGCTGTACCTCCATCGTCTCCGGTAGATCGCAGAAGCCGTCGAGGAAACCCCGCACCGCCGTCTCCGCGGCGACGCGGCCGCCTTTGGCGCCGCCGATGCCGTCGGCGATCGCGGCGACAACGTCCCGCCGCGGCTCGGGCAATTCCGGTCCGAACACCGCACCGGCGAAATCCTCGTTCTGCTTGCGCGGCCCGGTTTTAGACGCGAACCCGACGCGCGCTTGAACGGTCACGTCGCGTGCAACCGTCACCATCGCGTCAGTTCCGGGTTGCCGGGCGCCGCTGCATGCCTTCAGCGCGCTTTGTCGAGACTGCAATGATTGTGGCGAAGCCATCCCCCGGTGCTCGAACCGAGCGCGGTCACCAGTTCGCCGGAAGCGCGGTCGATCGAATTGAAGCCGCCGTCCCGGGGATCGAACCACGAGATCGCCGATCGGGTAATGTCGGCCGGGTACAAGTCGACGGTGCTTTTCTGGTAGTCGATCGTGATCTGCCAGCGGACACCGCTGAACGGATTGCTGCAGGTGATCGCGACCGCAGTTTGTTGCGCCTGGGCGCCGGCCGGCGACAGCACCATGGCCCCGGCCAGTCCGGCAATCGTTGCCGCGAACAATCGGCTTGAAAACACGGACACGCCCCCTTTGCTACCGCGTCGATCCATACCGGATTTTACCGCTCTTGCAAGAATCGGCGGTCTCCTGAGTTCGTTTGCCTAATATTTCGCCAATTTGCTTTCATTTTGATCAACCCTTTCCGAACATCTGCATCGAGACTAATCAATGCCGGATTTTTCCGGTGGGGCTTGCGATGAAAACTGGCATAGCTCTTGCCTTAAAGCCCCTGTCTGCCGGCTCCTCCGGGCCCCGCACGTTGGGGCGTGTGGGTCTGGTCGTTTCCTCGCAACGAAAATATTGGGGGAAGATTCATGCTTGTACCATCACCAAAATGGCTCAATTCAGGCAACAACGCCTGGCAATTGGCGGCTGCCACCTTCGTCGGCCTGCAAAGCATTCCCGGACTGGCCGTCCTCT
Source organism: uncultured Alphaproteobacteria bacterium (assembly GCA_963729845.1). Classification (GTDB taxonomy): domain Bacteria; phylum Pseudomonadota; class Alphaproteobacteria; order ATCC43930; family CGMCC-115725; genus JAATGI01. The sequence continues at coordinate 90,779 of CAVSQC010000014.1, forward strand.
ATGGCGGTGTCGTCAAAAAGAAATGGGCGATCAACTCGGCGTTCATGTGCTTCTACGCCTTCGCCTCGGTCCTCGTCGTGTGGGTCCTGTTCGACTACAACATGGCGTTCGGGCCGCAATGGTTCAGTTTCCTCGGCACGCCCGGCCTTGCCACGTCGGCGTTGTTCACCACCGGCCAGGCCATCGTACCGGCGGCGGCCGCCGGCATGCCGGCTTTGACGTTCCCGATGGCGACACTGATCTTCTTCCAATTCGTGTTCGCCGCGATCACGGTGATCATCCTCGGCGGGTCGGTCTTGGGCCGCATGAACTTCGCGGCCTGGGTGATCTTTTGCCCGGTGTGGATGACGCTGGTCTACACCGTTGGCGCGTTTAGCCTGTGGGGTGGCGGCTGGCTTTCGGTCCTGGGTGTCCAGGACTTTTCGGGCGGGTATGTCATCCATCTCGCCGCCGGAACGTCGGGCTTCGTCGCTGCCGCGGTGATCGGACCGCGGCTGCAAGCCGACCGCGATAACTTCCCGCCGAACAGCCTGCTGGTGACCTTGATCGGCGCCGGCATTCTGTGGCTGGGCTGGAACGGCTTCAACGGCGGCGATCCGTACTTCGCCAACGCCAACGCCGGCGCCGCGGTGCTCAACACCAATACCGCCACCGCGGTGGCGCTGCTGGTGTGGACGCTGATGGACAAGATCGCCTACGGCAAACCGTCGATCATCGGCGCGGTCAACGGCATGATCGCGGGGTTGGTTGCGATCACGCCAGGCGCCGGTTTCGTCGATGGCTGGGGTGCGATCATCATCGGCATCGTCGCGGGCGTCATTCCCTGGTTCGCGATGAACAAGTTCCAGAAGACCAAGCTCATGATGAAGGTCGACGATACGCTGAGCGTGTTCTCCACGCACGGCGTCGCTGGCCTGTGCGGCGGTCTCCTGGTCGGCATCGTCGCCAATCCGGGCATGCTCGAGTATATCGGCACCGACAAGGACGCCCCCGGCGTCAGCGTCACCGGTCTGCTCTACGGCGATCCGGGGCATCAGCTATTGCTCCAGATCTACGGCGCGGCGTTCATCATCGCCTACAACGCCATCGCCACGTTCATCATCCTCAAGGTGATTTCCATCATCGTGCCGTTGCGGATGGATGAGGCGAAACTCAAAGTCGGCGACGACGCGGTGCACGGCGAGACCGCGTACGCCATCGGCATCGAAGGCGAATAGTCGCTCGCCCTCGGCAACGAAATCGGGCCGGCGTTCGCGCGCCGGCCCTTTTTCTTTGCCGTGTGCCGAAGCAGTGCCGCGCTATTTCGCCATGGCGGGCGCGCGGCGCGGCGGCACTTTCACCGGCGGCGTCGGCTCGCTCATGGTGCGGGTCACTTCCACGTCGGTCATTTTGAGGGCGCGGTAGAGCGCCTCGCCGCGCCACATCGGATGCGGCTTGTCGTCGCGCAGCGGCGGCTGCGCCACCGTGCCGCCCTGGTCGCGATAGGCGGCCGGCGTCAAATAGGTCGTCAGCTCGGCGGCGCTGATCCGGCACTTCTCGACCACTTCGGGATCGATCCAGGCGCGTTCGTCGATGCCTACGGGGTTGGTCGAGAGTTCGAGCTTCAGCCCTTCCGGTCCGCCGAAATAGATCGACTTGCAGAAACCGTGATCGATCGGCCCGATGACCACGACGCCGCGCGAGCGAATGCGGTCGCGCATCGCCAGCAATTTTTCCTCGTTGCCGACATTGAAGGCGACATGGTTGAGCGACGCCTTTTCCGGCACCGGCGGCGAGGTCGCGTCGACCGCGCCCTGCGGCGCCTGGACGAACGCGACATAGGAATGTTCGTTGAGCTCGAGAAAACCGTGGAAATAACCGTTGGTGCCGTGCATCCAATAGAGCGCCTTCAATTCGGCGCCGAGCACGTCGGTGAAGAACTCGATCTGCGCCTTCATGTCGCCGGTATTGAGGGCGAGATGGTGTACGCCGTTCGGCAGGCCCATGGGATTCCTCCTGTAAGCGTTCGTTGCCGTCATCATAGCGCCGGCCGTACCATGGCAGCAATTGCCCTGGTGTGCCTCGTAATGTGGTGACGGCCATGCTGATCGGCGTTCCGAAGGAGATAAAGCAGCGCGAATATCGCGTCGGCATGACGCCCGCCGCGGCGCGCGAGGCGGTGGCGCACGGCCACCGCGTACTGGTCGAAACCGGGGCCGGGGCCGCGATCGATCTGCCGGACGAATTGTACCGCGCGGCCGGCGCCGAGATCGCGCCCGACGCCGCGTCGGTCTATGCCACGGCCGACATGGTGGTGAAGGTGAAGGAGCCGCTGGCCTCGGAATATCCGCTGCTGCGCGCGGGGCAGGTTCTGTTCACCTATCTCCATCTCGCCGCCGATCCGCGGCAGGCCGAGGCGCTGATCGCCTCGAACACCGTCGCCATCGCCTATGAGACGGTGACCGACGCGCGCGGCGGCTTGCCGTTGTTGGCGCCGATGTCGGAAGTGGCGGGGCGCATGGCGATCCAGGCCGGCGCCCGCGCCCTCGAGATCGAGGTCGGCGGCCGTGGCGTCCTGCTGGGCGGCGTGCCCGGCGTGGCACCGGCCAAGGTCGCGATCGTCGGCGGCGGCGTGGTCGGCAGCAACGCCGCGCGCATGGCGGTCGGGCTGGGCGCAATCGTCACCGTGCTCGACAAATCGCTGCCGCGGCTGGCGCAGCTCGACACCGAGCTCGGCGGCCGCGTCACCACGCTCTACGCCACGCGCGAGGCGATCGAAGCGAGCCGTGCTCGAGGCCGATCTGGTCATCGGCGCGGTGCTGGTGCCGGGCGCGGCGGCGCCGAAGCTGGTCGACCGCGCGACGCTGAAGCGCATGAAACGCGGCGCGGTGCTGGTCGACGTCGCCATCGACCAGGGCGGCTGTTTCGAGACCTCGCGACCGACGACGCACGACGCGCCGACCTATATCGAGGAAGGGGTGGTGCATTACTGCGTCGCCAACATGCCCGGCGCCGTGGCGCGTACCTCGACCTTCGCGCTCGGCAACGCCACCCTGCCCTTCGTGCTGGCGCTGGCCGAGCATGGCTGGCGCCGCGCGCTGCACAAGGACAAGCATCTCCGCGCCGGGCTCAATATCGCCGGCCGGCAAGGTCACGCATCAAGCGGTCGCCCAGGCTCTCGGCCGCAAATTCACCCACCCGGAAGAGGCGCTGAGTTGACCCGGAATTGGGTTCGTTCCGGAAAAAACAATATTTTGTGTCTCTACCCGTCGCGCGATCCTGTCCGACTGGCTGGCTGTTCCCGCTGATATTTGCAGCGAGAGAACAGCCAAGTTCCTAACAACGCCGCTCCGGGTCGATTTAACGCAAAATACATATCTTGTGCCCTGTTTGATTTCCCTAACGATGGCGCCTCGAATTACGGTATATGCGTACACTAAATTGCGGGTGAAGTCAAGAAGGAATAATCGCTTTTCCCGCAGGCCCTATCGCTTCAGCCCCAGCCCGTTCAGGATCAGCGTCGTCAGGGTGTCGCGCGCCGCGTCGTAGAAATCGGCGTCGAGCGATTTGCGGTTCATGACCGCAATCATCTGCGCGGCAAAATCGGCATAGGTCTGGGTCGCGGCCCAGATAACGAAAAACAGATGCGCGGGCTCGATCGGCGCGATCCGTCCCGCCTCGATCCAGGTTCGGATCAGCGCCGATTTTTCCGCCACCAGCTCGCGCACCCGGCCGCGCAGGAAGCCGCCGATATGGGGCGCCCCCGCCAATATCTCCATCGCCCACAGCCGCGACGGACCGGGGAGGCGGCGCGACAGCTCGATTTTCCGCGCGACATAGCGCGACAGCGCCTCGGCCGGATCGGCCCCGGGATGCAGCTCCTCCATCGCGTCGACCCAGACGCCGAGAATGCGGTCGAGCACGGCTTCGTACAGCGCCTGCTTGGTGCGGAAGTAATAATGCAGGTTGGGTTTCGGCACGCCGGCGAGACGCGCGATCTCGGCGGTGCTGGCGCCGGCGAAGCCTTTTTTCGCGAACACTGTCTCCGCCGCCTTGAGGATTTTCGCGACGTTGCGGCGGCGGATCGCGCCGGGCCGGGCTGGCGGCGGCGCCTGTCGCTTCTGTTCCTTACGAACTCTTTTCGCCATACGTCTCCGGCGCGAGCAGTCGAGGGACGCACGATGCCCCGCCCCGTGACCGGGCGCAAGACCATGGAACTTGAACAATCGGTCAAGTTCTGAATACAGTCGGGGAAACGAGGGGCGGCATGGCGGTGAACCAGGCGGAGCGGCGGACGGCGGGTCCCGACATCGCGGCGGGACGGCTCGAGGCGCGGCAATATGCCGAGAATTTCGGCGACCTGCACCCGCCCATGCCGCGCGCGCAGGCGCTGGTCGAGGCCAATCGCTGTTATTTCTGCTACGACGCGCCGTGCATCGAGGCGTGCCCGACCGGCATCGACATACCGGGCTTCATCAAGAAAATCGCCACCGACAACGTCGCCGGCGCCGGCATGCGCATCCTCGAGGCCAATATTTTCGGCGGCGCCTGCGCCCGCGTGTGCCCGACCGAGATTCTGTGCGAGCGTGCCTGCGTGCGCACCGCGCAAGAGGGCGACCCGATCCAGATCGGTCGGCTGCAACGCTACGCCACCGACCCGATCCTCGCCGACGACCAAACATCCGTTCGCGCGCGCCGCGCGCACCGGCAAGACAATCGCGGTGGTCGGCGGCGGGCCGGCGGGCCTGTCGTGCGCGCATCGCCTCGCCCGTCTCGGCCATGACGTGACGGTGTTCGAGGTACGCGAGCGGCTGGGCGGCCTCAACGAATACGGCGTCGCCGAATACAAGGTGCCGGACCGCTTCGCCCGCCGCGAGGTCGATTTCATCCTCGGCGTCGGCGGCATTTCCGCCAAGACCGGGCAGGCGCTGGGCCGCGACATCTCCCTCGCGCAATTGCGGCAAACCTTCGACGCGGTGTTCCTCGGCATGGGACTTGCAGGCGTCAAGGCATTGGAAAGCGAGGGAGAAAACCTGGCGGGCGTGGCCAATGCCGTGGACTATATCGCCGGTTTGCGCGGCGCCGAGCGATTTCGCGCGGCTGCCGGTCGGACGGCGCATCGTGGTGATCGGCGGCGGCAACACCGCGATCGACATCGCGGTGCAGACCAAGCGGCTCGGCGCCGAGGAAGTGACGATGGTCTATCGCCGCGGGCCCGAGACCATGGGCGCCACCGCGCACGAGCAGGAATTCGCGCAGGTCAACGGCGTCGCCATCCGCCATTGGGCGAAGCCGGTGCGCCTTCATGCCGCGAACGGCCATGTCGCCGCCGCGGAGTTCGAGACGACGCGGCTCGACGGCGGGCGCGTGATCGGCACCGGCGCGACCTTTTCGCTGCCGGCCGACATGGTGTTCAAGGCGATCGGCCAGAGTTTCATCGCCGGTCCGCTCGGCGCCGACGCGCTGGAGCTGGAGAACGGCCGCATCAACGTGGACGACCAGTTCCGCACCACGGTCGCGGGCGTCTGGGCCGGCGGCGATTGCGTCGCGCGCGGCCAGGATCTGACCGTCGAGGCGGTGGAACACGGCAAAGCGCGCGGCAATGTCAATCGACGCCGCGCTCAAGGGCAGTAATAATGCCCGATAAATCCAATCTCCGCTCGTCGTCCCCGCGAAAGCGGGGACCCAGGCGGTTCGCACGTCGCCTACCCTGGATTCCCGCTTACGCGGGAATGACGGATTGGGTTTTGGCGTAGCGGATCGGGAGGATCCATGGTCGATCTATCCGTCACCTTCGCCGGAATCCGTTCGCCCAACCCGTTCTGGCTCGCTTCGGCGCCGCCGACCGACAAAGCGTATAACGTCGAGCGCGCGTTCCGCGCCGGCTGGGGCGGCGCGGTGTGGAAAACGCTGGGCGAGGACCCGCCGATCGTCAACACCGCGTCGCGCTACGGCGCGGTGTCGTACAAGGGGCTGCGCGTCGCCGGCTTCAACAATATCGAGCTGATCACCGACCGGCCGCTGCAGGTCAATCTCGACGAAATCACGGCGGTGAAAAAGCGCTGGCCGAACCGCGCGCTGGTGGTGTCGCTGATGGTGCCGTGCACCGAGGACAGTTGGAAGAACATCCTGAAGCGGGTCGAGGCCACCAACGCCGACGGCGTCGAGCTTAATTTCGGCTGCCCGCACGGCATGTCGGAGCGCGGCATGGGTGCCGCCGTCGGCCAGGTGCCGGACTATGTCGAGATGGTGACGCGCTGGTGCAAGCAGCACACGCGCATGCCGGTGATCGTGAAGCTGACGCCGAACGTCACCTCCATCCTGGCGCCGGCGCGCGCGGCGGTGAAAGGCGGCGCCGACGCGGTCAGCCTGATCAACACCCTCAACTCCATCGTCGCGATCGATCTCGATTTGATGGCGCCGGAGCCGACGGTCGACGGCAAGGGCACGCATGGCGGCTATTGCGGGCCCGCGGTGAAACCGATCGCGCTGCACATGGCGGCCGAAATCGCGCGCGACCCCGAATGCCGCAACATCCCGGTCTCGGCCATCGGCGGCATCGAGAGCTGGCGCGACGCCGCCGAGTTCGTCGCGGTCGGCGCGGGCTCGGTTCAGGTCTGCACCGCCGCAATGCATTACGGCTTCAAGATCGTCGACGACATGATCGACGGGCTGGAACGCTGGATGGAAAAAGCGCGCTACGACCGCATCGAGGATTTCCGCGGCCGCGCCGTCAAGAACATCACCGACTGGCAATATCTCAACCTCAACTACAAGACCATCGCCGCCATCGACCAGGATCTGTGCATCAAATGCGGCTTGTGCCACGTCGTGTGCGAGGACACCTCGCATCAGGCGGTGGCGGCCTTGCGCAACGACGGCCGGCGCCGCTATGAAGTGATCGAGGCGGAGTGCGTCGGCTGCAATCTGTGCATGCATGTCTGCCCGGTCGAGGGCTGCATCACCATGAAGCGCGTCGATACCGGCAAGCCGGCGCTCGACTGGACGCAGCATCCGAACAACCCGATGCGCAAGGCCGCGGCCGAGTAGCGCGCGCGAGGGAAGGACAGGGCGTGGCGAAGATCGAACGATTGCGGGACCGCAGCGGCGCCGAGGTGTCGCCCGCCGCGCGCCGCCCGGCGGTCGAGATCGCGGGCCTCAACCTGGTGTTCCAGACCGCCGACACGCCGGTGACCGCGCTCTCCAACGTCGATCTCACCGTCAACCGGGGCGATTTCATTTCGCTGATCGGGCCGTCGGGCTGCGGCAAGACCACGCTCTTGCGCGTCATCGCCGATCTCGAGCGCGCCACCGGCGGCACGATCACGGTCAACGGCGTCTCGCCCGAGGAAGCGCGGCTCAACCGCGCCTATGGCTATGTGTTCCAGGCCGCGGCGCTCTATCCGTGGCGCACGGTGCTGCGCAACGTCACCTTGCCGCTCGAGATCATGGGCATGGCGAAGCGGGAGCGGCTCGAACGCGCGGCCAAGGTGATCGAGCTGGTGGAGCTGACCGGCTTCGAGCGCAAGTTTCCCTGGCAGCTCTCGGGCGGCATGCAGCAGCGCGTCTCGATCGCGCGCGCCTTGTCGTTCGACCCCGACCTGTTGCTGATGGACGAGCCGTTCGGCGCGCTCGACGAGATCATCCGCGACCGGTTGAACGAGCAGCTGCTGCAATTGTGGGAGCGCACCGGCAAGACCGTGATCTTCGTCACCCATTCGATTCCCGAGGCGGTGTTCCTGTCCAACCGCATCGTGGTGATGTCGCCGCGCCCCGGGCGCATCGTCGACATCGTCGAATCGAATCTGCCGCGCGGCCGCAATTTCGAAATCCGCGAGGCCGCCGAATTCGCCGAAATCGCGCATCGCGTGCGGCTCGGCCTGCGCTCGGCGTATGGCGGCCCCGATGAATAGCGGCTGGGCGAGATTGCGCGACGGTCACACGCTGCCGGTGCTTGCGATCGTGGCGGTGCTGATCGCGATCTGGTACCTGGGCGCGATCTGGCTCAACTCGCAGCGCGTCATCGACCTGTACGAGGCCGATGAGGACATGCAGAACAAATGGACCACGGCCGACCTCATCCGCGACACGCTGTCGATGGAGCGGCCGGTCCTGCCGGCGCCGGACCAGGTGCTGATGGAGCTCGACCGCTCCGTACTCGAAGTGGCGCCGACCTCGAACCGCAGCCTGCTCTATCACGCCTGGGTGACGCTGTCGGCGGCGCTGGTCGGATTCGGCATCGGGGCGGTGTTGGGGATCGTGCTCGCCGTCGGCATCGTGCATGTGCCGACGCTGGAGCGCGCGCTGATGCCGTGGGTGATCGCGTCGCAGACAATTCCGATCCTCGCGATCGCGCCGATGATCATCGTCGTGCTCGGCTCGATCGGGTTCGTCGGGCTGTTGCCCAAGGCGTTCATCTCCGCCTATCTGTGCTTTTTCCCGGTGACCATCGGCATGGTGAAGGGCCTGACCTCGCCCGAGCCGTTGCAGATCGATTTGATCCGCACCTACAGCGCGACCCAGGGGCAGATGTTCCGCAAGCTGCGCTGGCCGGCGTCGTTCTCGTTCCTGTTTCCGAGCCTCAAGATCGCGGTGGCGCTGGCGGTGGTCGGCGCCATCGTCGGCGAACTGCCGACCGGCGCCGCGGCGGGACTGGGCGCGCGGCTGCTCGCCGGCTCCTATTACGGCCAGACCGTGCAGATCTGGTCGGCGCTGGTGCTGGCGTCGCTGGTCGCGGGCCTGTCGGTCGCGGCGGTCGGCTGGGCCGAGCGCGTCACGCTGCGCCGCATGGGCGGCCGGGCATGAGCACGAAGCACCACACCCTCGATCGCCCCTCCCCCCTTGAGGGGGAGGGAAGAAATGCCGAGCGATGGCGAGGCATTTCGGGTGGGGGGTACGGCACGCACTATCACCCCCCACCCGCTCGAAGCCTTCAGCTTCTCGCGTCCTCCCCCTCAAGGGGGGAGGAGAAAAGGTCCGTCGAGCGCTGACCATGATGCTCAAGCCGCGTGATATTATGTTGTTGCTCACGCTCGTCGCGGGCGCCGCGGCGCTGTTCCTGCCCGTCGGCGACGCCCGGCATTGGCCGATGGTCGATCTGATCTTGTGGCTCGCGGCGCTGATCGTCGGCGCGGCGGCGGCGCTCAATTCCCTGGCGCGGCCCGTCGCCGCGCTGTTGGCGTTGGCGAGCGCGGTCGCGGGCGCGGTGGCGCTCTACGGGCTGATCGACGCCGGCGCGCGCGACTCGTCTGCTTACGGGCTGTGGCTCGCCGCGATCGCGCTGGCGGTGCTGTCGTGGCGCGCGATGGAAGCGCTCGCGGCGCTGAGCCGCGACAGCAAGAGCACGGCGCTCAATCTCGCGGCGCCGATCCTGCTCGGCGTCTGGACCATCTACGCGTGGCAGCTCGTGGTGGTGGGGTTCGAGATTCCGCGCGTGCTGCTGCCGCCGCCCAGCGACATCGCCATGTCGATGGTCGCGTCGTCGCGCGATCTCGCGCTCGATTTCGTGCAGACCTTCATCCGCGCCATGATCCCCGGCTATCTGATCGGCTGCGGCGCCGGCTTTCTCGTCGGCGTGCTGATCGACCGCGTGCCGTTCCTGCAGCGCGGCCTGTTGCCGCTGGGCAATATGGTGAGCGCGCTGCCGATCGTGGCGGTGGCGCCGATCATGGTGATGTGGTTCGGCTTCGATTGGCAATCGAAGGCGGCGGTCGTGGTGATCATGACCTTTTTCCCGATGCTGGTGAACACCATCGCCGGCCTCGCGGCGCTGCCGCGCATGGAGCTGGACCTGATGCGCACCTACGCCGCCTCTTACGGCCAGACGCTGTGGCTGGCGCGGCTCCAGGCGGCGATGCCGTTCATTTTCAACGCGCTGAAGATCAATTCCACCCTGGCGCTGATCGGCGCCATCGTCGCCGAGTTCTTCGGCACGCCGGTTGTCGGCATGGGTTTCCGCATCTCGACCGAGGTCGGGCGGATGAACATCAGCATGGTGTGGGCCACCATCGTGGTCGCCGCCATCGCCGGTTCGGCGTCGTACGGGGCACTTGCCTTGGTGGAGCGAAGCGTGACCTTCTGGCATCCCTCGCTCAGGAAGGTCCGATGATGGAAGCGGGGGATCGCAACGGCGGAGGAGTAGAAAATGAAACGATTGCTGGTTGCCGCGGCGGCGGCGGGGTTCTTGGCCGCTTCGGCCTCGGCCAACGCGGCCGACAAGGTGACGATCCAGTTGAAATGGGTCGCTGACGCGCAGTTCGCGGGCTATTTCGTCGCGCAGGACAAAGGCTATTACAAAGCCGTCGACCTCGACGTCACCATCAAGCCGGGCGGACCCGACATCGCGCCGGAGCAGGTGCTGGCGGCGGGCGGCGCGGACGTCATCGTCGACTGGATGACGGCGGCGCTGGCGGCGCGGGAAAAGGGCGTGCCGCTGACCAACATCGCGCAGATTTTCCAGCGCGAAGGACTGGAGCTGACCTGCCTCAAATCCTCCGGCGTCAAAAGCCCGAAGGATTTCAAGGGCCGGACCCTCGGCGTCTGGTTCTACGGCAACGAATATCCGTTCTACGCCTGGATGAACAAGCTCAAGATGCCGACCGAAGGCGGGCCCACCGGCGTCAAGGTGCTGAAGCAGAATTTCAACGTCGATCCGTTGTTGCAGCATCAGGCCGACTGCATCTCGACCATGACCTATAACGAGTACAACCAGGTACTCGAGGCCGGCATCAAGCCGTCGCAGCTCATCGTGTTCAAATATTCGGACGAGGGCGTCGGCGTGCTGGAAGACGGGCTTTACGCCAACGGCGACAAGCTCAAGGACCCGAAATACGCCAACGTGATGGCCCGCTTCGTCGCCGCCAGCATCAAGGGTTGGGCCTATGCCGTGAAGCACACGGACGAAGCCGCCAAGATCTCGCTCGCGGCCGACACGACCGGCGCGCAAAACGAGAAGCACCAGATCTCGATGATGAAGGAAGTGGCCAAGCTGATCGTCGATTCGAAGAACCCGATCGGCTATCTCAACGTCGCGGACTACGACCGCACCGTCAAAGAGCTGGAAGAGCAGAAGATCATCACCAAGAAGCCCGAAGGCGCTTACACCCACGCGATCTACGACGCGTCGAAGAAGGTGAAGTGATGTAACGTATCCCGAATTTTCGGGTTGATTCAGCGCCCCTCGCCTCGCGGCGAGGGGCGTTTTGTTTGCGCGGAGCCGCATCGGCTTGGTTGCGTCCTTCGACTACGCGCCCCGATTTCATCGGGGCTGCGTGCTCAGGATGAGGACCGCCCGTCATGGCACCATCGTCCTCGTCCCGAGCGCGGAGCAGCGCGCGATAGCGCGATGCGAGCAGTCGAGGGACGCACGGCGACATTGCAGGACGCCGCCGCCGCGCTAGAATCGGCGCATGTCGCATGTCGAAACGGCGATCCGCGGCGGCGCTATCGCGCTGTTGCTGCTGCTGGCGGTGTTGTCGCTGCGGCCGGCGAACCGCTCGCCGGTGCACTTGCTCAGCGGTTTATTCGCCCTGAGCGCCGCGGCCTTCACCCTGACCTCGATGCCGGAACTCGCCTATCGGCATGTGTTGTGGCTGTTGCCGTTCCGGCTCGTCAGCGCCGGCACCTCGACCGTGTTCTGGCTGTGGTCGCGCGCGATTTTCGACGACGAGTTCCGCCCGTCCTGGCGGCATCTGGCGATCTGGCTGGCGATGCTGGCCCTGGCCTTCGGCTGCTTTACCCAATCGGAGCCGAATCTCGACCTGGCGCTCAACCTCGTGTCGCTCGGCTTCATCGCGCTCGGTATTTGGGAGGCGCTGTCCGGCCGCGGCGCCGATCTGGTCGAAGGGCGGCGGCGCTTGCGGCCGGTGCTGGCGCTAGCCGCCGCGCTTTATGTCGTCGCCATCGTGGTGGTGGAACTGTTCTGGCGCGACCGGCTCTATTCCGCACCGACCAGCATCGTCAACGCCGCCGGGCTGGCAGGCTTGGCGTTCATCTTCGTGCTCAACCGCCTCGGACAACTCGGCGAGCCGCCGATCGACGACGATGCGCCGGCGCCACCGGCACCGGCCGCGATCGAGGCGCCGGCCGATGCCCGCGACGCGCCGGTCCTTGCGGCGCTGGCCCGGCTGATGGACGACGACAAGGCGTACCGCGAAAGCGGGCTGAGCGTCGGCGCCTTGGCGATGCGGCTCGCAATTCCGGAATACCGGCTGCGGCGCCTGATCAACGGGCAAATGGGGCACCGCAACTTCGCCAGCTTCGTCAACGGCTATCGCCTCGCCGAGGCCCAGGCCGCGCTCGCCGACCCGAGCCAGGCCGAGGTGCCGGTCCTGACCATCGCGCTCGACGCCGGATTCCAGTCGATCGGCCCGTTCAACCGCGCGTTCAAGGCCGCCACCGGCGCCACGCCGACGGAATATCGCCGCGCCCGTCTCAACGGCAATGCGCCGAAACCGGCCGCGGCGGCTGGCCGAATTTGAAAGTTCTGGCCGTTTCGTGGAATCGGCCGGTCTCGGCGCCGGATTCCGGCGAGACCATGATCCTGTCTTATCCAATTATTGGCGCATCGCACCTATAATGAATGGGAACGCGCCATGACCCTGCTTAAAGCCATCATCGTCTTCGCCCCGCCGGCCGTGTTCCTGCTCGCCACCGCGGAGGCGCTTATCCTGTCGCGGCTGCGGGCGGAGCGCTACAATTGGCGGGCTTATCTCGCCTCGCTCGCCGATCTCGCCGGACGGGAATATGTCGTGCGGCTGTTCCTGGCGTTCAGCATCGTGGCGCCGCTGATCGGCCTGGCCTGGCGCCATCGGATCGCCACCGTGCCGCTCGACACCGGGGCCAGCCTGGCCGCGCTCTTTGTCGGGCAGGAGTTCTGCTATTACTGGTTCCACCGCGCCAGCCATCGCGTGCGCTGGTTCTGGGCGACGCATGCGGTGCATCACTCCTCCAACCAGTTCAACCTCGCCGCCGCCTACCGCTTCGGCTGGACCGGCGGGTGGAGCGGCACCGCGATTTTCTACGTGCCGCTGGCCTGGCTCGGTTTCGAGCCGCGCGCGGTGTTCACCATGCTGTTCTTCAACCTGCTCTATCAGTTCTGGCTGCATGTCGATTGGGTGCCGAAGCTCGGGCCGCTGGAATGGATTCTCAACACGCCGTCGCACCACCGCGTCCATCACGCCGCCAACGCCGAGTATCTCGACGCCAATTACGGCGGCGTGCTGATCGTGTTCGACCGCCTGTTCGGCACCTTCGTCGCGGAGCGCGCCGACCTGCCATGCCGCTACGGGCTGGTGCGGCCGCTTGCCACCAACAATCCGCTCAAGATCGGCTTCCACGAGTGGCTCAATCTTAGCCGCGATCTGTGGCACGCGGAGTCGTGGCGGGAGCGGGCGGCGATCGTTGCCGGTCCGCCGGGCGATCGCCCGTCGCGCAAGGAGCCGGTACTCCTCCCCGCCGAGTAGCTTTTATCAGCCTCAATCGCCGGCGCTCGCCTCCGCTCGCTTGGCTTCCGCGCCTAACGGCGCGCGCTCCCACTTGGTCGCGATACCGCCTCCCGGCGAGTTGTCCTCGCCGGGAGGCGGTATAAGATACGGGCTCCAAATTCAGGGAGCGCGCATCATGCACAGTATGGCGATCGTCGAATGGGGCCAGGCGCTGAAGCCGGTGGACACGCCGAACCCCGTGCCGCAAGGCACCGAAGTGCTGGTGCGCGTCACCGGCTGCGGCGTGTGCCACAGCGACATCCATATCCAGGACGGCGTGATGGATATGGGCGGCGGCCGCAAGGTCGAGTACGGCAAGGTCGGATTCAAGCTGCCGCACACGCTCGGCCATGAGATCGTCGGCGAGGTGGTGGCGCTCGGCCCCGACGCGGCAAAAGAGCCTGGCGGCGCCAAGATCGGCGACAAACGCGTGGTGTTCCCGTGGATCGGCTGCGGCCAATGCGCGTTCTGCCAGCGCGGCGACGAGTTGCTGTGCGCCAACGGCCGCGCCCTCGGGGTGCGCGCGGCGGGCGGCTATGCCGACCATGTGCTGGTGCCGCATCCGCGCTATCTGGTCGATTTCACCGGCGTGCCCGAGGCGCTGGCCGCGACCTATGCCTGTTCCGGCCTGACCGCGTACAGCGCCTTGAAGAAGCTCGCGCATCTCGGCCCCGGGGAGACCATCGTCATCATCGGCGCCGGCGGCGTGGGGCTTTCCGCGGTGATGATCGCGCCCGCCGCGGTCAAGGCGCGCATCGTCGTCGCCGATATCAGCGACCGCAAGCGCGACGCGGCGCTGAAAGCGGGCGCGGGGGCGGTCTACGACAATGCCGACAAGGACGCGGTGAAGAATTTGCGCGCGGCGACGCAGTTCGGTGCCGGCGCCGGCGGCGCCATCGACTTTGTCGGCGCGCCGGCGACCGCGCAGTTCGGCGTCAACGTCCTGCGGCGCGGCGGCACGCTGGTCGAGGTCGGCCTCGCCGGCGGCGACACGCCGTTCGGCATCCTTACCTTCATGCAGCGCATGCTGACGATCACCGGCTCCTATGTCGGCTCGCTCGAGGAGCTGAAGGAGCTGATGGCGCTGGTGAAGGCGGGCAAGATCCCCGCGATCCCGGTGGCGACACGGCCATTGCGCGACGTCAACCTGGTGCTTGACGATATGCGCGCCGGCAAGATCAACGGCAGAGTAGTCGTCACGCCGTAATTTTAGTCCCTCAAATTCCGGCGGGCGGCGTCCGCCGCCCTTGGCTTCGCTCGACTTCGCTCGACTTCGCTCGCGGCGCCGCGGTCGCGGCGCAAAGATTCATTTCGGCGGCGACAGGTCGACGCCGTAGCCCGCGTAGATTTGCTTGATGGCGCCGTGCGCGTTCAATTTGTCCAACGCCGCGTCGATCGCCGCCAAGAACGCCGGGTCGGGCTTCGCCAGCCCGGCCGCGAGGTTCCAATTGAGGTCGCGCACCGCGGCGAACATGGCGACGGTCTTCATCGGCCGGCCGGCGTGCTGCGTGTTGTAGAAGCCGATCGCGGTCGGCGTCACCGCCGCGCCGGCGAGCTCGCCCGCCGCCACCTCGTCGAGCAGGTCGGATTCGAATCCGGCGGGCGAGGTGTGCACGCCGTGCTGACCCAGGTACATCGCCGCCATCGACCCGGGGAGAATGCCGATCTTGCCGGCGGCGGCGAGATCGGCAAACGCCCGGATTACCCGGTTGTCCCCGCGCACCGCCAAGGCGATGCCGCTGCCGCCATAGGGCTTCGACAGTTTGAGCCGGCTTTCCCGTTGGGCTTCGACGTCGGCGATGGCATCGAGGACGAAATCGCAATCGGCGCGGTTGAGGTCGTAGGCGGAGACCGTCCAATGGGTCTCGAACCCGACGCCCATGTCACGCGCGATCGCGCTGCCGAGTTCGATCTGAAACCCGTGCCGCGCGCCGTCCTTGGCCGAGAACGGCAAGGCGTTGGGATGGGCGCACAGCACGATGGCGCCGCTTTCCTTCACCTGATCGAGCGGCCGCGCTGAAATAGGCGATGCGAACGAAGCAAAAAGAAAAAGTAGAAAAACTTTGAACCACCAAGGCGCCAAGACACCAAGACTCGAACTTGCCTTGGTGCCTTGGTGTCGTGGTGGTTCAATTTTCGTTTCCAACTCAACTCTCCGGCTTGAGGTGGCGGATGTAGCGCAGCAGCGCCTGGATCTGCGCTTCTGAGAGATTGCCGCCGAACGCCGGCATTTTGCCTTCCTTGCCGGCGCGGATGCGGTTGAGGATGAAATCGTCGTCGCGTTCCGAGTTCATCAGCTTCGGGCCGATGCCGCCAGCGACGCGGCCGCCGCCTTGATGGCACCAGCCGCAGGTCGAGTTGAAAATATTGACGGCGTCCTTGTCGGCCTGCGCCGCGCTTTCCTCGGCCAGCGCCGGCGAGGTCAGCACGCCGAACATCATCATCAAAACCAACAGGCGCATGCGCATATCCCGGACGAGAAGGGGCGGGGCAACGTGCCCCGCCCCTTCGTTAGACAAAAGCCGCGCTTACTTCAATGTGTAGACGATCAGCTCGCCCTGGTCGGTCGACTGCGCGCTGTACGGCAGACCGTAGGTGAACTGGTTGCCGAAGGCGGACAGCGAGCAGCAGCCCGCGACCACGGCGACGTACTGCTTGCCGTGCGCCTCGTAGCTGATGATGCCGCCATTGTGGCTGCTGCCGTCATTGTGCTTCCACAGTTCCTTGCCGGTGGTGGCGTCATAGGCGTGGAGCCAGCCCGCCGCGTCCGGCACGAACAGCAGATTGCCGGCGGTCAACATGGTCGCGGCGACGATGCCGGCCTGGTACTTGATCGAGAATTTAAGCTTGCCGGTGATCGGATCGCGGGCATCGACATGGCCGTACGGCTTGCCGCCGTTCGGCCCGGTCACGGTGAACTCCGCGCCGACGAAAAGCTGCGCCTGCGGTTCCACGACCGGCGTGGTCTTGGCGACTTTGAGGTTCATGCAGGCCTCGGCGACCGCGCGGTAGTAGAGCCCGGTCTTCGGACTGTAGCTGCCCGGCGGCCAGCCGATCGCGCCGGTGAAGGACGGGCAGATGCCCTTGTTGTCGCCGACCAACTCGCTGGTGCGGCCGATCAACTCGCCGGTATGCGGATCGATGTTCTGAACGAAGTTGCTGTTCTCGTTGGCGCGCCAGACATTGACGATGGACGCGTCGTCGCGGTTATAGACGAAGACGTAGCCGCTTTTGTTGGGATGCACGACCAGTTTCTTGCCGCCGCGGTCCAGCATGATGAACTCGCCTACCGCGCTGTCGAAATCCCACAGATCGTGCGGAATTTCCTGGTGATAGAATTTGAGCTTGCCAGTATCGGCGTCGAGCGCCAGCACCGACGAGGTGTAGAGGTTCTCACCCGGGCGCGAGCCGTCGGTCTTCCAATCCTTGCCCCAATCGAACAACGGCGCGGGATTGGAGGTGCCCCACCAGACCGTGTTGGTCGCGGGATCGAAGGTGCCGGGCTGCCACGCGCCGCCGCCGCCGACCTTCCAGCTGTCGTTGCCCCACGAGGCCTTGACCTTCGGATCGCTGGCGTCGATCGGATGGTGTTCCCACACCGTCTTGCCGCTGTCGGCATCGACCGCGAAGATGGTGCCGATGACCGGCCACTCGCCGCCCTGCGTGCCGATGAGAACCATGTTCTTCACCGCCAACGGCGCGCCGGAGAAGCCGATGGTCAATTTCTGGGAATTGACCAGCTTCGTATCCCACACTTTTTTGCCGGTCCGCATGTCGAGCGCGATGAGCCGGCCGTCGATGGTGCCGACATAGACCTTGCCGCGCGAAATCGCGATGCCGCGATTGTCGGGGCTGTGCGTCTGTTTCGCGATCAGCGCTTCGTCGAGCTCGGGGAAGAAGCTCCACTTCACTTCGCCGGTCGCGCCGTCGAGCGCGAACACGCGGCTATAAGAGCCGGCGTAATAGAGCACGCCGTCGACCGCCAGCGGCATCGCCTGCAGGCCCCACTTCGACCGTCCGGGCGTGTGCATCCACGCCACGTTGAGGTTCTTGACGTTCTTGGCGTTGATCTGGCTGAGGCCGCTGTAATTGTAGTTGAGGTAGGAACCGCGGAAGATCAGCCAATCCTTGGCGTCCTTGTCGGCATGATCGAGCAGCTCCGCCGACACCATGTCCTGCGCCAATACCGGCATCGCGCCGCCGCCGAGCCCCGCCGCCAACAAAGCCGCCGCGGCCATCAATCCAAAGCGATTCATCTTCGATGCTCCCCCTCTCGCGCCGCGCGGCTGCCGCGCCGACCGCGTCTGGACATTGTCAAAATGGGCTTGCTCACTCCCTGACGAATTCCCGTTCTGGCGCGGGAAAATCACTCGGGATCATGGCAAATCCGGCCCAATTCCACAAGGGAATAGACGCCGGCTATATCCGGGCGAATACGATGGTTCAACGGCGCGGCGGCGCGGCGCCGATCTGGCGATAGACAAAATCAGTCGCGGGGCCGAGCGCGTCGGCGCGGGCCGCGTCGAGGATCGGCCGGTCGGGCGCCAAGGCGCAGGCCGGGTCGGTGCGCGACGCATCCCCGGTGAAGGCGAAGGCTTGGCAGCGGCAGCCGCCCCAGTCGATCTCGCGCCGGTCGCAGGAGCGGCACGGCTCCGGCATCCAGGCGGTGCCGCGATAGCGATTGAACGCTTCGGAGCGATACCACGCGTCCTTGAGACTCACCGTCATCAATGACGGCCAGTCGAAGCCCGGCAACGTTTCGGCGGCGTGACACGGCAGCGCCTTCCCGGCCGGCGAGACATTGATGAATTGCCGCGCCCAGCCGCCCATGCAGGCCTTGGGACGCCGCGCGTAATAGTCGGGCACGACATAGTCGATGGTGAGGATGCCCTTGAGACGCGTCCGCGCCGCGTCGACGATGTCGGTGGCGCGCTCCAGCGCCTCGTAGGTCGGAAACAGCGCGCGGCGGTTGGGCAGGGCCCAGCCGTAATACTGCACATGCGCCACTTCGAGCCGCTGCGCGCCCAGCCGCACCGCCAGCTCGATCACCTGCGGCAAGCGGTCGAGATTCTGCCGGTGCATCACCGCGTTCATCGTCAGCGGCAAGCCGGCGGCGCGCACCAGCGCCGCGGCCGCGAGCTTTTTCTCGTGCGCGCCGTCGAGGCCCGCGATGCGGTCGGCGTTGCCGGCTTCCGCATCCTGGAAACTCAGCTGCACATGATCGAGGCCGGCGGCGGCCAGCTCGCTCATTTTCGTTTGATCGAGCAGTACGCCCGAGGTGATGAGGTTGGTGTAAAGCCCGGCCTTTTCCGCGTGCGCCACCAGCTCGACCAGGTCGCGCCGCGCCATCGGCTCGCCGCCGGAAAAATGCACCTGGAGCACGCCGAGCGCCGCCGCCTCGGAAAGAATGCGCCGCCAATCGGCGGTCGCGAGTTCGCGGCTGGCGCGGTCGAGCTCCAGCGGATTGGAGCAATAGGGACAGCGCAGCGGACAGCGATGCGTCATCTCCGCCAACAGCGCCAGCGGCGCGGCGACGTCGGCACCGTCCAATTGCATCGGAGAAGGCGCTTCGCTCATGCGGTGAGCGTACCCTTGTCCGTCAAATCCTGCAAAAGCGCGGTGACGTCGCCAAGAATCTCCTCGCGTTGCGCCGAGAATTTCGCCATCAGCGCGTCGACGATGTCGTCGACCGTGTTCTTGCCGTCAACCATTTGCAGAATCTCGACCGATAAGTCGTCGGGCAGCAGCAGCCGTTCCGGCGCCAGCACGACCCAGCGCTGGCGCGTTTCGTCAAAGCGGAATTTCACATGCGGGGCAAAGCGCAACAGGGTTGCGCCTTCGACCACACGGCGTTGCGACGCGGTCATCGTTATACCTCACCGGAAATCCCCTTAGTTCGGTATGAAGGCCCCTGGCGGAATCATCCCAGGCTCGACATAGGCGAAATAGAGCGCGTCGAGCATCGCCCAGAGAATATCGCATTTGGTGCGGAGCGCCGCCATCACCGCGTCCTGCTCGGCACGCGTCTTGGCATGTTCCTTCACATAGGCGAGCGCGAAGTCGGAATCGCGGGGCGCCTGGGTAAGGCGCGGCTTGAAATAGGCGAGCGTGTCCATGGTGACGAACGGGTAGCCGCGCAACATGCCGTCGACGCGCTCGGCGATGATGCCGGGCGAGAACAATTCGGTAAGCGACGAACCGATGGCCTCGAGGATCGAGCGGTCGCGCACCAGCGCGACATAGGCATCCACCGCGAAGCGCGTCGCCGGCAGCAGCCCGTCCAGCGATTCGACATAGGCGCGGTCGAGGCCGACGCCTTCGGCGAGCTTGATCCAGCGCTCCATGCCGCCGGGCGAATTGCCGTCGCCGTCATGATCGATGAGCCGCTTGCGCCACTCGCGGCGCAGCGCCGAGGTCGGCAGTCGCGCGATCAGGGTCGCGTCCTTCACCGGAATCTGATGCTGATAATAAAAGCGGTTGAGCGCCCAGGCCTGGACCTGGCCGCGGTTCAGCTTGCCGCCGTGCAGCAGCTTATGGAACGGGTGCAGATTGTGATAGCGCTCGGCGCCGATGGCGCGCAGCGCCGCCTCGAATTGCTCGGGCGATAAAACTTGATCGGTCATGGCCACGGCCCAATAAAACAAAACCGGAGCGACCCTGACGGCCGGCTCCGGTTTGAATTCGGTGGCGCACCTTATCGGCGCGCCGCGCGAAAACTTATTTCACTTCGGCGCAGGCGTAGGAATTGATTTCCATGCCAACGGCGATCTCGACGATGCGCGGTTTGGTCCACTTCATAGTTTCCTCCTAAGCAAGCGGTGTATTATCAAAAGAATTCCGGTCTCGAGGAAACACCGTATGTGGTCTTTGGTTCGCTGTCAATTCCGGTCCCTGGCTTGGTTGACCGTACCCGGTTTGATCTGCCTCGTCGCAGCGGGCGCCCAGGCCCAGACGGGGCAATTGCCCACCGTGCGCGTCGGCACGCTCAAATTCGGCACCGTCAACTGGGAGCTCGATGTCATGGCGCGCCACGGCCTCGACCGCGCCCACGGCTTTACCTTGAAGACGATGGATTTCGCCGGCAAGGACGGCGCCGACATCGCACTTCAAGGCGGCGCGGTCAACATCATCCTGACCGATTGGCTGTGGGTGGCGAAGCGCCGCGCCATGGGCGGCGATTTCACCTTCGCGCCGCACTCTCATGTTACCGGGGGCGTGATGGTGCGCAAGGATTCCGGCATCGCCACGCTTGCCGATCTCAAGGGCAAGAAGCTGGGCATCGGCGGCGGGCCGGCGGACAAGAGCTGGATCATCCTGCGCGCCTACGCGCAAAAGGCGGCGGGGTTCGATCCGGCGGAAGCCTCGACGCCGGTGTTCGCGGCGCCGCCGCTGCTGAACGAAACGCTGAAGCGCGGCGAGATTCCGGCGGCACTCAATTTCTGGCAATACAATGCGCGGCTCGACAGTGGACAATTCACCGAGCTGATCAAGGTCGAGGACATGCTGCCCGCGGTCGGACTGCCGGCCGACATGCCGCTGCTCGGCTGGGTATTCAGCGAGCGCTGGGCCAAGGCCAATCCGGCGGCGCTGCACGGCTATCTCGCCGCCGCGGCCGAGGCCCGCCAGCTCCTGTCGAATTCGCCGGCGGAATGGCAGACGATCCGCAAAATGACCGGCGCCGCCGACGACGCCACCCTGGAAAAGCTCCGCGCCGCTTATCGCCGCGGCATCATCGCCAAAGAGCCGGCGGCACCCGCCGACCTGATGCGCGAGGCGCAACGCATGGTCGGGCTGTTGACCGGCTTGGGCGACCGCGCCGAGGCCCCGCCCGGCGGCACCGTCCCGCCCGGTACGTTCTTCGCCGGGTCGTGATCGCATCGTTATGAGTTTGGTCCGCGCCTCCCTTAACGATACCGCTCTGCGTCTGCTGTCGGCGCTGCTGCTGCTGGCGATATGGCAGGCGGTATCGCTGTCGGGCACCGCGCTGCTGCCCGGCCCGGCAACGGTGGTCCGCGCGCTGATCGACGACGCGACGCAAGGTTATCTGCTCTCCGATCTCGGTTACACGCTGACGCGCGTCGCAGCCGCCTTCATCGTCGCGATGGCGGCGGGCTCGGCGATCGGCATGCTGATGGGCCGGTCGCGGCCGGTCGACGGGCTGTTCGATTTGTGGCTGGTTCTCGGCCTCAACATCCCGGCGCTGGTCATCATCATCCTGTGCTACCTGTGGATCGGCCTCAACGAGACCGCGGCGATCGCGGCGGTGGCGCTCAACAAGGTGGCGCAGACCGCCGTCATCCTGCGCGAGGGCTCGCGCTCGGTCGACCGCTCGCTGTTGCAGGTGGCGGATGTGTTCCACTTATCCTGGGCGCGCAAGATGCGCAGCACCTATCTGCCGCAGCTCTATCCCTATTTCATGGCGGCCACGCGGTCGGGCCTGTCGCTGATTTGGAAAATCGTGCTGGTGGTGGAGCTGATCGGGCGCTCCAACGGCGTCGGTTTCCGCCTCGGTCTCTATTTCCAATTCTTCGACATCGCCAACATCCTGGCCTATTCCGCGAGCTTCATCGCCATCATGCTGGCGATCGAGGCATTCGTGATCCGGCCGCTGGAGCGGCGGCTGACGCGGTGGCGGACATGACCGCGCTCGATATCGCCATCGTCCGCAAGCGCTTTCACAAGGGCGGCGGCGAAACCGTGGCGCTGGCGGATCTCGTCTTCACCGTGCCGAGCGGGCAGTTCCTGTGCATCGTCGGCCCGTCCGGCTGCGGCAAGACCACGCTCTTGTCGATCGTCGCCGGCCTCGACCGCGATTTCGAGGGCACGGTCGGACGCGCCGCCGACGCCCGCATCGGCTTCGTGTTTCAGACGCCGCGCCTGATGCCGTGGCTGTCGGCGCGCGACAATGTGCGCCTGGCGCTCGATCCGCCGCCGCGGGAGGAAGGCCGCGCCGAAGCGCTGTTGCGGGAGATGAATCTGGGCAGCCAACTCGATTCCTATCCGGGGCATTTATCCGGCGGGCAGCAGCGCCGCGTCGCCCTGGCCCGCGCCTTCGTCAACGAGCCGGAACTGCTGTTGCTCGACGAGCCGTTCACCTCGCTCGACGCGCCGACCGCGCAGCAATTGCGCGACCAGTTGCTGGCGTTGTGGCAGCGCCACCGGCCGACCGTGCTGTTCGTCACGCACGATCTGCGCGAGGCGCTGAGCCTCGGCGACCGGATTTTGTTTCTGTCGGCGGGACCGGGACGCGTGGTGCGCGACATGCCGGTGGAGTTGCCGCGGCCGCGCCTGCCCGACGGGCCGGCGGTCGAGGCGGCGCGCAAGCGGCTGCTCGATCTCTCGCCCGATCTGCTGCGCGGGCTCGACAAGCAAAAAAGCGCGGAGGACGCGGCATGACGGACGGCGCGGCGGTCCTGGTCGTCGAAGACGTCGTCAAGCGGTTCGGCGATGTCACGGCGCTCGACCATGTCAGCCTGCGGGTGGCGCCGGGCGAGTTCGTGGCGTTGCTGGGTCAGAACGGCGCCGGCAAGACCACCCTGTTCCAGCTCTTGAGCGGCCTGTTCGTGGCCGACAGCGGGGCCATCCATATCTATGGCCACGATATCGGCCGCGACCCGGTGCCGGCGCTGGCGGGACTCGGCATCGTGTTCCAACAGCCGACGCTCGATCTCGATATTTCGGTCCGCGCGAATCTGCGCTTCCATGGCGGCCTGCACGGCCTGTCGGCGCGGGCGCAGGACGAGCGCCTGGCCGATGTCATGTCGCGTCTTGGCCTCAGCGAGATCTCCAACCGCAAGGTGCGCGAATTGTCGGGCGGCAACCGCCGCCGCGTCGAGCTGGCGCGCGCACTGATGCACCAGCCGCGCATCTTGCTGATGGATGAGCCGACGGTCGGGCTCGACCCCGCGTCGCGACGCGATCTGCTGCGCCACGTCATGGAACTGCGCGCGCAAGGCGTCGGCGTACTGTGGGCGACGCATCTAGTCGATGAGGCCGAAAGCGCGGACCGCGTCGTCATTCTCCATCGCGGCAGGGTGCTGCGCGAAGGCACGCCGGCCAACCTGATCGACGAGACCCGCGCCGGCAATCTCGCCGCGGCGTTCATGGCGCTGACCGAAGCCAAGGGAGCAGCAGCGTGAGAAGAAGCTTTAACCACCAAGGTACCAAGGCCCTAAGAAACAATGAAAGAAACTTGGTGTCTCGGTGTCTTGGCGGTTCAAACTTTTTGTTGGTTTTCCTTTTCTCTTTCCCCGTTTTTGCCGGCACCAACCACATTTTCGTCAGCAACGAAAAGGGCAACGGCATCACCGTGCTGAACGCCACCGACTACACGCCCGCGGGGTCGATCAAGACCGGGGCGCGGCCCCGCGGCATGGTGTTCAGCCCGGACCACAAGCTGCTCTATGTCGCGTGCGGCGGCGTCAACCGCATCGACATCGTCGATGTCGCGAGCATGAAGGTGGTCGGGCGCATCGGCCATATCGACGACCCCGAGACCTTCGACCTCGACAAGAAGGGCGATCGGCTGTTCATCAGCAATGAGGATGCCGGCGAATTGTCGATCTACGATCTCGCCACCAAAAAATTGCTGAAATCGATCAAGGTCGGGCTCGAGCCCGAAGGCGTGCTGCTGAATGCCGATGACCGCAAAGTCTATGTCGCCTCCGAAGGCTCGAACCTGGTCAGCGTCATCGACACCGCGTCCGACAAGCGTGTGGATATCGGCACCGACACGCGGCCCCGGCGCTTCGCGCTGACGCCCGACGGCAAGGAGCTTTGGGTTTCGACCGAGCTGGCGGGCCGGGTCGACGTCATCGACGTCGCCACCAACAAGATTACCGGTCATATCGACTTCCTGCCGCCGGGCATGCGCAAGGAGGACGTGTCGCCGGTGGCGCTGGTCATCGACAAGGCCGGCACGACGGCGTTCGTCACGCTGGGCCGCGCCAACCATGTCGGCGTGGTCGACGTGAAGAGCCACAAGGTCACCGACTATATCCTGGTCGGCAGCCGGCCATGGGGCATCGCCTTCGACAAGGAACAGAAGCGCCTGTTCGTCGCCAACGGCGCCAGCGACGATATCAGCATCATCGACGCGGCGTCCCACAAGGTGCTGAAATCGGTGCCGGTCGGCCACTATCCCTACGGTGTCGCGATCGATGAATAGAGCAGCGATCGCCGCCGCGCTGTCGCTTTCCTTGACCGCCGCCGCGCAGGCGGCGCCGTTGTCGCATGAGATCACCATCGGCTACGTCCAAATCGCCGACGACCCGCGGTATGACGACAAAGAAGGTCCCGCCGAGACCACGATCAGCCCCGGCCGGCCGCTGCCCGGCGCCGAAATGGCGGCGGACGAAGTGAACATCGACACCGCCGCCACCGGGCGCACGTATAAGCTCGATCATGAGGAGGCCGACAGCGCCGATGCCTTGCCGGCGACAGTTGAGGCGATGGCGGCCAAGGGCGTGCACTGGTTCGTGATCGACGCGCCCGACGACGCGATGGCGAAGCTGGCGAAGGCCGAACGCGGCAAGGACGTGATGCTGTTCAATATCTCGGCGCGCGGCGACGCCCTTCGCGGCGCCGCATGTCAGCCGGAGCTGCTCGACGTGATCCCGAGCCGCGCCATGCTGGCCGACGCGCTGGCGCAATTCCTGCTGGCGCGCAAATGGCCGCACGTGCTGGTGCTGCGCGGGCCGCTGCCCGAGGACAAGGCCGATGCCGACGCGTTCGCTCATGCCGCCAAGCGCTTCGGCCTGAGCGTCGCCGCGACGCGCGATTTCATCGTCAGCAACGATCCGCGTCATCGCGACCAGGACAATGTCGCGCTGCTGACCGGCGATGCGTCGTACGACGTGGTGTATGTCGCGGATTCGGACGGCACGTTCGCGCGCTCGCTGCCTTACGCCACGATTTATCCGCGGCCGGCGATCGGCGCCACCGGTCTGGTGCCGACCGCGTGGAGCTGGACCTGGGAGCGTTACGGCGCGCCGCAAGTCAGTCATCGCTTCAAGAAGCGCGCCGGCCGCGACATGACGGCCACCGATTGGGCCGCGTGGCTTTCGGTGCGCGCGCTCGACGACGCGCTGCGCGAAAGCCACGCGACGACAACGGAAGACGCCGACAAATACCTGCTCGGCCCGGCGATGAACATCGACGGCGCCAAGGGCCCGCCCTTGAGTTTTCGCGCCTGGGACCATCAGCTGCGCCAGCCGATTCTGCTGACCACGCCCGACGCCGTGATCGCGGACGCGCCGATGCTGGGTTTTCTGCATCAGACCAACATGCTCGACACGCTCGGCTACGATCAGCCGGAAACGCAATGCAAGTTCTGAGGGGGATCGCGCCATGAATGCCGGACACGCGTTGCTGGCTTTTGCCGCAGTGGCGCGGCGGGAATTGACGCGGTTCGTGAATCAGACCGGGCGCCTCGCCTCGGCGGTGGTGCGGCCGGCGCTGTGGCTGATCGTGGTCGGCGCCGGATTCCAGAACGTGCTCGGCATTTCCATCACGCCGCCTTACGAAACCTACGTCACGTATCAGGTCTATATGGTGCCGGGGCTGATGGGCATCGTGCTGCTGTTCCAAGGCATGCAATCCTCGCTGTCGATGGTCTATG
Source organism: uncultured Alphaproteobacteria bacterium (assembly GCA_963729845.1). GTDB lineage: Bacteria > Pseudomonadota > Alphaproteobacteria > ATCC43930 > CGMCC-115725 > JAATGI01. The sequence continues at coordinate 116,861 of CAVSQC010000014.1, forward strand.
ACCGCGAGATGGGCGTGATGCGTTTGTTGCTAACGGCGCCATTGCCGCGCTGGTACCTGCTGCTGTGCAAGCTCCTCGCCGGCGTGGTGCTGTCGGTGCTGCAGGCTTACGCCTTCATGATCGTCGCGTTGATCGTCGGGCATCGATATTCCGCTTTGGGGCTTCCTTTATGTGCTGCCGGCGTTGCTTCTCGCCGGCATGATGATGGGCGCGCTCGGCCTGGTCATGTCGGTGACGATCCGCCAGCTCGAGAATTTCGCCGGCACGATGAACTTCGTCATTTTTCCGATGTTCTTTCTTTCCACCGCGCTCTATCCGCTGTGGCGCTTGAAGGAAAGCGGCGCCAATTGGCTGGCTTGGCTGGCGCAGATCAACCCCTTCACCTATGGCGTCGAGCTGATCCGCTTCGCGCTCTACGGCAAGGTCGATTGGATCGCGGCCGCGGTGGTGATCGGCTGCGCGCTCATCTTCTTCCTCGGCGCCACCTACGGCTACGACCCGCAGCGCGCCTTTCAGCGCCGGCCGGCGCCGGCGGGCTGAGCGCCATGCGGATTCGCATCCTCGGTTCGGCGGCCGGCGGCGGCTATCCGCAATGGAATTGCAATTGCGAATCCTGCGCCCGCGCCTGGCGCGGCGAGGCGAAGCCGCAGACCCAGGTGTCGCTGGCGGTGACGGCCGACGACGAGCATTGGTTCCTGCTCAACGCTTCGCCGGACCTGCGCGCGCAAATTCTGGCAGCGCCCGCGCTGCAGCCGCGGCGCGGCGGCCGTCACAGCCCGATCGCCGGCGTGGTGCTGACGAACAGCGACGTCGATGCCGTCGCCGGGTTGCTCGATCTGCGAGAGGGCCAGAGATTGGCGATTTACGCCACGCGCGCGGTGCTCGGCGTGCTATCCGCCAACAGCATCTTCAAAGTGCTGGACGCCGATCTGGTGGCGCGACGAGGATTGATGCTCGACGGGCCCGTCCAGCTCGCGAACCGCGACGGCACGCCGGTCGGCATGCGCCTCACCGGGTTCAGCGTGCCGGGCAAGCCGGCGCTTTATCTCGAGGGGCAGGATATCGGCGCGCACCTTGCCGAGCGGTCCGAGAACACGATAGGACTCGAGATCGAGGAGAGCGCGACCGGCAAGCGATTCTATTTCATTCCGGGCTGCGCCGCGGTCGACGCGCCGCTCAAAGCGCGGCTCAAAGGTGCATCCCTTCTGTTCTTCGACGGCACGCTGTGGCGCGACGACGAAATGATCCGGGCCGGACTTGGCGCCAAGACCGGCAAGCGCATGGGCCACGTCAGCGTCGACGGCGCCGACGGCGCCATCGTCGCGCTGGCCGATGCCGGTATCGCGCGCAAGATTTTCGTCCATATCAACAACACCAACCCGCTGCACCGCGCCGACAGCGCCGAACACGCCGCGGCCCGCGCCGCCGGCTGGGAAGTCGGGCGCGACGGGACAGAACTGACGCTTTAGTTCAGCTTGGCGTGCATCTTGTACCGGTCGATGGCTTGCGCAAGCTGCGCGATCTCGGCGCAACCGGCGGCGGCGCAGGCCCGCTTCAATGTCGCGAGATTGGTCTCCGCCTTCGGCAGCTGGTTGGTTTCGAGATAGGCCTCGCCCTCATATTCGAGCGCGCCCTTGTGCATCGGGTCGATCGCCAGCGCCCGGTCGTAATAGGAAAACGCCTGTTGGTATTGGCCGAGCATGCGGTAGGAAAACCCCAACAGATTTTCGACGTCGGCGTTCTGCGGGCTGTTCTTCGACAGGTCGAACAGAATCCGGATGGCTCCCGGGTAGTCCTTCGCCGCGATCGCGGCACGCGCCTTGGCCAAGCCGGCGGAATCGTCCATGGCCGCCGCCGGCGGCTTGTAGCTGGGTTCGTCATTGGCGGCGGCTTGGCGCGCCATTACGAGAGAAGTCGCCAGTCCCAGACCGATCACGGCACAGCGTAGCGCCTTCATTTGTCCACTCCATCGATGCAACGTGCTGCATCAATATCGCGGCGCGCGCTTCACCGCCGAGACAATTCTTTGTGAAGCGATGGACGGGCCGCTAAAGGCCCAATTCCTTCAGTATCTTGGCGCGGTCTCGGTCGAGGGTCGGCGCGGGATCGCGCGTCGGCGGATCGGGAAACGCGGAAAATTTGAGCGGATTGCCGGCGAGCTTGAGCGTACCCGCCGCAGGATCCTCGACCGTGATCATCATGTTGCGCGCCGCGACTTGCGGATGGTTCAGCGCCTGCTCGACATTGTTGATCGGGCCGCACGGCACCCCGGCCTTTTCCAGGAGCGCGATGTTTTCGGTCGTCGTGCGTTTCCGCAATTCCTTGACCAGCTCGGGCCGCAAGCTATCGCGGTTCCGATTGCGCAGATCGTTGGTCTTGTAGCGCGGATCGGACGCGAGATCGGGACGTGCCAGCGCCTCGCACAGTTTGAGCCACAGATTGTCGTTGCCGGCCGCGACGATCATCCAGCCGTCGCCAGTCTCCAGCGCCTCGAACGGCACGATGGATGGATGCCGGCCACCCAGCGGCCCCGGCACTTCGCCCAACACGGTGTAGCGCATCACCGCGTTCTCGAGCAGCGCCAGTTGGCAATCGAACATGGCGATGTCGACTTTGGTCGCTTCGCCGGTCATGGCGCGGTGCGCGATCGCCGCGTTGATGGCGACGGCGGTGTACAGCCCGGCGCCGATATCGCCGATCGACATGCCGATGCGCGCCGGCGGCATGCCGGGATGACCGGTGATCGACATTATGCCGCCGAGCCCCTGCACCACCATGTCGTAAGAAGGCTTGGTCGAAAACGGCCCGGTATGGCCGAAACCCGAGGCGGCGGCGTAGATCAGCTTCGGATAACGGGCATGCAGGACTTCCCAGCCATAACCGAGCTTTTCCATGGTGCCGGGACGGAAATTCTCGACGATAACGTCGGCGCGCTCCAACAGCTTTTCGAAAATCGCCTTGTCCTTCGCCGATTTGAGATCGAGCGAAATCAATTCCTTGCCGCGATTGATCGAGGCGAAATAGGTCGAGACGCCGTTGACATAGGGTCCATAGGCGCGGGCATCGTCGCCCGGCGCCGGCGGCTCGACCTTGATCACGCGCGCCCCCATCTCCGCCATCAAGAAGGTGGCGTAGGGGCCGGCGAGAATCCGCGACAGATCGACGACAGTGATGCCCGAGAGCGGGCCGCGTACAGCCATGAGTCACATCCGTTGGTTGGGTCTGGCAGTCTTTAGCGCAGCCGCGCCGGGGCGACAATCGCCGTGCTAGGCTGGTGGCCAAAGGAGATGGTGGATGCGTTGGATGGCGGTGGCGGCTGTGACGCTTTGTCTCGTGTCGGCGGGTGCGTTGGCCGACGACGCGGTCTCGACCCAGGTCCTGCTCAAGACCGCGACCACCAATATCGGCCAGCCGATCAAATACCCGCGACGCGGCGAGGCCGAGATCACGACCATGATCGTGACAATTCCGCCGGGCGGCTCGACCGTACTGCATAAACATCCGGTGCCGGTGGTCGGCTATATTCTCGAAGGTGCGCTCGAAGTGCGCGCCGACGGCGGCAGGGTCAATCGCTACAAGGCGGGCGACGCGCTGGTCGAAGCGCTGAACCACGCGCATCGCGGCACCAATATCGGCAGCGGCCCATGCCGCATCCTGGTGACGGTGATCGGAGTCAAAGGACAAGCCTATGCCATGCCGGTGAAATAATGACCGAGACAATTCGTGACAACGCGTAGGGGGAAATCATGAAACGCAAAATTCTTCTGGCTGCGATCTCGATTTTGGCGCTGACCGGTGCCGCTTCGGCGCAAGACGACATCAAGCAGCGCACCGACGCCGCGCGGGCCGCCGCGATGGATTTCGGCGCGCGGCTTCTCGCCGAGCTGCAGAAGGCGATGGCGGCGGGCGGGCCGGTCAACGCGCTCGGCGTCTGCAACGTCGCGGCGCCGAAACTCGCCGCCGAAAAATCCGCCGAGCATCGCATGACGATCCGCCGCACCAGCCTCAAACTTCGCCAGCCCAAGGACGCGCCCGACGCGTGGGAATTGAAGCAGTTGCAGGATTTCGAGCGCCGCAAGGCGGCGGGCGAAAGCCCGGCCAAGATTGAGATCGGCGAATATGTCGATGCCGGCGGCAAGAAAACATTCCGCTACATGAAGGCAATTCCCACCGGCGCCGTCTGTCTCAATTGTCACGGCGCGGCGCTGACGCCGGCGGTATCGGCGAAGCTCAAGGAGCTTTATCCCGGCGACCAGGCCACCGGCTTCAAGATCGGCGATCTTCGCGGCGCCTTCACGATCACCGAGACGCCCTGACTTATTCCTTCCGTTCCGGCCGCGGCCGCGTGGCGAACGCCAAAATCATGTCCCAGGCATTGCGCACGCCGCAGATCAGCACCAGCACCGAGGCGGCGGCGAGCAGCTCCACCGCGTGGAAATTGGCGGCGAAGCCGAGGATGCCGGCGGCGGCGAGCGCGGCATAACCGACGAACGGCAGGCCCGTGTACCAGAGCGTGTCGGTCCAATCGACGCGGAAGCGATGCACGACGGCGGCGAGCACCGCCACATAGACCACGCCGATGACGCCGCCGGTCGTCAGCACCGCACCGAAGCTCAGCCACGTCGCCGACGGCGCCATGGTCAGCAGGCTCGCCAGCAGGACCGCGCCAAGATGCGCCAATGTCGAGGTGAGATAGGCATGCGCCGCCGCCGACCGCTCGCGCGTCAAAATCCCGACGGCGATCGAAACGACGACGAACATGGCGCCGATCAGCGTTGCCGCCGCGGTCGCGGTGACGATGAAGAAATCGCGCCAAGCGTGGAGGAGTTCGAGGAGCAATCAGCCCTTCTTGAGCCGCCGCGCCGCGTCGACGGCGAAATAGGTCAGCACGCCGTCGGCGCCGGCCCGCTTGAACCCGATGAGCGATTCCATCACCACCGACGCGTCGAGCCAGCCCCGTTCGATCGCGCCCGCCAACATCGAATATTCGCCGCTGACCTGATACGCGTAGGTCGGCGCGCCGAAGCGCTCCTTTACCCGCCGCACCAGGTCGAGATAGGGCATGCCGGGCTTCACCATCACCATGTCGGCGCCCTCGGCCAAGTCGAGCGCCACTTCGCGCAGCGCCTCGTCGCCGTTGGCCGGATCCATCTGATAGGTGCGCTTGTCGGCCTTGCCGAGATTGGATTTGGAGCCGAGCGCGTCGCGGAACGGCCCGTAGAACGCCGAAGCGTATTTGGCGGCATAGGCCATGATCTGCACGCGCTGCATCCCCTTGGCATCGAGCGCGTCGCGGATCGCGCCGACGCGGCCGTCCATCATGTCGGACGGCGCGATGACGTCGCAGCCGGAATCGGCCTGGACCAGCGCTTGGCGGCACAGAATCTCCACGGTCGCGTCGTTGGCGACGTCGCCGTCCTCGCCGAGCACGCCGTCATGGCCGTGGGTGGTGAACGGGTCGAGCGCCACGTCGCACATCACGCCGAGATCGGGATGCGCCTTCTTCACCGCCCGCACCGCGCGGCACACCAGATTGTCGGGATTGACCGCCTCGTCGCCGCCGGGCGTTTTGCGTTCGGCCGGCGTCGCCGGGAAAATCGCGATCAACGGAATGCCGAGCGACTTCGCTTCGCCCGCGGCGTCGACCAGCGTCGGGATCGACAAACGATCGACGCCCGGCATCGACGGGATCGCCGTCCGCGCCGCCGGCTCGTCATGGATGAAGACCGGCCAGATCAGATCGCCGGCGGTCAACACATGCTCGGCGACCAGGCGGCGCTGCCAGTCCTGGCGCCGGTTGCGGCGCATCCGGACGCGGGGATAGGCCCCCAGGGGTTGGCGCGGCTCGGTCATAGCGAACGGGATGATAGGGGCCGCGGCCCGGCATGACAATTAGCCGGGGCAATCGGCCGCCCATTTTGGGCGCGTTTCCGCGCTTTTCGGCGCCAGTCGCCACAAATACCGGGTGAATTAAAGGAAAAATTAATCGGCGATGGATAGGTTGCGAGCCTGAAAACACATTTCTCAGGACCGCCCGTCATGTCCATGCTCCTCGCCTATCTCGATGCCATCGCCCTCACCGAGCGCTTGCACCGCCAGTTTCTCGAAATCGTCAAGGTCGAGCTCGAGAACAACAGCATGCACGATGTCAACAACGTGCAGGCCATGATCCTGTTCAATGTCGGCGACCACGACATGACCATCGGCGAGCTGACGCTGCGCGGCTGCTATCTCGGCTCCAACGTCTCCTACAACGTGAAGAAGCTGGCGGAGCACGGCTATCTGAGCCAGCAGCGCTCGCTGCACGACCGCCGCTCGATCCGCGTGCGCCTGACCGAGAAGGGCATGGCGGTGCGCAACCTGGTCCTGCAGATGGTGGAACGCCATCTCGGTCAGCTCAACCAGAGCCCACTCGACGAGCAGACGCTGGTCCACGCCATCGTCACTTTCCGCCGCCTCGACCGGTTCTGGACCCAGTCCCTGACGGTCGGGAACCGCATCGCGCGTCTGTCGGCGGCGTAGCTCGTCCTCCTTTTCGCTTTCGCAAATGGCCCGCTTCGGCGGGCCATTTTTTTGCGACCGGTCGCAGGGTTCGTCATGGCCCGCGAAGGCGGGCCATCCACGAATTCTTTCTTTGCCCGGCGCGCAACTTAGTCGTGGATGCCCCGGCCGAGCCGGGGCATGACGCATTTGGGGAGCGCAGCCGTTCTCCATCAGAACGCCGACAGGCCGGTTTGGGCGCGGCCCAGGATCAGCGCGTGAATGTCGTGCGTGCCCTCGTAGGTGTTGACCGTCTCCAGGTTGAGAAGATGGCGGATCACGTTGTACTCGTCGACAATGCCGTTGCCGCCGTGCATGTCGCGCGCCTGCCGCGCGATGTCGAGCGCCTTGCCGGTCGAATTGCGCTTCAGCATCGAAATCATTTCCGGCGTCGCCCGGTGCGCGTCCATCAGACGGCCGAGCCGCAAACAGGCATGGAGGCCGAGCGTGATCTCGGTCTGCATGTCGGCGAGCTTTTTCTGGATGAGCTGGTTGGCGGCCAACGGTTTTCCAAAAGCCTTGCGGCCGACCGTGTAGTCGCGTGCCGCGTGCCAGCACGCGGTCGCCGCGCCGAGCGCGCCCCAGGAAATGCCGTAACGCGCGTTGTTGAGGCATGAGAACGGGCCGCGCAGCCCCTTGACGCCGGGCAATAGATTTTCCTCCGGCACGAAAACATCTTGCATCGCGACTTCGCCGGTCGACGACGCGCGCAGCGAGAATTTGCCTTCGATCTTCGGCGTCGACAGGCCCTTCGCCTCCTTGCGCTCGACCAGGAAGCCGCGAACGTCGTCGGCCTCGTCCTTGGCCCAGATCAGCAACAGGTCCGCGACCGGCGCGTGACTGATCCACATCTTGCTGCCGTTGAGGACATAGCCGCCCGCGACTTTCTTGGCGCGGCTTTTCATGCCGCCGGCGTCGGAGCCGAAATCGGCCTCGGTCAATCCGAAGCACGCCAGCAATTCGCCGGTCGCCATGCGCGGCAGGTATTTCTCCTTCTGCGCGGCGCTGCCGAACGCATAAATCGGATACATGGTCAGCGAGGATTGCACGCTCAGGCTCGAGCGATAGGCCGAGTCCACTTTCTCCAATTCATGCGCGACCAGACCGTACGCGACATAGGACGTGCCGGCGCAGCCATAGCCGGTAAAGGTCGAGCCAAGAAAGCCGAGCGCGCCCATTTCGCGCATCACCCCGACGTCGAACTTTTCCTCGCGGAACGCCATCTTGACCCGCGGCATGAGCTTGTCCTGCGCGTAGGCCCGCGCCGCGTCGCGGATCATGCGCTCCTCCTCGGACAACTCGTCCTCGAAGCGCAACGGATCCTGCCAGTCGAATTCTGCCGCCATCGTTTCCTCTCCCCTGTGGCGGCGGCAAGAATTACCCGCGCCCGCGGTTTGTCAACGGCGCGGCGGCTTCACCGTCGGCGCGGGCCAGCTTCCGTTCCACCTGGCGGGCGAGACGGCGCGCGTCGGCGGGAAGGATGTCGCCCCGCGCCGCCGCGGCGACGATTTCGGCCAGGGCGAGCGCCGCGTCAGCGCGGGTCGCGACCGGCGGCAGGTCGAGCTTCGGCGGTTCGCGCCGCCGCCGGCGCAGCAATCGTTTCAGGCAATATTGCAGCGCCACCACGTCGCCATCGAGCGCGTATTCCACCACCAACCGCTTGAGCGCGCCGCTGTCGTCGGCGGCGATCGCCTCGGCCAATAACGTCGCGCGGCCCCGCGCCCCCACCGGCCGGCCACGCGGATTGCCGGACCGGCCCGGACGCCACCGGCCTTTAGCGTCGCGGACGCTCTCCCGCTGCTTCTGCAGGGAATTAACAGGCGATTCGTTAACGCCGGACCCACCCACACCATTCTTGCCCATCTTGCCCATGACCTTTGCTCCCTCGGTTTGAACGCAAAATACGTTTCATGCGTTCAATATGGAACATAGAGGGAACACTGTCAAGGGGTTCGTTGCTTGCCTCCGGGAGACCCCTTAAAGCAATGTCCGAACAGATCGCATCACTTCATTCGTCATTCCCGCGAAAGCGGGAATCCAGGGCAACTGCCCGTCGCCTACCCTGGGTCCCCGCTTCCGCGGGGACGACGAAGGAGATGTTTCGAGGTGATCGGATTCCGCTCTAGGTTGGCCGTGGCATGAACTATCTGCTCCAGCAGCTGATCAACGGCGTAGCACTCGGCGCGATCTATGGGCTGATCGCGCTTGGCTACACCATGGTCTACGGCATCATCGGCATGATCAATTTCGCCCACGGCGAGATTTACATGATCGGCGCCTTCATCTCGCTGATCGCGTTCATGGCGCTGGGCATCGCCGGCATCACCTATATTCCTCTCGCCCTGCTGCTGGTGCTGGTGATCGCGATGGTGTTCACCGCCGCCTATGGCTGGGCGGTCGAACGCATCGCCTATCGCCCGCTGCGCCGCTCGTTCCGCCTGGCGCCGCTGATCTCCGCCATCGGCATGTCGATCTTCCTCCAGAATTACGTGCAGCTTATCCAGGGCGCCCGCGTCAAGACCTTGCAGCCGGTGGTGCATGGCGGCATCCAGCTTGCCGGCGGCACGTTCGGCGTCCAGGTCAGCTATCTCCAGATCTTCATCCTCGCGCTGACCGTGATCCTGATGGCGGCCTTCACCTATGTGATCGCGGCGACGCCGTTGGGCCGGGCGCAGCGCGCGGTCGAGCAGGACGCGACCATGGCGGCGCTGCTCGGCGTCGATGTCGACCGCACCATCTCGCTGACCTTCCTCATCGGCGCGGCGCTGGCGGCGGTCGCGGGCATGATGGTGCTGCTCTATTACGGCGTGATCGATTTTTTCATCGGCTTCGAGGCCGGCATCAAGGCTTTCACCGCCGCGGTGCTGGGCGGCATCGGCTCGCTGCCCGGGCGCGATGCTCGGCGGGCTGCTGATCGGCCTGATCGAGGCGCTGTGGTCGGGCTACGCCTCGGTCGAATACAAGGACGTGATGGTGTTCGTGGTGCTGGTGCTGGTGCTGATCTTCCGCCCGAGCGGCCTGTTCGGCCGGCCCGAGGTCGAGAAGGTATGAGCACGGCGGCGGGCGTCGCGGGAGCGCCCGCGCCCAACCACGCCGCGCCGGGCGGCGTCGCCATCGGCGGCATCCTGAAGGAAGCGTTCCTCACCGCGATCGTGGCGCTGGTGCTGGCGATTCCGCTGGTCGGATTCCGCATCGTCGAATCGAACGGCACCACGGGGCTCGCGACACGGTTCGGGTGGGTCGGCGCTGCCGTCGGCGCGGTGTTCGTCGGACGGATCGCGCTCGGCCTGTGGCGTGGTACTCGGCCGGCGCGCGCGGCCGGCGGGCGCGTGGCTCGAACCGGCCGCGCGCTATGGCCGGCGCCATGCCCGTATGGTGGCGCCGCTCGGCATCGTGTTCGCGGCGATCCTGCCGGCGCTGCCGTTCGCGACGCGATCGGTGGTCGAGCTGGGCATCAGCGTGATGATCTACGTGATGCTGGGCTGGGGCCTCAATGTCGTGGTCGGGCTCGCCGGGCTGCTCGATCTCGGCTATGTCGCGTTCTATGCGGTCGGCGCCTATTCGTTCGCGATCCTGGCGCACGATTTCGGCATGACGTTTTGGGAGTGCCTGCCGATCTCGGCGTTGCTGGCCGCGACCGCGGGCGTGCTCCTCGGTTTTCCGGTGCTGCGCCTTCGGGGCGATTATCTCGCTATCGTCACGTTGGGATTCGGCGAGATCATCCACATCCTGCTCTTGAACTGGACCTCGCTGACCCTCGGCCCGAACGGGATCGGCGACATTCCGCGCCCCGCCCTGTTCGGCCTGGTGTTCGAGCGCAACGCGCCGCCCGGCTTCACCACGTTCCACGATTTTATCGGCGTCGCGTACTCGCCGTCGCAGCGCATCGATTTTCTTTATTACATCGTGCTGGCGCTGGCGCTGATCGTGAACCTGTTCACCCTGCGCCTCCGGCGCCTGCCGATCGGCCGCGCGTGGGAGGCGATGCGCGAGGACGAGATCGCGTGCCGCGCCCTCGGCATCAACCCGACCAACGTCAAGCTCTCCGCCTTCGGCATCGGCGCGATGCTCGGCGGCTTCGCCGGCGCGTTCTTCGCCACGCGGCAGGGCTTCATCAGCCCCGAGAGCTTCACCTTCACCGAATCCGCCACCATCCTCGCCATCGTCGTGCTGGGCGGCATGGGCAGCCAGATGGGCGTGGTGCTGGCGGCGCTGTTGCTGGTGCTGTTGCCCGAGCTGCGGTTTTTCGCCGAGTTCCGCATGTTGTTCTTCGGCGCGGCGATGGTGCTGATCATGATCTGGCGGCCGCAAGGGCTGCTCGCGCATCGCGAGCCGAGCTTGCGCCTCGGCCCCGCGCCGCCATGACCGCGCCGCTCTTGGAAGTGTCGCATCTGTCGATGAGCTTCGGCGGCCTCGCCGCAATCGAGGATTTGTCGTTCACCGCCTTCGACCGCGAGATCACCGCGATCATCGGTCCCAACGGCGCCGGCAAGACCACGGTGTTCAACTGCCTCACCGGCTTCTACAAGCCGAGCGGCGGCACGATGATCCTCCATCGCGACGGCAAGAATTTCGCGCTGGAGCGGATGGAGGACCACCGCATCGCCCGCGTCGCCGGCGTGGCGCGGACGTTCCAGAACATCCGCCTGTTCGTCGGCATGACGCTGCTCGAGAACCTGGTGGTGGCGCAGCATGGCGAGCTGATGCGCGCCAGCATGTTCTCGGTCGCCGGCCTGTTCGGCTTTTCGCCCTATCGCCGCGCCGAGAAGGCGGCGGTGGCGAACGCGCGCTATTGGCTCGACAAGCTCGGCCTTGTCGAGCGCGCCGACACCGTCGCCGGCGGCCTGTCCTATGGCGACCGGCGCCGCCTCGAAATCGCGCGCGCCATGTGCACCGGCCCCGTGCTGCTGTGCCTCGACGAGCCGGCGGCGGGCCTCAACCCCCATGAATCCGCCGAGCTCAACCAGTTGCTGCGCGCGATTCGCGACGAGCAGCGCATCGGCATTCTGCTGATCGAGCACGACATGAAGGTGGTGATGGGGATTTCCGACCGGGTCGTGGTGCTGGATCACGGCCAGAAGATCGCCGACGGCACGCCCGACGCGGTGCGGGCCGACCCCGCCGTGGTGGCGGCCTATCTCGGCGAACCCGAGGCCGAGGAAGCGGGCGGATGACGCTGCTCGCGCTGGCCGGCGTCCACAGCTTCTACGGCAATGTCGAAGCGTTGAAAGGCGTCGATCTCGAGGTCGGCGACGGCGAGATCGTGGCGCTGATCGGCGCCAACGGCGCCGGCAAGTCGACGCTGCTGATGACGATCTGCGGCCGGCCGCAGGCGCGCGCCGGCACGGTGCATTTCGCCGGCCAGGACATCACCCGGCTCGCGACCTTCGCCATCGTGCGGCTCGGCATCGCCCACGCGCCGGAAGGAAGGCGGATTTTCCCGCGCATGACCGTTCTGGAGAATTTGCAAATGGGCGCGGGCACCGTCGACGCGGCGCATTTCGACGCCGATCTCGACCGGGTGATGACCCTGTTCCCGATTCTTCGGGCGCGCCAGGCGCAGCGCGGCGGCACCCTGTCGGGCGGCGAGCAGCAGATGCTGGCGATCGCCCGCGCGCTGATGAGCCGGCCGCGACTGTTGCTGCTCGACGAGCCGTCGCTCGGCCTGGCGCCGCTGGTGGCGCGGCAGATTTTCACCGCCATCGGCGAGCTCAACAAGCGCGACGGCGTCACCGTCCTGCTGGTCGAGCAGAACGCGCACCACGCGCTGCGCCTCGCCCATCGCGGCTACGTGCTGCAGAACGGCAGCATCGTGCTTGAAGGGTACCGGCCGCGACCTTCTCGCCGACCGCGAGGTCCGCGCCGCCTATCTCGGCGGGTGATTGCCGTTGTACCGCGCCACCCGGCTATATCTATCCGAACGGGCTCAGAGGAGAAAGTCATGATGCGCTGGCTCAAATGGACGATGGTGGCGGCGATGCTGCCGTTCGCGGTGGGAGCGGCCCGGGCCGACGAGATCAAGGTCGCGACCGCCGGGCCGATCACCGGCCCCTATGCCGCCTTCGGCGAGCAGATGAAGCGCGGCGCGGACATGGCGGTGAAGGATATCAACGCCAAGGGCGGCGTCCTGGGCAAGCAATTGTCCCTCACCGCCGGCGACGATGCCTGCGACCCGAAACAGGCGCGCAACGTCGCCAACCAGCTGGCCGACGCGGGCGCGGTGTTCGTCGACGGGCATTTCTGCTCGGGCTCGTCGATTCCGGCCTCGGCGGTCTATGCCGATAACGGCATCCTCCAGATTTCGCCGGCCTCGACCAATCCGGCCTTCACCGACGACGCCTTCAAGAAGGGCTGGATCAACGTGTTCCGGGTGTGCGGACGCGACGACCAGCAGGGCCAGGTCGCCGGCTCCTATCTCGCGGCGCATTTCAAGGGCAAGCCGGTCGCCATCATCGACGACAAATCGACCTACGGCAAAGGCCTCGCCGACCAGACCCGCAAGACGCTCAACGCCAACGGCATCAAGGAGGCGCTGGACGAGTCGATCAACGCCGGCGACAAGGATTTCTCCGCCCTCGTCAGCAAGATGAAGCAGGCCGGCATCGTCGCCTATTTCTATGGCGGCTATCACACCGAGGCCGGGCTGATCGCGCGGCAATCGAAGGAGCAGGGCCTCAACGCCGTACAGATCGGCGGCGACGCGCTCGCCACCGACGAATATTGGAGCATCACCGGGCCGGCGGGCGAGGGCAACCTCATGACCTTCACGCCGGAACCGCGCAACATTCCGCAGGCGCAAGGCGTGGTCGCCGAGTTCAAGAAGGCGGGCTACGACCCCGAGGGCTATACCCTGTTCACCTATGCGGCGATGCAGATCTTCGCGCAGGCGGCGGACAAGTCCGGGTCCACCAAGATCGAGGCGCTGTCCAAGGCGATGCACGACACCAAGTTCGATACGGTGCTCGGCACGCTCGGCTTCGACAAAAAGGGCGACGTCATCGGCCTCGGCTATGTCGTCTATATCTGGCACAACGGCAAGCGCGTGGAATTGAGCCAGCATTCCGCGGCGCTGAACGGGCCGGCACGGGAGTAGAGCGCGGCAACAGAAAAGAAAACGGCGCCGGAGGGAATTCGGCGCCGTTTTCGTCTCCGGTTATGGCCGCGGTTTATTCGGCGTCGCCGCCAGCTTCGCCACCGCCCGACACCATCATGGCGTCGGCCACCAGGCCGGCATTGGAGCGGATCGCGCGTTCGATCGCATCGGCGGTCTCGGGATTGTCCTTCAGATATTGCTTGGCGTTTTCGCGGCCCTGGCCGATGCGCTGGCCGTCATAGGAGAACCACGAGCCCGATTTCTCGACGACGCCGGCCTGCATGCCGAGGTCGAGCAGCTCGCCGCGCTTCGAAATGCCTTCGCCGTACATGATGTCGAACTCGACCACCTTGAACGGCGGCGCCATCTTGTTCTTCACCACCTTGACCCGGGTCTGGTTGCCGACCACCTGCTCCTTTTCCTTGATCGAGCCGATGCGGCGGATATCGAGCCGGACCGAGGCATAGAATTTCAGCGCCTTGCCGCCGGTCGTGGTTTCGGGGTTGCCGAACATCACGCCGATCTTCATGCGGATCTGGTTGATGAAAATGACGATGGTGCGCGACTTGGAGATGGAGCCGGTGAGCTTGCGCAAGGCCTGGCTCATCAGCCGGGCATGCAGGCCCATATGGGAGTCGCCCATCTCGCCCTCGAGCTCGGCGCGCGGCACCAGCGCCGCCACCGAATCGACCACCAGCACGTCGATGGCGCCGGAGCGCACCAGCGTATCGGCGATTTCAAGCGCCTGCTCGCCGGCGTCGGGCTGCGAGATCAGCAGATCGTCGACATTGCAGCCGAGCTTCTTGGCATAGGCGGGGTCGAGCGCGTGCTCGGCGTCGACGAAGGCGCAAGTGCCGCCTTGTTTCTGGGCCTCGGCGATGACCTGGAGGGCGAGGGTGGTCTTGCCCGAGCTTTCCGGCCCGTAAATCTCGACGACCCGGCCGCGCGGCAGGCCGCCGATGCCGAGGGCGATATCGAGGCCCAGGGAGCCGGTCGAGACCACTTCGGTCTCGGTCGCGGCCTCGCGGGCGCCCAATTTCATGATCGAGCCCTTGCCGAAGGCCCGCTCGATCTGGCCCAGCGCCGCATCCAGCGCTTTTTGCTTATCCATGGTTTCGCGATCCAAAAGGCGCAGAACAGCGGCCTGACTCATGATCTTACTCCCCTTATTCCATAGGGTCCCGACGCATGCAACCGGTGGCCGCTTGTCGCTGCCGTACCTGGTTTGTTCAGGTACTTTATGTTCGGTTTTTGTTCCAGTCAACAAGGAAGTGTGCCGGTTTGTCGGATTTTTCGGCCGGTCCCTCGCTTTTTTCGCCAGGCGCCGTCCGGCTCACCGAAAAATGACGGCGAACGCGTCGGCGAACGCGCCGTCTCGGGTTAACATGGCGTCACCGGAGACAACCGGGAAAGGGAGGACACGATGGCTCGCTTGATATCGCTGGTGCTGTTGCTGGGGTTGCTGTCGGCGCCGGCATTCGCCGCCAGCCAGGAGCAGATGGAGGCCAATAAGAAGACGGTCTGGTCGCTCTATGACGCCGCCTTCAACAAGAAGGACATGGATCTCGCCCGCACCTTCATGGGCCCGCATTACAAACAGCATAACCCGATGGCCAAGGACGACATCGCCGGCCTCGCCGGCTTCGTCGCCTATCTCAAGGCCAAATCGCCCGACTTCCGCGTCGAGCTGCTGCGCGAGTTCGCCGACGGCGACTATGTCATCACCCATGTCTGGGGCCATAACGGACCGAGCGACCGCGGCTTCATCGCGATGGACATTTTCCGCCTCGAGGACGGCAAGGTGGTCGAGCACTGGGACTCGGTGCAGCCGATTCCGGAAAAGGCGATGAATACGAACGGCATGAAGTAGCCGCCGCCCTAGAACAACGCCTTGGTAGCGAGGCCCGCGCCTTCGACCAGGGACTCGAGCTTCGCCCACTGGATCGAGGGGTGGGTGCGGCGGGTGAAGGTGCCTTGGGCGAAGCCGCAATCGGTCGAGGCGATGACGCGATCGCGGCCGACCAGCTTCGCCAGCCGGACGATGCGCTCCGCCACCAGCTCGGGATGTTCGACGATGTTGGTGGAGTGGGTGACGACGCCCGGCAGGAGCACCTTGCCCGGCGGCAGCTTCACGGTTTCCCAGACGCGCCACTCATGCTCGTGGCGCGGATTCGCCATTTCGAGCGAGAAGCCGCCGACCTTGAGTTTCAGCACCAGGTCGGCGATCGCCTTGAACGGCACGTCGGTGGTATGCGGCCCGTTCCAGCTGCCCCAGCAGACATGGTAGCGCATGCGGTCTTCCGGCAGGCCGGCGATGGCGTGGTTCAGCACCTCGATGCGGAACGCGACCCATTTCAGATAATCGGCCATGGTGCCGGGCGGCACGATCACGTCGTAATAGGTGGCGATATAGGCGTCGTCGATCTGGAGGATGAATCCGGCATCGACGATGGCCTTGTATTCGTGGCGCAGCGCCTCGCCCAGGGCCACGACATAGTCTTCGTCGTTTTTGTAGTATTCGTCCTTGCGGTCGATGGCGACGCTCGACGGCGCCACCGCGGGATAGAAGGCGTCGGCGACTTTGACGCCGGCGAGTGCCGCCTTGAAGCGCCCGAGATCGGCGGCAAGCGCCGCTTGTCCTTTGTAGGAAATCGGCCCGGTCACCGCCCAGTTGGAAATGCCGATCATCTTCTGTGTCGGATCGTACTCGGCGTAGAAGTCGGCGAAATCGCGCCGGTCCTTGCCGTAGGTGGCGCGGGCGAAGACGTGCTGCGGCTCGTTCGGGCGCTGCTCGAAGCCGGCGAGCCGTTCCAGGATGTAGCGCGACCAGCTCAAATTCTTGCCGAACTCGCCGTCATTGACGATGTCGACGCCGATCTCGGCCTGATGGCGAATGACGTCGCGCACCGCCTTGACCTTCGCCGCCTCGATCGCGGCGGGATCGCCCTTGCCTTCGAGGAGCGCCAACAGTTCCGGCGGCCGGATCAGGCTGCCGACATGGCTGGTCAGAATGCGGTTTGCGGCCATCGCTTCCCCCCTCGATTGTCGCGCCATTATACCGTGCGTCCCTCGACTGCTCGCCCGAACTTCGTTCGGGCTGCGCGCTCGGGATGAGGCGAACGGTAAGAATCGCGAGCGACCGCGGGCGCGCGCCGTTAGCCGCGAAGCCAAGCGACGCGGACGCGTCGCGCCCGGCGTCTGAGGGCCAAAAAACTACGCCGCGGCGAGGCGGTGGTTGTCCTGCCGCGTGAGCTGGTTGTTGGCGCGCATCGCGCGTTGCAGCTTGCCGAACGCCCGCACCTCGATCTGGCGGATACGCTCGCGCGACACCGCATAGCGATGGCTCAGCTCTTCCAAGGTCAGCGGTTCGTCCTGAATCCGGCGGGCGAAAATGATCTCGCGCTCCCGCGGCTTCAACTGCTTCAGCGCGTGGTCCAGCGAGTGCCGGCGCAGCCGCATCTCCTCGGCGTCGGCGATGCGCGTTTCCTGATTGGGACGCTCGTCGGGCAGCATTTCGAGCCACTCGCTGTCGCCTTCGACGCCCATCGGCGCGTTGAGCGAGGAGTCCGCCGCCGCGAGGCGCCGGTTCATCTCGATCACTTCGCCTTCCGGCACGTCGAGCTCGATCGCGATCTTGGCGACGATCTCGGGCGGCAAATCGCCCTGCTCGAGCTCGGCGAGGCGGCTCTTGATGCGGCGCAGATTGAAGAACAGCTTTTTCTGCGCGGCGGTGGTGCCCATTTTCACCAGCGACCAGGAGTGCAGAATGTATTCCTGGATCGAGGCGCGGATCCACCACAGCGCGTAGGTGGAAAAGCGGAAGCCGCGGCCGGGATCGAATTTCTCCGCCGCCTGCATCAGCCCGACATTGCCCTCGCTGACCAGGTCGGCCAGCGGCAGACCATAGCCCGCGTAACCGCGCGCGATCTTGATGACCAGGCGCAAATGGCTGCCGATCAGCTCGCGCAGCGCCGCCGGGTCGCGTTTGTCCCGCCACGCATGCGCCAATTCCTGCTCGCGCTCGGACGTGAGCATCGGGAACCGCTTCGCCTCTTCGACCAGCCGCATGAGGCTGGTGTCGACTTTTTGGTCCATGTTCAGACCTCCTCTTTTCTCTCCCCCGTTGAAGGCCGGGGGCGCGGAACCCGCGGGAGCGAACACCTCCGCTCCCCTTATACGAACGAACGAACCCTAATGATGATGCCACGGGTCAATTTGCCGCGATGCAACATAATAAAGGCCGCGGCGGTCCTAATTCAAGGACTAAACCGGTACTAATTCCTGCGTTTGCGCGATACCAGAAATGTCAGCAAAGCAGACCTATCACGGTTATTTGAACGCCGTCAGACCCGGGGCTCTTCTATCGCGCGCGACTGCGAGCGCGCGCCGCTAGGCGCGAAGCCAAGCCGCGCGGACGCGCGGCGCCCGGCGTCTGAGGGTCTAAACCAAGGTGGAGCCGCCATCCAAGGGCACCACGGTGCCGGTGACAAAACGGTTAGTCATGAAAAACAGCACGATTTCGGCGATTTCCTCGGGCTGGGCGACCCGTTTCAGCGGCACCCGCGCCGCGGCGCCGTCGAGGAATTTCTTTTTCATCTCGGCGCCGTAGCGGTCCCACATCGGGGTGTCGACCGGCCCGGGGGACACGGTGTTGACCCGGACCGGCGCCAGCTCCAGCGCCAGGCCTTGCGACAATTTCTCCAAGGCGCCGTTGATCGCCGAGATCAGCGCCGCGCCGGCCGCCGGCCGCTGGCTTAGCCCGCCCGAGACGAAGGTCAGCGAGCCGTCCGGCGCAATCCGGGCCCGGCGCGCGATGCGGAAGCCGGCCCAGAACTTGCCGTCCATGGCGGCGAGCGCCGCCGCCATGTCGAGGTCGCGGACATTGCCGCGCCCGCCGGCGCCGACGCAGGACACGACATGGTCCCAGACCGCCCCGTCGGCGAAGAATTTATCGACCGATTCGTTGCTCATGGCGTCGACGATGGCCGGCTCGACCTTATGGCCGATGCGCTTCGCCGCCGCCGCCAACCGGTCATGGCTCCGCGCCGCGATGGTGACTTTGGCGCCGGCCTCGGCCGCGAGCTTCGCCGCCGCCTCGCCCATGCCGGACGAGCCGCCCACCACCAAAACCCGTTTGCCGTCGAGCGCGCCCATGATCCCGCCTCCCTTGTCTCAGCCACGCTGTTGTAGCAGAATTGAAGAACATAACATGAACAAAAAGTCAAGGTAGTTCGTCGGGCGGATCTCGATCCGCCCCATTCCGACGATGGGCGGCGGATGGCGCTGCGCCTGTCCGCCCACACGCCTACACGTCGAGGTTCGCGACCGAGAGCGCGTTCGTCTGGATGAACTCGCGGCGGGGATCGACCAGGTCGCCCATCAAGGTCGAGAAGGTTTCCTCGGCCGAATCCTGGTGCGCGACCCGCACCTGCAACAAGGCGCGGACCTCGGGATCGAGCGTGGTCTCCCAGAGCTGCGACGGGTTCATCTCGCCGAGACCCTTGTAGCGCTGAATGTCGCCTTCCTTGGGGCCGAGCGCCATCGCCGCCTCGACCAGGCTGGACGGGCCGACGACGGCCTGTTCCTTGTCCTTCGACACCAGCTTGCCGGGTTTGCCGTAGATTTTCTGCAGCTCGGCGGTGCGCTCGTCGAGGCGGCGCGCCTCGGCGCTTTTGAGGAGCGCCGCGTCGAGCACCCGCCGCTCGGTCACGCCGTGGCGGCGGCGCGATAGGATGAAACATTCGCCGGTCTTGACCTCGCCCTTCCAGCCGCGCTCCGCCGGCGGCGCCAGCAGATCGAGCCGCTGCGCCAGATATTTCACCGCCGCCTCGCCTTGCGCGCCGGCGTCGAGCAGCGTGGGATTGAGCAGCCCGGCGATCGCCGCCTGCTCCACCACGTCGAGGCTGCCGACCTTGCGCAGCAGCGGCTGCAGCATATGCCGCACCTGGCGCGCCTGCTCCATCACCTCGGCCAGGTCGTTGCCGGCGCGCTGCACCCCGTCATGCTGATGAAACACCGCGTCGCGCAAGCCCGCCTCGACGCGATACTGTTCCAGCGCCAAATCGTCCTTGAGATAGACTGCCTTGTTGCTGCCGCGCTTCACCTGATAGAGCGGCGGCTGCGCGATATAGAGATAGCCCTTCTCGATCAGCGCCGGCATTTGCCGGAAAAAGAAGGTGAGCAACAGCGTGCGGATGTGGCTGCCGTCGACGTCGGCGTCGGTCATGATGATGATGCGGTGATAGCGCGCCTTGCCGGCGTCGAACTCCTCCGGGCCGATGCCGGTGCCGAGCGCCGCGATCAGCGTGCCGATCTCCGCCGAGGACAGCATCTTGTCGAAGCGCGCGCGCTCGACGTTCAGGATTTTGCCCTTCAACGGCAGGATCGCCTGGAATTTGCGGTTGCGCCCCTGCTTCGCCGAGCCGCCGGCGCTGTCGCCCTCGACGATGAACAATTCGGAGAGCGCCGGATCGCGCTCCTGGCAGTCGGCGA
Organism: uncultured Alphaproteobacteria bacterium; assembly: GCA_963729845.1. Classification (GTDB taxonomy): domain Bacteria; phylum Pseudomonadota; class Alphaproteobacteria; order ATCC43930; family CGMCC-115725; genus JAATGI01. Next base: position 136,986 of record CAVSQC010000014.1, read on the forward strand.
GCTTGCCCGGCAGGTTCGCCATGTCCAAGGCGCCCTTGCGCCGGGTCAGGTCGCGCGCCTTGCGCGCCGCCTCGCGCGCCACCGCCGCCTCGATCACCTTGCCGACGATGCGCTTGGCCTCGGGCGGATGCTCCTCGAACCATTGCTGGAGCTTGTCGGCGACCACGCCCTCGACCACCGCGCGGACCTCGGACGAGACCAATTTGTCCTTGGTCTGCGACGAGAATTTCGGGTCGGGCACTTTGAGCGACAGCACGCAGGTCAGGCCCTCGCGCATGTCCTCGCCCGAAAGCGCGATCTTCTCCTTTTTGAGGAGGCCGCTTTCCTCGGCGTATTTGTTGACGGTGCGGGTCAACGCCGCGCGGAAGCCGGCCAGATGCGTGCCGCCGTCGCGCTGCGGGATGTTGTTGGTGAAGCACAACATGGTCTCGAAATAGGAGTCGTTCCACTCCATCGCGACCTCGACGGTGATGCCGTCGCGCTCGCCCAGCATCCCGATCGGCTTCGGCGTCACCGCTTGCTTCGAGCGGTCGAGATAGCGCACGAATTCCTCGAGCCCGCCTTCGTAATGGAGATGCACCGATTTCGGCTCGACGCCGCGCGCGTCGGTCAGGTCCAGCGCCACGCCGGAATTGAGGAACGCGAGCTCGCGCAACCGGTGCTCCAGCGTCTGGAAATCGAACTGGGTCTTGGTGAAGGTCTTGGTGCTCGGCAGGAAGGTGATCTCGGTGCCGGTGCGGTCCGGCGGGCTGGCCGGGCCGCCTTCCGCCAGCGGCGCTTCGGGCTCGCCGTCCTTGAAGCGCATCGAATATTCGTGCCCGTTGCGCCAGATGGTGAGATCGAGCCGCGACGACAGCGCGTTCACCACCGAGACGCCGACGCCGTGCAGGCCGCCCGAGACCTTGTAGGAGTTCTGGTTGAATTTCCCGCCGGCATGAAGCTGGGTCATGATGACCTCGGCGGCGGAGACGCCTTCTTCCTCGTGGATGTCGACCGGAATGCCGCGGCCGTTGTCGGTCACGGTGCACGAACCGTCGGCGTTCAAGGTCACGGTGATGGCGTCGCAATGGCCGGCCAGCGCCTCGTCGATGGCGTTGTCCACCACTTCGTAGACCATGTGATGCAGGCCGGAACCGTCGTCGGTGTCGCCGATATACATGCCCGGGCGCTTGCGCACGGCGTCGAGGCCGCGCAGCACCTGGATCGACTGGGCGTTGTATTCTTCGTCGGGGCCGGGAACGGTAGGTTCGGTCATTTTGTCGTTTCCAAAACCAAAATCGTCGCCCCTGCGAAAGCAGGGGCCCAGGGTAACGGTCCATCGCTTGCCCTGAGTCCCCGCTTTCGCGGGGACGACGAGCAAGAGCAAGTACTCATGTCGAAATCACCGCGTCGGCGACGGTGAGGAACTGCGCCACGCCGGCCATGCCGCCGAACAGGGCCTTGTCGGTGCCGGTGAGCCAGGCCTGGCCGCGCGCCGCCGCGATCTCGGCGAAGAGCGCGTCGCGGCGCGGGCGATCGAGGTGCGCCGCCACTTCGTCCAACAGCAGGACCGGAACCTCGCCGCGCCGCCGCGCCATCAACTGGGCGAAGGCCAGGACGATGCCGATCAGCAACGCCTTCTGCTCGCCGGTGGAGCATTGCGAAGCCTGCATATGGGTGGTGCCGTGGCGCGCGGCAAGATCGGCGCGATGCGGCCCCAGCATTGTGATTCCGGCCGCGCGCGTCGGCACGGCGCGAGGCCGCGAGACGGCGGGCGAATTCCTCCTCGGCGGCCAAGGCCGGCAGCGTGTCGAGCCAGGCTTCGAGCTCGCCCTCGAGCGCCAACCGCGCCGCCGGGAAAGCGCCGCGCGGCGCGGCCGCGGCCTCGTCGAGCCGCGCCACCGTCTCGCGCCGCGCCGCCGCGACGGCGACGCCGTGCTCCGCCATCCGCCCCTCGAGCGCCGTTGAGCCAGGCCGGATCGGCCGGGCGCTCGTCGGCGAGGAGACGGGCGCGCTCGCGCATCGCCTGCTCATAGGCCGAGACGCGATGGGCGTGCGCCGGATCGAACCCATAGACCAGCCGGTCGAGAAAGCGGCGCCGCGCCGACGCCGCCTCGGTGAACAGCCGGTCCATTTGCGGCGTCAGCCAGATGACGCAGAGATGCTCGGCCAGGGCGGCCTGCGCGCGCGACGCGCTGCCGTCGATCTGCACGACGCGGCGCTCGCCGGTGTCGCTCGCGGCGTCGCGGCCGGTGCCGATCTCCGTGGCGCCGCGCGGACCCGATACCGTCGCCGCGACCGCCCAGGCGCCCGGCGGCAGCGCGGTCGCCCGCGCCGGCGGCACGCGGCGGTCGATCTCGCCCAAGCGGGCGCGGCGCAAGCCGCGGCCGGGGCGAGGAACGACACGGCCTCGAGCAGATTGGTCTTGCCGGCGCCGTTGGGGCCGGTCAGCACCACCGGGCGCGGCTCCAAGGCCAGGCGCGCGGCGGCATAGCCGCGGAAATCGGTGAGCGCCAGGCGCGTCGACGGCAGGCGGCGTCCGACCGGCCGACGCCGCGCGGGAAAGCGGACCGCGCTCGCTGATTGCCGTCAGCGCGAAATCCTGCCGAACCTAGACCCGCATCGGCATCAGCACGTAGATCGCGCTCGAATCCGCGGCGTCCTGCATCACCGCCGGCGAGGCGGCGTCGGCGAGCGCGAATGCGCGCGCCTTCGCCCTCGATCTGGCCGGCGATGTCGAGCAGATAGCGGGCGTTGAAGCCGACCTCGAGCGGCGCCGAATTGTAGCGCACCTCCAGCTCCTCGCTGGCGGTGCCGTTCTCGGGGCTGGTGGCGGAGAGGGTGACGCTGCCGCGCTCGATCGCGAGCTTGACCGCCGCGCGAGATGGTCGAGACGCGGTCCACCGCCTCGGCGAAGGGCTTGCTCTCGATCTCCAGCATCTTGTCGTTGCCCGACGGGATCACGCGATCGTAGTCGGGGAAGGTGCCGTCGATCAGCTTCGAATTGAGCACCGTGTCGCCCATGACGAAGCGGATCTTGGTGTCGGAGAGCGAGATCACGATGTCCTGGTCGGCGGCGCCGTCGGCGTCGAGGAGCTTCCCGACCTCGCCCACCGTCTTGCGCGGCACGATCACGCCCGGCATGCCGGAGGCGCCTTCGGGCAGCGGGATCTCCATCCGCGCCAGACGATGCCCGTCGGTGGCGACGGCGCGCAGCATCGGCACTTCGTTGTTGCGCGCGGCATGGAGATAGATGCCGTTGAGGTAATAGCGCGTCTCCTCGGTGGAGATCGCGAACCGGGTGCGGTCGATCAGCCGCTTCAGCTCCGTCGCCGGCAGACGGTGAAGGCGTGCGGCGAGGTCGCCCGTCGACATCAGCGGGTAATCCTCGGGCGGCAGACAGGCGAGGGTGAAGGTCGAGCGGCCCGAGCGCAGCACCAATTGGCCCTTGTCGCCGGTCGAAATCGAGCTCGATCTGCGCGCCTTCGCGCAATTTCCGCACGATGTCGTAGAGCGTGTGGGCGGGCGCGGTGGTGGCGCCGCCCTTGGCGCCCTGCGCCGGAGTCCGCGCCACGATCTCGATGTCCATGTCGGTCGCCGACAAGGCCAGCCGCCCGTCCTCGGCGCGGAGCAGCACGTTCGACAGGATCGGGATGGTGTTGCGGCGCTCGACCACGCTTTGGACATGGCCCAGGGCACGAAGCAACGCGGCGCGTTCGATGGTTAATTTCATGGTGTCGATTTCATGGCTGCGGATGGATGTTCTTTCAAGGCGCTCATCGGGTCAGGAGACCGTTTTCACGGCCGTTTCCCCGCCCTCGCCGCCCAGCCCCCTGCGGCTCGCGCGAACGGGTTAAAATCATAGCACAGAATGGCAACGATGCTAATGCCGGCTGCGGCAATTCGGCCCCGCCGGAATGCCCCGTTCGAGGCATGGCCCGCCGGCCGTTCGGTTAAAAATTAGCGTTAAAGAAATGGAGCAAGGACGATAAATCTTAGTAATTCTTCAATCCCTCCCACGGAAACTCCAACTCACGCACCGCTACTTTTGGAGTAGCCTTGCGGGAGCTAGGGCGAGGTGTGCGATGGACGTCGTCAAATGGATTGGCATTGTGCTGGTGAGCATCGTCATGGGGATGGTCTGCGGCGGCTTCGCCCTGCTGGCGGAACCCTCCGTGTCGATGGCGATCCGCGTCGCGCTTGAAATCATCGGCACCGCGGTCGTCCTGCACCAGATGGTCGGCATCAAGGCCATCGCCGACACGATCGAACCGTATCACGGCAAGCAGTTCGACTGACTTCGCCGAAAGGTTGGCGGATGACGCTGCGCTCATCCGCCCTACGGGCCAAATATACGGCCTAAGTCGGGCGTTCCCCGGTTTGCAGCAAGCGCGTCAGGATTTGGAGATCCTCGGCGAGGGTCTTGTCGCCGACGCTCAATTCCTCGATGCGGCGGATGGCGTAAATCACCGTGGTGTGATCGCGGCCGCCGAATTTCTTGCCGATCTCCGGCAGCGAGCGCGGCGTCAGCATCTTGCATAGATACATCGCGACCTGACGCGGCCGGGCGATTTCCCGCGCGCGCCGCGCCGAGTGCATGTCGGCGGAGCGGATATTGTAGTGCTCGGCGACGCGCTTTTGAATCTCGTCGATGGTGACGCGGCGGTCGTTCTTTTTCAGCAGGTCCTGCAGCACCTCTTCCGCGGAATCGACGGTGATTTCGCGGCCGATGAATTGCGCGTGCGCCGTGATCCAATTCAATGCGCCCTCCAATTCGCGAACATTGGACGTGATCTTGTGCGCCAGGAACTCGACCACCTTCGTCGGTACGGCGAGGCGCAGTTGGTCTGCCTTCGATTGGAGGATCACCAAACGCAGCTCATAGGTGGTCGGATGCACGTCGGCGACCATGCCGTGGACCAGCCGCGAGCGCATGCGCTCCTCGATGTCGAGGTCGCTCGGCGACTTGTCGGCGGAAATCACGATCTGCCGGTTCATATCGACGAGGGCGTTGAAGGTGTGGAAGAACTCTTCCTGCGTCGATTCCTTGCCGCCGATGAATTGGAAATCGTCGATCAGCAGCACGTCCACCGAGCGGAACAATTCCTTGAACGGCATCGTGTCCTTCGAGCGCAACGCGCGCACGAACTGATACATGAACTTTTCCGCCGAGAGATAGATGAAGCGGCGCGCCGGCCGGCGGCGCCGAACCTCCCACGCGATGGCATGCATCAGATGCGTCTTGCCGAGACCGACGCCGCCATGGAGAAACAACGGATTGAACGGCGGCTGCAAATTGTCGCCGATGGCCGCGTCGGCGACGCGCTTCGCCGCGGCATGGGCGAATTCGTTGGGCTTGCCGACGACGAAATTCTCGAACGTGAAGCGCGGGTCCAACAGCGCGCCGATGCCGCGCTCCTCGCCGTCGAGAATGTCGCGGCCGTTGACGGTGGGCGGCGCCTCGGATGCCGCCGGTTCGTCGGCGATGGCCGCGCCGTTGGTCACGACGAATTCGATGGCGGTGATCTTGCGGTTTTCTTCGTTCCAGCGCGCGCGCAGGCGGCTGTGATAATTCTGCTGCGACCAGTCGCGGGTGTAAGGCGTGGGCACGCCGATCCAGGCGCAGCCGTCGTCGACGCGCAGCAGCGTCATCGCCTTGAACCAGTTGTTATAGACAGTGTCGCCGTATTCCTCGCGCAGCCAGGTGCGGATGCGCGACCATTGCAGTTTCACTTCCGGGCTTAAACTCCCGCTTCCATCCCCGCCATTTATCGACGCCGCCATGTTGGTGCCAACGGCCTCCTTTTGTCGCAGCCGAACCGAAATTCGGCACATAGTTTCCTGTCGCCGGAGGTGAATCCCTCCGGTTCTCTCCTCGAACCAAAACGGTTGATTACGGTTTAAGCCAATTAGCTTGCGTGTCCGCCGACCCCGTCCCCGCGAAATCGCTTGGCGTCGGCCCGACCCGGAAATTTATTGCAGTGACGCCCGCCGATCATCTCCCCTCGTTGTTACGATGCTGCGGAACGTATCGTCACTCTACTCAACCCCGACCCGAGAACGCAACAATGTGCAACAGATATTTCACAGAATTTTTTCGCTTGTTGTAATCGCATCACAGCGAAAAAAATTTTCGCGATCCACCTGTCTTAGAGCGCCTTGATCCGCGCCGAAAGCCGCGACAATTTCCGCGACACGGTTCGCTGTTGCGCAACGCCTTTTTTCACGCCGCGCTGCATTTCCGGCTGCGCCGCCTTGAAGGCGTTGCGCGCCGCTTCCTTGTCGCCGGAGGCGATCGCGAGCTCGACTTCCTTGACGAACGTGCGCACGCGGCTCTTGCGCGCGGTGTTGACGGCGGTTCGGCGCACGGTTTGGCGATGACGCTTTGCCGCTGATGGGTGATTAGCCATGTCTCAAATCCGATTTGGCGGAAGGCGTGGTGTATATCGAACCGCGCGCCGCGTGGCAAGAAGACTCCTCCGCGCGGTCAACGATTTTTGAACGCGGGCTTCCGCTTCTCGATGAAGGCGGTCATGCCTTCCTTCTGATCGTCCGTCGCGAACAACGAATGAAAGAGTCGGCGCTCGAATTTGACACCTTCGGTGAGCGTCGTCTCGTAAGCGCGGTTGACGGACTCCTTCGCCATCATCGCCGAAGGCCGTGACATCGAAGCGATCTTCTCCGCCATCGCCAGCGCCTCGCCCGACAATTTATCCGCCGGCACGACGCGGCTGACGAGGCCGCTGCGCTCGGCTTCGGCGGCGTCCATCATGCGGCCGGTCAGGATCATGTCCATCGCCTTGGCCTTGCCGACGAACCGCGTCAGACGCTGCGTGCCGCCGGCGCCGGGAATGATGCCGAGCGTGATCTCGGGCTGGCCGAATTTCGCGGTATCGGCGGCGACGATGGTGTCGCACATCATCGCGACCTCGCAGCCGCCGCCCAACGCGAAGCCCGCGACCGCGGCGACGATCGGCTTGCGGCACGTGGTGATGCGTTCCCACCCCTTGGTGATGAAGTCGGCGAGATAGACCGACATATAGCTCTGACCCGCCATCTCCTTGATGTCGGCGCCGGCGGCGAACGCCTTGTCGCTGCCGGTGACGATGACGCAGCCGATCGCGTCGTCGGCCTCGAACGCGTCGAGCGCCTGGCCGAGTTCGGCGACGAGCGCCGCGCACAGCGCGTTGAGCGCCTTCGGCCGGTTGAGCGTGACGATGCCGACCGCACCCTTGGTTTCGACCAGAATGTTTTCGTACGCCATGGTTCGCCTCACTTCTGATGTTTCGCGCAATAAAAGGTCGAGCGCGCATTTTGCACGATGCGCCTGATGCCCTGGGCGCAATCGCAAGCCGGGCATTTCTCGCCTTCTTTACCGTAGACCGCCCATTGATGCTGGAAATAGCCGAGTTCGCCGGACGCTTGCACATAATCGCGCAAGCTCGAGCCGCCGGCCGCGATCGCGCGCGTCAGCGTCTCGCGGATGGCGCGGGCCAAGGCGTCGGCGCGCGCGCCTTGCACCGTGCCGGCCTTGCGGCGCGGCGACAGTTTCGCCCAGTAAAGCGCCTCGGAGACATAGATATTGCCGAGACCGGCGACGATGCGCTGGTCGAGCAGCGCGGCCTTGATCGAGCAAGTCTTGCCGGCGAGACGCTGGGCAAGGCTCGGCCCGTTGAACGCGTTGCCCAGCGGCTCAAGCCCGAGATGACGCAACAGCTTGTGCTCGTCGAGCTTCGCCGCCGCGACATGATCCATCATGCCGAAGCGCCGCGCGTCGTTGAACGCGATGATCGTGCCGTCGTCCAGCGTGAACACGACGTGATCGTGCTTCTCATGCGGGCGCGTGCTGTTCGCTTCGTAGATCACCATGCGGCCCGACATGCCGAGATGCGCGAGCAACACCGCATCGTCCTCGCAATGGATCAAAATATATTTGGCGCGGCGGCCGACGCGCTCGATGCGTTTGCCTTCGAGCTTGGCCTTCAGCCCTTTCGGCAACGGCGTACGCAGATCGGCGCGATTGAGCGTGACCTCGCGGAAGCGCCGGCCCGCAAGCCGCGCTTGCAGCCCACGGACGACGGTCTCGACCTCCGGTAGTTCGGGCATCAGCCGACGGCTTGTCCGTCTTCCCCGCGGCAGCAGGGACCCAGGGCTAGCGACGTGCGTTGACCCTGGACCCCGGCTTTCGCCGGGGTGACGAAGAAAAAGATGGCGATGAGGCCGCTCACCCTTTCTTCGTCATTTTATCGACCTCGTCGATCTCGTCGGCGCTCAGCGCCCAGTCGGCGGCCTTGGCGTTGGCCTCGATCTGCTCGGGCTTGGTGGCGCCGGCGATCACGCTCGCGACTTGCGGCCGCGCCAACAGCCACGAAAACGCGAGCTCGAGAATGGTGTGGCCGCGGCTTTCCGCGAACGACGCGAGCTTGTCGACGATGTCGTGATTGGCCTCCGACAGGAACCGCGCCGACAGCGGCGATTGCGCCGCGAGCCGCCCTTCCGGCTTCGCCTGATTGCGGCGGTATTTGCCGGTGAGCGCGCCGCTCGCCAGCGGAAAGAACGGCAGGATGCCGAGACCGTATTTCTGCGCCGCGGCCGAAAGCTCGCGCTCCACCGTGTCGCGCGCCAAGAGCGAATACTCGTCCTGGCACGAGACGAAATGGTTGAGGCCGCGCGTCTGCGCCGTCCACTGCGCCTCGACCACCTGCCAGGCCGGCATGTTGGAGACGCCGACATAACGCACCTTGCCCTGGTGCACGAGATCGTCCAACGCGCGCAGCGTCTCCTCGACCGGCGTGTCGGCGTCGGGACGATGCAATTGATAAAGATCGATCCAATCGGTCTTGAGCCGGCGCAGACTGTCCTCGACCGCCTGCATGATGTAGCGCCGCGAGCCGCCGTTCTTCACCCCGGCCTGGTCCATCTGCATGCCGAACTTGGTGGCGAGCACGATGTCCTTGCGCCGCGCGCCCAGCACCTCGCCCATGTGCTCCTCGGACGAACCGGGCGTCCCCGGCGCATAGACGTCGGCGGTGTCGAACAGTGTAATGCCGCTGTCGATCGCCTTGTCGATCACGGCGCGCGTCGCCGCCACGTCCATGCGGCCGAACCGGCCGAAATTGTTGCAGCCCAATCCGACGACCGAGACTTGCAGGCCGGAATTGCCGAGGCGACGCAGTTTCATCGATGGATCCTTCCAGGGGGCTTATGGCGCGCGCAATGCTCTCAGGCTATTTTGCAGCACATGATGTCATCGGAAACAAGCGCCGCAAACAACAACGGCCCCGGCGAAAACGCCGAGGCCGAGGCGGATTTCGGCTATCGCCGCGTCAAGGCCGGCGACAAAGCCGGGCTGGTCAAGGGCGTGTTCGACAGCGTCGCGTCGCGCTACGACCTGATGAACGATCTGATGTCGGGCGGCGTCCATCGCCTGTGGAAGGCGGCGCTGATCGAGCGGCTCGATCCGCGGCCGGGCGAGATTTTTCTCGACGTCGCCGGGGGCACTGGCGATGTCGCGCAGCGCATTTTGCGCCGCGCCGGCCCGACCGCGCGCGTGATCCTGTGCGACATCAACGAGGCGATGCTCAACCATGGCCGCGACCGCGCCATCGACGCCAACATCCTGCGCGGCATCGATTATGTCGTCGGGCGACGCCGAGCAACTGCCGATCGCGAGCCGCAGCGTCGACGCCTATACCATCGCCTTCGGACTCCGGAACGTGACGCGGATCGAGGCGGCGCTGCGCGAGGCGCGGCGCGTGCTGCGGCCGGGCGGGCGGTTTTTCTGCCTCGAATTCAGCCATGTCGCGCCGGGCGTTCTGGCGCGCGCCTACGACCTCTATTCCTTCAACGTCCTGCCCGCGCTGGGCCAGATCGTGGCCGGCGACCGCGAGTCCTATCGATATCTGGTGGAAAGCATCCGCCGCTTCCCGCCGCAGGCCGAACTGGCGGAGATGATGCGCGCGGCGGGGCTGGAGCAGGTGCGCTGGCGCGACTTCATCTTCGGCGTCGCGGCGCTGCATTCGGGCTGGCGGCTATGATGCCGGGATCGATCGACATCGATTCCCTTTATCCGTCATGGCCGGGCTTGACCCGGCCATCCCAGGCAAGCGACGTGCGGCGGCTTGAGACCCCCGGATCAAGTCCGGGGGTGACGAATGAAGGGGAAATCGCCTTCCCCTGCCAACGAAACTAGGCGGCGCCATGCACCGCGCCTGGCGTGCCGGCCGCCACCTCGCCCGGCTTCTCAGCATTGCCGCCATCCTGGCGCGGTACGACGCGGCGTTTCCCTTGGAGTGGGTCGGGGGCGCGCGCCTGTTGGCGTGGTGGTTCCATCTCTGGCGCCGCCGCAGCGCCGAACTGCGCGGCTTGCGCCCGGGGCAGCGCCTGGCGTTGGCGCTGCAAGCGATGGGGCCGGCCTTCATCAAACTCGGCCAGGCCTTGTCGACCCGCGCCGATCTGATCGGCGAGGAAATGGCGGGCGACCTCGCGCCTACTCCAGGACCGGCTGCCGCCCTTCCCCAGCGCCGCGGCGCGCGCCGCCATCGAACGCGAACTGGGCAAGCCGATCGCCGAATTGTACGCCGCGTTCGACGACGCGCCGGTGGCCGCCGCGTCAATTGCCCAGGTTCATTTCGCCCGCACCAGCGAGGGCGATGCGGTCGCGGTCAAGGTTTTGCGTCCGGGCATCGCGGCGGCGATGGCCCGCGACCTCGACTTGTTCGACTGGCTGGCGCACCTGGCCGAGCGCTGGCAGCCGAGTTTGCGGCGCCTCAAGCCGGTCGAGGTGGTGGATACGCTGCGCGAGACGGTGCGGATCGAAATGGATTTGCGCCTCGAAGCCGCCGCCGCGGACGAACTGGGCGCGAATTTCGCGGGCGACGACGGTTTCCGCGTGCCGCGGGTCGATTGGACGCGGACCGCGCGCACCGTGCTGACGCTGGAGCGGGTCGGCGGGCTTCGCGTCGACGATCGCGCCGGATTGCTGGCGGCGGGCTTCGACCTGCGCGACCTTCTGGCGCGCGCCGCCGCGAACTTCTTCTATCAAGTGTTCCGCGACGGTTTCTTCCACGCCGACCTGCATCCGGGCAATCTGTTCATCGATTCGGACGGCGCGTTGGTCGCGGTCGATTTCGGCATCATGGGGCGGCTCGACCGCGCCACGCGTTACTTTCTCGCCGACATGCTGGTCGCGTTCCTCAACCGCGACTATCGCCGCGTCGCCGAGGTGCATTTCGAGGCCGGCTACGTGCCGCGCGACCAGTCGCTCGACGCTTTCGCCCAGGCGGCGCGCGCCATCGGCGAGCCGATCTTCGGCCGGCCGGTGGGCGAGATTTCGCTCGGCCGGCTCCTGGCGCAATTGTTCCAGGTGACCCAGCAATTTCAGATGGAGACGCAGCCGCAATTGCTGTTGCTGCAAAAGACTATGGTCCTGGTCGAGGGCATGGGGCGGCAGCTCGACCCGTCGATCAACATGTGGCTGCTGGCGCGGCCCTTGGTCGAGGAATGGATGCGCGCCAATCGCGGCCCCGAGGCGCGGCTCAAGGACATTATCTCGCAATCCGCCGAACTGCTGGAACGCTTGCCGGCGACGCTGCGCCGCGTCGAGGATCTGCTGATTACCATCACCGAGGAAGGCGGCGTGCCGCTGCATCCGGCGGCGCTCGAGGCGCTGGCGAAACGCGGCGCGCTCGAGATTCTGGGCTGCCGCTGTGGATCATCGCGCTGGCGCTCGCCGCCATCGCGATCGCGCTGTGGTGACGATGCAGTTCGACTGCGGTCTTCCGCTATTCGCCCTGTACGCGCTTCTGACCGCCATCGCCGTCGCGCCGGTGTTTATCGTGAGCGAACCGCCGCTGGTGGACTATCCAATGCACCTGGCGCGCATGTGGATCCTGCACCACGACGGCGACATTCCGGCGCTAGCCGCGAATTATCTCGTGCATTGGCGTCTCGCGCCCTATCTCGCGATGGATCTGGCGGTAACGGCGCTGGCGTGGGCAATGCCGGTGGCGCTGGCCAGCAAGCTGTTCCTCGCCGTCACGATGGCGGCGCTAGTCGGCGGCACGGCGGTGTTGCACCGTGCGGTGCACGGGCGGATCGGCTGGTGGCCGCTGGCGTCGCTCCTGTTCCTGTACAACGCGGTGCTGTTCTTCGGCTTCCTCAACTGCCTGTTCGGCATCGCCATGTTCCTGTTCGCCTTTGCCGGCTGGATCGCCAGCCCGCGATGGCCGCCGGTTTGGCGCATTCCGGTCTTCGCGCTGGTCGCGGCGGCGCTGTTCATTCTCCATCTCTTCGCGTTCGGGCTTTACGGCTTGGCCGTGGCGAGCTGGGAGCTGGGCGTCGCCGCGACACAACGCGCGCCCTGGCGCGGAAAAATCGCGACGCTCGTTCTCGCCGCCCTTCAGTTCGTTCCGGCGCTGCTGTTGTGGTGGCTCAGTCTCAGCGCCGGCGGGGCGGACTATATCCGCTACGGCACGCTCAACGACAAGCTGTTCGCGCTGTTCGCCGCCACCTCCTTCGGCGATCCGCCAGACACCGTTCGACCGCGCGTTCTGGCTGATTGCCGCGGTCGGTCTGGTCCTGGGATTGCTGCTCGGATCGCTGCGGCTGGCGCCGCGCATGATACCGGTGTTGGCGGCGATGCTGGCGGCGGCGGCGGCGATGCCGAACTGGCTCAGCGGCAGTTGGGGCGCCGATTTCCGGTTGCCGGCGATCCTGCCGTTCCTGCTGATCGCGGCGATCGGGGTCGAACGGACGTACCGCCGCGCCGCGATCGCAACCGGTGCCGTGGCGCTGCTGCTGTTCGGGCTGCGGCTGTGGGCCGTTATCGGCGTCTGGCACGACGGCGCCGCGCGCATCGCGGAATTCCGCCGCGCCGACGCCGCGATTCCGCTGGGCGCGCGACTGTTTCCCGTATTCTCGCCGATGCCGGACAGGACGGGCCGGCTGCCCGGCGTCCCGACCTGGCTGGCGCGGCGCCAGGAGTTGAGCTTGGCGCATCTCGACGCCTACGCCGCGATCGACCGCGCCGCGTTCATCCCGGACATGTTCATCGCGTGGATGACGATCGACGCCGCGCCGCAGAACGCGGGACTACACCAGATCGCGGCGCCGCCGGTCGATCCGGCGCTGCTGGCAATGAGCGCCGATCCGAAGATCGCGGCGACGCTGCCGGCCGGGCCCGACATGTTCGGCGAAACGCCATTCTGGCTCGGCTGGCCGCACCGTTTCGACTATGTGCTGTGGATCGATTACGGCTCGGTTCCGGAACGGATTCCGCCGATGCTTCGGCCGGTGGCGCAAGGCAGCTATTTTCACCTTTACCGCGTGGCGAGGGATTGATGCGCGCGGCGCTCCGGGCGCTCCCGATTCCGGCCATCCTGTCGCTGGCCGCCTGCGCCCCCACGCCGCCGAGCGCGCCGCCGCCCGGACCGGTGCCGGCCTTCGCCGCCAAGCCGTTCGAACCCTTCAACCGCGCCGACACGGTGGCGGTCGCGCTGCGCGAGTGGCGCTTGTTCGGCTCGCCGGTCGACGACCGGCCGCCCGAGGACCGGCCAGCGGCGCCGCAGCCGCAAGACAAGCCCGAGCGCCAGCCGGGCCTGTGGCAGCGTGTCGGCGAATATTGGTGGATCGGCCTCGCCGTGCCGCCGGGGTCGCCGCCGCCGCGCGAGGAAGCGTGGACCGGCAAGCACGACGAAGCGGGCGGCCTGTTCCCGGCGGCGGACGATGGCCGCTACGCCTGGTCGGCGGCGTTCATCTCGTACGTGATGCGCATCGCCGGCGCGGGGCCGCGTTTCCCCTACTCCGCCAACCACGCCACCTATGTCAACGCGGCGGCGGCGCATCAGACGCCGATCCTCCAGGCGCTGGCACCGAACGCCTACGCGCCGCGCGCCGGCGATCTCATCTGTTTCGGGCGCCGCCAGGCGCGGGCGCTGACCTTCGCCGAGTTGCCGACCGATTATGTTTGGCCCGGTCATTGCGCCATGGTCGTCGACGTTCAGCCCGGCGCGCTCAGCGTGCTCGGCGGCAATGTCGACGACGCGGTGACGCTGACCCATGTTCCGGTGACCGACGCCGGCATGCTGGCGACGCCCGACGGCGCCGTCGTCGACAAACGCTACCCATGGTTTGTGGTGGTGCGCGTGATCTACGACGCCGAGGCGGAACCCGCGGGAGATGAGTAGCCCCGCGAGCGAGTGCGAGCGCGCGCCGCTAGGCGCGAAGCCAAGCCGCGCGGACGCGCGGCGCCCGGCGTCTGAGGGACAAATTTAAATCGTATAATCGTAGCGCGCGGCGTATTCGCCGGCGATGCCGGCCTTGTGCGCGCGGCTGCACAGTTCTTCGATGGTGGTGGCATCGAGTTGCTTCATCGCCGCATCTTGCAGTTCAAGCCAGAGCGGCCGCACCACGCGGCGGCCGAGTTCCGCCCCGGCGACGTCCTCGATCGGATCCTCGGCTTGTTCCAGGGCGCGGACCACGCGCACGATCTCGCCGACCGTGATGCGCCGCCGTTCGCGCGCCAAACGGTAGCCGCCGCGCGGGCCGCGCACCCCGACCAGGATCCTGGCGCGCACCAGATGTTGCAGCACCTGTTCGAGATAGCGGCGTGGAATGCCTTGGCGCTTGGTGATCTCGCCCGACTGCACCGGCAGCGCGCCGGCATTGTAGGCGATGTCCAGCACCGCCTCGATCGCGAACAGAAGCTTCTTCGAGAGGCGCAGCATCACACGGCGAAGAAGTCGGCGATGCGCGCGGCGAGCCGCTCCGCGACCTCGCGTTTCGACAGCGGCGGCCAGTCCTCGACGCCCTTGGCGTCGATGACATGCACGGTGTTGGCGTCACCGCCGAACGTGCCCGCCGAGGCGGAGACATCGTTGGCGACGATCCAGTCGCAGCCCTTCGCCGCCAGCTTTTTCTTGGCGTGAGCGATCAGGTTCTCGGTTTCGGCGGCGAAGCCGACCACCAGCCGCGGGCGTGCATTGCCGGGCCGGCTCAGCGTCGCCAGGATGTCGGGATTCTCGGCAAGCTTCAGCGCCGGCGGCGCGCCGTTCTTCTTGAGCTTCTGGGCGGCCTGCTCGACCCGCCAATCGGCGACCGCCGCGGCGCAGACCGCGATCTCGACCGGCAGCGCCGCCTCGCAGGCCTTGAGCATCTCGCGCGCGGTTTCGACATGCCGCACCGTGACGCCGGGCGGATCAGGCTCGGCGGTCGGGCCCGACACCAGCACCGTCTCGGCGCCGGCATGCGCCAAAGCGGCGGCGATGGCGTGACCCTGTTTGCCCGAGGAACGATTGGCGAGATAGCGCACTGGGTCGATCGGTTCGCGCGTCGGACCGCTGGTGACCAGCGCGCGGCGGCCCTTGAGCGGCCCGGCTGCGAGCATCGCCTCGATGGCGGCGACGATCTCAAGGGGCTCCGCCATGCGGCCCGGCCCGACCTCGCCTTCGGCGAGCGCGCCCGAATTGGGGCCGATGCGCTTGACGCCGCGCGCCTCGAGCAGATGCAGGTTGGCGCGGGTGGCGTCGTGCAGCCACATGCGACGGTTCATCGCCGGCGCCACCAGGATCGGCCGGTCGGTCGCGAGCAGCGCGGTCGAAGCCAGATCGTCGGCGATGCCGGCCGCCATCTTCGCGAGCATGTCCGCGGTCGCCGGCGCCACCACCACTAGGTCGGCATCCTGCGCCAAGCGCAGATGGCCCATCTCGCTCTCGTCGGTCAGCGAGAACATGTCGGAATAGACCGTGTCGCCGGTGAGCGTCTGGACCGAGAGCGGCGTCACGAACCGGGCCGCAGCATCGGTCAGGATGGCGCGCACCGAGGCGCCGCGCTCGCGCAGACGGCGGATCAAATCGAGCGATTTGTACGCCGCGATGCCGCCGGTAATGACCAGCAGCACCCGGCGATCGGCAAGCGACATGGCCGCTAAATTAGGGAGCGGGGGTTAAATAAGCAAGAATTTGTGTGAAATCGGCGGGACCTTTTGCCAGGCACGCGCGTTTTCTCAATATATCTTGCCCGCTGTGCGGGCGCGTGGAGGAACCGATGACCTTACTCCTGATTATCCTGGTCGTGCTGATCCTGTTCGGCGGCGGCGGGTATTACGGCTATCGCGGCGGCTACTATGGCGGCGGCGGTTTCGGCATTATCGCCATTATTCTCATCGTGCTGCTGGCGCTGGCCGTATTCGGGCACTCCAGCTATCACTATTATTAGGTGTCAGCGTCGGCCCGCGCGGTCCGGGCTCTACGCGAATAGGCCTTCTTCGATTTGACCAGGCGCGGCCGGAAAGCCCGGCTGCGCAGTGCCGTGGCGGCGGGATTGTGCTTCCGCGGCTTGCGTTTCTTCGGCTTCGGCCGGGCCATCGCCTACACTGCGGCAAAGCAGCTGCGTAGGGCGGATGTCAATCCGCTGCGCCCGACCGAGATGACCGGCAGGCGGATGCCGCTTCGCTCATCAGCCCTATGACGGCAACCGCGAAAACAATGAAGCATCTTACACCGCGGCGAAGCGCGCCCTGAGCCAGGCCCCGAACGCCACCAGCTCCTCCGCCGCCTCTGGCACGACATTGAGCAGCAAGCCCGGGAAAGCGTGGATCATGTTGCTGTAGCGCTTTTTCACCACCGGCACGCCCGCCGCCGCGAGCTTGTCGGCAAGTTCTTCGCCCTCGTCGCGCAGCGGATCGTATTGCGCCGTCAGGACATAGGCAGGCGGCAGGCGGCCGAAATCCTTGGCGCGCAGCGGCGCCGCGTGCGGATGTTTCCGGTCCTCGGGCCGCTTCAGATAGTGATTGTCGAACCAGCGCATGGTGTCGCGCGTCAGGAAATAGCCGTCGGCGTTGGCGACGTAGGACGGCCGCTCCATGTCGAAATCGGCCACCGGGCAGTTGAGCAACTGCGCGCAGAGCGCCGGCCCGCCCTCGTCGCGCACCCGCATGCTCACGACCGCGGCGAGGTTGCCGCCAGCGCTGTCGCCCGACACCGCGAACCGCTTGCCGTCGGCGCCGATCTCGCCGGCATGCTGCCCCGCCCACACGGTCGCGGCATAGCAATCCTCGGGCGCGCCGGGGAACGGATGCTCCGGCGCCAGCCGGTAATCGACCGACATCACCATGGCGCCGCTGTTGAGACACAGGTGGCGGCACAGCGCGTCGCTGCCGTCGAGACTGCCGAGCACGAAGCCGCCGCCGTGGAAATACACGATCAGCGGAAAGGGTCCGATGCCGAACGGCGTGTAGAGGCGCACCGGAATGTCGCCGCGCGGCCCGGGCAGCTTGCGATCGGCGACATGGCCGACGGCGGGCGGCGGCGGCAACAGTTTGAGCCGTTCGGCGCCGGCCGCGCGCACCACATCGACCGGCAGCGTATGGGTCGGCGGCAGGTTCTTCATCACCTCGAGCCACGCCACGATTCCCGGATGCAACGCCATCGGTTCCCTCCCTTCGTCGGCATATCCTGGCCGCGACGTCATTGTTATCATGGTGGCGCGGAAAAGAAATCGGGAGAGAAACATGGCCGAGACGGCGACGATCCCCTTTGTCGAATCCACCCTCGCCTACATCGATCCGGCGTTCGGCCCGACCACCATCTACGAATATCAGCGGGAAGCGACGACACATCATTACGACCCGCATCGCGTCCGGATTCACGACGCTCGGGCGGAGCCGGGCCTGTCGATCGAACGCAACGGCTTCACCCTGACCGAGTACCGCTCGGCGGTGACGGATTTCCGCGACGCGGAGCAGGTGAAGCGCCGCTATTATCCCGAAATCGAGCGGCTGGTCGCCGAACTGACCGGCGCCGAAAAGGTGGTCGTGTTCGGCGACGTCTACCGCACCGACGATCCGGACCGGGCGCCCCTGATCCCGCCCGAGCCCGGCGCGCGCGGCGACCAGGTGTTCAGCGATTCGGCGCGCCGCGAGGGCACCATCCCGCCGCTGCAGCCGCACGAGCCGGCCAACAATCCGCACATCGACTTCAACGAAAAGACGATGCGCCGCATGGCGGCGGAAATGCTCGGACCCGAGGCCGAGAAATACGCCAATAAGCGCGCGGTGCTGATCAATCTTTGGCGCGGCATCGAGACCGTCGAGCGCAAGCCGCTCGCGGTGTGCGACGCGAGCACGGTCAAGCCGGAGGACTTGGTGCTTGGGCTGATCGGCACACGGCCCGAGGATCCGAGCGATTTCCTCGAGGGCTTCAACGTCGCCTACAGCCCGGGGCACCGCTGGTACTATTATCCGCGGATGCGGCCCGACGAATTGCTGGTGTTCAAATTGTGCGATTCCGACCGGTCGCGACCGCAGCTCACGGCGCACACCGCGTTCGACGACCCGTCGAGCCGGCCGGGCGCGCCGCCGCGCCGCAGCCTGGAGATACGGACTATCTCGTTCTTCGCGGATTAAGGCGCCGCCTACTCCATCGCGACGATGTCCGGCTTGTCGCCGGGGCGTTGCGGGCGCACGCGCATGAACAAGAGGAACGGAATCGTCAGCAGCGATAAGATCATCATGACCTTGAAGTCGTCGTTATAGGCGACCATGGCGGCTTGGCTGGTCACCAGGCCGTTGAGCTGCTCCAGCGTCCGCGTCGAATGCAGATCGAAATTGTGCAACAGCGGATTGAACGGCGAGACGTGCTGCGCCAGGCTCGAATGCATGGTCTGGGTATTCTCGGTCAACAGCACCTGCATCAGGGAAATGCCGATGCTGGAGCCGATATTGCGCATCAGGTTGAAGAACGCGGTGCCTTCGGCGCGGTGCTGCTGCGGCAGCGTCGCGAACGCGGCGCTGGTCAGCGACACATAGGCGAAGCCGACGCCGAAACCTTGCGTCAGGCCGGACCAGATCACCGGCCATTTGTCCATCTGCAGGTCGAAGTTCATCATCTGCCATAACGACAGCGCGCTGAGCGCGAAGCCGAACCCGATCAGGATGCGCGGATCGACCTTGTTGGCGATCCGTCCGACCACGGCCATCGACAGCATGGTGCCGATGCCGCGCGGCGCCATGATCAGGCCGGTGGTGACCACCGGGTAATTCATCAATTGCTGGAACAGTGGCGGGATCAGCACCAGGGTCGCGAACAGGATGATGCCGACGATGAAAATGAAGACGTTGCCGGTGACGAAGTTGCGGTCCTTGAACAGCGCGACATGCAGGAACGGATGCTCCGCCGTCACCATACGCACGATGAAGAAATAGAAACCGAGGGCGCCCAAGGTGGCCTCGATCACGATTTCCGGCGAGCCGAACCAATCCTTGACCTCGCCGCGGTCGAGCATCATCTGCAACGCGCCGACGCCCAGCGACAACGCGCCGAAGCCGAAGAAGTCGAAGCTGCGGCGGACATGCGGGCTGTCCTTCACGGCCGTCACCAGGCCGAAAAAGGCGAGGATGCCGATCGGCACGTTGATATAGAACACCCAGCGCCAGGAATAATAGTCGGTCAGCCAGCCGCCCAGCACCGGGCCGATCACCGGCGCGAAGGTGACGCCGAGGCCCCACATCGCCATCGCCTGCCCGTGCTTGTGGGTCGGATAGATATCGAGCAGCACCGCCTGGCTGATCGGCACCAGCGCCGCGCCGGACAGACCCTGCAACAAGCGATACACCACCATCACGGGCAGCGACGTGGCCACGCCGCACAGTGCCGAGGAAACGACGAAGCCCGCGATGGAGAACAGGATGACCTGCTTCCGCCCGAACCGGCCCGCGAGCCAGCCGGAGAGCGGCGTCATGATCGCGGCGGCGACGATGTAGGACGTCAGCACCCAGGTGATCTGATCCTGGGTCGCGGACAGACTCCCTTCCATGTGCGGCAGCGCGACATTGGCGATGGTGGTGTCGAGCGCCTGCATGAAGGTCGCCGCCATCAGCGACGCGGTGAGCAAGCCGCGCTTGCCCGCATCGGGCGCCTTGGCCGCGAGGACCGGTGTCGTGGTGGTGCTGGCGTCGGCCATCGCCGCTTAATCTAAAGACGAAACCGCCCCCGGGCACCGCATCTTTTTGTGAGGGAGGTTTGCGCGGCCCCTGTTCAACGCGATCGCCTGTCCCTATAATATGACCAGTTTTCTAGTCACGGATGGAAGCGATGGTCACGGTCAATCTGGCGCAAGCCAAAGCTCACCTCAGCGAATTGCTCGACCAAGTCGAGGGCGGTGAGAAAGTCGTCATCACGCGACACGGCAAGCCCGTGGCGAACTTATCGGCGGTCGAAAGGCCGAAGGAGCCGGTGCCCGACTTATCCGCGTTTCGCGCCAAGATGCCACGATGGCGTAAATCGAGTGCGGTTCTCCTGCGCGAGATGCGCGACGAAGATCCCTGATGCGCTATTTCGACACCAGCTTTCTGACGCCGCTGTTTGTCGGTGAGGCGACGAGTTGTCAGGTCAACAGTTTCATCACCAATTCGCCTGCGGACGAGTTGGCGACGAGCCATTGGACGCGCGTCGAGTTCTCTTCCATGCTTGGCCGCCAGGTGCGGACGAATCATATGGATCGTTCCGCCGCCAAGGCCGCCCACGAGCAACTCGACCTTCTGCTGCGACGATCCTTCTCGTTATTTCTGCCGATCGCCGACGACTTTGAACTGGCGCGACAGTATCTGAGCCATCATGTCAACGGGCTCAGAGGCGGCGACGCCCTGCATCTGGCCATCGCCAACAATCGCCGCGTCGAGGCCATCTTCAGTCTCGACAAGACAATGATCAGAGCGGGCAAGATACTCGGATTACCGATATCCGCCGGAATTCGCTGATGGCGCGCCGCTACTGCGCGGTCATCGCGCCGTCGACGATCAGCGAATGGCCCGCCATGTAGGAGGCGTCGTCCGAGCACAGGAACAGCACCGCCTTCGCCTGCTCCGACGGATCGGCCCAGCGGCCGATCGGGTGCAGCGCCTTGACGTGCTCCTCGACGCCCGGCTCCTGGAACCAGTTCTTGAGCATCGGCGTCGCCGTGCCGCCGGGACAGAGCGCGTTGATGCGGATGCCTTGCGCCACATATTCGAGCGCGGCCACCTTGGTGATGCCGATGACGCCGTGCTTCGCCGCGCAATAGGCGCCGAGGCCCGGATTGCCGATCACGCCGCCGACCGAGGCGGTGTTGACGATGGCGCCGCCGCCGGCTTTGAGCATCGCCGGAATCTCATGCTTCATCGACAGGAACACGCCGGTGAGGTTGACCGCGAGGACTTCGTTCCACGACGCCTCCTCGATGTCCGCCGTGAAAAAACCATGCCGTTCGATGCCGGCATTGTTGAACGCGCAATGGAGGCCGCCATGCGCCGCGACCGCGGCGTCGACCATGCGCCGGCAATCGGCGGCCTTGCTGACATCGGCCATGACGAAGATCGCGGCGCCGCCGGCGTCCCGGATCATCTTGGCGGTGGCCTCGCCGTCCTTGTCGCTGCGGTCGACCGCCGTGACGCGGCCGCCCTCGGCGCCAAAGGCCAGCGCGGTGGCGCGCCCGATGCCCGACGCCGCTCCCGTGACCAGAACCGATTTGCCGTCGAACCGCTTGCTCATCGTTGCCTCCTCCGTGATTCCCGCGACAAGGGAATTTGCTTTTTCGCCGCCGTCGTCTAAGGTTGGACGTTCAACGCGTGTCGGGGGGGGGGGGACAATGCGTACATCTCATCGATCCAAGGTGACAAGAGCGCTCGCCGTCGCGGCGCCGCTGTTGCTCGGCGCCTGCAATTTCGACCAGCTCATCAAGGTTGACGCCCTCGCCTATAACGACGTGGTCGAGGACACGGTCGACAAGCTGCTGGTGGTCAATATCCTGCGCTCGCGCGATCACGCGCCGTTGCATTTCGGCGCGATCCCGAACATCCATGAAGGCTATCAGTCCTCGACCGGGCTCACCTGGACCGACCTCGTCGGCGCGATCGGCAAGTCCACGAGCCGCGGCACCGCCGCCGCGTCGGCCTCGGTTCAGACCACGCCCAGCTTCGACATGAACACGCTCGACACCAAGGATTTCATCACCGGCATCTCAAGCCCGATCGACCCAAAATACGCAAAATATTGGCTCGACCGCGGGCTCGATCCGCGCATCGTTTTGTTGCTGTTCTTTTCCTCGGCGACGATCAGCGAGACGGCGGCCGTCGCGACTAAGAGCGAAGAGGATACGATCACTCTTCAGAACGATCCGCGCCGCCAGTTCGAAGATCCCCGAGCGATCTGCCCCGGCGCCAAGCCCGGCGCGTACGCCCATTCGATGTTCGATCTCTATCTCTTGCTGATCAACAAGCTGGCCGCGGAGAATTTCTTCGCCAACGCCTACAGCCAGCGCCGCGCCGTCATCACCGACATTTCGCTAACCGCGTCCGATCAGGCCCCGACGCTGCGGGACCTGGGCACTCTCCTGAAGGACGTGACGTCGGTCGATCCGACCAAGTTTTCGCTCGTGCCCCAAGCGCCGCCGAAGAAGGGCGAGCCGCAAAAATATACTCTGTACCAAACCAGCTCGGAGCAGAGCATCGCCTTTTGCTTCAGCCACGACAACAAGTTGGTCACGACCAACGCCGAGGCCGGTAGCGACGAAGAGTCGTCGTTCTGCAACAGGGCAACGGTGGACCGAAGCCTGGCGATGCAGTCGAAGGTAAAGCCGCCGACGGAAGAGATACTGCCGATCGATCCGTCGGTCGACCCGAGCGGCGGCCGCTTCTGCAAGATTTTTCACGATTTCATGGGCGATACCGGCACCGCGCCCGCCAAGCCTCCGAGACTTAGTATCACCATGCGCTCGGTCGGCGACATGATCGGATTCCTCGGCGATCTTACCGCCTATGAGGAGAACGTGCGCTCTGACGAGCACCACCACATTCCGCTGAAGCTGGGTTATTGCCCCGCGGGGGATACCAGCTGCCACGATGGCGGCGCGCTGTTCTATCTCGACAATCCGCATCCGATCGATCCGCGGTTCACGGTCGACTATCGCGGGCAGGTCTATACCGTCGACAAATACACGCCCGCGGACCATACGCTGCAGGTGCTCGCGATTCTGAATCAGCTCCTCAACATCAACAAATCCGCGCAGGACATCCGCACCACGCCGTTCGTCGAAATTCTGCCGTAGCGTCGCCGTGACGGGTATGGCGGCGCCATTGCGGCGCCGCTATACCGTTCCGCGACAGCGAGGGAGGTATTCATGGCCGACAGCAAAGCGTTGGCGTTGGAATATTTGCGGCTTCTGGAAAAGGGCGATTTCGACGCCGCGTTCGCCAAGTTCGCGCCGGACGGCAAGGTCACGGTCATGGGCCGCACCAGTGCGGTCGACGATTTCGCCAAGGTCGTGCGCGAATTCCGCGGCATGGTCGTGGGCGACATGACGCTCAAAGTGACGAGCGCGATCGCCGAGGGCGACAAGGCCGCGGTCGAAGTCACCGGCGGCGCCAACCTGATCAAGGGCGTGCGCTACGACAACCAGTACCACTTCGCGTTCGAGTTCAAGAACGGCAAGATCGCGCATCTCAAGGAATACATGGACACCGCGGCGGCGCAGGCGACCTGGGACGCGCTGGGCAAGGCGCCGCCGGAGAAGGAATGGAAGTGAGTTATCAGTTGTCAGTCGTCGATAAGGTCATTGGAAACTGACAACTGCGAACTGACAACTTCCTTATCCCGCCATCCCGCCGCCATCGACCGGCATGACGTGACCGGTCATGTAGGACGCGGCGTCCGACGCCAGGAACAAGATCGCCCGCGCGATCTCGTCGGGTTGCGAGATGCGGCCCATGGGCGTGCTTTCGGCGATGGCCGCGATCGGCACATGGCCGTCGACCATGCGGTGGAGCAGCCCGGTCTCGACCGCGCCCGGCGCCACCGCGTTGATGCGGATGTTGTGGCGCGCGTTTTCGAGCGCCGCCGCCTTGGTCATGCCGGCGACGCCGTGCTTCGAGGCGGTGTAGATCGCGATGTTGGCGATGGCTTTGAGCCCGGCGTTCGACGACATGTTGACGATGGCGCCGCCGCCATGGGCCTTCATGTGCGGAATCTCGTGTTTCAAGCCGAGGAACATGCCGCGCAGATTGACCGCGATGATGTTGTCGAACTCGGCGGCGCTCATGTCTTGGAGCGGCGCGAAGCGGCCCTCGGTGCCGGCATTGTTCACGGCGACATGGATGCGCTTCCAGCGCGCGACCGTCGCGTCGATCAGCTTTTGAATCTGCGCCTCGTGCCGTACGTCGGTTTCGAGGAACAGCGCCTCGCGCCCGCGTTTCCTGATCTCGGCCTCAACCGCGCGGCCATCGGCTTCGCCCAACCCGCCGATGGCGACGTTGGCGCCGGAATCGGCGAAGGCGATGGCGGTGGCGCGGCCGATGCCGGTGGTGGCGCCGATCACCAACACGTTGCAGCCCTTGAAATCCGTCGGCGTGGTCATGTTCGCTCCCTGTCTTTGTCTCGGCCGCGACATTATAGTCTCGGCCCGAATCATCAAAGGTGAGCGCCATGCCGACCAATCGCCAGATCCTGCTCAAAAGCCGGCCGACCGGCGCGCCGAGCGCCGAGAATTTCGAGCTGGTGCGGACGCCGGCGCCGGAACCGCGCGACGGCGAGGTGCTGCTGCGCACGCTGTTTCTATCGCTCGATCCCTATATGCGCGGGCGGATGAACGCCGGCCCGTCCTATGCGGCGCCCGCCGAGGTCGGCAAGCCCATGGTCGGCCGCACCGTGGCCGAGGTCGTGGCGTCGCGTCACCCCGGCTTCGCGAACGGCGAGATCGTGCAAAGCGACAATGGCTGGCAGGAATATGCGGTGTCGAACGGCACCGGCGTCAACAAGCTCGATCCGGCGGTGGTAAAGCCATTGTCGCTGGCGCTGGGCCTCTTGGGCATGCCGGGCATGACCGCCTATGCCGGCCTGATGGAGATCGGCCAGCCCAAACCCGGTGAAACCGTGGTGGTGTCGGCTGCGTCGGGCGCGGTCGGCTCGGTGGTCGGCCAGCTCGCCAAGCTCAAAGGCTGCCGCGCGGTCGGCGTCGCGGGCGGGCAGCAGAAGTGCAAGTTCACGGTCGAGACGCTGGGCTTCGACGCCTGCATCGATCATCGCAGCGACAAACTTCGCGAGCATCTGGCCGAAGTTTGCCCCAAGGGCATCGACGTCTATTTCGAGAATGTCGGCGGCGCGACGCAGCGCGCGGTGTGGCCGCTCCTGAACAATTTCGCCCGCGTGCCGGTATGCGGCATGATCGCGCAATACAACGAACCGACGCCGCAGCCCGGCCCCGATCTGCGCTCGGTGCTGACCAAGCGCATGACGGTGCGCGGCTTCATCGTCAGCGACCTGGCGCCGAAATATCCGCAAGCGCATCGCGAACTCGCCGGCTGGTACCACGAGGGCAAGATCAAATACCGCGAGGACGTGGTCGACGGGTTGGAGCGCGCGCCGGAGGCGTTCTTCGGCCTGCTCCAGGGCAAGAATTTCGGCAAGCTGGTCGTAAAGGTGGCGTGACGCTGCGGCGGCATCGCAATTTGGGTCGTGGAGGAAGTCGATGGGGAAGATCTGATCTCGCGGCGGTGCTGTTGCTGTCATTCGTCGGTCACGCCGCCGCCGAGGAAGTGACGACATCCAAGTCGGTTCTCGCCTGCGCCGAACAGGAAGGCTAACGGGAAATTCAGCCGCCAAGTGCAGGAGTCGGGCGACGTCAAGCGCCCATGGCGGATGCGATTTTTCTCGCCGCTGCCGTCTTTTCGACGCGGGAACGACCTTCGTCATTAAAAAGTCCGACGGTCAGGTACTGGTCCTCGTCCGCGTCAAGGGCGGACGCGATTTGTTTTGGACCTCCCGGCTTCTCCTCCAGTAACCGCGCGATATTTTACCGCTTTACCCTCCGCGCCTTGCCGCGCCGCGCGAAGCGGCTCATAGAGATTCGGCGATGATTTCCGCGCCGCATCTCAACGAGAACGACATGGCCGCGCGCGTGGGCCTGGTGCCGAGCCTCGACGGGTTGCGCGCGGTCTCGATCGCGCTGGTGCTGTTGGCGCATCTCGTCAACGACCGCTGGTTCCCGGGCGGTTTCGGCGTGCTGACGTTCTTCGTCATCAGCGGCTTTTTGATCGCGCGGCTGTTGTTCGCGGAGCACAAGGCCCGCGACACGGTATCGCTCGGCGCTTTCTATATCCGGCGCGCGATCCGGCTTTATCCGGCGGTGGTGGCGTACACCGTCATCGTGTCGGCTGCGATTCTCGCCGTGGCGCCGAGCCGTTTCGATTGGCCGGAGCCGGTGTCGGCGCTGTTCTATTTCGCCAACTATCTCTTCGTTCACTACAGCGTCGACCATGTCACGGTGACGATGCCCTTCACGCATTTCTGGTCGCTGTCGATCGAGGAGCAGTTCTACATTTTCTTCCCCGCGCTGTTGCTGTGGCTGCGCGCGCGGCCGGCGTCGGTCGCGGGGCTGGCGCTCGTGGCGTGCGCGGTGCCGCTGGCGCTGCGTTTGATCGGCGCGATCCGGCATCCCGAATTGCTCGACACCGAATACTTTTATCTGCGCACCGAATTCCGCATCGATTCGATCGCGTTCGGCGTGCTTGTCGCGGCGCTGTGCGAAATGCCGCGCGGCCGCGCCGTGATCCGGTGGCTGATCCGGCCGGCCCGGTTGCTATCGCCGTGTTGGTGCTGATCGGTTGCTTCGCATATCGCGATCCGTTGTTCCGCGAGACGGTGCGCTATTCGCTCCTGGCCGCGATCATCGCCATCGGCATGAGCGCCGTGGTGTTCAGCGGCCGCTACGCGCCGGCGAACGTGTGCTCAATTCGGGGCCGGCGGTGTGGATCGGCAAGCTCAGCTATTCGCTCTATGTCTGGCACCTCGCCACCGCCGAGGCGGTGCAGCATTGGCTTGCCGGAACGCCGCATTCGGTCGTCGCGGCCGTGGCGCTGGCGGCCTGTGTCGCAATGGCGGCCTTGTCCTATTACGGGCTGGAGCAGCCGCTGATCGGCCTACGCCGAAGGTTCGGCTCCCGCGCGGCGGAGCGACCGGCCCTCCTCTTAATTTTTTTTCGCGACCAAGTGGGAGCGCGCGCCGCTAGGCGCGAAGCCAAGGCGGCCGGACGGCCGCCGCCCGGCGTCTGAGGGCAAAAATTAAGCCGCCGCGTAGATCGCGGCCTTTTTCACCTCGGGACCGACATACTCCTCGAATTTCTTGAAGTTGGTCTCGAAGCGCTTGGTGAGATCGCGCGCGGTATTGTCGTAGGCGGTCTTGTCCGACCAGGTGTTGCGCGCCATGAGCACGTCGGCCGGTACTTCGGGGCAGCTTTCGGGCACGAGCAGGCCGAAGAACGGCTCTTTGCGCACCGGCACGTCCTTCAACTTGCCGGACAGCGCGGCCCGCACCAGCGCCCGCGAATACGCGATCTTCATGCGGCTGCCGACGCCGTAAGCGCCGCCGGACCAGCCGGTATTCACCAGCCAGCACGCGGCGCCGGTCCGTTCGATCCGCTCGCCGAGCATCTTGGCGTAGACCGAGGGATGGCGCGGCATGAACGGCGCGCCGAAGCAGGTCGAGAACGTCGCCTTCGGCTCGGTGACGCCGACCTCGGTGCCGGCGACCTGCGCGGTATAGCCGGAGAGGAAGTGATACATCGCCTGTTCCGGCGACATGCGCGCGATCGGCGGCAGCACGCCGAACGCATCGGCCGTCAGCATGATGACGTTCTCGGGATGCGGCGCCACGCCGTTGACATCGGCGTTCGGGATGAAATCGAGCGGATAGCAGGCGCGGGTGTTTTCGGTGAGGCTGCCGTCGGCCAGGTCCGGCGCCCGGGTCAACGGGTCGAGCACGACGTTTTCGAGCACGGTGCCGAAGCGGTGCGTCGCGGCATAGATTTCGGGCTCGTGCGCGGCGGACAGATTGATCGCCTTGGCGTAGCAGCCGCCTTCGAAATTGAAGAGGCCGCGATCGCTCCAGCCATGCTCGTCATCGCCGATCAACGTGCGCGAGCCGTCCGCCGACAGCGTCGTCTTGCCGGTGCCGGAGAGACCGAAGAACACCGCGCTGTCGCCGCGGTCGCCGACATTGACCGAGCAATGCATCGGCAGCACGCCGCTTGCGCCGGCAGCATGAAATTGAGATAGCCGAACACGCACTTCTTGATCTCGCCGGCATATTCGGTGCCGCCGATGAGCACGAGGCGACGGCCGAAATTGACGAAGATGAAGGTGTCGGAGGCGGTGTTGTCCGCCAGCGCGTCGCCGAAAAATTTCGGCGCGTGCAGGATGGTGAAATCCGGCACGAAATCGGCGAGGTCCTCGACCTTCGGGCGAATGAACATGTTGCGCACGAACAGCGAATGCCAGGCGCTGTCGGTGACGACGCGCACTTTCAGGCGGTAATGCGGGTCGGCGCCGCCGTGCAGGTCCTGGACGAACAGTTCCTTGCCTTGGAAATAGGCGCGCACCCGTTCCAGCATGCGCTCGAACACGGTTTCGCTGACCGGTTTGTTGAAGCCGCCCCACCAGATGTCGTTTTTGCTGGACGCCTCCTCGACGAAATATTTGTCGCGCGGCGTCCGCCCGGTGAACTTGCCGGTGCGGGCGACAAAGGCGCCGCCGGCGGCGACCTCGCCTTCATGCCGGCGAATGGCATGCTCGTAGAGCAGCGGCGCGGTCAGGTTCCAATGCTGCGCGGCAGTGAGACGCACGCCTTCCTTGTCGAGTCCGTAATCGCTGGCCGTGCCCGTGACGGCCTTACCTGCGTTCGTCAAGGCGTTCCCTTTCCAAGCTTTTGTTACACAACGTCCCCTGCCGGACTTTATTCGGCGTCCTTGGCCCCTTCGATTGACTTTTCCCCACCGCCAAGTCAAGGGCCGCAAGGGTCAATTGCTTAATTCGCGGGCGAGAATAGCGCCGCCGCCTCGATCCAGGCAATGCGACCGAATCCTGCGACCAAATGGCCGCGCGTGGCGACCAGCCGATAGAGCCGGAAATCGCGCATCGCGGCCCACGCCTCGGCGCCGGGGTGGCGGGCGATGTAGCGGGCCAAGAGCGCAGGTGCCGGCGCCGCCTCGACCCGGCCCATCAGGGTCAGGCGCGGCCCCCGACAGGGGGTCCGCCAGGCCGGCCGTGCCGTCGAACAGCAGGGAGGCCCGGCCGTCGCGCCCGATGTTTTTGGTATGTTCCGCCAAATCCGACAACAGCAATAGCGGGAGACCCCGCTCGTCCTGCGCCACCAGAACCAGCGACGCGTACGGCCAGCCGCGGTCATCGAGGGTAGCGAACGCGGCCCGATCGCCCGCCGCCAAGGCGCGGGCGATTGCCAGGGTTTTGGCGGGCGCGCTCACGGAAGAGCCGCCGTATGAATGGGTTGACGCTGACGCACCATCATGTTCCGATCCTGCCACAATTAAGCATCGAAGGTGGGAACGGCCCTAGTTTCAAGGGGTTCCATTACCATAATGGCTGGTGGACAGGGCGGGAAGGTAACGGGAGTGCAGCTTGGCCAACTCGATCGCAATCGTCGATGACGACCGCAACATCCTGACCTCGGTGGCGATGGCCCTCGAGGCCGAGGGGTTCCAGGTCCGGGCCTATTCCGACGGCGCCGAGGCCCTCAAGAGCTTGACGCAGCGTCCCGCCGACCTCGCCATTCTCGACATCAAAATGCCGCGAATGGATGGCATGGAGTTGCTCTCTCAGCTCCGGAAGCAAAGCGCCATGCCGGTGATCTTCCTGACCTCGAAGGACGACGAGGTGGACGAAGTCCTCGGCCTGCGGATGGGGGCCGACGACTACATCCGCAAGCCGTTTTCGCAGCGCCTCCTGGTTGAGCGCATCCGCGCGCTGTTGCGCCGCGGCGAGCTGCAGCATGAGAGCGGCGACGCCGAACCGGTGATCCAGCGCGGCGAACTGACGCTCGATCCGAGCCGCCATCAGTGCGGCTGGAAAGGGCAGAATGTCGACCTGACCGTGACCGAATTCCTGATCCTGAAATCGCTGGCGCTGCGGCCCGGCCACGTCAAAAGCCGCGACCAGCTGATGGACGGCGCCTATGGCGAGCACATCTATGTCGACGATCGGACCATCGACAGCCATATCAAGAGGCTCCGCAAGAAATTCAAGCTGATCGACCCGGATTTCGCGCAGATCGAAACCCTGTATGGCGTCGGATACCGTTACCGCGACGGATAACACCGCGGAGCAGCGCTTCGCCGAGACAGCGGAAGAGGCGTCGGAACATCGGGATACCGCGCGCCGGCCGGCCGGCGTTTCGCCCCTCACCAGACGCATTCTCGGCGTCAATGTCATCGCGCTGGTGGTGCTCGGGGTCGCGTTGTTCCAGCTTGGCGGCTACCAGCAAAGCCTGGTCGAGACCGAGATCGCGGCGTTGAAGACCCGTGCCCAGGTGTTCGCCGCGGCATTGGGCGAGGGCGCCGTTACCGAGGCCCCGGGCGGCAACGAGGAGCTGTCGCCCGAGATGGCGAGTCAGATGACGCGCCGTCTGGTTGAACCCACCCAGCGGCGCGCGCGCGTCTTCGACACCGACGGGCGGATGCTGGTCGATACCCGCACGCTCTCCAGTTTCGGCGGCGTGCAGGTCAGCGAGCTGCCGCCGCCCGATTCGGGCAGCCTGGCCGAGCGCACCTTCAACCGCGTCTACCAATTCTTCACGCAGATCCTGCCCGGCCGTTATCCGGACGAAGCGAGCCTGCCGATCGAAAGCCCCGGCAACTACCCTGAAGTCCGGCTTGCCATCAACGGCGAGATCGCCGACGCGGTGCGGCGGCGCGCCGATGGCGGCCTGGTTCTGTCGGTCGCCGTGCCGATCCAGCACTATCGCCAGGTGCTCGGCGCGTTGCTGCTGACCTCGGACAGCGGCGAAGTCGAGCAGGCGGTACGCAGCGTCCGCTTCACCATTCTCGAAGCCTTCGCCATCGCCTTCGTCATCACCGTGCTGCTGTCGCTCTACCTGGCCCAGACCATCGCGCGGCCGCTGCGGCGCCTCGCCGACGCGGCGGAGCGGATCCGGCGCGGCCACGGCCGCCAGGTGCCGATCCCGGCGTTCACCACGCGCCATGACGAGATCGGGGATCTGGCGCGGGCGCTGCACGACATGACCGACGCGCTGTGGCAACGGATGGACGCGACCGAACGCTTCGCCGCCGACGTCGCCCACGAGATCAAGAACCCGCTGAGCTCGGTGCGGAGCGCGATCGAAACCGCGGTGCGCATCCCCGACCCCGAAAAACGCCAACAATTGTTGCTCCTGGTGCTCGACGATATCGAGCGGCTGACGCGGCTCATCAACGACATTTCCGACGCCTCGCGGCTCGACGCCGAACTGTCCCGCAATTCGATGGAAAAGGTCTCGATCGGGCGGGTGCTCGAAGCCCTGGTCGAGGTTCATCAGGCGGCCAGCATCGACAAGAAGATGCCGCGCCTCGAACTGGTGCGCTCCGGCCCGCGCAACACCGCGGCGGCCGATCTCGCGGTGTGGGGGCACGAGGATCGCCTGGTGCAGGTGTTCCGGAACATCATCGCCAACGCGATCTCGTTCAGTCCCGCCAACGGCACCATCCGGATCACCGCGTCGCGCCAGTCGGGGTATGTCGTGGTTGTGATCGACGATGAGGGGCCCGGCATTCCGCCCGGGAAGCTCGACGCGATCTTCGGCCGGTTCTATTCCGAGCGGCCGGAAGGCGAGAAATTCGGCACCCATTCCGGGCTCGGCCTGTCGATCTCGAAGCAGATCGTGGAAAGCCATCACGGCACCATCCGCGCCGAAAACCGCATCGACCGCACCGGCAAGGTGTTGGGCGCCCGGTTCATCATCCGGTTGCCGGCGGCCTAGTTTTCAGCATTACTTCCGTCCCATTGACATTGCCGTTGTTGCGGCGCACCACAGCCGCATGATCCGCCTGTCATGGCTACTATTCAATTTTCATTGATAGAATAAATACTTACCGCGCAAGAAGTTATCTCGAAAGAGGTGTCAGTCAACATTGTGTCAACAACGACGTTGCCGGTCGCACCGATTTTGGCAAGGCAAGGATGCGGTGCGAAAGGGTTCAGCGCGTCCACCGCACGAATTGAGTAGCGCGGGTATTCAATTTCTGCTAGTATTTTCAATATGTAGAAGCATAAACCTATGGAATTACATTAGAATCTGCTCGCAGAAGGGGTTTTGTCGATGCGCATTCCACTTTTCCTTTTGCTAGGAGCGGCCCTGGCTTTGGCGGCTTGCAATGGAAAGCCCATGATCGAGCCAAGCACGCCGGTCTCGAATTCGCAGCTCAAAAGCGCGAATCAGTGCGTCCCAACTGGCGTCGGATACGGCGGACCACGGTCGTCCCCCACCTCACGGCGTGGCATCACCCCGTGTATATTGCAGGCGACGAAAATTCGATGTTCGTCGCGGGCTTTCGCGATTTACTCGCCGAAAAATTGAATGATCGCGGTTTCGTCGTCGCCGCTCATGCGGCTGACGCAGTCATAATTAACGTTTCAACGCGCGTGGTAAGAATGCGCGATTCGCGCAAGCTGCCGATTCCGCTCGGCGCCATTGAGTTGGCCGTTGCTGCGCCGGTCGAGGTGACAACCGGGATGGTTACATATCTGACCCGCACACCCGACACCGAGGTCGTGGTCAGCACGACGGTGTTGGACGGTCAACGTCTCTTGTTTCGCAAGGATCACATTTTCTATGTCGATGACGCGGAAGCCCCAACCTACCGCTCGCGGCCGTCGAACATGATGACGAACTTGAAGAACATGATGACGAACTTGAAACCATCTCCCGCCGTCCAATTACAAGCCGTGCCTGTTTTCGCGGACTACTAGACGGAGATCGCGATGAAAAAGCACTTCCTATTTTTGGCGCCGTTCGTCCTGACGGGGTTGCTGGCGTGCTCGCCCCCACCCCCTGAACATTCCGTCGGTTCCGATGCGAATGTCGCCCATGTGACCGCCAAAGCCGTCGAGCATCTGATCGGCAATCTGCGTGCTCCGCTCGATCTCAACAAGCCGATCCTCGTAGCCACCGTGGCCGATATCAACGATCTCGACGGCTCATCGACGCTCGGCCGCTTAATCTCCGAGCAGGTAGCCGCCAGTCTCGGCCGGGATGGCTACGACGTTACGGAAATTCGTCTTGCCAACGGCGTCGTTTTCAACAAAGGCGGCGAGTTTATTCTGACACGTGATGTGCGGAAGCTGGCACTTCATTCAAACGACGCGCAAGCGGTGGTCACGGGCACCTATGCTATGGGCACTCTTTATGTGAACGTCATTCTCAAAGTCGTTCGCCTCAGCGATGGCAAGATCGTCGGGACGGCTAGCTATGGATTCCCGAACGGTCCGAATACGCAAAGCTTGGCTTCCGGGACCGAAGGAACCACTGACGTGGTCGGGCAATAATTCCGCCCCCGGCTTGCCCTAGCCAGCTCCATCGACTGTCACAACCACGCCGACGTTGACCCAGAAGTAACAGGGTTTACCGTTGCCGCCGATCCATCTTCAAGGCGTTGGAAAAGCGCGCCCAAGCGTGCCTTTGATGAAATCGTGCACCATTCCGCATGGAATTTTTATGCCGATCTGAGGTATTGATTGATGGGGTCATGGGGACCCCGGACGAGCACATCCTGACCCAACGCCAATCCCCCAACCAATAGCGCTGGGTCTTTTTGTGCGCTGTGCCGGGCGCAATTGCTTCGTCCTATCCCGACATGACCGGCGCCAGAATATCCGGCCCCAGCTCTTTGGCACGCAACAGGTCGCGCGTCACCGGGAACGTCTCTAGCAAATCATCGTCGGCCCGGTGTCAGCATTTTCCGTAGCTCGATTGGGTCGGCGTCAGGATGAAACCAAGCATCCCATTCGGCCTCACGCGCGAAGAATACCGGCATGCGAATCCGTGAATTGGCAGCGCCCGACATTCGGCGCGCAGGGAGCCGCTAGTTTTGTGACGTTGTACCCGAATTGACTTGGAGAGGCTTTAGGGGGCCTAAACGCAGCGCGTGACGACTATTATCAATTGACCACGAGGAAAATCTCGAAAGGAAGCTTTGTCCCAAGAGCAGATCGCCATTGTAATTCATGACCGATGCTGGGACATTCGCCAAGATGTGGTTCCCTACCCTTATCTGGTAAAGTAAGAACACGGGAGCGGTGCCAGTAGACCCGTCTGCCAACCGATATTGTTCTTGCCCAATGGACGCACCAACGGCGCCAGCACGAACCAACGTCCTATAGACATCTTCCGGTAAGACGACAATCGAAGCGCCGCTATCCACGACAAATTGCAGTGCGACGCCGCCGGTTCCGCCCAATACAATTACGGGTACCTTCTCAACCCCACCATCGGATTGAAGGGGGATTTCCTCGGACGGGAGGCCGCTAGTTTCCACTTGGCGCGGCTGATCATCCGACAGGTAACCGCGAAGAAATTCGTTCCGCGCCAGTCCGGCTCGCTTGAAGCAAGCCCTTACCGCTGGGGATGGAGGTAGCGGCGGCGGCATCTCAGGCGTCACCCCGCAAGTTGTTGCGTATGTCTTGATCCAGTTCCTTTGATTCTCGATCAAGAAGCCGACGATGATTGTAGTCGAGCCGTGCTTTGATCGCCTTGTATATTGAATTTCTCTCGCTCGTAATGGCGCGCAACTCGGCATCGGCGCAAATGACGAGGCTCGACGGCAACGTCGCTATTCTGCACCAATCATCGTCGCTAGCAGCCACTTTCACGTCTGGGGAGCGCAGCGGGCGGGCGGCCTGAACGGGTGCTCTTGAAATCACTACAATTTGCTTGGGCTGATCCCCCGAGGGCACGGGCTTCATTTGCTGAGCGGCAACCGGCTCTGGTGCCGCCGCAACGGTTTGCTTGGGACTGAGCGTGAACCCTACCCCGAACGCGATAGCGCCGCCCGCGAGACCGAGCGCAAATAACAGTACTGTTGACGTGCGAATGGCGGCCACGGAAATCCCCGCGCAATTTGGTGAACAGGGCTTTAACCGTCATTGACCCTACGCGCATTTAGTGAAAACAAGGTTGACGCCGGCTGTCGGACGCGGAAACGATCTAGCAAGCAATTCGTGTCAGCCTGACAGCATGGCCGGCATGCACCGCACAATCTGGTCCCTCGATCCTATCCCCCGCGCGCGACCGGCACAGAAGCCAGCGCCTGTTGAGCCGTTCCATGGCATCGGTCTAGTGGCACGCGCACACGCCAAGCGAGGCGTTCCCGTCTTTCCGGTAACGGCGGGAGCCGGCCCGCCACTGGTCCCGCCGAGCGAGGCGACAACCGACTTGGCGCAAATTGTGACATGGTGGTGGGGCCGGTATAGCGACGCCAATATCGGAACGCCTGACGGTCGCGGCGGCTACAAGATAATGCCCGGCTCGATCATCGACGGCGAGATGGTCGAAGCGAGCAGTTTGGAGCTTTGAGGTGCTGCTGCGTCGCTTCGAGCACTCTTGCTAGCGGCGCACCTTGCGGCGAAGCCGCCCGATATCGGCATCGCTAAGCTCATCCATGTCGATGGCAAACTCGACCGCATCCACAAGCGCCGTCAGCGGAAATTCTCCGCCCCGGCAGGCGCGGCCTCGCTTGTCGAACCAAGTGAATTTTATGGATTGCTCGTTTGCATCCCAAGACGAAATTCCGGCACGCAGTTCGCACCGGGGATGATGTGGCGCACGCTTTACATATTGTACAAGCATAGAATCACCTCACTGTTCGACACTGTGGCAGAGTGTGGTAACACCCTGGCAATTGTCGGTCAAGACGCGCCCCGCGCGGTGTCGATGGGGACCATCGGAAAGCCGAGCGCGACAGACGCATAGAAGCGATGCAGCCCGTCGCCGATATTCCACAGACCGTAATCACGACGAAAGCCGTGAAGCGGCGGCAACGGTGCGCCGCGCTGCATCAAGCCCATGAGCCGTAGCACCTTTGGCGCGCCCGGCCGGGCCATGCCTCCCCACGTCTCGATTTCCTCGATTGGCACCGCAACGAATGTCGCGCCCTCCGTGACGCGGTAATGCGGCGATGATGGTTGCCACGCTGCGAGTTCATTCTGTTCCGGCTCCGTCATCTCGACCACGAGCGGCGGATGCGGATGGGGCGGTTGTACGATCACGCAGCGGGCTTCTTGAGCGCAGCGTGCGCCGCTCACTTGCCAAGCAGGGCTATCTGGCTATCTGGCTATCTGCTTCGGCTGAAAATAAAAGAGGCTCCCGCTGCAAAGCCGGGAGCCTCTCGGACTTCCGCATGCCGTATCACTCGGGAGAGTGTGCCGGGGCGGTCATCCACGGCGGGGCAGCCAAAGCGTGCCAGCGCCGTTTCTCAATTCAGTTCGCCGGCCAACGTCAGCAACTTCTCGCAGATAGGACGCAATGGCGTCTCGCCGGGAAGGTCGCTCGCGTAACGCAACGCGTCCACCATGATGCGATAGTCCCCTGTACCGATGCCGAAGCTCCCCGCGCGACGCAATGCACCGGAAAACGTGTAGGCCGGCTCGACACGATTCGGTGGCGCGTGACGGATGTAGACGCCGATCAAGTCGGCGAGCGTCACGGCTTCCTCGTGAGTAAGGGAAATCATTTCTTCGGACGCCTCGCCGCGACTAGCGCGGCCTTCTGTTCGAGGCGTTGGCCTTGCCGATACAGGCTCAAAATCACTTTCGGGCTTTCAAGCGCGCCGCCATCCATCAACGATTTCTTGAATGGGGATGCGGGGATTTTGTCCCATGCGGCCCTGACGTACTTCGCGCAATCGTCCCAACTGTGGCCGGGTTCGAGATTTCTTTCGATAAAAGCATGGTCGGGAAGCCAAGCTTGCTTCGGGTCGATACCCGCGCGCGCCTGACTTTCGACCCGATCCATCGCGTCGAGCATGTCGGTCATCAAGCTGTTCGCGATGCTGCCCGGTAGGCTCATGCTGTGGAATACCTCGCCGAAAGCGTCGATGGTCGCGCGCAACTCGGTAATGTCGGCGCCGGCAACGCGGTCGGGCGGGAGCATGAGTTCATATCCCTGGTAATCATTGGGCGGCGCGAACGCCTCATCAAACTTTTGTTCCTCCGGCGAACGCGGGTCGGCGACGGGCTGGTGCCATGTCACGCCGTATTCTTTCGCCGCGTCGGCCTCGATTTGATCGGCCATCGCGGTAATCTCTTGCTCAACCGCTTGGCGCTGCGCTTCCGATGCGTTAGGCGGGAGCGCTGCACGCATCCGCACGCTGCGGGCGTCGATGACAAGCTGCACGCCTTCCGCCGCTTGATCCGCGCCGAGCCGATCGCGGTTATTGCCGCCCGTCAAAATCGGCAAGCCCGTTGCCGGATCGGTCGGGGTGCGTGAGCAACCGGCCCGGCCACCGTGTTGCCATACTTTTCGGCAAGGTCAGCCGGCGTCGGCGTCTTCTGGGAAGCCTGCCATTGCTCCGGGCTTACCAGCGAAGACGCGGGCACCGGAGACGGAATTACAGTCGTGTCACTCATGGCTTGTCGCTCCTACCGCGTGCTAATTGGAACCCCAACGGCTCGTTGGCGTACACGCCAGGCTTGAATAGCGCTTCAACGGCAGTCTTCGGCTCTTTCACGGTTGCGTCAGCTTTGGCCGGCGCGGTGCGGAAGACGCCATGCGGTTTGTCAGGGTCAAAATCCTCATAAAGAAAATCCGTTGCCGCGTTGGCGGTTGAGAGACCCTTGATGACAAGATCGGGCGGTTGCGTGACGCCGACAAACTTCTCCGCGTGCAGCGTGATCGGTATGCCGTCGCCCATGCCCCGGCCAGCGGCGCAGCGGATCAGAGTGTCGCAATGCTCGGCGAGCGGGGGGTTGAGATAGGCGGGGACAGTGGCACCGATCAACGCGGCGGTGCGAAATATCTCGGCCAATTGCCGTAACTGATCGACGCGGAAGACTTGACCGGGCGCGAGCCAAAGTCGCAATCCTCGCCGGTCATGTCGCGCACGACGAGCGCGGGCCGCGTCTCGCATCGCTTCAGGATCATGTCGGGGTCGTTGGGTTGCAGCACGTCGCCAATCAGGATCGGCACGACGATAATCTTGGCCGCCGTCTTGACATCGGCCCGATTGCGTTCCCGCCATGCGCTCAGGCGCTCGTCAAATGCCGTGACTTCGCGCTCGTTGGTGCTCAACCATGCGACTACGGCGCCGGGATCGGCATGCGCTCGCGATGCCGCAAGCTCGAACAAGATCGGACGCTGGTAGTTCGCTCGGTGCGCCATAGAGGATGGCTAGGCCGCGCTTGGGGAGCATCGCCGATGTCAACTTGGTAATCATGGCGCGTCATCCTCGGCCTCAATAATCGTGGCCCTGGTGCTGATCGTGATACCCGGCCCGCGCGGCTCGACGTGCTCGGCGGTCGGCAGGGCGTTCGGCAACGCTTCAAGCGCTTGCAACAACTCAAGCCGTTTCGCTACCGGCACGGCGAAGTCGCCCTTGTTCTGCGAGTATTTGCGAATGATCGTCTCGGCGGCGTTGCCTTTGAAGTACCGCGCGGCTCTCAATGCCGAGGTCAATTCGTAGGCGTCAATCTCCCGCTCGGTATTGACTGGCTCGGGCGCCGGCTCCCGCGCGGGCGGCGGGGAGCGTTGGCGATTTCAGCCGCGAGCTTTTCACTGCCAACCGCGATAACAACGCGGCGCTCTTGCTCGGCGGGCTTCGGCGGCTCGGGTTCTCGCAGAGCGACCGGAACATTCAGCACCGGCACGGGCAAGTCCATTGGCTGCCCCTTAATGTAGC
Organism: uncultured Alphaproteobacteria bacterium; assembly: GCA_963729845.1. GTDB lineage: Bacteria > Pseudomonadota > Alphaproteobacteria > ATCC43930 > CGMCC-115725 > JAATGI01. The sequence goes on from CAVSQC010000014.1 coordinate 175,665, forward strand.
GCGCGATTACAGCGTTCTCTTCGCGCATGAAATCTTCCAAGCTCGGCCAGTTCTCCAGGTCGCCGGGCTTAAACCATCCCTTGCCGGCCCACAGAGCTTGAAGTTGGGGATCGAACTTGGCGCCGGGCACCGCTGCCGGGTAAGCGCCGGCACGTGTCATCAAGCCGTGGCCGACGCGGAACATTTCCATCGCGACCAAATCGGCAATTTGACGATGCGATAATGCGAAATTCGGCGCGCCATGGGCGACGGCGACTTGATCGATGGCGGTCGGGCTGACGGCAATCGCGCTGTTCGACGCGCGAGTTAGGCCGTCGAGACCGGCAACGAGATTTTCAATCGCGGCGGAAATCTTGGCGGCCATCTGTCGCCGGATGCGAAGGTGTTGCTCGGTCGCGTTGACCTTTGCTTGCTGCACGCTGGCGAGGCGGCCGCGCTCCGCGTTATCGTCTTCGCGCCGCGCCGCGCCCCATGCATGGTTCCAAAATTCGACCTGCTTTTTCGCCGCTTCGATCCGGCCCATGAAATCCTGCAACGGCTCCGGGTCGCCATTGGCGGCCGCGACAGCGGCGCTCGATATGCTGTTTTCCAACGCGAGCAAGTCGGCTTTGGCCTGTTCGAGCTTGGCGGCGACGGCGGGCGATTTCAATTTCGCCTCGGGGATGCGGGCGAGTTTTCGTTGGAGCCATTCGGTGGGGCGCATGGTGACATCCTCAATCTCGGTCTCGGTCTCGGTCTCGGTCTCAGGTTCGGCGGCCGCGTCAATCTCGGGCGTGAACGTGCCAACCAGGTCTTGGGCATCTTGGGCATCTTGTGTAACGGTCATGGTGTTCATCCTGTCGCGACAGTGGCGGTGCTCGACTGTTCGCTGTGCGGCGGCGGCATAAGCTCGTGGACGACATCCGAAGCCACATTGAAAATTGTGTCCTCGGTGACGGCGACGGCGCGCCCGCCGCCATGCCCCGCCTGCTTGACGGCCAGTGGAACAAGTCGGGCCAGTACCACCTTCGCGGCCTCGCGGGCGCCCTCGTAATCGAGAAGGCTGACCAGGAAGCCAATTTCCTCGGCGATGTCATCCGGGTCGCTGCTGGTGTCAAACATGCTGGCCGGCCTTCCGGGTCTTCGTCCGCTCATAGCTGGCGTTCAATTCCGCCCGCGCCCGCAGCCAATCCTCGACCGTCACGCGCCGCCCGCGGACAAGCTCAATCTCGGCCAAGCTGACACCGGGGCGCTCATAGCCGCGACCGGCGAACGACAGGGTGACGACGCCATCGGCAATGAGCCGGTCCAAGGCAACGCGCGAAAAACCGGTGAGCCGAGCAGCCATAGATCGGCTCGCGATCGACGGAACGATCGTGTCGGCGATATCGCGGGCAATGGTCTCGGGTTCGACGGTCATGGCGGCTGTCACAGGGTTACAATTCTTTGCCAGTCTAACTGGATAGATGGTTAGTGTCAAGACAAAACCGCACAACAGGGGAACTTAATGGTATTAACCCCAAGTATTGACGGGGCGGCGGTGTAGAGGAAGGTCAGGGCAAACGAGCGATGTTCAGTCGTTCCCGGCCCCACCCGGCACCTACCCCGGTCTTGTTCTGTCTTTCTACTATAGGATCAAAATATTCATGGCTCGATAGGCTAGAATGTTTATTTGCTTTAATGGTCCAACGATCTTGAATACTTGAAACGACGCGGTTATGTTGTGTCCATAAACCCTCGCCGGAACTGGTGGCTACGAATGGCGCAGTCCCGAGCCATTTTTGAATAGCAGCCGGTGTCCGACAAAGATTTGGTTTTCGGACATAGGGAAAGAGCCAGCATGAACGTTGCCATCTATCTTCGCGTCTCGACCAGCGGCCAGACCGTCGATAACCAGCGGCTAGAGCTTCAGCGCGTCGCCGCTGCCCGCGGCTGGCAGATTGTCGCCGAGTTCGCCGACGAAGGCGTGAGCGGTGCCAAGGGGCGCGATAGGCGGCCAGCATTCGACAAGCTGCTGAAGGGTGCCACGCGCCACGACTTCGATATGGTCGCGGCATGGTCGATTGACAGGCTCGGTCGATCCCTCGCCGACTTGGCTGCGCTGCTGGTCGAGCTTCAATCGCTCGGCGTTGGAATCTATCTGCACCAACAGGCGATCGACAGTTCGACGCCAGGCGGTCGCGCGTTGCTGCAAATGGCGGGTGTCTTTGCCGAGTTCGAGCGCGCCATGTTGATCGAGCGCGTCAATGCCGGCCTGGCGCGGGCCAAACAGCACGGCACCAGAAGCGGCAAGGCGATCGGGCGCCCAATGCTAACACCGGCAAAGCAGGCCGCTGTACGGGCTGCGCTCATAGCCGGCAACGGCGTTCGGGCCACCGCGCGGGAATGCGGGGTCAGCAAGGCCAGTGTTGCGGCGATCCGAGACGCCGCAGCATAAGCGCAAAATGAAAGGCGTCGGAGCAATCCGGCGCCTTTCTGGGGTCTTCGGCGCGACCGTCTAGGGGGGATCAACCGCACCAGAAGAGCGTTTCAACATGATCGGGCTGGATCGCCAATCAAAAAAAAAACATCCCGCCATTTGTTGAAGCCGCGCGGGTGCTGTTTGAATTTTCCTGCCGTGACGGCGCACATGCTAGGCGCGTGGGGCACCAGGAAGCAGCACAAGAACCACGGAGCCGCAGAACTAAGCCATTCCTTCGCTCGATGCGGTGCTACCGTTGCCTATCGAGCCGAGCCGCCGTAATCCGCGCCCACCGCAGCTTGCCAACGCTCTCGACCATGATTAGCCGCGTGCCACGGAATTCGACCGGAGGGGTGTTAAGTCGGGTGAGCGTCGTTTGGGGTAATTTTATTGCGTAGCCGGGAACAAATCGAAGTGACCCTAGTGTCCCTTGTGCGCGCGAAGCGTATCCCAGCGATTTGAAATCTGACGCTACCGGGGGCCAGGTGCTCCCATAAAATCTTCTTCTTCCTCGCACGTACAAGCGACACTAGGGTCAGTTGTCAACCTGGCATAGGCATTTCAGCCTAATAGTCCAAAAAATACGCTACCTAGCATTGTGGTCAAAGTTGCGTCTCCGCTTGCCATCGTTTTTGCCAGCGCTTCCGCTTCATACCCGGCTCATTGGCGACGCGCTCTGCTGCGTTGTGAGCCTCGGCCTGCTGCCGCTCAGTCTCGAAACGGCCATCGTGCATTTTCGGGTTCACCACATAGGGCCAGCTATCGCTACGGCGTGCGTCGCCGGAACGGACGTAGCCACAGCTTTCGAGAATGTTCAACGCATCGGCGGCGCGCTGGCGATCTTGCTGCCTATTCGGGAGCTTCCACTTCTTGCGGTCTTTCAGCACGTCGCGCAGCGTGAATTGCGTCAGCCGGTGCGTCAGTATCCAGTCGCGGAGTAACAGCGCGTCGGCCTCAGTGCGGTCTTCCTCTTGGATCGCGGCGTAGAATTTTTCCGCCATCGGAATGACGACTTGCGTGCAAAGGTCGATCGCGCGCTGTACGACATGGAGCGGTACGGTTGTGGGCATCAGGCGCTGTGTCTGAAGGTTCATGTCGCGCGGCTCCTCGCAGTACCACAGCCCCGCTAAAATGCCGATGATGCGGGCGGCGTTATCGACAAACCGCCGCAGCCACAGGCCAAGCCATTCGTTGGGATTGTCTTGGTCCGAGCCGATCTTCACCAGCATCGGCTTCGCCATCTCGTAGAGTTCGCGGCGGAAGTCTTCAAACGCGTTCACGCCGTCAGTGTCGAGCGCGATTTCATAAGTTGGGATAGCGAGATTGGCGAGGCGGTCGCAAACGGCCAGAAACTTGCGGCGTACATTCTTATCGCCGGTTTTCATCCGCGTGTAGTCCAGGTTGATGACGAAATGGCCCGGCAAAAATCGCGGCAGCAAACCGTCCTTCCGCATGTCCTTCAAAATTGGTTTCAATTTCTCGGGCTGGATACCGCCGAGAATGCCGCCGCCCCATACGGGCACACAGACTTCGCCATCGTCTTCACCCTTGGCGCTGCTGCCGACGCGGTCGATCCAATAATCCGTTTCGACATCGTAGTAGTGTATCCAGCGTGTCCGATCCGGTCCTTCTTTCCCCTGGTGGTAAAGGTCCATCGCACTGAACCATGATAAAAGCTCGCCAGTGATTACACAGAGGCCACCACGGTTTTTGAGCAACGTTTTTTCAGCGCTTCGGTCGTGGTGTCGGTCGTATAGAAGCGCTGCGTCTTTACTTCCTCTGGCTCCGCTGGCCGTGACGGCGCCTCTTTGAGGTCCGGGGCATGGTTGGGATCAATCTGCTTCAGCCGCCAATCTTCCGCATCCTTTTCGTATTTCTTGAATGCTGTATCGAACGTCTTCTTTGCAGTGGTGTAGGCGGCGCGGGTCTTCTTGCTCTCTGTCATGCGCCGAGCTTGGATAACTTTCATGGGTGCGCGTGCGGTGTTGATGAGCAGCGACTTGCCCGACAGGGTGTCGGCGTTGAGCATGACAAAGAGTGCCGGATATTGCGGATATTCGGCACTGTCGGTGCAACGGAACGCGAGCGCGGTGGGCATTAGTCCGCCAGAGATGCACAAGAGCGGCAGCACAATGTCGGCGGGGTTGAAGCTCTTGGCCTCCGCCTCCATGAAAATAAATGCTTCGGTAGTCGGCGGCAGCAGTCCGCGCGGCAACTCGATCCGCGCATCTTCAGCTTCTTTTGTCCCGTCGAGCGGTTGAGGATCGGGCCACGGTGTCTCCGTCCCGCCTTCCGGGGCATCGTCCGGGCCGATGTCATCGCTAGCGTCAGGGTCAGCCGCGGCGCCGCTCGCAAGGTACGCTCGAAAAACAAAGTTCGGGTCCGCGTGTCCTTTCGTGCCCGGATTGTCGTTGCCGGCGCCGCCATTGTACGCACGGCCCAAAGCGGTGACGAATGACGTGTCTTGGCTTCCCCACGGTGGGCGACAGTGCGGATTGAAAATCTCCCACACGAGCTTGCGCGCCATTTCTTCGCTAACCATCAAGTCCCACAACATGCAGCCGATGTCGTAGAGGCGCTGGTTGCCGTTCAAGCGTTCGTCATCTTCGATAGCGACGCGACCAGCCTGGACTTCGTCGCGCAGATACTTTTGCGCACGTGTGATGTTTTGCGACGCGTCCCATTCAAGACCATCGGGCGTCGGGCCGGTGCTCGCGCTCGTGCGCGGCTTCACTTTGATTTCGGGATACCGGCGAGCGCTTCGTCGAGCGTTACGCGATAGGGCAATCCATCGGTCCAGTCGGTAAAGGTGATTAGATGCGGATTGGTTGGGTCTTTCAGGTGAAAGAAGCCGGGTACACGCAGCACGCGGCACGGGTCAATAATCTTTTCATCGGCGCCGTAGTAGCGCGACAGGCGCGCTTGCGCGACGCGCCATTCGGGCAGCGTGACAATCGGCTCTCGTGTCAATATCCAGTGCGAATGTCCCTTGCGGATTTCCTTGGCGTCTTTCGTGATCTTGGACGTGTGAACCACCAGCGCGGGCGCGACATGCCACTTATCGGGAATGCCGCCATCGTGATCGGCGGCAATCTCCCGCACACCGATGATGTCGCGCGAACAAGTATAACCGTTCGGCTTGCCGTCTTTTCCGGTCAGCTTCCCATGCCGTTTTTGGCGACGTTGACGAAATAAAAAATTCCGTGCCCCTGGCGCTGGCGCTCGACCATCGCATCCCACCAAAATGCCACCGGACCCTCACGCTCGATCGGGAAGTCGGTCGCGTGCCCATGGTCGGGGAATGACTTGACGCGAACGCTCGGATTGGCCTCGCCGGTCACGCGCCGAAAAAAGCGAAGGCAAATATCTTGGTCTTGCGTCGGCGTTTTGGTTCCATCAAGCGGCATGAACCTGTCTCCTACTTCCCACCGTGCCATCGAAAACGAAATCCATCGCCTCGTCGCGCGTGGCAAAGTCATTGTCCACGTAGCTAAAGCGCCCGCCAGGCATAGCGTTGCGGATGCCCCACGAGCCATCCTTTTTCTTGAACACGACAGCGCGCCAACTCTCGAAGCCGCCCCTGTTCACCACCGGGACAAAAACTTCGCGCCACACGTTGCCGGGCGTCGAACGTGAGTTGAACCAAGACTGCGCGAATGCAGCGTGGGTCGCGTCGCGGAATGGCCCCGGATGTTGATAGCGCGTCGAGTAGCGAGGGCGGGTATGCCAGTCGGGCGAGGGTTGCGGCGGCGGAGCTTGTGCCGGACGGGGTTGCGGTGCTGCTGGCTTGAAGCGGTCATCAATCAAAGCCATCAGATCACGAATGAAAGCGAGCGAACGCCGGATATTGGCGGCGCACCATTCGGGCCATAAGCCACCTGACGCTTTCACCGCGCGATATGCTTCCACCAAGCAATAACCCGCCGAAATTTTGAAATCTTCCGCCTTGTCGGGGCGTGTCTCGGTCTCGCCTTTCGCAATGCGAGCGCGAATTTCGGCTGCCAGAATTTCGAGATTCATGGCGTCACGCGGTAACGGTACGCGCGGCGAGCCAGCTTTTGAGTTTTCCCCGATGATAAAGGATGCGACGCCCGAGGTGCGTGATCGGCGGCCCCCCGCCGAGGTCGCGCCAGCGCTTCAGGGTGCGCGTCGAAACGTTCAATTCGTCGGCTGCGGTTTCTTCCGTCAGATACTCGGCAAGAAGTGGTTCGGTTTCCATCGTCGGCTCCAGTCTTCCTCTCGGGTCGCTTCACGCGTCGCCGATCTAGGGCCTGGCCTTGCACAGACATGGCGGCTCAGATCGTCATTAAGTCGCGTTCTACTGCCGTGCGATGACAAATGGTTAGGGACGATAAATCTCGTATTTTTTGTCCTACTTGAGATGCATCCGTTTCAGGCGCTGCTCCACCTGCTCAAAGGGTTCAACTCCTGGCCCAGCACGCTTGCCCAAAAACTCTGCCGCAAAAATTGCGAAGCTACGACGGCTTTTGTAGTCCGCGCGCTTTGCGTCATAGATAAAGCGCAATTGCAGATCGTCGTATGAGCCATGTTGTCCCTTCCTAGGCCGTCCCCGGCGCCCCTTCAGCGCAATACCAAGTGCTTGCCGCGCAACGCGTTCGCCGTGGCGCTCGGCCATCCAATTCACGCACCACTCGGCATCCCATTCGGGCAACTGCAAGTCGTGCACAGCGCCACGTGCTATCGGAGACTGTGATGTCACCGCTCGCCTCCCACAATCTGGCCGACCAGTGCTGCCAACCGTTCGAGCGCATCCCTTTTCTCGGCGGCGTAGCTGTGGCGATCATAAATCTCCCGAACGCCCGGCATGGCGTGCCCCAGAACGCGCTCGGCTATGTCGGCGGAAATACTGAGGCGGGCCATGAGGCTGCGCGCCGTGCGTCTCAAATCGTGCAGCCGCCACGGCGGAATCGGTACGGCCTTGTCGAGCTTCGCCTTCCCGGCGCTGTGCCTGGCGAAGGGCGTCCGAACCTTCGACGGGAACACGAAGTCTGTGTCATTGCGATGCGGCTGAGCTTGCACGATGGCTAGGGCCGCCACCGATAGCGGGACATATTGATCGCGTTGGGATTTGTATCGCACCGCGGGGATAGTCCACATGCCATCGGGTGCGATTTCGGCCCATGCCATCCCGCTTACTTCGTCGCGACGCTGGCCCGTCAGCAACAGCAACTTGGCGATCGGCCCCAACACACCGATACGATCAAACACAGGCCAAATCGACCGGATTTCATCGTCGGACAGAACACGCGACCGTGCCCGTTGGACTTGCTTGGTGCGAGCCATGCCGGGCACGATAGGGACGGTAAGCTCGTCATCTTCCAATGCTCGTCGATTGAACGCCTTGCGAATGTAAGCGAGGCACCTGTCGGCCGCTACCGGGCCACTTTCATCGTCGATTTGGTTCAGCATGGCGACGATATGGGAGCGGCGGACTTCGTACAGACCAAGGGCGCCGATGCGAGGCTTTACGAGCCTTTCAATGGCGCTTTCGATCAGGTCGGCACTTCGGAGCGGTCGGTCCTTATTGCGAACGTAGCGGATCAGGTAGTCGTCCAGCATGGCGCCCACCGTCTTGACTTCGGTGGGCATCGCGCGCTGCTGTAGCGGGTTTTCGCCCCGGTCGATTTGCTGGCGAAGCTCGCGGGCGCGCTGCACCGCCTTCAGCGCCGGCCAGTCCGGCCAACGGCCTAGAGTGATACGATGCTGTTTGCGTTGAATACGATAATCCAAGACGAAGGCTTTAACCCCCGCCGCCGTGACGCGCACCCCGAACCCTCGGGGGGCGACCGTCTCTTGCACCTTGGCGCCTGCGAACCAATGAACGATGGCGCCCTTCGCCGGGACCGCCAAACCGTCCATGATTTCTTTGTTCAACCGTTCCATGTCAGCACCGTGTCAACGCGTCGAACGGGTATCGACTGGCATCCACAATGCACCGCGTGTCATCGGGCGTCAACGAATATCCTTGGTAACCAAAGGGTAATCGTCGTTGACACGGGAAAATTGACACCCGCCCAATGGCTTAGCTTTTGGGTCGCCCCATGATCCGCCTTCATGGCACCGCCATTGTCCTCGACGGCGACGGCGTTTTGCTGCGCGGGCCATCGGGCAGCGGCAAGTCCGACCTGGCGCTGCGCCTGATCGACAGCGGAGCTCGGCTCGTCGCCGACGATCAGATCGAGTTGCGCGACATCGGCACCGCGCCGCGCCTGTCGGCGCCCGCGACGATCGCCGGCCAACTCGAGATTCGGGGCGTCGGGATCGTGCCGGTGCCGCACCAGGCGTCGGCGCCCTTGCGGCTGGTGGTCGATCTTCGTCCGCGCGACACGATCAAGCGCATGCCCGATCCGGCCTGGTGCCGGTTTTTCGCTTACGACATTCCGCTGATCGCGTTGGCGCCGTTCGAGGCCTCGGCGCCGGCAAAGTTGCGCGCGGCGCTCAAGACCCTCGCCGGCAGCGTTCCCATCGCCGATGCAAGCGAGCGATGAACCGGCGCTAGGCGCGCGCCAGCCGCCGCTGGTCGTGGTAACCGGCCTCTCGGGCGCCGGCCGCTCGTCCGCCCTGAAGGCTCTTGAAGATTTAGGCTACGACACCGCCGACAATCTGCCGCTGTCGCTGCTGCCGGCGCTGCTTGGCTCCAAGCCGTCGGCGCGGCCGCTGGCGCTCGGCATCTCGGCGCTCGACCGTGACCTCCGGGCCGACGCGGCGATCGCCGCGCTCGACGGCCTCGATCCGGCGACCAAGCGCCGCCTCACCCTGGTGTTTTTCGAATGCGACGACGACAAGCTGATCCAACGCTATACCGAGACCCGCCATCGGCACCCGGCGGCCGGCGACCGGCCGGTGAGCGACGGGATTGCCTTGGAGCGGCGCCTCGCCGCGCCCTTGCGCGAGCGGGCCGATCTGGCTATCGATACCACCGCGCTCAGCCCGGGCGATTTGAAGCGACTGCTCCATGGCCATTTCGCGATTGATTCCGCCCCCGGCATCGCCATCTTCGTGACTTCCTTTTCCTATCGCCACGGTTTGCCCCGCGATGCCGATCTGGTTCTCGATGTCCGTTTCCTGCGCAATCCCCATTACGTCGCCTCCCTGGCGCCGCTCACCGGGCTCGACCGGGAGGTCGCCTCGGCGATCGAGGCTGACCCTGATTTTCCCAGCTTTTTCCAAGGGTTATGCGCCTGGCTCGGGCCCCTACTGCCGCGTTACGAAGGCGAGGGCAAGAGCTACTTCACCATCGCCATTGGCTGCACCGGGGGGCGTCATCGGTCGCCCTTTGTCGCGGCGCGGCTGGCCGCCAAGCTTGCCGGTCTCGGCTTTCGCGTTTCCGTCGACCACCGCGATCTACAGCGGGGCGGCGGCTCGTTGGATGTAGGGGGTTTATCATGATTGGAATGGTTCTTGTCACGCATGGCCGGCTCGCCGCCGAATTCATCGCGGCGCTCGAGCATGTGGTCGGCGGGCAAAAATCCATTGCCGCGGTCTGCATCGGTCCCGACGACGACATGGAGAAGCGTCGGCAGGACATCGTCAAGGCGGTCGCCGAGGTCGACGACGGCGACGGCGTGGTGCTGCTGACCGACATGTTTGGCGGCACGCCGTCCAATCTCGCGATCTCGATCATGGATAAGGGCAAGATCGAGGTGATCGCGGGCGTGAACCTGCCCATGCTGATCAAGCTCGCCGGCTTGCGCCAGACCGAAACCTTGGCCAACGCGGTTCGCGGCGCCCAGGAGGCCGGACGCAAATACATCAATGTTGCCTCGCAGCTCCTGGCCGACGTGAAATGACCGAAACGGCGGAAGGCGCCGGACGCGAGTTGCGGCGTTCGGCGACCATCCGCAATCGGCGCGGCCTTCATGCCCGGGCGGCGGCGCGCTTCGTCAAGCTCGCCTGGGAGTACGATGCCGACGTGACGGTGGCCAAGAACGGAACCGAAGTGTCCGGACGATCGATTATGGGGTTGATGATGCTGGCCGCGGGTCCGGGAACCGAGATCGAGCTGCGCGCCACCGGACCGCAGGCGCGGCCCGCCCTCGACGCCCTGGCGGCGTTGATCGACGGCGGCTTCGATGAAGACTGACCGCGGCGAGCGCGTCCTGACCGGCCTGGCGATTTCGCCCGGCATCGCCATCGGACCGGCCTTTATCAGCGACGACGGCGCCATCCAGGTGCCGGAATACCGGATCGCGCACGACGATATCGCGGCCGAAAAGAAGCGTCTCGCCGACGCCGTGGCGTTGTCGCTGAAACAGCTGTCGAAGCTCAAGGTCAAGGCGGCGGCGCTGCCCGGAGCGGCGGCCGAGGAGGCAGGCTATCTGCTCGACGCTCACGTCGCGATGCTGACCAACTCGCGGCTGGTGCGCGGCGCCGACCGGCGCATCGGCGAGGACCGGCTCAATGCCGAGCGCGCGGTCGAGGTCGAGCTTGGGCAAATCGGCTCCAGTTTCGCCGCCATGGACGACGCCTATCTGGCGGCGCGCGGCGACGACATCCGCGTCGTCGGCGCCCGGCTGATTCGCAACCTCACCAAGACACCCTATGCCGCGCTGCAACGGCTCGCCGCCGGCACCATCATCGTCGCCGAGGAATTGACGCCCGCCGACACCGCGCTGATCGATCCGAACCGGGTCGCGGCGTTGGCCACGGAATTGGGCGGCGCCGAAGGCCACACCGCGATCATGGCGCGCGCCTTGGGCCTGCCGGCGGTGCTGGGCGTAAGCGACCTGCTGCGCCGGGTCGAGCCGGGCGATACGGTGATCGTCGACGGAGGCATGGGCCGGATCGTGGTCAACCCCTCGGCGGCGACGCGGACCGCCTATGAGCGCCAGCGCGAGGAGTTGGAGCAGGAACGACGCCGCATCGGCCGCTTCCGCCGTCTTCCGGCGGTGACCCGCGACGGCATCGAGATCACGCTCGAGGCCAATGTCGAATTGCCGCGCGAGCGGGAACTGGCGCTCGCGGCCGGCGCGCAGGGTCTCGGCCTGGTGCGCACCGAGTTTCTCTACATGAATCGCGACAAGCTGCCGGACGAGGACGATCAATACGCCGCCTATGCCGGGCTGGTGCGTGGCATGGACGGCAAGCCGGTGACGCTCCGGACGCTCGATATCGGCGGCGACAAGCTGGCCGGCTTGTTCACCGCCGACAGCGCCAACCCGGCTCTGGGGCTGCGCGCGGTGCGCCTCGCCTTGAAGGAGCGGCGGCTGTTGGACGTGCAGCTTGCGGCGATGCTGCGGGCGAGCGCGCTCGGCAAGGTCCGCATCCTGGTGCCCATGATCGCCAATGTCGGCGAACTACGCGCCGTGCGCGCGGCGCTGCATCAGGCGGCGCGGCGCTTGCGGCGGCGCGGCATCGCCCTGCCCGATCCACTGCCGCCCCTGGGCGCGATGATCGAGATTCCGGGCGCGGCGCTCGCCGCCGACGCGCTCGCCGCCGAGGCCGAGTTTTTCTCCATCGGCACCAACGATCTCATTCAATACACGCTGGCCATCGACCGCAGCGACGAGCAGGTCGCCTATCTCTACAACCCGCTTCATCCCGCGGTGTTGCGGCTCATTCAATTCGCCGTCGAGGCGGCGATGCGGGCGCGCATTCCGGTCAATCTCTGCGGCGAAATGGCCGGCGACGTTCGGTTTACCGCGTTGCTGTTGGGCCTCGGCCTGCGCAATCTCTCGATGGCGCCGAGCAATGTCGGCCGCGTCAAGGAGCGCATCCGCACCCTCGATTTGCGCGCCGCGACCCAGCGCGCCCGGACCGTCATGGACCAGACCGACGACGCGCGCATCGCCAGTCTTGTCGACGATTTTAACGAAATGCACGGGACTTGATGACGGACGCGCGCCGCTTGTCATAATCGTTTCGACATCGATTGATTGGTTATAATTTATCCACCATTAAGCCTTAGAACGCGCCGACGGACGCCTGCCCGCCACCCTGACCCCTAATCAAGAACCCTCGAAACCGGAGTAGCCGTGGGCGTTACCATCACCATCATCCTGCTGGTCATCATCGCGTTGATCGCGGCGGTGGTGGTGCGGTGGCGACTGGGCAAATTGGCGGAAGGGATCGCGGAGGAACGGAACCGCTATCTGGCGGAACTGTCCGCGGCCGAGCATGAGCGTGAAGTCGCCTCGCAGCAAATCGCCACCAGCCTGGCCCGGGTCGCGGCCACCGCCGGCACGCTCGACACGCTGCCCATCCCCGTCTGGCACCGCCGCAAGGGCGATCTGTCTCTGATCGAGGTCAACGAAGCCTATGCCCAGGCGGTCGACGGCACGCGCGAAACCGCGATCGCCGAGCAGCGCGAACTGGGCATCGGCGTCCTGGGCGAGGACGGCAAGGCGCTGGCGCTGCGCGCCCGCACCGTCAACGGCGCGCAGCGCGAGAGCCATCACATTGTCGTCGGCGGCTCGCGGCGCCTGTTGGAGATCACCGAAGCGCCACTGCCGCATTCCGACCGGCTCGTGGGCTTCGCGCGGGATTTCACCGACCTCGAGGCCAAGGAAGCCGAGCTGACGCGGCACGCCGAATCGCACAGCGAGGTGCTGGAGAGCCTTGCCGTCGCGATCGCGATCTTCGGCGCCGATACGCGCCTCAATTTTTTCAATCGCGCCTTCGCCGCGCTGTGGCAGCTCGACACCGACTGGCTCGGCACGAACCCGACCATCGACGAGTTGCTGGAGCGGTTGCGCGAGCAACGCCGCCTGCCGGAGTTCGTCGATTTTCGCGCCTATAAGCGCAACGTGCAGACGATGTTCACGTCGCCGGCGCCGCCACCGCCCGAATTGATGCACCTTCCCGACGACCGCACGCTACGGGTCTCGGTGGCGTCGCATCCCATGGGCGGCCTGATCTTCGTGTACGACGACGTCACCGACCGCCTGGCGCTCGAACGGTCCTTCAACACGCTGACCGAAGTGCAGCGCGAGACGCTCGACCAGCTCAAGGAAGGCATCGCGGTCTACGGCACCGACGGCCGGCTCAAACTGTCGAATCCGGCCTTCGCCGCGATCTGGCGGCTGACACCGGGCGATTTGAGTGGCGAGCCGCACCTCAACGAGATCGTCGACAAGATTCGGCCGCTGATCGACCAGGGCGGCGATTGGCCGGCCCAACGCCGCGAGTTGGTGGCGCGCGTCATGAGCCACACCGCGATCGCGGAACAGATCGAGCGGCGTGACGGCGCCATCCTGCAATTCGCGACCGTGCCGCTGCCCGACGGCAACATCCTCTGCCTTTACCTCGACGTGACCGACACCACCAAACTCGCGACCGCGCTGACCGAGAAAAACGAGGCGCTCGAGGCCGCGGACCGGCTGAAGAGCGAATTCATCGCTAACGTCTCCTACGAGCTGCGCACGCCGCTCAACGTCATCATCGGTTTCGCCGAGCTCCTGGTGGCGCAGTATTTCGGTCCGCTCAACCCGCGTCAGATGGAATATGGCCAAGGCATTCTCGGCAGCGCCCAGGCGCTGGCAACATTGATCGGCGACATTCTCGATCTCTCCACCATCGAGGCCGGCTATTTCGCCCTCGACATCCAGACCGTGGACATTCGCGACATGATGCAGAGCCTTTTCACGCTGGCGCATGAACGGGCACGCGAACGCAATGTCGGTCTGCGCCTCGACGTGCCGGACGAGATCGGCAGCATCCGCGGCGACGCGCGGCGGCTGAAGCAGGCGCTGTTCAATCTGCTCTCTAACGCCTTCAAGTTCACGGCGCCCGGCGGCGAGGTCACGCTGGCGGCGCGGCGCGTCGACGGCGGGGTGGCGCTGAGCGTTTCCGACACCGGCCCCGGCGTCGCCACCGAGGATTTCGTCCGCATCTTCGAGAAGTTCGAACGCGGCGGGGCGCCCCGCGCCGGCGGCATCGGCGTCGGCCTGGCCCTGGTCAAGAGCATCGTCGAACTGCATGGCGGCCGCGTCGAGCTCGATTCGGTCCCGGGCATCGGCACGGCGGTGATGTGCATCCTTCCCGACGCGCCGCCCGCTCAGCCGCCGGGGTGAAGCGGCGGCACGCCGGTCGTCGTCGAATACTGGAAATGCAGCGCCTCGCCCGGCCGCACCAGCGGGAACACGGCGCGGGCCGCCTGCGCCGCCTCGGCGAAGCCGGTCAGGATCAGCTTGAGCTTGGCGCGGTAGGTGGCGATGTCGCCGATCGCAAAAATGCCCGGCACCGAGGTGGCGCAGGTCGCGGGATCGACGACGATGTGATGCTGGTCGAGCGCCAATCCCCACTCCGCGATCGGGCCTAAATTCATCGACAAGCCGAAGAACGGCAGCAGCCGGTCGGCCTCGAGGCGCCGCACATTGCCGTCGAGATCGGCGACGGTGACGGCGCGCAGATCGCCGTTGTCGCCCTCGAGCTCGTGGAGTTGATACGGCGTCACCAGCTCGACCTTGCCGGCATCGGCGAGCCGCTTCAGCCGCGCCAGCGATTCGGGCGCGGCGCGGAACTTGTCGCGGCGATGCACCAGCATCACCGAGTCCGCCACCTCCGCCAGCGACAGCGCCCAGTCGATCGCCGAATCGCCGCCGCCGGCGATCACGACGCGGCGGCCGCGATAGTCGTCGCGGCGCTGTACCAGATAGAACACACTCTTGCCCTCGAACCGCTCGATGCCGTCGAGCGGCGGCCGGTTGGGACCGAAGGCGCCGACCCCGGCGGCGACGATCACCGCGCCCGCCTCGACGGCGCGGCCGTCTTCGGTGGCGAGGCGGAAGCCGCCGCCCGACAGCGCCTCCAACCGGTCGATGCGATGGCCCAGATGGTAGAGCGGCGCGAACGGTGCGGCCTGCTCGGAGAGGCGCGCGATCAACTCCTGCGCCTCGATCACCGGATAGCCCGGTATGTCGTAGATCGGCTTTTCCGGATAGAGCGCCGCGCATTGCCCACCCGGCATGTCGAGCACGTCGAGCACATGGCAGGACAGGCCGAGCATGCCGCATTCGAACACGGCAAAGAGGCCGACCGGCCCGGCACCGATAATCGCCACGTCCCTGCGCTGCATCGCCCCTCCGTCGCGGCGGAGAATGGCCGCCGCCGGGCGCCCGCGCAATGCCGGATCGCGCTGTTGCTCCGGCGCCGCGAAACAGCATAAGAGTGGTGCGATGGCGCAACGCGTTCTCGATCTTGCCGACGAAGCGGCAACGGCGCGGCTGGCGGCCCGGATCGCGGCCGCGGCGCGGGCACGCGACACGATCACGCTCGCGGGACCGCTCGGCAGCGGCAAGACCAGTTTCGCCCGCGCCTTCATCCGCGCCCTCGGCCGTGGCGACGAGGAAGTGCCGAGCCCGACCTTCACGCTGGTCGAGACCTATCGCTTCACCGGGCGGCCGCCGATCTGGCATTTCGACCTCTACCGTCTGGAAGCCGCCGACGATGTCTACGAGCTGGGCATCGAGGAGGCCTGGGCGGAGGGCATCTCCCTGATCGAATGGCCGGAGCGGATCGCGGCGCTGCTGCCGGCCGAGCGTCTCGACATCGCCTTGTCGCCCGGCGCTACCGCCCAACGGCGCCGCGCCGCGATCGCCGGGTCGCCGCGATGGGACGGCCTGTTCCATGACTGAGCGCGCCGCCCTGATCGCGCGGTTTGTCGCGGACCATGGTTGGGGCGACGCGGCGCGCACGCCGCTGGCCATGGACGCGTCGTTCCGGCGCTATGAACGGCTTGCCGCCGGCGCCCGGCGCGCGATTCTGATGGATGCGCCGCCGCCGCAGGAAGATGTCCGGCCCTTCGTCGCGGTGCAGCGTCTGCTGCGCGACATGGGTTTCAGCGCGCCCGAAATTTTCGCCGCGGATGTCGAGCAGGGCTTGTTGTTGCTCGAAGATTTCGGCGACGGCACCTTCACGCGGCTCCTGGCGGCGGGCGAGGCCGAGGAACCGCTTTACGCGCTGGCCGTCGACGTGCTGGCGGCGCTGCATCGCCGCTTCATTCCAACCGAAGCGCCGACCCTGCCGCCCTACGACGAGGCGCGGTTGCTCGACGAGGCGGTGCGGTTCGTCGATTGGTACTTAAAGCTGGTCACCGGCAAGGATGCGCCGCCGGAAATCCGCGCCGACTATCTGGAGCGCTGGCGCGCGGTGCTGCCGCTGGCGCACGGCGCGCCCGCGACCCTGGTGCTGCGCGACTATCACGTCGACAATCTGATGCGGCTCGACGGGCATGACGGCGTCGCGGCGTGCGGGCTTCTGGATTTTCAGGACGCGGTGCTCGGGCCGTCGACCTACGATCTGATGTCGCTCTTGGAAGACGAGCGCCGCGACGTGGCGCCGCCGCTGCGGCAACGCATGATCGCGCGCTACCTCGCGGCCTTCCCGACCCTTGACCGCGACGCGTTCGCGACGTCCTTCGCGGTAATGGGCGCGCAGCGTCATGCCAAGAATATCGGCCAGTTCGCGCGGTTGCTGCTGCGCGATGGCAAGCCGCAATATCTGAGGCACATTCCGCATATGTGGGGCCTGCTGACAGCGGACCTCGCGCACCCCGCCTTGGCGCCGGTGCGCGCCTGGTTCGACGCGGCGGTGCCGCCCGCGTTGCGGCGCGTGCCCGAGCGGATCGGCGCATGACCGTCCCCGAAACCGCGATGATCAAGGCGGCCGGCCTCGCGACGCGGATGCGGCCGATCACCGAGACCATGCCCAAGGCGCTCATCGCCCTGGGCGGCCGGCCGATCATCGATCACGCCATCGACCGGCTCGCCGCGGTCGGCGTCAAACGGATCGTGGTCAATACGCATTATTTCGCCGACATGCTCGCAGGCCATTTGGCGGCGCGGCGTGACATCGAGATCGTGCTGTCGCCCGAACCGGAACTGCTCGACAGCGGCGGCGGCATTTTCCAAGCGCTGCCGCAGCTCGGCGACACGTTCTATGTCGTCAACGCCGACGTGTTCTGGCTCGACGGCACGATGCCGGCGCTGGTCCGGTTGGCGCGCGGCTTCGATCCGGAAGGGATGGACGGGTTGCTGCTGATGCAACGCACGATCACCGCCGTCGGCCTCGACGGGCCGGGCGATTTCCAGGTCGATCCGATGGGGCGTTTGCGGTGGCGCAAGGAGACCGAGATCGCGCCTTATTTCTTCACCTCGATCCAGATCTTGCACCAGCGGCTCTTCGATGGCGCGCCCGGGGGCAAATTCTCGCTGCATCCCTATTGGACGCGGGCCATCGAAGCCGGCCGGCTTTACGGCATCGTCCATGACGGCGAGTGGTATCATCTCGAAACGCCGCGCGGCCTGGCGGAGGTGGAACGGCGCCTCGCGTCGCGGCGCATCGAACGCTGAGCACGATGGGCTTCCACACCATTCCGGCCGAGTTGCCGTTTCTCGACACGCTGGTCGCCGGCATTTTGCCGCGGGCCGGCGACGATCCGCTGGCGTTGACGCGCACCACCATCCTGCTGCCAACACGGCGCGCGGTGCGAAGCCTGACCGAGGCCTTTCTGCGCGCCAGCGCCGGACGCGCGCTGTTGTTGCCCCGCCTGGTGCCGGTCGGCGACCTCGACGCCGAGGAACTGACGATTTCGGACGAGGCCGGCGATCTCGCGATTCCGCCGGCGCTGCCGCCGCTGCAGCGCCAGCTGTTGCTGGCGCAGCTCGTGCTGACATGGAGCGCGCGCACCGGTACCGGCGCGCTGACGCCGGGACAGGCGGTGCCGCTGGCGCGCGCCCTCGCCGATTTTCTCGACACGGTGCAGACCGCGCGCGGCGACGTCGCGGCGCTCGCGACGTTGGCGCCCGACAAATTCGCCGAGCATTGGCAGCAAATCATCCAATTCCTCGGCATCGTTACGGACAATTGGCCGGCGATCCTGGCGGCGCATGGCGCGCTCGATCCGGCGGAGCGGCGCAACCGCGTTCTAGCGGCGCGGATCGCGGCCTGGACCAAGGCGCCGCCGGAAACGCCGGTGATCGCGGCGGGCCTGTCGGGCGGCATCGCCGCCGTGGGCGACCTCATCGCCGCGGTCGCGAAACTGCCCCGAGGCGACATCGTGTTGGCAGGCCTCGATCTCACGGCGGCGAGCATGGACGCGGTCGCCACCGATCCGACCCACCCACAACATCTCCATGCCCGGTTGCTGGCGCGGTTCGGCCTGGTGCCGGAACGGATTCCGCCATGGCCCGGCTGCGGCGATGGTGCGCGGTCGCCGCGACGGGATCTGGTCCGCGCCGCGCTGGCGCCGGCAAGCGAAACCGACCGCTGGCGATCGCAACCGAAACTGGACGCGGCGGCGATCGCCCACCTGCGCCGCCTCGATTGCGCCGGCGCGCAGGAAGAGGCGGAGGTGATCGCGCTGCTGCTGCGCCAGGCGCTGGAGGTTAAGGAGCAGACCGCCGCGCTGGTGACGCCGGACCGTGCGCTGGCACGCCGCGTCGCGGCGGAGCTGAAACGCTGGAACATCGAGATCGACAATTCCGCCGGCGTGCCGCTCGACCGGACCCCGCCAGCCGTGTTCCTGCGCCTCGTTCTCGACGCGGCGCTCGCGGCGCTGGCGCCGCTCCCCTTGCTGGCCCTGCTCAAGCATCCGCTGGCGGCGGGCGGCATGCCGCCCGAGCTATTCCGCGCCCGAGTGCGGCGTCTCGAGGAGCGCTGCCTGCGCGGGCCGCGCCCGGCGCCGGGCCTGGCGGGATTGCGCCAGGCGCTGCCGTTGGCGGACCGCGACCTGGCCGACCTGGTGTCGCGGCTCGATGCTGCGCTGCGGCCCTTGATGGCGTGGTGCCTGGAAGCCCGTGCCGTCAAGCTCGGCGATGTCGTCGCGGCGCATGTCGCCGCGGCCGAGCAGTTGGCCCGCACCAGCGACGCGACCGGCGCCGACCGGCTGTGGCGCGAAGCGGCGGGCGAGACCGCGGCGCAATTCATCGCCGAGCTTAACGCCGCGGCCGCCGCGTTTCCCACCACCTCCGGCGGCGATTATGCCGCGCTGTTCGAGGCGTTGATCGCCGGCGCGGTGGTGCGGCCGCGCTACGGCCTGCATCCGCGCCTCGCGATCTGGGGCCTGCTCGAAGCGCGGCTGCAGCGCGCCGATGTCATGATCTTGGGCGGACTCAATGAAGGCGTCTGGCCGCCGCAGACGGAGACCGACGCCTTCCTGTCGCGGCCGATGCGCCAGGCGTTCGGCGTGCCGGCGCCGGAGGAGCGTATCGGCGTGGCGGCGCATGATTTTTCGCAGGCGCTGGGCGCGCCGGTGGTATGGCTGACCCGGGCGGCGCGGGTCGAGGGCACGCCGACCGTGCCGTCGCGCTGGCTGCTCCGGCTCGACACGGTGCTGCGCGCCGCCGGAATCGAACGCGAGCTTGGCGCCGCGACCGAGCCGCTCGCCTGGCAGCGCATGCTCGACGCGCCGCCGGCGTCGCAATGGCGCCGCGCCGAGCAACCGCGGCCCCGCCCGCCGGTCGCGGCGCGGCCACGGCAATTGGCCGTGACGCAGATCGAGACACTGATCCGCGATCCCTATTCCATCTATGCCCGCCACATTCTGGGCCTGCGAGCGCTCTCCCAGATCGACGAGCCGCCCGACGCCGCGGCGCGCGGCAGTTTCATCCACGACGCCCTGGACCGGTTTCTCCGCGACCATCCCGGCGACCTGCCCGCCGACGCCGAGCGGCGGCTGATCGCCATCGGCACCACGCTGTTCGCGCCGTGGCGGGACCGGCCCGAGCTGCGCGCTTTCTGGTGGCCGCGCTTCGAGCGGATCGCCCGCTGGTTCGTCGCGACCGAGACCGGGCGGCGCCGGCGTCTCGAAAAAGTCCGCAGCGAGATCCAGGGGCAATTGGTCGTCGCCGCGCCGGCCGGCGACTTCGTCGTCAAGGCCAAAGCCGACCGCATCGACCGCCGCCACGACGGCCGTCTCGCCATCGTCGACTATAAGACCGGCAGCCTGCCCCGTGTCGCCGATTGGGATCTGGGCTATGCGCCGCAGCTGCCGCTCGAAGCGGCGATGGCCGAGGCCGGCGCCTTTCCCGACATCGCGCGGCGCCGTCGCCGAGCTTGAATTCTGGCGGCTTTCCGGCGGCGATCCGCCCGGCGAAATCAAGCCGCTCGCCAAGAACGACGCCGAGCTGCGCCAGCTTATCGACGCGGCATTGCCGGGGCTGCGCCGGCTCGTCGCCGCCTATGACGACCCGGCGACGCCGTACGAATCGATTCCGCGCAGCGAATACGCGCCGCGCTACAACGACTACGCCCACCTCGCCCGCGTCAAAGAGTGGGCGGCGGCGGATGGCGGCGAGGAGTGAGCGCGGGCTTGCCCTTGATGTAAGTCTGCGCCACGGCACGATCGTCGCCCAGCGTCATCAGCACGAACAATTCTTCCTCGAGGTCGCGGACCGTCGCCATGCGATGCGCCATCGCCGGCGTCGCGCGCGCATCGAGCACGACGAGATCGGCATAGGCGCCTTGTGACAGCGTGCCGATCTCGGCTTCGAGCCCGAGCGCCGCGGCATTGCCGCGCGTCATCAGGTCGAAGGCGGCGAGAGCCGGACAAATTCTGCCCTTGCAGCTGCATCACCTTGTAGGCCTCGGCCGCGGTTTGCAGCATCGAATAGGACGTACCGCCGCCGACATCGGTGGCGAGCGCGATCCGAATCCCGGCGGCACCGAGACGCGCGTAATCGAACAAGCCGCTGCCGATGAACAGGTTCGAGGTCGGACAGAACACCGCGACCGATTCGCGTGTCGCGCAACAGCGCCACCTCGCTATCGTCGAGATGGATGCAATGGCCGAGGAGCGAGCGCGGGCCGAGCAACCCGGCGCGCGCATAGACGGCGGTATAGCTTGGATCGTCGGGAAACAGCCGGCGCACCGCCGCGATCTCGTCGCGGTTCTCGGCGAGATGGGTTTGCATGTAGACGGTGGGGAACTCGCGCAGCAAGGCACCCGCCGCCGCGAGCTGCGCGTCGGTCGAGGTGATGGCGAAGCGCGGCGTCACGGCGTAGCGCTGCCGCCCGGTGCCGTGCCAGCGCCGGATCAGATCGCGGCTCGCCGCGATCGAATCCTTGGCGGCGTCGAGCAACGGTTGCGGCCCGTTGCGGTCCATGATCGCGGTGCCGGCGATCATGCCGGCGCCGCGCGCCTCGGCGGCGGCGAACAACGCCTCGACCGACGCCGGATGCGCCGAGCCGTAGCAGCAGGCGGTGGTGGTGCCGCACCGCGCCAGCTCGTCGAGGAAGAAGTCGGCCTGGCGCGCGGAATGATCGAGGTCGCCGTACTTTTGCTCTTCGACAAACGTGTATTTCTCCAGCCACTCGAGAAGCTGGGCGCCGTAGGACGCGATCACCTGGGTCTGGGGAAAATGGATATGCGTGTCGATGAAGCCGGGCAGGATCAGCGCGCCCGGATGATGCGCTACCGGCGCGCCGCCGAGGCGCGGCGACAGCGCGCCGCCGGCCCGACCGCTTCGATGCGGCCGTCCGTCACCAGGACAATGCCGTCCTCGATATAGGAATAACTGCCGGCATCGCCGGCGCCACGGGGCGCCCGCGAGAACGTCAACAACCGGCCGCGGATCGCGCTAGCCGGCACGGGGCACCTGCTTCTGCAGGTCGTTTGCAGGTAATTCCGCGAACACCGGCCCCGACCTCTCAATCATCTGGTGTACGCACTTGAAACGCATCATGCGTATATATGGGTGACGAGCCGATTTGTCAATCCACGGAGGCTGCGAGCGTCATGCTGAGATGCGCCAGCGGCTTGCCGGTTTCCTTGGCCCAGTCGTTGAACGCCGCCTGGACCTTGGCGCGGTCGGCCTTGCCCTTGGGCGTGCCCTTGATCACGCCCCATTCGTTGAGCGCCTTGACCACCCAGTCGCTGAGGACGAACGTGTCCTTGCCCGCCATGCGCAGGAATTGCGGCCCGGAGCCGCCGCCCAAATGGGCGAAGCGCTTGGCGAGATCGTCCCACAATCCCACGATGTTCTCGCCCGGCCAGTCGGCGAGATAGGCGCCGACGCCGCCCTTCTCCGCCGCCAGCGCCACCACCGCGGCGCCGTTGGCATGCACCGCCTTGAGCTTGCCGAGATGGCGGATCAGCTTCGCATCCTTCATCAGCGCCTCGACCGCCTCGTCGCTCATGGCGCGGACGCGGCGCGGATCGAAGCCGTGGAACGCTTTCTCGAAGGCCGGCCACTTGGCGTCGACCATGTCGTGCTTCAGCCCGGCGCGAAAAATCCGCAACGCCATCAGCGACAGATAGCGGTCGTCCGGCACCTTCTTAAGCTCGGCGGCGCTCTTGATTTTGGGGATACGGTGTTTGAACCGGTCTTGCAGTTCCTTTTCTCCGACTCGCTTCACTGCCGCTTTTTCGATCTTCGCGAATGCGACCATGGCCCTCCCCGTCCCTTCTGCCCACACGATACGCAAACGCCATGCCCTGCGCCATCTTGCACATTGATTAGGCACGCCCGCTTCGCCAGTATCGCGCCGAAAAAAAATTTCGGGGACGACGCCGTGCCGACGATCGATACCGGCAGCACCGCCTGGGTGCTGACCGCTTCCGCCCTGGTGCTGTTCATGACCTTGCCGGGTCTGGCCCTGTTCTATGGCGGCCTGGTCCGGGCGCGCAATCTGCTGTCGGTCCTGATGCATTGCTTCGCGATCTGCTGCGTCGTGTCGCTGATTTGGGCGGTGTTCGGCTACAGCCTGGCGTTCGGCACCGGCGGCGGCGCTGCTCGGCGGCTATCGGCAAGGCGTTCCTGGCGGCTATCGGCGGCCGCAGTCGGTCGGCGCGCCTGCCGGAAATCGCCTTCGCCCTGTTCCAGATGACCTTCGCCATCATCACGCCGGCGCTGATCATCGGCGCCTTTCCGGAGCGCGTGCTGCGGTTCTCCTTCGTGCTGTGGTTCAGCGCGCTGTGGCTGGTGATCGGTCTATCGTGCCGGTGGCGCATCTGGGTGTGGGGCGGCGGCTGGCTGCGGCACAGGCGGGATGTTTCGATTTCGCCGGCGGCATCGTGGTCCACACCACGGCCGGCGTGTCGGCGCTGATCGCGGCGATCCTGATCGGCGCGCGCGCCGGCTTTCCCCACCATCTGATCGCTGCCGCACAGCCCCGGCATGACCATGGCCGGCGCCGGCATGTTGTGGGTCGGCTGGTTCGGCTTCAACGGCGGCAGCGCGCTCGCCGCCAACGGCCAGCGCCGGCTGCGCAATCATGGCGACGCATCTCGCCGCCTCGGCGGCCGCGCTGACCTGGATGGCGGTCGAATGGGTGCACTCCGGCAAGCCGACCTCGGTCGGCCTCGTCACCGGCGCGGTGGCGGGCCTCGCCACCATCACGCCCGCCTCGGGCTATGTCGGGCCGATGGGCGCGATGGCGCATGGGCGTGGCCGGCGGCACGGTGTGTTTCGTCGCCACCAACCTGGTCAAGCGGCGCTTCCACATCGACGACACGCTCGATGTCTTCGCGGTGCATGGCGTCGGCGGCATGACCGGCTCGATCCTGGTCGCGATTTTCGCGATGCCGGCGCTGGGCGGCGCCGGCTATGCCGCCGGCATGACCGTCGGGCGGCAGTTGACGGTGCAGATCGTCACGGTCGCGGGCGTGGCGCTGTGGTCGCTGATCGCGACCCTGGTGCTGGTGAAGCTGATCGGCGCGGCCACACGGCCGCGCGTCAACCGCGAACAGGAACTCGAAGGCCTCGACGTCGCCAGCCACGGGGAGCGGGCGTACGACTTGACCTGATCAGCTCCGTAATTTGCCGCCGGTGGCCTTTTCCACCGTCGTGATCAGTCGCTTGGCGAAATTATCGATCTGCGCATCGGTCAAGGTCGCGTCGGTCGGCTGCAGGCGCACGGTGATGGCGAGCGATTTTTCGCCGTCCGCGATGCCCTTGCCCCGATAGACGTCGAACAAACGCACCTCGACGATCAGCTTCTTGTCGACGCTGCGCGCGGCGCGCAACAGCGTCTCCGCCGGCAGATCGGCCGGCACGATGAAGGCAAAATCGCGCTCCACCGGCTGGAACGGCGACGGCCGCAGCAGCGGGCGCGCCTTGCCCTTGGCGCGCGGCAGCGGCACGGCGCCGAGGAAAATCTCGAAGCCGACCGCCGGCCCGTCGACGCCGAGCGTCGCCAGCACACCCGGATGGATCTCGCCGAACTGGCCGAGCTTTTTCGGGCCGAGCTTCAACGTGCCGGCGCGGCCCGGATGGTACCAGGCGGGCGGGTCGGCGCCGATCTGCACATTGTCGGCCGCGACGCCGGCCGCCGCGAGTGCCGCCAGCGCATCGGCCTTGGCCATGAAAGCGTCGACCGGCTTGCCGGGATCGTCCCAGCGTTTGACGCCGCTGGCGCCGACGCGCACGCCCGCCGCCATTTCCTCCTGGCCTTCGGGCGTGTCGTCGCAATATTGCGGGCCGATCTCGAACAAGGCGGCGTTGGGCTCGAACCGGTCGGCGTTGCGCTGCGCCGCGGTCAAGCAGATTGGGCAGGATCGAAGGCCGCATCTGGTCGAGGCCCGCGGCGATGGGATTCACCAGGCGCAAATGTTCCGGCGCGCCGCCGAACAGTTCCGCCTGCTCCGGCGGCAGGAAGGAAAACGTGATCGCCTCGACCAAGTCGCGCGACGCCAGCGCGCGGCGCACCGTCTCGGCGCGGCGCTGCGCCGGATCGAGCGACGGCTTGGGCAATACCCCGTCGCGGTGGAGCGGCACGGCGGGAATCTTGTCGTAGCCGTAAATGCGCAGCACTTCCTCGACCAGATCGGGCTCGCCGAGGATGTCGGCGCGCCAGGACGGCGGCTCGACCGACAAGGCATCGCCGTCCCCGGAAATCGCGCAGCCCAGGGACTTCAGAACGCGGCGCTGCACCGACGCGTCGAGATCGAGACCGCCGAGCGACCAGGTGCGGGCGGGACGGAACGCGATTTGCCGTCGCCATTCCGGCACCGCGCCCGCCGTCGCGATCTCGCTCGGCTCGCCGCCGCAGAGTTCGAGCACCAGCCTGGTCGCGATCTCCATGCCAGGCCGCACGAATTCGGGATCGAGCCCGCGCTCGAAGCGATAGCGCGCGTCGCTCTGAATGCCGAGCTTGCGGCCGGTCGCGGCGGTGCGCACCGGGTCGAACAGCGCCGCCTCGATGAACACGTCGCGCGTCGCCTCGGAGCAGCCGGTGCTTTCGCCGCCGATGACGCCGCCGAGACTGACCGGGCCGTTATTGTCGGCGATCACCGTCATCTCGCCATCGAGTTCGTATTCGCGGCCATCGAGCGCCTTGAGCGTTTCGTGGCGCCGCGCGCCGCGCAGCGCGAGGTCGCCGTCGAGCTTCGCCGCGTCGAAGACGTGGAGCGGGCGGCACAGATCGAAGGTGAGAAAATTGGTGATATCGACCAACGCCGAAATCGGCCGCAAGCCGATCGCCGCGAGCCGGTCCTGCAGCCATCGCGGCGACGGCCCGTTCTTGACGCCGCGCACCAGCCGGCCGAGGAACAGCGGGCAGGCCTTGTCGTCGGGCCCCGCCAGGTGCACCGCGATGGGCGAGGGGAATGCGCCCGGTACCGGCTCGATGTGCAGCGGCTTCAGCGTGCCGAGATCGGCCGCGGCCAGATCGCGCGCGATGCCGCGCACGCCGAGACAGTCGGCGCGATTGGCGGTGATCTTGATGTCGAGCACCGGATCGTCGAGCCCCATCGCCGACGCGAAACTGTCGCCGACCGTGAGGCCGGCGGGCAATTCGATGATGCCTTCGTGATCCTCGGAGAGGCCGAGCTCGTAGCCCGAGCACAGCATGCCCTGGGATTCGACGCCGCGAATCTGGCTTGCCTTCAGCACCGCGCCGCTGCGCGGGATCACCGAGCCGACCGGCGCGAACACGCCGAGCATGCCGGCATGCGCGTTGGGCGCGCCGCACACCACCTGCACTTCCGTGCCGCCGATATCGACGCGGCACAGTTTGAGCTTGTCGGCATTGGGATGTTTTTCCGCCGCCACCACGCGCGCCACGAGGAACGGCTTGAGGTTCGCGGCACGATCCTCGATGCCGTCGACCTCGAGGCCGCGCATCGCCAGCGCCGCCACCATGTCGTCGAGCGACGCGGTCAAGTCGATATGGGTCTTGAGCCAGCCAAGCGTGGTCTTCATGGCCTAGAGACCCCCGACCATCGAGGGCACCTCAAGCGGCATGAAACCGTAATGCCGCAGCCAGCGCAGATCGCTCTCATAGAAGGTGCGCAGATCGGGGATGCCGTATTTCAGCATGGCGATGCGCTCGATCCCCATGCCGAAGGCGAAGCCTTGGTACTTGGTCGGGTCGACGCCGCCATATTCCAGCACCTTCGGGTGCACCATGCCCGAGCCGAGGATTTCGAGCCAATCGCCGCCGGTGCCGATCTTCAATTCGCCGCCGGCGCGGGAGCAGCCGATATCGACTTCGGCCGACGGCTCGGTGAACGGGAAATAGCTGGCGCGGAACCGCACCGGCAGATCGTCGATGCCGAAGAACGCGCGGCAGAAATCGATCAAGCAGCCCTTGAGCTGGCCCATATGCGTCGTCTCGTCGATCACCAACCCTTCGACCTGGTGGAACATCGGCGAGTGGGTGGCGTCATGATCGCTGCGGAAGGTGCGGCCCGGCACGATGATGCGGATCGGCGGCTGGTCCTTCAGCATGGTGCGGATCTGCACCGGCGAGGTATGGGTCCGCAGCAGCTTGCGATGGCCCGCCGCGGTTTCCGGGAAATAGAACGTGTCGTGCTCCTGCCGCGCCGGATGCTCGGGCGGGATGTTGAGTGCGGTGAAATTGTAGAAATCTTCCTCGATATGCGGGCCTTCGACGACGCGGAACCCCATCTCGCCGAAAATTGCGACCACCTCGGCGATAGTCTGGCTGATGGGATGGATGCGGCCGGCGATCTCGGCCTTGACCGGCAAGGTGATGTCGACGCGCTCGGTCGCGAGCCGCGCCTCGAGCGCCTGATTCTCGAAGCGCTTGGTGGCGATGCCGAGCGCCGCCTCAATCTCGGTCCTGATGCGGTTCAGGAGCGCGCCCTCGGCGCGGCGGGCCTCCGCCGCGATTTGAGCGAGTCCCTTCAGCCATTGCGTGATCTGACCGTTGCGCCCGAGCGCGCCCACCCAAATCCGCTCGACCGATTCCGCATCCATCGCCGCGGCGATCTCGCGCAGAATGCTCGCGGAATAATCTTCGTAAATCCGATGGCGTATCGATTCTTCGTCCATGTTCTCGCTCACGAAAAAGGGGCCTTGCCGGCCCCTTCCATCGCATCCGGGACTGAGCGTCCCAGTATGACATGCGCGGTGCCGCGGGGCCTAGCGGGAGCGACTCCGACTAAATCGAGCGTGACGCGGGGATTTTGTTCGGCCCGCAAACGCCGGGCGGCGCGCGTCCGCGCGCCTTGGCTTCGCTACGCTCACGCTCCGCGGGAGCTCAACGCGCCAGTCGCTCGCTAACGCTCGCTCCATTATTTCCCCAACGCCGCCTGCGCCTGCGCCACGATGGCCTTGAAGGTCTCGGGCTCGCGCACCGCGAGATCGGCGAGAATTTTCCGGTCGAGCGCGATGCCGGCCTTGTTGGCGCCGGCGATGAATTGCGAATAGGTCAATCCCAACTCGCGCACGCCGGCATTGATGCGCTGAATCCACAAGGCGCGGAAAACGCGCTTCTTGTTGCGGCGGTCGCGATAGGCGTAGCGCAGCCCCTTCTCGACCTTCTCGAGCGCGATGCGGAAATTGGTGCTGGAGCGGCCGCGATAGCCTTTCGCCAGCTTCAGCACTTTCTTGTGCCGGGCATGAGCAGTCACGCCCCGTTTGACGCGCGCCATGGCCTAGCCCCTCAGATACGGCATGTAGGTCAGCACCAGCCGGGCATCGCCCGGCTGCAACGTCACCGTGCCCTTGGCGTTGCGCTTGGCGCGCTTCGATTTCGAGATGAGGCGATGGCGCTTATGCGCGTTCGCGGCGGTGATCTTGCCGGAAGCGGTGCGGCCAAAGCGTTTCTTCGCCCCGCTCTTGGTTTTCAGCTTGGGCATTTTCGTCCTTTCAGAGAGGGTGTTACGTAAGGGGCGCGAGGCATGCCCTGTCGAGCCCGACGCCGCCGAAGCGCGGGTTTATATAGGCGGACAACCGGGATGACAAGGGCGGTGCTATTTACCCGTGAGCTTCTTCCGCACCAAGGCGGCGCCTTCGGCCAGCGCTTTCAGCTTCCCGAACGCGACGGCGCGCGGCATGTATTTCATGCCGCAATCGGGCGCCGGCATCAGCCGCTCCGCCGCGACATGCGGCAGCGCGCGCTCGATGCGCTTCAGCCACCTCTCGGCGCGTTTCAATGTCGTGGGTGGCGAGGTCGATGACGCCGAGAATGATGGTCTTGCGGCTCAATTCCTTGAGCACCGCCAGATCCATTTTCGGCTGCGCCGCCTCGATCGAGATCTGGTCGACCGAAGCGTCCACGAGCTGCGTCAGGAAGGAATAGTGATCCGGCTTTTCCTTCACCACATGGGCATAGCCCATGCAGAGATGGATCGCGGTCGGGCCGGCGATACCCTCGAGCGCGCGGTTGATGACCTTGACGCCGTAGCGGTTGGCCTTTTCCGGCCGCGCCTGCAGCCACGGCTCGTCGAGCTGCACGATGTCGATGCCGGTCGCCTTGATGGCTTTCAGCTCCTGATTGACGGCGACGGCATAGTCCATCGCCATCTCTTCATCGTCCTTGTAGAAATCGTTCTGCACCTGTTGCGCCAAGGTGAACGGGCCGGGCAGCGTGATCTTGGTGGTGTGCGTCGCCTCGGCGACCAGGAACGCGGCGTCGCGCGCCTCGACCGGGCCGCGCCACTTGATCTTGCCCGCGACGCGCGGCACCGGCATGGTCCGCGAGCCGCCGGCGCGGCCCGCCGCCGCGCCGGGATGCGCCAGATCGATGCCGTCGAGCGCCAAGGCGAAGCGGTTCGAATAGCTTTCGCGGCGGATCTCGCCGTCGGTGATGATGTCGATCCCGGCGCGCTCCAGGTCGCGGATCGCAAGGCGCGTGGCGTCGTCTTGCGCCGCCTCGCGGAACGGTTCCGGGATGCGCCACATTTGCGGCGCGCCGATGCGCGGAATGCCCTTCGCCGCCTCGTGGTCGACAAGCCAGTCGGGTTGCGGATAGCTGCCGACGATGGTGGTGGGAATCAGCGGCAAACGAGTTGGCATATCAATCGCGGTTCCTTCGGTATGGCACATACCCACTGCGCATTGCGACCTTGCCTTGCCTCGGCGGGCGCGCCAAGCTAAACGCTTGGCACGGCTATCGCAAGCTGCTCGGGCACATGACCGAATCGCGTCGGTGCGCGTTCGCTAGGCGGAAAACGGGAGAGCAAGATGAGACTGGTTAGCTTCACGCGCGGCGGCGCCGCATCCTATGGCCTGGTTCTGAAGGATGGGAGGATCTTGGACCTGCCGCAGGCGGCGGGCCTGGCGGGTTTGCCGGCGCCGGGCGCCAACATGATCGCCTTCATCGCCGCCGGCGCGGCCGCGTCGCAGACGGCGCGGCGGCTCGAGGACGATGCCGGCAACGCCAAGCTGGCGCCGGCCATTGCGGCGGCCGCTTCGGTGAAGCTCACGGCGCCGATTCCGCGTCCCGCCAAGAACGTGTTCTGCATCGGCCGCAACTACAAAGAGCATGTCGCCGAGGGTTATCGCGCCCGCGCGCAGGACATCAAGATGCCGGAATATCCGCAGATCTTCTCCAAGCCGCCGACCGCGGTGATCGGCCCGGACGACGCGTTCCGGATCGACCCGGCGGTTTCCAGCAATATCGACTACGAGGTCGAACTCGGCGTCGTCATCGGCGCCGGCGGCGTCAATATTCCGGCCGCCAAGGCCTATGACCATATTTTCGGCTACACCATCGTCAACGACATCACCGCGCGCGACCTGCAGCGCAAGCACGATCAATGGTTCAAGGGCAAGGGCCTCGACCGTTCCTGCCCGATCGGCCCATGCATCGTGACCCGCGACGAGATTCCGAACGAGCGCGAGCTGGAGTTGACGCTGACGGTCAACGGCGAGCAGCGCCAAAAATCCAAGGTCGAAATGATGATCTTCGACGTGCCGACGATCATCCAGTCGCTCTCGGCGGGCCTGACCCTGGAGCCGGGCGACGTCATCGCCACCGGCACGCCGTCGGGCGTCGGTTTCGCGATGAATCCGCCGCAGTTCTTGAAGCCGGGCGACGTAACGGTGTGCGAAATCACCAAGATCGGCAAGCTGACGACGAAATTCGTCGCCGCCTGATTAGGCGATCGGCACCGGCGATTTCGACGGCGACGGGCGCGAGCGCCCGCGCCGCGCGACGCCGCGACAGCATCACCATAAACCAGATCGTGGCCGCGACCAGCGCCGAGCTCCCGAGCGACGCATAGGCCGCGCCCATCGCGCCGTAGCGTGGCACCAGCACGCAGCACAGCAGGGCCGGCGACACGGAGAGGCACGCGATGACCAGGGCGCGGGTGCGCTGGCGCCCGGTCGAGGTGAGGATATCGCCGCCGATCGCGCTGAGGCCGTTGAACACCGGCGCGAAGGCGAGGCAGGTCGCCACCGGCACCGCGGCGCTGAATTTGTCGCCAAGGATCAACGGCAGATAATCGGCGCCGAGCGTCAAGGCGATGCCGGCGAACAGCGTGTAGCCCAGCGTCAGGGGCAATACGCGAAGCGCGAACTGAAAACTCTGTTCGAGACCGTTATGCCCGTGCTTAAAAAAGCGGGCGTAGAACGCCGCCGTCATCGCCCGCAGCGGCATCCCCGCGGCGTCGACGATTCGAAACGCGGCATTGTAAAGGCCGGCGACGACCGGTCCGGCCAGATACGCGACGATCGGCTTGTCGATGTCGCGGGACGCGCCGTCGGCGGTGAAGGAGAGGCAGAAATGAAAGCCGAGGCCGAGTTCCGCGCGCGCGAAATACCAGCGCGGCCGGCCGAGGCGCCACATGGTATAGCCCAGCGCCAGCACGCCCGACAGGAACGCGCCAGCCAAATACCATTGCGCCCACATCTCGATGTCGAGCGGGCTGGAGAACGCGATCGCGGCGCCGGACGCGACGAGGCGAAGTAGGCTGAAACCGGCGTTGAGAACCATCAAGTCGCCGCCGCGCTCGAACGCCATGAAGCACGACACCGCGAGGACATGAAGCCGCACGAAGAAAAATTCGCCGACCGCGAAGGCGGCAAAGGCCAAAGGCGCCATGCCGACGGTCACATCCTGCGCGCCATAGACGATCAAGCCCAGCGGCACCGCCGTCGCCACAGTCTGGATCAGCGCGTTGCCGAAATAGGCGCCGAAACGCTCCGGGACCGCCGTGACGTGGCGGATGAGGATGTGGTCCGAGCCCCAGCCGGCAAACGAGCCGAACACCATGAGCAGCGCGGTGACGGTGGCGACCAGGCCGTAATCGTGCGGGCCGAGCGCGCGGGCGACGAGCAGAAAATAGCCGAGCTGCCCGATCAGCTTGACGATAAAGCTGAGCCAGGTGACGCCGAAATTCAGCGTCCCCCGCAATCGCCCCGCTTTGGGATCGATCACCGCGCCCTGGTCCATGACGGCCGGGACGCGGCGGGACGACTGACGCGTGGTCCGTCGGTGCCGGTGGCGCCGAGCATGCGATCGGCGGGGGCGGCGGCAGGTGCCGGCGCCGCGATCCGCCGCGCCGCGACATGCCAGTTCGGCGCCGTGACCGGTGGATGGAGGTCGCGCCGGCCGTCGCGCGAAAACGGCATGATCACGGCATCGGCGAATTCGCGCCGGTCCGCCACGCCGGCAAATCCGGCATAGAGCGCGGCGGGCAAACCGATGTCTCCGGCGGCGACGAGTTGCGACACGGGCGTGGCGTAGGGTTTGACCGCGATCAGCCAGGGCCGGCGCGAGCCGTGTTCCAGCATGAAGTCGAACCCGACAATGCCCGACAGATTGAGCGTCTTGACGACGAAATCGGCGATGTCGTCCATCGCGGCGTGACGGATGATTTTCGCCACCACAGCGGGACCGCCATCCAGCGGCTCGACATTGACGCCCGCCAGCACCTTGCCGTCGCGGCTGGCGACCGAACGCTTGGCGGCGACGCCGTCGATATATTGCTGCAACGATACGGCGCGCAGGCGCGGCTGCAACAGGTCGGAGAGGCGATGGAGTTTGTTCTGCTCCTTCCACAGATTAGTCACCTGTGCCGCGCCGGTGACGCGATGATAGGCCGCGATGCCGCCTTCGAGGCTGCGCACGATTTCGGTGCGCGCGCTCGCCCAGCCGCCGTCGCTCTTCAGCATGACCGGCAAGGGCACGGATTCCAGGAGCACGCGCAGCGTCGTCTCGTCGTCGACTTCGACGGAATTGGGGACCGGCAAGCCGTGCTCACGGGCGAAATGTTGCAACTCGACGCCGGTCGCGACGCGTTCGTAGCCGTCGGGATCGCCGAGCGATCGCGCGATCGTCCGCGCGACCGGCGAGCGCACGCGGCCCGCTTCGCTGCGCATCGCGTAAAGCGCGCGCAAATGGTTGAAGGACGGCTCGTCGGTCGGCACCACCAGGTCGGGCGACAGGTCCTGCATGACCCGCTCGATGGTGTGGCGGAACTGCAGCGGCCGGGCCAGGAACAGGGTGATCGAGGCGTCGTGCAGGACGTGGCCGCCGGCTTGGCCATGCACCAAGGCGACCGCGAAACCGGCTTGTTCGAGCGCGCGCAAGAACGGCTCAACCCCGCCCCAGGAGCGGGTGGTAACCACCAAAAGACGAGATTTGTTTTGCGGCATCGGAACTTGGCTCCTCCGGTGCCGCCATCTCACCGGGAAGCCGTAAACGTCTTCTTAAGAAACGCGCCGTTTATCGGCTATTCGGGCAAATAAATCGCGAAAATCCCTAAAATGTGATCGATCCGCCGATTTCTGGATCAGAAACGGGTCGACAGCCAGATCGCGGCGCGGGTCCCGGCCTTGATTAGCGCCGTCACCGGTTCGTAGCCCGGCGCGTCCTCGGCCCCTTGCGCCAGCGCGGTGTCGCGATGCTCGATCTCGTCGCCGCGGAACTCGGCGATGGTGGCGGCGAGCGCCGGCTCGCTGTCGCCGAGCCGGTCGATCTGGCCCCGATAGTGCTCGTCAATCACCTGCTCGACCGCGGCGGTGCAGGCCATCGCCGCGCGCTCGCCGAGCAGCGCCGATGCCGCGCCCAGCGCGAATCCGGCGATGTGCCAAAGCGGCGCCAGCGCGGTCGGACGGACCCGGCGCTCGACCAGCAGCTTGTCGAACGCGTCTAGGTGTTTCTGCTCCTGCTTCGCCATGTGCCGGATCACCGGCGTCGCCGGCGAGCGGCGCAGCACCGCGAGCTGGCCATCGTAAATTCGGCGCGCGCCGTATTCGCCGGCATGGTCGACGCGGAGCATGCGCGCCAGCGCTTCGCGCTCGTCGGGATCGCCGGGCAACCGGTCTTTGCTCATCGCCTTCCCATCCGCGCCATCAGGCGCGCCGAAATCACGGCCATAATAACCGACGCCGCCAAATTCCCGCTCGTCAGCGGGTTGATGCCGAACACGGCCCACTGAATCTCGTCACAGCGCACCACCGGCGTCGCCAGCAATTGCCGGCGCAACGCCTCGACCGAGCTGGTGTCGAGCGCCCCGCCCGTGCACGCCGTCGGGCCCGCGAACCAATGCTGCTCGACCCCGATATGATAGAAGGCCAGGATCGCGCTTGCGACGAAAATGAGGGCGGCAAGACCAAGTGCCGCGCGGCTGACGCCGCGCCGGCCGACGATCAGCGCGACGAGGGTGAGCGCGATCGCGGCGTCGTAGGGCCAGCGCTCATAGATGCACAACTCGCACGGCCGCAGCCCGCCCCAATATTGCGACAGCAACGCCGCGCCGACCACCGCGGCGCTCAGAATCAGCACAAGGAGGGGTGCGGTGCGCGTCATGCGCTAAAGGTAAGCGACGGCGACGAAGCCGCCTATCAGCAGAATCACGAACGCGCTCGTGACCAAGGTCAGGCGGCGCTCGATGAAGGCGCGCACCGGCTCGCCGAAAAAATGCAGCAGCGCCGCGACCAGGAAAAACCGAATCGCGCGCGATACCAGGGACGCCGCGCCGAACAGAGCCAGCGGAAAGTGGAACGCGCCGCTGGCGATGGTGACCACCTTGTAGGGAATCGGCGTCATGCCCTTGATGACGATAAGCCACGCCCCCCACTGCGCGTAGGCGGCTTGCAACTGCTCGTAGCGGCCCATCGCGCCATAGAATTCGAGAACGGGCCGGCCCACCGCCGCGAACAGATAATAGCCGATGGCATAACCCAAAAAGCCGCCCGCGACCGAGGCGAACGTCGCGACCGCGGCGTAGCGCCAGGCCTTGTGCGGCGCCGCCAGCACCATCGGAATCAGCAAAAGATCGGGCGGGATCGGAAACACCGAGCTTTCGATGAAGGCGATCGCGGCCAGCGCCAGGACCGCGTTCTTGGTGGCCGCGAGCCGCATCATCCAATCGTAGATCGGACGCATCGGAGGCCGTCAGCCGGCGCGCGGCCGGCGGCCGAAAAAATTGACGGCGCGGATGGTCATCACCGGATCGCCATCCTGATTGGTCAATTCGCCTTGGGTCTTGAGAATGCCGCGATCCGTCCGGCTCTTCGACGGCGTCGCTTCGAGGATGCGGATGCGCGCGCTGAGCCGGTCGCCCGGTTTGACCGGTTTCAGCCATTGGATGCCCTCGACCCCAGGCGAACCCATGCTGACCGTGTCCTTGAGCAGGCCCTCGACCAGGAGCGACATGAACACGCCGACGGTCTG
Source organism: uncultured Alphaproteobacteria bacterium (assembly GCA_963729845.1). Lineage (GTDB taxonomy): Bacteria > Pseudomonadota > Alphaproteobacteria > ATCC43930 > CGMCC-115725 > JAATGI01. The sequence continues at coordinate 210,880 of CAVSQC010000014.1, forward strand.
CCAGCCGCTCGCGATCAAGGTGCCGAAGGCGCTGTGCTTCGCGGCCTCGGGGTCGACGTGAAAGGATTGCGGATCGTAGTCGCGGGCGAAGGCGACGATCTGATCCTGACTCAGGGAGCGCGAGCCCAGCTCGAATACCTGGCCGACGGCAAAATCCTCGAAATACCGCAATACCTTGCTCCCGCGTCAATGCGCCTTCATAAGCGGGCATCGGGGTACGGCGCAAGCGCGACGGATTGCTTTTGCATTGGTTTGGGACCAAACCGTTAGGCGAAACGGGAGACGGCGATGGCGAATCGGGTCAACGAATTCGATGGCGGCGAGGCGGTGCTCGTGGCGTTCCGGCGGCTCGGCATGGATTACATCCTGTCCTCGCCCGGCTCGGAATGGGGGCCGGTCTGGGAGGCGCTGGCGCGGCAAAAGCTGAGCAACCAGCCGGGCCCGCGGTTCGTCGAAACCTGGCACGAGAATCTCGCCGTCAACATGGCGAGCGGCTACACGCTGATGACCGGCCGGCCGCAAGCGGTGCTGCTCCACGCCGGCGTCGGCCTGCTGCACGGCGCGATGGGCATTCTGAGCGCGTTCCAAGGCGAAGTGCCGATGGTCGTGATGTCGGGCGAATCCGTCAGCCTCGGCGAGGACCCGGACCTGCCCATCGAGCCGCAATGGTATGGCGGCTTGAGCGTTGGCGGACCGGAGCGCCTGGTCGAGCCGATGGTGAAATTCGCGCGTGCCGTCGCCAGCCCGTTCACGCTCCACGAGAGCATCGTGCGCGCCGGCGAATTGGCGGCGCGCTCGCCGCGCGGACCGGTCTATCTCAGCGTGCCGCTGGAGCACATGCTCCATCGCTGGACGCCGCCGGCGGATGCGCGACAGGTGGCGCCGGCGCCGAAGCAACAGCCCCATGCCGACGAGCTTGCCAAGATCGCGGGCCTGCTGCGCCAGGCGCGCAAGCCGGTGATCGTCGCCGAGGCGTCGGGGCGCGACCCGGCCGCGTTCATGGCGCTGGTGGCGCTGGCGGAGCGCGGCGCAATTCCGGTAATCGGCGGCATCAATTCCTGGTTCGCCAATTTTCCGACCGACCATCCGCTGTGGCTCGGCATCGGCGAGTACGGCGCGCTGGCGGAGGCGGATCTGGTGCTGCTGGTCGGCGGCCGCGCGCCCTGGTACCCGCCGCATCGCCGCCCCACCGCGGGCACGATCGTCGCGATCCACGACAATCCGATCAAGGCCCACATGGTCTATCAGAATCTTCACGCCGACCATTACCTCGAAGGCGACATCGCGACGTCGCTGAACCTGTTGACGGCGGCGATGCCGACAGCAGCGGACGCGGCGCGGCGTCAGCGCTGGCAGCGCGCGCACGAATCCTATCTCGCGACGCGGGGGGCCGAGCAGGACGAGGCGCGCGCCCAAGCCGGCATCGATCCGGTGGCGCTAGCGGCGGCGCTGGGCGAGGCGTTGCCGCCCGACGCGATCGTCGTCGACGAGACCATCACCGCGCATCCGATCGTGCGCCGCCATCTCAATTTCACGCGGCCGCAAAGCTATTTCCGCGTGTTTGGCGGGCTGGGCCAGGGGCTGGGTACGGCGCTCGGCGTCAAGCTCGCCGCGCCGCGCCGGCCCGTGGTCCTGGTCACCGGCGACGGCGGCTTTCTCTACAACCCGATCGTGCAGGCGCTCGGCGCCGCCAAGGCGCACGGGCTGCCGATCCTGGCGGTGGTGTTCAACAATCGCCGCTACGAGGCGATGCGGCAGGGCCACGTCCATCATTATCCGGCCGGCGTGTCGGTCGGCGCGGATCTGTTTTACGGCGTCCATATCGCCGGCCCCGATTTCGCCCAGTTTGCGAAGCCGTTCGGCGCCTATGGCCGCACGGTCGAGCGGCACGGGGAACTGGCGGCGGCGCTGACCGAGGCGCAAGCGGCGGTCGCGGACGGCAAGACCGCGATTCTCAACGTGGCGATCACCCGCTGAATATGCTAACCACCCGCCCCGGTGCCGCCGGTGTGGCGGAATGGTAGACGCGACGGACTCAAAAGCTCTTATGTAATACAAATTATTTCATCTTTTCCTTGTTTTTTCAGCCACTTATGCTAGTCTGAAACCTGATAGAAGCCTTACACATCACCTACACAAAACGGGCTTCTTGCACAGTTTCACAGGCGAATGCGATGGCTGCAGATCACGAGCTCATGGGAGGCAAACTCCACGTTTACAAACGTGAGAACAGCACTGTTTGGCAGTGCTCCACCTATCTCAACGGCAGGAACTGGCGCGTCAGCACAAAAGAGGAAGGTCTCGCCCAAGCAAAGGACTTTGCCGAGGACTGGTATCTCGGGCTGAAAGGCAAGGTACGCGCTGGCGAACTTACGGGCGGCGTATCATTCAAGCATGCCGCCAAACAATTCGAACTCGAATTTGAAGCCATAACTCAGGGAGAGCGAAGCCCGAGCTACGTCAAACAACTAAAAGAAAAGCTCAGGGTTCACCTGATCCCGTTTTTCGGCAACAAGGCTGTCTCCGAAATCACGCCTGGCCTGGTTCAGCAGTACCGGGTTCACCGCATGACTTCACGCAAAGACCTGCAGACGTGTGAACCGCTGAAGGACCCGACGACAGGCGAACCGCTCAAGGACCCAAAGACAGGTAAAATCCTCAAGGACCTAAGTACGGGCGAACCGCTGAAGCCCGCCCGCAGTACCCTCCATCATGAAATCATCACGCTCCGTCATGTGCTGAAAACAGCGGAGCGTCATGGATGGCTCAAATATCTTCCCGATATCTCCCCGCCCTACAAATCGTCCCCGAAAATCATGCACCGCGCATGGTTCTCTCCCGAGGAATACAAGCAGCTTTATGAAGCCACGCGCCGCCGGGCAGAGAACCCGCCAAAGAAGCGCTGGAAGCTTGCGTGCGAGCAATTGCATGACTTCGTGTTGTTCATGGTCAACACAGGCCTTCGTCCCGACGAAGCAATCCGCATCCAATACCGCGACGTTGAGATCGTGAAGGACAATGATTCAGGCGACACCATCCTGGAAATCAGCGTTCGCGGGAAGCGCGGCGTCGGCTATTGCAAGAGCATGCCGGGAGCCGTCGTGCCGTTCGAGCGGCTCAAGAAGCGGAATAATCCGCAGCCGACAGATCGGCTCTTTCCCAAGATACAACGTGAATTGCTGAACAACGTTCTTGAAGAGGAAGGGCTGAAGCACGACAGGGAAGGCTTGCTGCGCACCGCCTACAGCCTGCGCCACACCTATATCTGCCTTCGCTTGCTGGAAGGCGCCGACATTTATCAGGTCGCCAAAAACTGTCGCACCAGCGTCGAGATGATCGAAAAATTCTACGCCGCGCATCTCAAGAACATGATCGATGCGTCGGCAGTTAACGTAATGAGGAAGAGGTCGAACGACCGACCGTCGCAGCACGCAGCGGACGCGAAGAGCAAGACCACGGGATCAATTTCGGGAACCCGAAATTCCCGCAAGAAGGATTACAGAAAATCAAAACCTCACTAACCCCAACTGGCATCATCCCTGTAGAGGCATTTGCGCAATAATTCATTGCGAATCACGGCAGGCCCGCTATAGATGAACGGTGTGCGGGTGTGGCGGAACTGGTAGACGCGCCAGACTTGAATGGGTCGCTGGCCTGGAAACGAGTCAGTAGTAAGCTGTCAAACTCGGTGAACGCTTCCGTCGATCGACGATGCCAACCCCGAGCCAAGCCCGAGTGATCGGGAAGGTGTAGAGACTTAACGGCAGCCACCTAACGGCGCGAGCCCAAGGTGAAGATAAAGTCCAGCCCACAAAGTGCCGACGCGCTTCCTTGCGCCGGCGAACGTGGCGAAAGCCATAGTGGGAAGCAAAATCTGGTTTTCGCAAGGAAGTGCCGGTTCGATTCCGGCCACCCGCACCACTTCTCGCGCTGAATTCGATCTTGTTGAGAGCGCCGCACGGCGCTCCTGAGCCGGCTGAACGGTCTTACGGCGAGAGGCACTTTGGCGCTACGGAACCGTTGCGCGTGCCGCGTCGAACACAGATCGCACGATCCCTGGGGTTCGACATTTCTCGTCTAGTCGTCGCATAGCCAGGGGGCGAAACAGCCAGACCGCCTTATTTGCGATGCGGTCGGCGATCCTACGGCTCTTGAAGATTACCGCCAGCGTGTCGGGTCGCTATTGCAGCGTATTGGAATACAGGAGCTCGTTCTCATCCGGGGGCTGCCCATCTGCGAATTTAGCTTTGGCTTCACTCGCGTTTCTTCAGGTCCCGTCTATCACCGCGAAATTAATAACCGCAGCGTCGCGATGCCCGTCAGGATGAACGCCTTTCCGGAAATGGCGAACAGCAAGCGTCCGATTTACATCACGCAGCAGAAGAACGAGGCGCTGTACTTCAAGCTCGACGAAAACGTGGTACGACGCTGGTTACTCGCCAATCAGGCAGACAATATTCCGCGGCTGGGCGACAAGTCCGTTGGCGCAGCCTATCTCGAGACTTATCAGGACTTCGGTCCCTTTCTTGAGGAGTTCAAGGAGCGCGAGGGACGCGGCGGCGTAGGCAGGAGTCTTTGCGCCTACGTCTATCTCCTGCTTCATAGTCTGGCGCATCAGGTCATGCACGCCCTTGCCGACGTATCGGGCCTCGACCGTGACGGCCTGGGCGAGTACCTGTTTCCAGCCGATCTTTCCTTTGTCATCTACCGCAAGGGCATGACGCCCGATCTCGGCAATATCTCCGCAATGTGGCGGAACCACGAAATGGATTTCCTACGCCGCCTCCTTGACCCGCGATTGTTGCGGTGCGGCTCGGGATCGCTTTGCGACACACGCGGCGGCGCTTGCCCCGCTTGCATTATGGTGTCCGAAGTGACCTGCATCGCGGCGAACCAATTACTATCGCGCGCAGCCTTGCGTGGAGGTCCGGCCCCGAATTGGGAACCTCGGGAGAATGACCCGCTCATCGGATTCTTCGATCACGGACGGCTGCCGTGACGGAAACACTCATCGCATCTCAGGCCAGAGCGAGGTTTGTCGTGACGCTTCCACAGGAGCCCAGCCTCGTTGGTAGTGAGCTTCTGAGGTTGTCTGGAGCGTCTTTTACGACCCTGACGGACACCTCGGATGCCTTCTTGCATCTTGCCCGGCGCGCACGAGAGCGCTTAGTGATCATGACACCTTTCATCGACACCACGGGTGCAGCTTGGGCGGCTGATATTTTTGAGGCCACCACGGCGGCCAGAAAGATTTTGGTGGTGCGCAATTCTGCCGATCTGGAGGCTTGTGGGCAGAACGGCCATCGTCTGCGGCATACGACGCAGCGGATTTACGAATACACCTTCCGACATGAGAGGTCGGAAGGTCCGCCGGACATCGAGACGTTTCACGCCAAGATCGTTTTGGCCGATGGTATTGCCGCCTATGTCGGTTCAGCGAATTTTCTCTATCGGTCGCGCGAGGCCAATCTTGAATGCGGATTCCTGCTTGAAGGTGACGCTGTTTCTCCGGTCGCCGTACTTATTGAAGCAATCTTGAACATCTTCGAGTCACGCGCCGACTAACGTAGCGCGATGAAAAAGCGCAAGCAGCACCATGTTTGGAAAGCCTATTTGCGCGCTTGGGCGACAAAGGAAAAGCTTTGGGTGCTTCAAGACCGCCGCATTCGCACCGCCGATATCGCAGATGTTGCCATACAGCGGGATTTTTATAAGCTAAACGCTCTGACCTGCT
>CAVSQC010000015.1:0-72535 GCA_963729845.1 uncultured Alphaproteobacteria bacterium
TATGCGCCATCTGCTGCTCCGGAAATAAACTCAAGTTCGAGCCGCCGTCTGCCGCATTTATGAGGATGCCCGTATGCGAAGACGATCCGACTGTCGTTATCGCCGGTCGTGATCCGTCCTAGGGGGCGGGCTTCAACGTCCCCGCCGTGCCGCTGCGCGATGCGCCTTTCCGTCAGACTGCAACCGCGCCCAGCGAAGGGGCCTATGGTGATCAAGGTGAACAGCTGCCTATATCAGCTGTCAGAATAAGTGTTCCTGACAGTCGATAAGATAGCCTGTCCTTGCCGCTCCAATGTGGCAGCACATGAAGACGGAAGATCGTCTCGGTGTTGCTGATGTACTTAGCCGCTCGTCGCTGCTGTTTTAGGTGCATCTCGACGAATTGTGGCACCACTCGCTCGAAGGCATGTTCTCAGCCAGCCGCCGCTGCCAACCGCATCTCATTGGCTGGATCACGGCCCCTGCGCACACCTTCGTACAGATCTGCGGCCATATCGCGGGCAGCCTCAGTCGTCAGAGGCCCATGAACCCCGAGCACGACGCGGCGCTGCTGTCTCGAATTGGTGCGGTACTGAAAGATGTATGACTGACGACCTGAAGGAGAAACCCGGACGCCGAAGCCCGGGATTCGCCCATCCAGAGGAATATATCTTGCGAAGGATTCGGAGGTGTTCGTTCGACCACAATCTTGGTCAGAGACCGTCGCGCCTTGGCCATTTTCGTTCCGCCGTTGGAAGCACATCGGAAGCAACTTCCGATTAAGATGGGCGAAACTCGGCTGCCGCGCAAGAGCATCAAACTACTGAAATTGCTTAACAAAAAGCCAAGTAGCGCCAAGTAGCGACACAGGGCGACATCACTGTAGGGGTAGGGTTGCCGATAATTCCTAAACTGTGAATCGGTATAGAGTCGCCCCGGGGACGCCACTCCTTCATGAAACCGCGAACACCACCGGCTATGCCGGCGGCAGTTGCGTCAGCAGCGAACATGGCGGCGAGTGCCGTCCTCGGGGCCACGCAGGTTGATTTCTTCATTCCCGACCTCGATCCGCTCGACAAAGACGCGGACGAACGCGCGGCGTGCTGCGATGTCGCTGTCCCGGATCGCGGCTTGCAATTCGCGGCTGAACTTTCTGACCCTGGCCGGCGTAACGGCCGGCAACGGCGGTTTGGTACTAGTGGCCCGAGCGATCCTCGTGGCGATGTCGCGGCGCTTGTCTTTGAGCGTTTGAAGCCGCACCGCGAGTTCCGGCTCGTCCAAATCGACGAGCCCCCGCTCCACCATCGCCAGCAGCCGTTCGATCCGGCCGGTGATGTCGGCCTGTTCGGCCAGCAGGCTCTTGACCCGATGCGGTTCTTCCTCGGTCGCGCGCCGCTTTTCCTCGATCACCAGTTCAAGGGTCGTGCGCAGCCAGTCCGGCTCGAACAGCACGTCGCATAGAGTCGGTGACCAAACGGTCGAGCAAATCCTCGCCAATCGACTGCCCTTTGCAGCCATTTGTCCCCATGCGGGCCGCCGTCGAGCAGGCGTAATAGCGATACACCTTCCCGCCCCGGCTGGTGCCGGTCCGCAAACTCATCGCCCCGCCACAGGCCTCGCATCGGGCGAGATTGGACAGCAAGGTCGGGGAATTCGAGGCGCGAACGGCCGTGTTCGACTCGGCGCCCTCGCCCGAAGGCTAGCTAAAACCAAGTCAAAGGTCGCCCTCGTCGATGATCGGCGGCACCGGCACGATGATGTGCCTGGAGGCCGGTTTCCTTTCCCCGGTCCGGCTGTCACGCTGGTTGAATACGTGCCGGCCGATGTATGTGGTGCGGTGCAGAATATCGTGCACGGCCTGGGTGCTGAAGAGACGCTGGTTCCGCGTGCGCGATCCGCGCCCGGTCAGCGCCAGGGCGATCTCCTTCACCCCCATCGGCATGAGGCCCGCCAGCCCGGTCGACGCCAGTTCGAAGATCAGCCGGACCGGCTTCGGCCTCTGCGGGGTCGAGTTCGAGGCGCTTCTTGATCTTAGCGCCGCGCGTCTCCACCGCAATCGAACGATAGCCGAAGGGCGCGCGGCCGTTCACAAAGCCCTGCCGCGCATTCTCCTCCATACCGCGAGGTTGCTTCGCGTCTCTTTCGATTGGTGCTCATCCATGAGCCCGACAAATTGGCGCATCAGATCGGCATGGGAGCCGTCGCCAAACTCCTGTGTAATCGAGACGATCTCGACCCCGACCTTCTTTAGCCGCCGGCGATATAGCTCGGCCTGCAAATTGTCCCGGAAGTATCGTGAATAGCTGTGGACAACGATCGCATTCGAAGCCGATTTGCTTTGCGGACAGCCTCATCGATCATCCGCTGAAACTCGGGCCGGTTATCGTCGGTCGCCGATGCTCCGGCATCGACATATTCGGCCACCACCTCCCAGCCGCGCTGTTGGCAATAGGCTCCAATGGCGCGCTTCTGGTCGGGGATCGACAAATCACCCTCCGCCTGGCGGACGGTGGACACACGCGCGTAAAGAGCAACCCGTCTAGTCATGGTCCTCGTCGAACAGGATATGGTCGAGGCGATCGCCCAACAGCGCCATTATAACGGCGACGCAACCCGGTGGTATCCCAACGGGAAGCGTGAAGTCATCAGTCACGCGGTAAATATTCGTCTTTTCCGTTCTTCCGGGAGTACTGCTAACATCATCGGTGATAGGGAGCGTTTGCTTCACGTTTCGGCGTCCGTCTTATAGCCGGACGCCTTGCCTCGCCCGGCCAATTCACGGCCGAGCCTTGTCCATATTTGGCCGACGATCACGCCGAACCACTGGCAGGATTCCCCTGTGGCACGACGGGGCCAGTTTTTGTGAACCGTTCTAGCTCACAGAAACCTCGAACAGGATTCGACGGTCGGATTTTGTGAGCGGGGGCGCGCTCAGGTGCGTTATTTATTCGTCAGTTGTTTTATCCAGCGGTTTGGATAGCCGCTTTTGGCGGGCGCGGCGGGATTTAATCTCGGCGCGCATCGCCGTGATAATGTGCTGATCGCTTATATTGGCGTCCAGCGGATCGATCAGGGCGCGTACAAATTGAAACGCTTCCGTTAAGCCGCTGCCCTTATGATAATCGATGCTGAATTTACGGCCCAGATTATGGGACCAAAAATAACTGGCGCTTTGCGTTAGGCTTTGCAATGCCGCGTTTTTACGCGGTCCGCTGGGTAGATTATAGAAATCGAGTTCTTTGTTTACCGAGGCCGCCAGTAGGTTTAGCAAGCCCATCAGATGCCGATAATGACGATCATTCCGCCCTATGATTTGAGTTTCGGGAAGATCCGATATACCGACTTTGTCGTTGTCCGGGTTAATTGTCCGGGCCGTCATATACATATCGGCGGCGATATCGTCCTGTTCTGCCTCTCTTAGGACTTCGATGAACTTCAGCGTCGCTTTAAGTAGCGCGCGATATCCCTTCTCGTCGCTCCATAACGCATCGGCCTTATTCGCTTCGCGCTTGTGGAACAGATAAAAGCGCGCGATACGCCGCAATTCGAGCGCGGCCTCCGGCTCCAGCGCGTCGAAGCCGAAGCGCTGTCCCAACTCCGCCAGGAATTGGTCCGAATAGAGCCGCTGGGCCGCTTTCTTAGGCCTCTCCTTAGAGGGGGGTTCAGACATAACGCCCTGCTAGATCAGTCGCACCGCCCTGCGGCGTTTCTGCCGTTTCGGCGCGGTCGGCGGCAGTTCACGCAGCACCTCCTTCGAGATGGAATCGGGATCAATTCGCGGATCCGTCTCGGCCCGTATTCTACTCCGATCGATCGTGACCTTCTCCCATTCGTGCCTGCCGGCAACCCCGAGATGGCGCGCCACCAGCTCGCTCAATTCCCTAACCATCCGGCTGCTGGCAAACCGCAGCGGCTTCGAATCCAGTAATGCCCCGTCGACCACCGTGGCGAACACGATTTGCATTGCCGTCCTCACCGCTTCAGGCGAAGACCGCTCGCCGAGCCCTGCCATCAATTTGACGGCGCATTCGGCAACGACAGCCCGATAGGCCTGGATTTCCTGCCACGCCGACGGTTCGGTGGTCCCGAGCTTGATTGCTGCCCGCAAAATCCCGGCATTCCGCGCATCGCCCAATTGCCCGACCACATGATGCACCACACCTTGGATCAGCTTGGTCTTCGTCCTTCCTTCCCAGCGGCCTGGGTCAAGGTCCTCCTCGGTTTGCTCGCTCAATCGCCGGAAGGTTCCCGCGATCAGAAGGCCAATGAAATTATCCTTGTGCTGAAACCGGCCGTAAAAGGCACCGACAGAGACCTTGGCATCGCGCGCCAATCGCGCCACCGACACCTGCTCATAGTCGCTCTCCGCCAACAGTCGCGCTCCTACCTTATAAAGCCGCTCGATCTTCCGGTCGCGCCATTCCGTGTTGTCGCGCGCTCGCTTTGAAAAGAGTTTGCCGATTACGGTAGACATTGGGCTTGTACTGCAGCTTATGGCGTCATTCTAAGTCATAGGCAAGATTGCAGAATCCGAATTCTAATTCTACTCATTCTTTTGATCAAATCGTCGCTTCCTGGCGGTCGATTGAGCCAGTTCGGCCCGCAGGTGCGGAGCTTAAGCAGCGAATTTCGTAGTCGGGATGGGAACCGTTAGCGGTCGTCGCTCTCAGAGTGGATGGCAGGTCAGAGAAGTGCCAGTAAACGGAGGTACGGCAGCGCGTTCTTGCTCTTAACATTGAGTGGCCGAAGGTGCCGGTGACGCAAGTGATGTTGCGTGCTCTAAGCGAATTGAGAAATGTAAAAGCCAGTTTGGCAAATTCAAAAAATTGACCTGGATCAACGATGGGGCGGTGAGATCGTTTCAATCTGTTTCCGGGGTGCTTGGCGCGCGAAAGGACGCGTTCTTTGGCTGACCCTTCTCGGGCTCGCATCGTTGGTAGAGGCGCAAGACCGCCACCGTGTCCTTTCGAGATGCACGTCAGGCGGAGGGACCTTGTCGTCGCGAGCCTAGTCGCGATCGTTCTATTATTTGCCGCTTTGCTTGCCCTCTATCATGTGAGAGACGTTGGGCAAAGCTCGTCGGCGCCAGTGACTGGAGAACAAGCAGTTCCGCTCTCTGTCGTAACGATGCAGGTGGAAAAAGCGGCGTCCGCCACTCTAGTAACCCTTCCGGGGACTACTCTCCCTTGGTACGAGAGCGCGATTTATTCACGCGTAAGCGGCTATGTTGGCAAGTGGTATGCCGATATCGGCGATCACGTGAAGAAGGGCCAGGTTCTTGCCGTTATCGACACCCCCGAGCTCGATGCTGCGCTCGCTGAGGCCAAGGCTAAGCTTAAATCGGCGTTGGCGTTGATCGCAGCTCGCGAGGCGGAGGCTGAATTTGCAAAGTCAACCTATGAGCGCTGGAAGAAGTCGCCCGTTGAGACCGTGTCCGAGCAGGACCGCCAAGCCAAGAAGGCCGACTACCTCAGCGCCATCGCGCGCCTGGACGCCGCAAACGCGGTAGCCAACGCCGCGCGGGATGAAGTCGACGGCCTTACAACGCTCACGCAATTCAAGTTTGTCACCGCACCTTATGACGGCACGATCATCGAACGACGCATCGACACCGGCGATCTGGTGTCCGCCGGTAGCACCAGCGATACACGCTTTCTATATCGCATGTCTCAGGACGATCCAATGCGGGTCTTCATCGACGTGCCCCAAAGCGAGGCCGCCGAAATAGCTGTCGGTATGCCTACAACGGTGACGGTAATGGGATCGCCGAACCGTTGCTACCGTGGCATGGTCGCCCGCACTGCCGACGCGATCGATCCGCAAGCGCGCACGTTGCAAGTCGAGGTCGATGTTCCCAATCCCGATCGAGGATTGGTGCCCGGTTTATACGTCGAAGCGAAGCTTGTGGTCAGAACGACGGACGCGGTTTGGGTGCCCACCTCCGCCATGATGTTCCGCACGCGCGGACCGCAGGTCGCCGTAGTGGACGCAAACGGTACTATTCATTTCCGCGATGTCGTGATCGCACGCGACTATGGCAATTTCCTCAAAATCAGTTCAGGCCTGAAGGCCGGCGATCGCGTCGCCGCCAACATCAACAACCAAATTGTCGATGGCCAGAAGGTCAGCGTCACCGATGCTCCACAAGTTGTCACCGGTTATGCCTCATCCGCGCTGACTTCGGAGGATTTGGGCTGTCCCGAAGAGCCGCCCTATTGAAATTTGGCGCTTTCCGGAAGCACGGATTCCGGAAGGCACCGGTCCGGTGCCATACCTGATGGTCAACCATCGACCCTACAAATGTTCTTGGATAACCGTGGCGGTATCATCGAGAATGGAACTGGTGGCGAACCAACGTTGGTAGTGGCATTTCGCTGTCCAGTTCCATGCTTGCCTTGCCCGACCAACAGTGAGGACCTTGCTATTCAATGATCAAGACGATCCTGGTGCCGGTGAGTGGTGGCCGTGGGGATGAAGCGAGCCTTCGGACGGCGCTGGCCATGGCACGCCTATTTGGCGGTCACATCGAGGCCGCGCATTTCCGGGAGAGCCCAGACCAGCTTGCCGCTTTGCGTGCGACCACCGAAACCGGTCTCATGGTATCGGGAGCGGAGCTGGCGGGGGCATTGCGTAAGCAGAGTGATGAGCGCGCACACCGCGCACGCCGGGGATATGACCAATTTTGCTCGCGAGAGAAGATCGAACAGACCGATACGCCTCGCGACGGGGTGTCCGTGTCGGCCGAATGGCTTGAAAATGTTGGCGACGAAATCGCAGCGATAACGGCGCGCGCCCGCTTCAGAGACCTCCTCGTGTTGCGCAGTGGACACAACTCCGGCCTATCTTCCGATGCCGTGGGCGACATCCTAATCCAGGCCGGCCGCCCCGTGTTGCTCGCGCCATCGCCGGGACACTCGCATATCGCGCGAACCATCGTGATCGCTTGGAAAGATGGACCCGAGGCGGCGCGCGCCGTTACCGCCGCCATGCCGCTGCTCTATAAGGCCGACAAGATCGTCGTGGTTTCGGTTACCGAAGTCGATTCCTCTGACAAAGCATCCGTTGGCCGATTGGTTGAACAACTCCGCTGGCACGGGCTTAAGGTTACCGGAGAGCAAATCGAGTCCAAAGCGTCGGCGGGTGCCGACGCTCTCCAGAAGCGTGCCCGCGTGCTCGAAGCCGATTTGTTGGTCATGGGAGGTTACGCTCATAGCCGCTTGCGCGAGCTTGTCTTCGGTGGTTTTACCCAGTACATGCTCGCGAAAGCGACTTTGCCCGTCTTCCTGTTTCATTAATCATGCGACGGTCCGCCGTCGCCAATCGAACACCTGATTTCTCTCCATCCGTTCAAATTAAGGGTCGTGGACGACGTGCAAGTGGCAGCGGGCCCGAAGACGCCATGGTTCTGGTCCGGCTGCTTTTCACGGCGATGTGGTTCATCGCCGAACCGGTATTCCGTGGTCTGCAGTCCATCCGCGATCCCGTGGTACCGCTGGCGACGGAGCTTGCGGCCGTCTCAGGGAGGCGTTCCAAATCGCCAAATCCGGGATACTCGCGACGATTTTCCTGAAATGCTTTTGGGAATGGAGGTGACGTAGACGTGTTCGAAAATTCGGCAGCGAAGATCGGCGCGGCTCTAGACCCGATAAGCGGACCATCGGTCCACGCGCTCCGCTTGTCGGTCGAGCGCCATCAGCGGTCACTACCTTGGCGGACGCTTCATTCGTTAGATAGGACCCGCAAATTGTTCCTGGCGCGCCCGCGATCGCGCGACTGCATGGCAGGATCGTGATTTATCCGCGTCGGATTCGTCTCTTCGTACGCGTCGGCTTTCGGTGTCTGCAGTTGGTCTGCTATTGCCAGCGGAATTTCGACCCGGAAACGGCTGCCCGCACCAGGGGAGCTGGTCACCGCAATTCGGCCATGATGGGCTTCGCAAATCGATTTCACTATCGCTAGTCCGAGGCCGGCGCCGGCTTCTCCGCGGTCTGATGAAGCGCGATAAAACCGCTCGAAAATATGCGGCAGATGTTCCGCCTCGATACCGATTCCATTGTCGATCACTTCGACGATCGCCCAACCCCTCGCAGCGGAAACCTGCACCGCGATTCGGCCTCCCCTAGGCGTGTATTTTACTGCGTTATCGAGGAGATTGACGATGATTTGCTTGAGACGTTCTGGATCGCCTTCGAGCATGATCGTTGGCCCCACAACGTCGTCAACGGTTACCCCTTTGTCTTCGGCAAGCAGCCGCATATGCTCAATCGTCTCGCTGGCGAGTGCGCGCAAATCGACCGGGACGTGGGCTTGTTTACCCCAGATACTCCCGATCTGAGACAATTTGGTAAGGCTTTGGACAAGATGAGCAAGCCGCGTCGCCTCGTGCAAAGCACTGTCGATCGCTGTTTGGACTTCGCTCGGCAGGTTGGTGGATCTCGCCAAGAGTTCCAATTCGCCCTGAAGAATCGTCAGGGGTGTCCGCAACTCATGAGCCGCATCCGCCGAAAAACGGCCGGCGTAAAGATACGCGTCGTTGAGCCGCGTCAGCATGCGATTGAGCGCCCGACCCAACCGTTCGATACCGTCGCCAGTCGGCGTTAGCGGCAGAAGCTCTTGCGGATTGTTGAACGTCAGCGCCTCGGCCGCTTTGGTCATCCAGTCGACTGGCGCCAGCGCTTGGCGGATCAGAATGTAGCCGCCCGATGCAGCAACTAACAAGACGATCGGCAAGACCACAAGCAAGGAAATTCCTAGACTTTCCTGGGCCACCGACAAAAACTCATCGGCTCTCCCGGATTCCACCGTCACCCTGCGGCCGTTGCCGAGAGAGAAGTCGCGAACGAAAATCGACAGACTACCGTACCTCATTAGGCGGTGAGAGGTCCCGAAGGTCGGCAGCGGAACCAATTCAGGTGCGAAGGTGCGCTCGACTGGCGGCCCCGATTGATAGAGCACCCGTCTTGCTGTGCTGATTCGAATGAAGCGATTTTGCCCTTCGGGCTGGAACCGCGTTTCTATCGCGGCCGCGAGCGCCGTCTTGTCGGCGAGCAAGTTGCTAGCCAAATTCCAGATTTCTGATGATCGGTTTTCCAATGTGCGCCGGGTCGCTTCATCGATAAATCGATTGAAGCTAATGAACGTATATGCGGCAAAGGAAACGCCGAGAAGGAGAAGCAGGCCGCAGTACCAGAAGACCAAGCGAAACGTAATCGAGTGCCGGTTCACGATGCGCAATCCGCGTCGATTGCATAACCGATTCCGCGAACGGTGCGAATCAGCTTGGGTTCCCTGCCGTCATCGATTTTGCGGCGCAGCTGCCGCACATAGACATCGACAATATTTGTGAGCCCTTCGAACGTTTGGTCCCAGACGCCATCAATGATCATCGATCGCGTCAATACGCGTCCTGCATTCAGTAGCAGATGTTCGAGCAGCGCGAATTCCTTGGGGCTGAGATCGATATTTCGCCCACCGCGGCGGACGCGCCGGCCGATGCGGTCAAGTTCCAAATCCGCCATATGGAGCACCGTTTCGTTGATGCCAGAGCGGCGACGCAGTAGAGCGCGAACACGCGAGGTGAGTTCCGCTAGAGAAAACGGCTTTGTCAAATAATCGTCGGCGCCGGCGTCGAAATTCGCGATCTTTGTTTCTAGCTGGTCACGGGCCGTCAGAACGAGTACCGGCACGTCAAGACGCCGCATACGAATATATCGCAACAATGTTGTCCCCGAACCATCGGGCAACAACAGATCCAGAATGACCAGGTCGTAGGGGAACGACGCGGTCAGTCCGATACCCTGTTCGATGCTTTCCGCAACGTCGACTGCCAACCCCTCGTCGACAAGACTCCTAGCAACAATGTTTGCGAGTTTTTTTTCGTCCTCAACGATCAAGACGCGCATGCACCTAGGACCCTCGGAGAGGAAACTGGTCGCCTACAAATCAATACCTCGCACAAAGGATGTCGTCGGTGTCGACTCAAATAAAATTTAAGAAAGCATCTTTGCCATTACAGACCATTGTTTCTCGCGCCGTTCATCGGAAAAGAAATTTGAAAACCGAAGATGAGGGAATTTTAATTTCCCTCTCATGCATTCCTAATGCTGGGGGCGGACAGTGCTCTACTAGCCTGTTGACCTCGGTGACTGATGACCCAGGAAGCTGATCGGCAAATCTCTGGAAACAAAAGAGACCGCGAGGAAACGTCTTGTTACCGCGACCGATGCGGACGTCAGTTGAATGGTAGCTCTTGCCGAATATCTTCACGGCTAACACCCCGGCGCTCCCTTACGCCCCACGGACGCCGGTCTCCCGGCGCTCCCTTCCCCCAGGGACACCGGTCTCCCGGCGCTCCCTCCCCCAGGGAGCGCCGGTCCATTCTTGGCCGTGCTTTTGGAAGATTGCCGACTGGCAGTACCAAGAGGACGGCGGAGCAAACAAGGAGCCCCTCAATGAAGACGACAACTAGTTGGTCGAGTTGGGTCACTGGCCTCACGTTCGTCGCGATTCTCGGAATTGCGGCCGCAGGCTGCACCGCAAATCAGGAGACCGGAAGCAACGCGGCACAGCAGCAAGCGTCATTGCCCTCGGCCGCGACCGATTGCCAAAGTTCGCCGAAGTGCAGTCCTGACCAACTGGCGACGGGCGCAGTGCCTACCTGGTAATGCGCGGCCGCATTCGCGGTCGGACTTGATTTTTGCGGTGGCGAGATTGGAGCGCGGTATTTGGCATCACATTGCTGACGGCTTAGCCGTGTGGGTTCCCGCCCTGCCGAACTTTCACGCAACGATATCAGCTTAGTCCGGCAATTCAGGACCTAGTGGTTCACCAACGCTCGCGCGAACGACAGCAAACGAAAAGCTTCAGCAAACTGACGACATTTGTGGCGATTTTAAGTGCCGCACGGAAGTATGTTCCCCCTCGCCCTGTGCGGTCGGCATGAAATGCGATGCGCGCCCGGAGCGATCAATGTTCGGATTGCTTTAACAGGCTTTCGAAACTCCCGTAGTTGATCTGAGCCAAATAGTCGGCGACCATCCGCAACTTAATTTCGCGGTTCAATTTCGGGTTGACGATCAACGCGTGAACATGGGCCTTTTGCGCTGCCGTCAATCCCTGGAGCACCAAGCTTTGGGGCGCGACATTCAGATTGCCGGTGAGCCATCGATAATCGCTCGAGGAAAGCATGTCTTCTGCGGTTGCAGTGCTTGCGAGAGACAGCACTAGACCGAAAAGGACAACGCCAAAGGTTCGCGACCTTGGGTCACTGACAAATAATCGCCGTTGAACCATTGTCGATTTCGGAATCAACTGAACGTTTTCGTTTGCTCCCCTAAACCCGCGACCATCAAGATGGCGGGTGCGATTGCGAATATTGCGGGGGCGGTGGTGTCGTCGGTACCCGTCGCCATGCCTCCGGACACGATGAGACATAGGGATAATAGGCGTTCGAGGACTGGCAGAAATACCAGAAGCTCTGAGCCGGCCCAGCGGCTTGTGGCTGGGTCGGGGAGCAGCACCGGAATAATCGTAAGGTGAACCGTAATCATAATCTGCATAGGGATAACCATAATCCCCCGGATAGCCGTAGCCATAATACCCGAGGCCGTAGCCAAGGCCGAAGCCAAGGCCCAGGCCATATCCGTAGCCACCATAGCCGTAGCCGCGGTAGTGGCCGTATCCACCGCGTCCGTATCCACCGCGTCCGTATCCGCCGCGTCCGTATCCGCCGCCTCCGTGGCCGCCGCCGAAATGTCCCCCGCCGCCGCCATGCCAGCTGCTGCCCCCCCCGCCCCCGCCTCCTCCGCCACCGCCGCGGGCCAATGCCGGCGTTGCCACGCTACCCAACATGGCCACGAGGGCTAAAGCCGTTGTGAAGGTCGATAAATGTTTTGTCATGTTCGACTCCCTTCGCGATGTTGGGGTCAGCCGAATCTCTATATGGCGATGGTAGACGAAGGCATTCTTCGCCAACGATTAATTTCTAATTTAATGGCGCGGCAAGATGCCAGGTCGCTTAGTGGCGATGTGCAGATGGTGGCCCATCCTCGATCAGCACGGCCGAAACTGCGCCCCGCTCGATCGTCACGGACAGCTGATGGGGCGATTGTTATCGGTAAATGAGTGGCCCAATATCTCGTTGGGTCGTCGCGATTGCGGGCTCGACGTTAATTCGCATCCGTGGCGGGTTGACTAATGGACGAAAGTTCACGTTGGGAGCCAGCGCCAGAAAGCCAAGTTGGTTTGACGAGCCGTGAAGCTGCGCAACGACTGCAACGCTTTGGACCGAACGAGGTACAGCAGCCGCGCAGCCATCCCCTGCTTCGACTGCTTGGAAGGTTCTGGGGGCCGATACCATGGATGCTCGAAGGTACGATCGCAATCCAGATCGTACTCGATAAGTACGGCGAGGCGGCGATCATCGCCGTTCTTCTCGGCGTTAATGCAGTCATCGCCTTCTTCCAGGAAGACCGGGCCGACAAGGCTTTGACATTGTTGCGAAGCCGCCTCGTAACGACCGCGCGCGTTCTGCGAGACGGAAGTTGGACGTCGACCCCGGCGCGGAATCTCGTCCCGGATGATATCGTCCACATCCGGATGGGCGATCTTTCGCCGGCGGACTTGCGAGTACTCGACGGCAGCGCCTTGCTCGATCAATCGGCATTGACCGGCGAATTGGTCCCGGTCGAAGCAGGGCCGGGAGCGCTGGCCTATGCCGCGGCGATCGTCAAACGGGGCGAGGCCACCGGCATTGTCACTGCCACGGGATCGCACACCTATTTTGGCAAGACAGCGGATTTGGTGCGCACCGCGCGTTCTGCGAGTCATCTTCAGGCCATTATCTTTTCCATCGTCAGGACGCTCATCATCGTGGACGCCGCGTTGGTCTGCCTGCTGCTCGGCTATGCGGCAATCGTCGGCATGCCTTTCGCAGAGGTAATCCCCTTCGCGCTCATTCTCCTGGTCGCATCGGTTCCGGTCGCTCTTCCTGCCGTGTTCACGCTGGCCACCGCGTTGGGTGCGAGCGAGTTGGCGCGCGGCGGCGCACTGGTGACGCGCCTCGCCGCCATCGAGGAGGCGGCCGGCATGGACGTCCTGTGTAGCGACAAGACTGGAACGATCACGGAAAATCGTCTCGTGTTGTCGCGCGCCGAGCCAGCTTCCGGCTATTCGGAGAGCGATACGCTTCGGCTGGCGGCATTGGCGTCCGATCCTGCGACCCAAGACCCGATCGACCTGGCAATCCTTGCCGCCAAAGCGCGCCTTCCGCCAGCTAAGACCCTTCGCCGCCTCGACTTCATGCCGTTCGATCCGGCGCGACGCTATGCGCTCGCCGTGTATGGGGATGGGTCTGGCGGGGACAGCCCGGGAAAATTGTCGATCGTCAAAGGGGCTCCGCAGGCGATTCTCGCGCTGACGGCGGATCGTCCTGATCTCGCGGAGGCCATCGACCGGCTGGCAAGCCAGGGCAATCGCGTCCTCGCGGTCGCCGCTGGTGTCAATGAGAAGGAGCTTCGCTTCGCGGGCCTCTTGGCGCTCGAAGACCCTCCTCGGGAGGACTCGGCCTCTCTCGTCAAGGGACTGAATGACCTGGGCGTCCGAGTCGTGATGGTCACGGGCGACGAACTAAGCACCGCGCGTGCCGTTGCGTCCCGCGTCGGAATCGGCAGTCGGGTCGCCCCGGCCGAGGCGCTGAGCAAATCTCGAGCCGCACCGCGCCTTGGATTTCGATGTCTACGCCCGCGTCTTCCCGGAACAGAAAATCCAACTGGTCCGACTACTTCAAGAGTGGGGCATGTAGTCGGCATGACCGGCGACGGTGTCAACGACGCCCCGGCCCTCAAGCAGGCCGATGTCGGGATCGCGGTATCGAGTGCAACCGACGTGGCGCGGGCCGCGGCGGGAGTTGTGCTGACCGAGTCCCGGACTGATCAACGCCCTAAACGCCATAAAAATCAGCCGGCGCATCTATCAGCGCATGCTGACCTACACGATCAACAAGATCATGAAGACCTTTGAGATCGCGGTCTTCCTCACGGTGGGGGTGATCCTGACGAGGGATTTGATTATCACGCCCCTGTTGATCGTCCTATTGCTCTTCACCAACGATTTTGTGACGATGTCGATCACGACCGATCACGTGTCCTACTCGCGCGAGCCTGACCGCTGGCACGTGTCGAAATTGATGCTGACAGGCGGGATTCTGGCGTCGCTGATACTCATCCTCTCCTTTGCTCTATTCTTTGTCGGCCTCGATGTGCTGGGCCTTCCTCTGCCGGAATTGCAGACCCTGGTATTTGTCATGCTCGTGGCAACCGGCCAAGGCAACGTCTATCTCATTCGCGAACGCGATCATTTCTGGAAATCGGCGCCCAGCCGTTGGATGGTCTTAAGCTCGATTGCCGATCTCATCGTTGTCGGCGTCATGGCGGTAAGCGGGATATTGATGGCCCGGGTCGGCGCGGTGTCGCTTGTCGCGTTGATTGTAATCGTCGTTCTTTACCTGCTCCTCATGGATCAATTGAAGGTGGTCTTGTTCCGACGAATGAAGATCCATTGATCAATTCAAGGCAGTAGACTGTCCGCTCCTCCAAATTGGCTACATGAGGGAGCGACCTCACAATGTCGGCTCCGGGGTGATCAGCGGCCAATTAGCGACGGTAAAACTTACGTCACCTTACCAACCGATCGGAGACAATCCGTTGGCTCGATCGATGCGTCGCACGAGCCCCCCACCATTGAAAGGTTGGCGTGTCTGGAGTGGGATTACTTTGCTGCGGCGGGTGGTGCGGCGCGCAGCCGATTGATGCCGAGCGCGTTCATTACGATGCGTTCGTAACCTGGTTCGCTCGATCCCTTGCGTACCTTGCGCAGGAAATATTTCTCGAACGCGATCTTGGCGAGATGCACCCAATAGCCCTCGCCAGCCCAGTTCACGTTGCGCGGCGGGATTTGCGGCAGCGCGACGAAGGCGACGCCGCTGTCGCCGAAATCGGCGAGGCAAACGGCATTCCAGGTCGGTTCGTGGCTCGGCTCCTTACCGTCCATCAACTCGCGGATATTCTCAGCGACCGCGGAGACCATCGATTCGATCATGAATCCGGTCTTCGGCACGCCGATGGGCACCGGCGTCGGCTCGAACGCGGGGATCGCGATGCACACGCCAACGGCGAAGACATTCTTAAAGGTGGGATTGCGCTGATGTTTGTCGACAAGGATGAAGCCGCGCGGATTGGCGAGGCCGGCCAAGCCCTTGCCGTCATCTCCCATCATCGCGTCGATGCCGCGGAAACCGGGGATGAACATGGTATACTTGCTCGGGAGATGATGCTGGCGTTTCGGCGTGCCGTCGTCATTCACCTCAGTGATATCGACGGCGTCGGACGCGAAGCGGTCGACCTTGGCATTGGTGACCCATTTGATGTCGCGGTCGCGCAACATCGATTCGAGCAGGCCCTTGGTGTCGCCAACTCCGCCCAGCCCGAGATGGCCGACATATGGCTCGGAAGTCACGAAGGTCATGAGCACGCGATCACGAATTTTGCGCCGGCGCAGATCGGCGTTTACCATCAGCGCGAATTCATAGGCGGGGCCGAAGCAGGAGGCGCCTTGCACCGCGCCGATCACCATCGGCCCCGGATTGCGGCAGAATTCCTCCCAGTGCTGATGCGCCGCCGTGGCGTGGTCGATGTGGCAGATCGACATAGTGTTGGCCTTCGGCCCCATTCCCTCGATTTCGTCGAAGGCGAGCGCCGGACCGGTTGCAATGACCAGATAGTCGTAGGAAACACGGGTGCCGTCGCGCAGCTCAATCGCATTTTCGTTCGGCACGACCTTCTTTGCACCGACGGCAGAGAATTCCATGCCGAACTTTTTCATCAGGTCGGGGAGATAGACGGTGACGTCGTTGGGCCGGCGCCATTTGATCGCGACCCACGGGTTCGACGGCACGAACTGGAAATAATCGGAATCGGAAATGACGGCGATCTCAGCCTTGCGGCCAATTGTTTCGCGCAATTGATAGGCTGCCGAAATGCCGCCGATACCAGCGCCAAGCACCACAATCTTGGGCATCGCTACCTCCGCAAATCAATGCGTAGGATTGCCTGAAATCGCCGCGATTGGATTGAGATAGATCAAGCGTTCGCCGCCACCCAAAGATTATTTTTGATTGATGACTGGGATCGATATGACCAGCGCACCCGCCGTCGATCGTCGCGCTTCCGATTGGACGCCCTATTGTACCGGCGCAGGCATTGGCGTGCTGAGCTGGGCGGCTTTCGCTCTTGCCGATGATCCGCTCGGCATCACCACCGCGCTGTCGGGCCTCGCTGGATTGCTGGCCGCGCCTTTCGCCGGCATGGCGGCGGTGCTGAAGAACTCCTATTGGGCGACCGACCCGCCCAGCATCTCTTACGGCAGCCTATTGTTGCTCGGCGTGATGATCGGGAGCTTTGCCGCGGCGTTCGCGTATCGGCAATTCCGTATCGAATCCGTGCCCGCGGTTTGGCGCGCTCGCTTCGGCCCTTCGATACCGAAGCGATATGCCGCGGCGTTTCTCGGCGGCGCCGTCGAGATGTACGGCGCGCGTCTTGCCGGCGGCTGCGCCAGCGGCCACGGGATTAGCGGCACGTTGCAGTTGGCGCTGTCGAGCTGGGTGTTCGTGATCGTAGTCGCGGTCGCCGCCATCATCACGGCGCGCTTGATGTTCAACGAGACTGGGCCATGACGGTTCCCTTTACCGGTGTGGCGCTGTTGCCATTGGGCGTTGTTATCGGCTTCGTCTTCGGCTGGCTGCTACAACGATCACGGCTCACCAACACCAACGTGATAGTCAACCAGGCGCGCCTCAAGGATTTCACCCTGGTCAAAATGATGGTGACGGCGATCCTGGTCGGCGGCATTGGGATTTGGGTTCTGCACGGCGGCGGATTGGCCGCTTATCACGTTAAGCCCGCAAATTTATTGGCGATCGCGCTGGGCGCCGCATTGTTCGGGATCGGCATGGTGATCTACGGCTATTGTCCGGGCACTGGGCTTGGCGCCATTGGCACCGGCTCCATTCATGCGCTCGTCGGCGCCATCGGCATGCTCGCAGGCGCGGTCGCCTTCGCCTATTCCTACGATTGGCTGTCGGCGCACGTCATCAAGATCGCGGCGTTGGGCGCGATGCGTTTGCCGGAATGGACTGGTATCGCCGCGCCGTATTGGTTCCTGGCCCTCGCGATCGCGGCTGTGCTGGCTCTGCGCCAGCGCTAGAGCCGGTCGATCGGCAGCTTCAGATAGATCGTGCCGTTGTCTTCCGGTGTCGGAAAATTCCCGGCGCGGATATTGACCTGGAGCGACGGCAGAATCAGCACCGGCATCTCGAGCGTTTTGTCGCGCCCTTCACGAAAGCGGACATAGGCGTCCTCGCCGATCCCGTCATGGGCCTGCACGTTCCGCGCGCGTTCCTCCGCGACCGTGGTTTCCCAGGCGAAATGGTCGCGTCCGGGGGCTTTGTAATCATGGCACATGAAGAGCCGCGTCTCGGGCGTCAAGTCTAGGATGCGGCGGATCGACCGATACAAGGTTCGGGCATCGCCGCCGGGAAAGTCCGCGCGGGCTGTCCCATAGTCCGGCATGAACAGCGTGTCGCCGACGAAGGCCGCATTGCCAACGCGATAGGTCATGCAGGCGGGCGTGTGGCCGGGCGTGTGCATCGCCTCGATCCAAAATTCGCCGAGCGGTAGCCGGTCGCCGTCGAGCAACAACCGGTCGAAAGCGCGGCCGTCGGGCGCTACATCCGCCGCATTGAACAGCGCCTTGAACGTTGCCTGTACTTTTGTGATCTCACTGCCAATCGCGACGGGGGCGCCGGTTTCGCGCCGCAGATGGGCGGCGGCGGTGAGATGGTCGGCATGGGCGTGGGTTTCCAGAATCCAGACGATGCGGACGCCCTGGCGCTTCGCCGCGGCCAAGATGCCGTCGGCAAAGGCGGTGCCAGTGCGCCCCGATTTCCCATCGAAATCGAGCACTGGATCGATCACCGCGCCTTCCCTGGCGATGGGATCGGAGACGAGATACGACACAGTATAGGTGGCTTCGTGGAAAAAGGCCTCGATACGCAGCGTCATCGCCCGCTCCTTAAATCACTTGTTTCTAATATAAGGAGGCACTACATTAGTATCAACTGATATATAGACACGCCGTCATGCCAACCGCCGTCGCCGATATTCGAGGTCTCGAGTCCCACGCCGGAATCGCGGCCCGCATGTTGCGGGCGCTCGCCAACGAACGGCGTCTCGCCATCCTGTGCGAACTGGTGGACGGCGAGCGGTCGGTCGGCGATCTGGTCGCGGCGGTCGGATTACAGCAATCCGCGCTGTCGCAGCACCTGGCCAAGCTACGCGCGGCGGGCATCGTCGCCACCCGGCGGGAAGCGCAGACGATCTACTACCGGCTCGCCGACCCGGCTGCCGGGACCATCATGTCGAGCCTGGCGGACATCTATTGCCGCCCGGCCAAGCCAAAGCGGAGATCGCAGCGATGAAATTGAAGGCCATTGACGCCCAGACCCTGAAGCGGCGTCTCAACGACGGCAGCGCCGTGTTGATCGATGTGCGCGAGGCCGGGGAGTATGCTCGGGAACACATTGACGGCGCTCGGCTGGCGCCCTTGTCGCGGTTTGCGGTCGAGGATTTCAGCGCCGATCGCAATAAAACCGCGGTGTTCTATTGCCGCAGCGGCGCCCGGACACGGTTCAACGCCGAGCTTCTCGCCTCCAAGGGATTCCGCGAGGTTTACGAGTTGAGCGGCGGCATCATGGGGTGGAAGGCCGCCGGCCTGCCGACGCAGGCGGGAGAGGGCGGAAAGCGACTCTTCGGCTGGCTGTTCTAGGCGAGAAATCGCGCCGTCATGGGCTGGACGCAGGATATTCTGGCGGTTCTGTCCGGCGGCGCGGTCGGTTTTTCGCTCGGGCTGATTGGCGGCGGCGGCTCCATTCTTGCGGTGCCGTTGCTCCTTTATGTGGTCGGGGTGAGCGATCCCCATGTCGCCATCGGGACCAGCGCCCTCGCGGTCGCCGCCAACGCTTTCGTCAATCTCCTCAGTCATTGGCGCGCCGGCACGGTGAAATGGCCGTGCGCGGCAACCTTCGCCGCGGCAGGCATCGTCGGCGCCGCGATCGGATCGACGCTCGGTAAAATCGTCGGCGGCGAAAACCTTTTGTTCCTCTTCTCTCTGGTGATGATCGCGGTCGGTGCCACCATGTTGCGTCCGCGCGCCGCTGGTGGCGATCCAAATGTCCGCATAACGCCGGCGATGGCCGTGCGCCTCATTGTCATCGGTCTGTTGGTAGGCGGAGTTTCCGGCTTTTTCGGCATCGGCGGCGGCTTCCTGATCGTGCCCGGAATCATGGCGGGCGCCGGCATGCCGATCATCAATGCTATCGGCTCGTCGCTGTTTTCCGTTGGGACGTTCGGCATTACCACCGCCGCGAACTACGCGCTGTCAGGGCTGATCGATTGGGGCATCGCCGCGATCTTCATTGCCGGCGGCATCGTCGGGGGCGTCATCGGTACGGAGGCAGCGCTTCGTCTTTCGGTCAATCGCCGGGCGCTGACGTATATCTTCTCGGGCGTGATTTTCGTTGTCGCGGCCTATATGCTGATCCGCACGGGTGGTGCCGTCCTTAGGCAAATTGCGTAGTAAACACTCGCAGCCAATTCCCTTTCGCTGATTCCAGATACCGGCACCCTACGGACTGCGAGCAATTTCCCGATACCAAGTGTTCGCAAATTTATCATCTTATGGGACGCCATTCTCCAGATCGCGGTATCCCAGCTTTCGGGCTAATGCCAATAGGCAAAAGCCTGCGCCGTGCCGGTGCCGGCTTCGGATCGGTAGCACGGAACATAGTCGACTAATTTCATCTCGAGCCCGGAATCGAGCAGCGTGCCGGCGGCGGCGATCCAGTTTTTGACCTCCGACGTCCCGGATTGCATGAACTGGTCGGGGATCGAGAGGAACTTTGCCTCGTCCCGATCCTTCATCGCGGCGAGCAGGCCGCGATCGAACTCTTCATCGATAACGAAATGCGACATTCCGCCGGACGCGATCACCGCGACGCGTTTGTCGGCGTCCCATGAAGCGATCGCGCGCGCCAAGGCCTTGCCGAAGCGGAAGCACCGCTTGGCGCTGGGCTGGTTCGGCGGAAAGAAGGTATTCACGAACACCGGCACGTTCGGCACCGGTTTGTTCTTCATGATTTGGCGATAAACGAAACCATAGGCGTGCGGAATGCCGCTGGTTGGGAACGGAGCGCTGGCCGGAAGGCGCTTCGCCGCCGCAACGTCGAATTCAGCCGCAATCATCGAACCGATCAGGTGCCGTGCCAGCGCCGGCGCTCCGCGATAGACCTCGGTCGAGAGGCCATGATGGCCGCCTTCCGCGATCAAAACGCCAGGGGTCATCTGGGCTTTTTGTTCGGCGGTAAACGGGACATTCTCGATCGTTTCGCCATAATAAATGCTGAAGGCCGGCATGTCGTAGTCGGTGAAAATCTCCATCTGGTCGTCGCCAATGATGACAGCCGCGTCAGGCGACGCTTCGGCGAAGACTTTCGCCAGGGTGTGCAGTGCGCCTTGACATGCGGCGTAGCGACGGTGCCAGACTTCGGGCGTGATCTGCCGCTCCATATGTTCGGACGCGCGCAGCCGGGCGAGTTGGTCGAAATTGTAACGCTCGCCGCGATACCAAAGGACCGGCATCGCCTTGTCGTCGTTGGCGCGCAAATTCCATTGGTCTGGCAGGGTCGACAGCATCGGCCCATGAGAGGTAGCTATACCGAGCACGATCTTGGCCATGGCAAGGGTCTCCGCGAAATGTCGCAAGCAGGATTGAACGATCGCCGGCGCCGCGAGTTGATCTAGATCAAGGCGGCGCTGGGTACGGCGGGATATCGGAGCCGGCAAATGCGGAAACAAAAACTTGCGCTCAATGTGGCCGGGGCATTGGCGGTGAAACTGGTTGCCCTCATGGCAATTTATTTTCTGTTCTTCGCCTCGCCCCCGAAAATCGATCCTAACGCGCCTTTTGCCCCCACAGCCTCCGCCAGCCAACGGTGACCATCATGGATGTAGTCGAGTTATCCCGGCTGCAATTTGCGCTGACCGCGATGTACCACTTCCTGTTCGTGCCGCTGACGCTGGGCCTGTCGATCCTCCTCGCCATCATGGAATCGATCTACGTCACGACCGGCCGCACCGTGTGGCGTGACATGGTGAAATTCTGGGGGCTTTTGTTCGGCATCAATTTCGCCATGGGCGTCGCCACCGGCATCACCATGGAATTCCAGTTCGGCACCAACTGGGCCTATTACAGCCACTATGTCGGCGACGTGTTCGGCGCGCCGCTCGCCATCGAAGGCATAATGGCGTTCTTTCTCGAAGCCACGTTCGTCGGCCTGTTTTTCTTCGGCTGGGAGCGGCTGAGCCGCGTCCAGCATCTCATCGTCACCGCCTTGATGGCGCTGGGGGCCAATCTCTCGGCACTGTGGATTTTGATCGCGAACGGGTGGATGCAATATCCGGTCGGCGCCCAATTCAATCTCGCTACCATGCGCATGGAGGTCACCGACTTCGCCGCCGTGGTGTTCAACCCGGTCGCGCAGGCGAAATTCGTCCATACCGTCTCCGCCGGTTATGTCGTGGGTTCGATGTTCGTGCTGTCGATCAGCGCCTTTTACCTGCTGCGCGGCCGGCATCGCGGCCTGGCGATACGCTCGATGACGGTGGCGGCCAGTTTCGGCCTCGCGTCGGCGCTGTCCGTGGTGGTGCTGGGGGATGAGAGCGGCTATACTGCCGGCCTCAATCAGAAAATGAAGATCGCGGCGATCGAGGCGGATTGGGAAACCGAACCTGCGCCCGCGGTCTTCAATATCGTCGCCATTCCCGACGAGGCCGCGCACACAAATTCCTTCGCCATCCGAATTCCATGGGTGCTGGGGCTGATCGACACGCGCTCGATCGACACGCCGGTGCCCGGCATTGGGGAGCTGGTGGGCATTGCCGCGCAGCGCATCGAAAGCGGCGTGATCGCTTACGGCGCCATTCCCGGCCTGCGCGCCCATCCGGACGACGCGGCGCTGCGCAAAGCGTTCGACGACCACGTCCAGGATTTGGGTTACGCGTTGCTGTTGAAGCGCTTCGCGCCGGACCCGGCGCACGCCACGCCGGCGCAGATCGACATGGCAGCCTGGTACACCGTGCCGGCGGTAACGCCGCTGTTCTGGTCGTTCCGGGTCATGGTCGGGCTCGGATTTTTCTTCATCGCCCTGTTCGCGACCATGTTCTATCTCGCCTCGTCGCGCCGGTTGGAACGCTACCGCGGCGCGCTGTGGGTCTGCCTGTTGTCGCTGCCGTTGCCTTGGCTTGCCGCGGAGCTGGGTTGGTACGTCGCCGAGGGCGGCCGCCAGCCCTGGACGATCGATGGAGTGTTGCCGACCTTCCTCTCCGCGTCGAGCGTGTCGACCTCGAACGTCTGGCTGTCGCTCGGCGCTTTCGTGATTTTCTATTCCGCGCTCTTGATCGTGGATGTTTCGCTGATGCTGCGAACCGTGCGGCTCGGCCCGGCGTCGCCGCCGCACGAGCCGGCTCCCGCCCACGAACTTGCCCGGATCGCTTGAGAGGCCGTCATGCTCGATTACGAAACGCTTCGCGTCATCTGGTGGGCGCTTCTCGGGATCCTGCTCATTGGCATTGCGGTGATGGACGGGTTCGATCTCGGCAGCGCCATTCTGCTGCCGATCGTCGGCCGCACCGATCTCGAACGCCGCATCGTCATCAACACGGTCGGGCCGGTGTGGGAAGGCAACCAGGTCTGGCTGATCTTGGGTGGCGGCGCGATTTTCGCCGCTTGGCCGCTGCTCTACGCCGTCGCGTTTTCCGGATTTTATCTTGCGATGCTGCTGTTGCTGCTGTCGCTGATCCTGCGCCCGGTCGGGTTTAAGTTCCGCAGCAAGCTCGAAGGCAAACGCTGGCGCGTCATCTGGGATGCCGCCTTGTTCGTCGGCGGCTTGGTGCCGGCTTTGGTGTACGGAGTCGCGTTCGGCAATGTCCTGCAGGGCGTGCCGTTTCATTTCGACGACACGCTGCGCATGACCTATGAAGGCTCGCTCTTGGGCCTGTTCAATCCTTTTGCGCTGCTGTGCGGCCTGGTGTCGGTCGCGATGATTATAATGCATGGCGCAACCTGGCTGGCGGTCAAGACCGAGGCGCCCGTTCGTCCGCGGGCGCAGCGCGCCGCCGTTGTGGCAGGCGCGGCGATGATCGTGCTATTCCTTGCCGGCGGTGTTTGGGCATCGGCCATCGACGGTTACGTGCTCGGTCATTTCGCCGGGACCAACGCGCCGTCCAATCCATTGACGAAGCAGGTCACGCGCGCGACGGGCCAGCTGCTTGCGAATTACGGCGCAAATCCCTGGATGCTGGTGGCGCCGGTCGTGGCGCTGGTGGCGGCGGGTTGGAGCGTTCTGTTGAGCCTGATGCGCCGCGCGGCGGTGGCCGCGTTCCTCGGCAGCGGAATTGCGGTTGCCGCTGTGATTGCGACCGCGGGACTGAGTCAATTTCCCTTCCTGCTGCCGTCATCCTCCGATCCGGCATCGAGTTTGACGGTGTGGGACGCGTCATCGAGCTGGACAACGCTTGGCATCATGTTGGCGGTGACCGTGGTGTTCCTGCCGATCGTGATGATCTACACCGGCTGGGTCTATCGGGTATTGCGTGGCCCCGTGACGGAAAGCTCGATCACGAAAGACCCGCATTCGGTCTATTAGCTTAGGGAGCAGCGCCATGTGGTATTTCAGTTGGATCCTGGGTCTTGGTTTTGCCTGCGCTTTCGCCGCATTGAATGCATTGTGGCTCGAGTTGGCACCCGGTAAAGGGCTGCCGGACTAGAGCACGCTTTATTTTTTTATTTTTTTGGGGCTTCCAAAAGACGACAAGGCAAGCCGGACTCCGACTAACGAATAAGACATCGTGTCGCGTTGAATAAACGGGCGACGGCTCAAATCCAGCCGCTCTAGCGCCTGTTCGCCGTCGCCCTCCGCCAGTGAACGGTCAAGCGGTCTTGATCTCGATCTTCTTCTCGGCCTTCTGCGCTTCCGGCTTCTTGGGCAGCGTCACGGTGAGGACGCCCTTTTTGAACTTCGCCTCGATCTTGTCGGCGTCGACGTCCGCCGGCACGGTGAAATAGCGTTCGAACGAGCCGAACCGCCGCTCTTGGAGGTGATAGTTTTTGTTCTTTTCCTCCTTTTCCTCCTTCTTCGAGCCCGTGATCGTGACGCCGCCGTTAGCGATTTTGACCTCGACCTCCTTCTCGTCGAGACCCGGCAGCTCAGCCGTGATCTCATACGCCTTGTCGTTTTCGGCGATGTCGACGGCGGGCTTTGTCGGCCAGAACGGCTCAACATCGAACAGCGAGCGGCGGAACGGCGTCGCCCAAAAACCGCGATCGAACTCGTCGAACAAGCGATCCATTTCGCGCCGCAGGGAATGGAAGGGATGCCAGGCTTCAACTGCCGCCGAGGGTTTCTCGACCTTGTCGTCACGTTTGACGGCCAGTTTCGTTGCATCGTCAGCCATTGCGTACTCCTCATTCTGAGTTGCGAGGGCACGCAATCTAGGATGCCGCGGCTAGCACGGCGTTGATCTAGGTCAACTATGCTGCTTGGGCGGCGGCACGATAAGCGTCATTTGCGGCGCGTGATTGGCCACCTTCTGCGACACGCTGCCCAGCAAGAGGCCGACAACGCGGCCACGGCCGCGGCTGCCCAGCACGATCGTATCGGCTCCGATTTCCGCGGCGTAGCGCACGATCTCGTCCGCCGCGTCGCCATCGAGCGACACAAACGACGCCTCGACGCCATGTTGTTTCGCCAGAAGTTGCGCGTCGCGGAGGATGTCTTGCGACAGAATCTCCTTCGCTTCGGCTTGATCGCCTTGGAGATGTTCCGCACGCGCAAATTCGCGCGGCCCGACGCTGCGCGGGCCGGTGGTCACATCGGTATCGAAGACATTCAGGACAGTAAGCGGGGCTTTGCCGAGCGCTGCCAACGCGAGAGCCGCGCGGACGGCATTTGTTGCCCCCGGCGAGCCGTCGGTAGCGACCAAGATACGGTCGAACATGGCGGGGCACCTCCTCCCGTTACGGAATCGTGAACTCACTGTGGCGGCTGTCAATAGTTCCGGCGTTGATCCATCGCAAATTGCTGCGCGGCGCCGCTCGGTATTTTCCGGAAGTCGTCGATTGACTTGCACCCACGCACCGACGACCTAGTAGGGAGCGGAGACAACCCGGGAGGAGTTTTGCCATGGCTATGGGACCGTCAGACCCCGGTGCGCCGCTCTCGAGCGAGGAGCTCGCGCTTGTCGATGCTTGGTGGCGCGCGGCAAATTACCTGTCGATCGGACAGATCTACCTCCTTGATAATCCGCTGCTGCGGGAACCGCTGTCGCTGGAACACATCAAACCGCGCCTACTCGGCCACTGGGGCACCACGCCGGGGCTGAATTTCCTTTACGCGCATCTCAACCGCGTTATCAAAGCGCGCGATCTCGACGTGATTTTCATTGCCGGGCCAGGTCATGGCGGTCCAGGAATTGTTGCCAATACGTGGCTCGAAGGCACCTATAGCGAAATCTATCCCCATGTTCCGCAAAACGAGCGGGGCATGCAGCGCCTGTTCAAGCAGTTCAGCTTCCCCGGCGGGATTCCGAGCCACGCGGCGCCGGAGACACCCGGCTCGATCCATGAGGGGGGCGAACTCGGCTATGCTCTGTCCCATGCCTACGGCGCCGTGTTCGACAATCCCGACCTGATCGTCGCTTGCGTGGTCGGCGACGGCGAGGCGGAGACGGGGCCGATGGCGACGTCCTGGCATTCCAACAAATTCCTCAATCCGGTTACCGATGGCGCGGCGCTGCCGATCCTGCACTTGAACGGATACAAGATCGCCAACCCCACGATCCTCGCGCGGATCGGCGCCGACGAGCTGCGCGATCTATTCGTCGGCTATGGCTACCAGCCCTATCTGGTCGAAGGCGACGATCCCACGGCAATGCACCGGCTTATGGCCGAGACGTTGGACAAGGTGCTGGACGAGATTCGAGCGATTCAAGCCGACGCGCGCCAAGGCCGCTCGAAGGGCCGCCCGACTTGGCCGATGATCATTCTGAAGACGCCGAAGGGCTGGACCGGGCCGAAGGAGGTCGACGGGCTCAAGACCGAAGGTTTTTGGCGCGCCCATCAGGTGCCGATCGCGGACATGGCGGCGAAGCCGGCGCATGTGAAGCTGCTGGAACAATGGATGAAGAGCTACCGGCCGCAGGAACTGTTCGATGGCGACGGCGCGCTCAAACCGGCGATCGCAGCGCTGGCGCCGGCGGGCGATCGGCGGATGAGCGCCAACCCGCACGCCAATGGCGGGCTGCTGATGCGCGAGCTCGATCTGCCCGACATTGCCGCTTATGCCGTGAAGGTCGAGCTCCCCGGCACGACCGACGCCGAGGCGACCAAGGTGATGGCGGAATATTTGCGCGACGTCATGCGCGCGAGCGAAACGCACCGGAACTTTCGTCTGTTCGGTCCTGACGAGACGGTCTCCAACCGCCTGACACCTGTCTTCGAGGCGACCGACCGTGCTTGGGACGCGGAAACTTTGTCGTATGACGATCATCTCGCGCCGACCGGCCGGGTCATGGAAATCCTCTCGGAGCACACGTGCCAGGGATGGCTCGAAGGCTATCTCCTGACCGGGCGGCATGGTCTGTTCAATTGCTACGAGGCTTTCATCCATATCGTCGATTCGATGTTCAATCAGCACGCCAAGTGGCTCAAGACCTGCAACGAGATTCCATGGCCGCGACCGATCCCGTCGCTCAATTATCTGCTGACTTCGCATGTTTGGCGGCAGGACCATAACGGCTTCAGCCATCAGGATCCCGGCTTCATCGACTATGTCTGCAACAAGAAGGCCGACATCGTGCGTGTCTATCTGCCGCCCGACGCCAATTCACTGTTGTTCATCATCGATCATTGCCTTAAGAGCTGGAACCGCATCAACGTCATCGTCGCCGGGAAACAGCCGTCGCCGCAGTGGCTAAGCATGGACGAGGCGGTGGAGCATTGCACCGCCGGCATCGGCATCTGGGAATGGGCCAGCAACGACCGCGGCGCGGAACCGGATGTCGTGATGGGTTGTGCCGGTGACGTGCCAACCTTAGAGACGCTCGCGGCGGTCAGCCTGCTTCGGCGGTTCTTCCCCGAGCTAAAGATCCGGGTCGTCAATGTCGTCGATCTGATGACGCTGCAGCCGCATGAGGAGCATCCTCATGGACTGACGGATCAGGATTTCGACGCGCTCTTCACCAAGAACAAGCCGATCATTTTCGCCCATCACGGCTATCCCTGGCTGATTCACCGGCTGACCTACCGGCGCGCCAATCACGGCAATCTCCATGTCCGCGGCTACAAGGAGGAGGGCACGACCACGACGCCGTTCGACATGGTGGTTCGCAATGATCTGGACCGTTTCCATCTCGTGTGCGACGTGATCGACCGTCTGCCGCAGCTCGGCTCGCGGGCGGCCTATCCAAAACAAGCGATGCGCGACAAACTGATCGAGCATAAGGCCTATATTTGCGAGCACGGCGAGGATATGCCGGAAGTCAAGAATTGGCGTTGGTCGCCGGCCGATCCCGACCGGAACGGCGCCACGGACTAGGAGGGTACATGGGGGACGATCCGGACGGAGGCGCCCAGGTAAAGCGGACGCCAAATCCCGCTCATCCGCGCGAGCGGCGCCAGCCGCTGCCGTGGCAAAAGCCCAAGGAAATTGAGGACGATGCCCGTGCGCCCGAGGCGCTGCAAAAAATCCTCGGCTGCTCAAGCTACTGCGAGGCTGATGAGGATATCGGATTCCTGCAATCCGACACCACCCGTGGTGTCCGGCTGCAACTCGATTATCTGAAAACCGAAAGTTTGCTTGAAGCGCACAACGTCGCCCACACGATCGTCGTCTTCGGCAGCACTCGCATTCTGGAACCGCAAGCCGCGCGGCGCGACGTTGAGCGCTGCACCAAGGCGCTTGCGGCGAATACGAACGATCCCAACTCGCAGCGTCGCCTCGCCGTTGCGCAGCGCGTCGTGGAAAAAAGCCGTTACTACGGCATGGCGCGCGACTTCGGCCGCATCGTCGGCGCGGCCGGTCCGCGCGCCATTGGCGGGCAGGTCATGATCATGACGGGCGGCGGCCCGGGAATCATGGAAGCCGCCAATCGCGGCGCGCACGATGTCGGCGCCAAATCGATCGGTCTCAACATCACGCTGCCGAAGGAGCAATTTCCCAATCCCTACGTCACGCCGGAACTCTGCTTCAGCTTTCATTATTTCGCGATGCGCAAGCTGCATTTTCTGATGCGCGCGCGTGCCCTGGTCGCATTCCCCGGCGGCTATGGCACGTTGGATGAGCTCTTCGAAGTACTGGCGTTGGCGCAAACGAGGAAACTGAAGCCTGTTCCCGTGATTCTTGTCGGCGAAGCGTATTGGCGCCGGGTCTTCGATCCCGAATTTCTCGTCGACGAAGGAGTCATCGACCCCGAGGACCGCGACCTGTTTTGGTTTTCCGAGACGGCGGAGAATATCTGGCGCGATATTCTCGATTGGTACGAGGCCGCCGGGCAGCCGCTCGTTCCGAAACTCGGAGATCGTCCGTGAGATTGTCCTTCCACGGCGCGGACCGAGACGTTACCGGCTCCTGTCATCTGCTCGAATGCGTTGGCCGGCATATCCTGATCGATTGCGGCATGCTTCAAGGAAGCCGCGAGTTAGCGGAGGAAAACGCCGAGCCGTTCGGGTTCGATCCCGCGGCGATCGATTTCGTTCTGCTCACGCACGCCCATCTCGACCATTGCGGACGATTGCCCCTGTTGGTCAAACGCGGCTTCCGCGGCGAAGTGATCGCCACTTCGGCGACGCGCGAATTGGTACGGCTTGTCCTGATGGATGCCGCTCATCTGCAAGAGGAAGAGGCGCGGCACGCATCGCGCCAACGGCGCCGCCATGGCGACGATACCGCGCCGGAGCCGCTTTACTCCCTCCTAGACGCCATGTCCACGCTCGACCAATTCGGCAGGGCCGCGGCATACAACGCGCCGATCGAGTTGGCACCGGGCCTTCGCGCTATGTTCTTCGACGCCGGACACATTCTCGGTTCCGCGAGCATTCTCGTGGAAGCTGTCGAAAATGGCGAAAGCCGGTCGATTCTGTTCTCGGGCGATATTGGCAATGCCGGGCGGCCATTGCTGCGCGCGCCGGCAACGCCCGCCCAGGCCGAGATCGTCGTCATGGAATCGACCTACGGCGATCGGCTACATCGCGCCATGACGGCGTCAATCGACGAACTCTATGCCGCGATCGGGGACACATTCGGGCGCGGCGGCAACGTGATCGTTCCGACGTTCGCGCTCGAGCGCGCGCAGGAAATTTTGTATTTCCTGCATCGGGAATCGAGACGAGCAAAGTTCAGGCAGCGGCGCAGGTCTTCCTCGACTCGCCCATGGCGATTTCGGCGACTGAAATCTTCCAGCATCATCCCGAATGCCTCGAACCGGCGGTCGCGCGACTTTTTCAGGACGGGCGCGATCCCTTCCACCTGCCGAATCTTCATCTGACTCGCGAAACCGCGGATTCGATAGCGATCAACCGCGTGAGCGGCGGCGCCATTATCATGGCTGGCGCGGGCATGTGCACAGGCGGCCGGGTCCGACATCACTTGCGCCACAATCTATGGCGTAAGGAAGCGTCAGTGATTTTCGTCGGGTTTGCCGCCGTCGGTACCCTGGCTCGCCAGATCATCGATGGCGCGCGCTCGGTCAATCTTTTCGGCGAGGACATTCCGGTGCGCGCGCGCATTCATACCATCAACGGTTTTTCGGCGCATGCCGATCAGCAAGAGCTCATCGATTGGCACCGCAAGATAGCGGGTAACAAGGTGACGTTTATCGTTCATGGCGAGCCACCCGCGATGGAAAGCCTCGCCAGCCGTTTGTCCTCGCCGCGGGTGGAGATGCCGCGCCTGCACCAGGCGTTCGATCTTTAGAGCAACGACTTGGTCGCCCGCACCAAGCCGGGATCGGACGGGTGGGACGCGATATCGAAACCCAGCTCGCGGCACATCTGCAGCATCGTCTGGTTTTCGCTCAGCACGTCGCCGAACAATTGTTGGATGCCGCGCAAGCGCGCGACCTCGGTCAGCCGGGTCATCAGGCGATAGCCCAGCCCGTGCCCCTTTAGGTCGCTACGCACGGCGACGGCGTACTCGGCGCGGACATTGTCGGGGTCGGCAAAGAACCGCGCGACGCCCAAGATTTCGCCCTCCTTGGCCGGCTCCGCGACCAGCGCCATCTCGCGGTCGTAATCGATTTGTGTGAGCTTAGCCGCAAACGGGTG
Source organism: uncultured Alphaproteobacteria bacterium (assembly GCA_963729845.1). Classification (GTDB taxonomy): domain Bacteria; phylum Pseudomonadota; class Alphaproteobacteria; order ATCC43930; family CGMCC-115725; genus JAATGI01. The sequence goes on from CAVSQC010000015.1 coordinate 30,469, forward strand.
CGTCAACTCCTTCATCGCGACGAAGAAGCGCATGCGCAAATCCTCCGGCGTCATGCGCGCGGCCATGGCGACGATCGCAGGCTCATCTTCGGGCCGGATCGGCCGTAGACGAACCCGCATGCCATCGGGGAGGGTTTCTGTCGTGATGAGATCGTCCGGGTAGGGCCGGATAGCGAGCCGCGCAGTCCTCGGCACGGTGGCGCGCTTGATCCTGATCCGGGCGTCGAGACCGATCGCGCCGGACTCGTCGGCGAGGAGCGGGTTGATATCGAGCTCGGCGACTTCGGCAATATCCGCAACCAATTGCGAGAGCCGGATCAGAACATCGGCGACGGCGTCGATCTTCACCGGCGGTTGGTTGCGATAGCCGTGCATCAGGCGCGAGACCCGTGTGCGGCCAATCTGCGCCAGCGCCAGATTGAGATTGAGCGGCGGAAATTCGATCGTCGTGTCGTCGATGATTTCGACCGCGGTTCCGCCTTGGCCGAACAGAATCACCGGTCCGAACAGGACGTCATCGGCAACCCCCGCGAGCAATTCGAGCGCGCCAGGCCGGCTGACCATTTCCTGCACAATGAAGCCGTCGACGCGCGCCTGCGGTCTTTTGGCCCGGATGCGCGCCAGCATTGCTTCGGCAGCGACACGAACGGCATCGGGCCGGGCGAGATTCAGGGCAACCCCGCCGACATCGCTCTTATGCGTGATATCGGGCGAAAGAATCTTGATCACGACGGGTTTCCCGATCGCCGCGGCGATAACCGCGGCTTCCTCGGCATCGTGTGCCACCCGCGTCGCGACGAAGGGAATGCCATAAGCGGCAAACAGCGCCGACATTTCCGGCGGTTCGAGCCATTCGCGTCCCGCCTCCAGGGCCTTGGCGACGATCGCGACGGCGGCGTCCCGGTCGAACGTGAGGCCCTCGGCGCGCGACGGCACCGTTTCAAGCAACAGGTCTTGATTGCGCCGGTAATCGACCCGGTTCATGAAACCGCGGATCGCGGCATCGGGCGTGTCGTAACTCGCCATGTGCGCCTCGGCGAACAGCTTGCGCGCCGGGGCGGCGGCATGATCGCCGATCCAATTGGCATAGACGTTACGCCCGAAGAGCTGAGACCGCAGCGCCGCCACCGTTTCGACGACCGCGCGCGCAGAGTTGACGGGCGGCTGCATGGCGGTCGGGCAATTGATGACCAGCACGGCGTCGACATCGCGGTCCTCGATCAGCACTTCGAGCGCGGCGCGATACCGTGCGGCATCGGCGTCGCCGACCATGTCTACGGGATTGCCGTGGCTCCAAGTACGCGGCAGCATCGCGTCAAGCTTGGCCATCGTCTCCGGCGATAGCGCCGCCAGCACGCCGCGCTGCTCGATCAGCGCGTCTGTGGCAAGGACGGCCGGGCCGCCGCCATTGGTAAGGATGGCGAGCCGGTCGCCGTATTGCGGTTGCGTCGTCGCCAACGTCTCGACCGCGCCGAAGAGCTCTGCCATATCGCGCACGCGCAACATGCCGGCGCGCCGGAAGGCCGCGTCATAGACCTTGTCGGAACCGGCGAGGGCTCCGGTATGAGAGGCTGCGGCCTTTTGGCTTTGCGCGAAGCGGCCGACCTTGACCACCAGCACCGGCTTGCGCCGCGCGGCCGCGCGCGCCGCGGACATGAATTTTCGCGCGGAGGTGATGCTTTCGACGTAGAGCAAGATTGCGCCGGTACCGGGATCGTCGCCGAGATAATCGAGCATGTCGCCGAAATCGACGTCGGCCATATCGCCTAAGGACACAATATGGGAAAAGCCGACGCCGCGCGGCTGCGCCCAATCCAAGAGCGCCGTGACGATCGCTCCCGACTGGCTGAGGAACGCAACCCGCCCTTGGCTTGGCGCCAGATGCGCGAAGCTGGCGTTGAGGCCCGCACCCGGTACCATGACGCCGATGCAATTCGGCCCGACGACACGTAGCAAGTGCGGTCGCGCCGCGTCTAGGATATTGAGCTGCAGAAGCTTTCCCTCGGCGCCAAGCTCGCCAAAACCGGCAGTAATGATCACGGCCGCGCGCGTGCCCTTGGCGCCAAGCGCCGCAATCAATCCCGGCACCGTGTCGGGCGGGGTCGCGATGATGGCCAAGTCCGGCGCCGCCGGCAGGCTGGCGACATCGGCATAAACCGGGATGCGGTCAATCTCGCGATGCCGGGGATTGACCAGCATCAGCGGGCCGGGAAAGTGGGCCTCGCGCAGATTCCGCAGGATCAGCTCGCCGACGGTGCCGTGGCGAGGCGTGGCTCCGATTAACGCGACAGAGCTTGGTTTGAATAATCGGTCGAGGTTGCGGATCGACACGGATCCATCCTATGAGCGGCGCCTTCCCGGTCGCTGAGATAGCGCTCCGTCCGCCATGACACTACACCCAAAGTGCCCGCGAAAAACGCGAAGGCGACGAGGATCAGGATGCCAAAGAGCAAATCGCCCATCTCAAATCTCCTTACGACGATGGCGATTTCGTAGATTGGCGGCGCTGTTCTCGCCTTGATCTGTCTCAATGCGGCATGACGGGCTTGAGGCCTGCCAAATAGGCGGCAATGTCGTCGACATCTTGCTTCGATGGCCGCAGATCCGGGATCGGCGGGTGTGGCGACTGTAACCACGCACGGAGCCACGCTTTGCCGCCATTCGCCTTCTCGGCTAAATCCAAGATCGGTGGCGCTAGATTGGGCGGATTGATCGTGGGGCCGACGGAATGGCACAAACTGCAAAATCGTGAAACCAATGCCAGGCCGACTTGCGGATCGCCGGCGAACGCGGGCGAAATGGTCACAACAAACAAGGCGCCGGCGAGGAGGACCGGACGCGGAACCATGATGAGGTACCGAGGTTTAGTGAGAGAACAATACAGGCACGGTCATTGTCGCCAGCAACGATCGCGTCGCGCCGCCGAGAACGAACTCCCGCGCGCGCGAATGACCGTAACCGCCGGCAACGATGAGATCCGCGCCGAGATCGCTGACATAGTTCAGCAAGACATCTCCTTCGGCGATGCCGCCGGACACTGTGTGGGCAGCGGTCGCGGTGATGCCGTGACGCGCCAAGTGCAGGCTGATGTCGGCGGCGGGAAGCTCGCCCTCCTCGCTGATGCCTTGTTTCGGGTCGATCGCCAGTACGGTCAACGATTTGGCGTGCGATAATAGAGGAATCGCGTCGTTGATCGCCCTCGCGGCTTCGCGCCCACTCTTCCAGCCGACCAATACGGTGCGGCCGATCGGCTTGATGTCGCCAAAATACGGAATCACAAGTACCGGCCGTCCGGATTCCAGAATGACAGTCTCGGGAACGTGCGACTCGCCGGGTTTGGCCAGATGTTCCGGGTCGCTTTGTCCGACGACGACGAGATCGGCGTAACGTCCGTGGAGCGCTGCGGTTTCCGCCGCAAGCCCGTCGACACCACGCCACTCCCCTTCGACCGAATTTTTTCGCAATGCCTCCTCGAATCTTGCCTGGACGACATGACTGGTTTCCAGCGCGTAATCTCGAGCCTGGGTGAGGATTTCGTCCGCCATCCGCATGTCGAATACCGAGGTTCCGCCCATGAACATCGCCGGCGACGGCAGGTCCAGAGCGTATACCGCGGTAAGATGCGCGCCATGCCGTAAGGCCAGCTCGATAGCGAGATTGAGACGCACATCGCTGCGAGCGGAATTGTCCAGATGGACCAAGATATCGCGGTAAGCCATGTTTATCTCTCCGTCAGCCTAGCGATTGCCCGTCGAAGCGGCACCCGGCCCCGATTTCAGTGGCATTAGGTTCAAGCACCATGCCGGACAGGGGCTCGATCCAGAGCATCTCATCGACGACTTTCGCGACGCCCGGTACGTTCTCGGCGAGTACCGTCAACGCCGCGCGCTCACGATTATCGATGATGCAACCATGCAGCGTGACGACGCCGTTCGCAACGTCGACATTGATGGTGGCTCGCGGCGACCATTGCTCGCTGTCGATCGCGCGTAAGATTTGTTCGCGTATCTCTTTGTCAGACATGGGCGCGGCGTCGATCTTGGCGGCTGCGTCGACCAGCGCGCGCAAAAGATCGGCGCGACTGACAATGCCGATCAGCCGCTCTCCATCCAGCACCGGAACGCGCTTGATGTGATGTTTCTCCATCAAGGCCACGACCTCGCTCAGAGGCATGTCGGGCCCTACAGCGACGACTTGGTCGCTCATCACTTCAGAGACCTTGCGCGCATGTTCCGCCGTGTATTCTTCGGCGCCCCGGCCTGGTCCGAGCAGCAGTTCAAGCCAGTTGGACCGATGACGCTCGGTTCCGATTTCGCTTCGCCGCAACAGATCGCCCTCAGTCAGTATGCCGACCAGCCTGCGGCTCCAGTCGATCACCGGCAAGCCGCTGATCTTGTGCCGCAACATGGTACGCGCGGCCTCGACCACGCCGGTATCCGAATTCACGCTCAACACATCGTTCTGCATGACATCGGCGGCGGTTAACGTTTTCATGGGCTATTCCTTTTCATGTTCACCTTCTTATCGACCGATCGGTCCACACGCCTTGATCTCGATCAAGCCGCCGTAGACCTCGACGCTATCAGCGATACGTGACGAGCTCATTTAACGGTAGGCGCCGTTTCGGCGGTTGCGACTGGCCGCGATGGCCGACCGCCAGCAGCAACGCGATGGCGTATTTGTGCCGGTCGATCTCAAGGATGGCGGCAACCGCCTCAGGCTCGAAACCGCCCATCGGACAGGTGTCGATGCCGATCATGGCCGCCGCGTTCATCATGTTGGCCGCCGCGATGTGACATTGCGCAACACTCCAGGCCGTCCGATGCTCTCGGGCGATGTTGCGGTAGATCGTCATGGTCTCTTCGAGATCGGCGCCTGGCGGCAAGAGGCGCGAGAGCATGGTGCGGGGATAATCGCTTTCCGGGGCCAGCTCGGCCTTGAGCGCCAGAATGACGATGACGGCGCTAGCCGTTGTGATCTGAACTTGGTTCCAACACGACGGCCGCAAGCGCCGCCGCAAGGCCTCATCGCGAATCACGATGAAGCGCCAAGGTTCGAGACCCAACGAGGACGGGGACAGCCGTCCCGCATCAAGAATGTAGGTCAAATCGGCTGGAGCGAGTTGCTTTGAGGAATCAAACATTTTGCAGGCGAACCGGAATTGCAGCGCCGCCGCGAACACGGCCCGACCTTTCGCTGCGTCATCGCCGAAGTCGCTCGGCGTCGCGGAAACATTGGTGGTCACGACGGATCTCCTTGGAAATTATTGCTCCGGAAGGCGCCGCCTCGCGCGATGGCGCTGTCGATCGCCGCCATCAGTTCGTCACCGGCGACCGGCTTGGCCAGAAAAGCGAATACGCCCGCTTCTTCAGCTTGCGCACGGATTTCCTTGTCGCTCTGCGCTGTGATCAGGATAACTGGCATCGGCAATTTCCGGCCTTCCGCCGAGGCCAGGAATTCAAGGCCGGTGACCGCCGGCATATGCTGATCGAGAATGAGGCACGCGCCACCGCCGAAGCGATAGCCGCGCCGGAAGGCGGCGACCGAGTCATAGGCCTGCACGTGGATGCCGTAGGCCTCTAGCAGCGTCATCAGCAAATCGCGAACGGCCGCGTCGTCGTCGACGATGAATACTGTTCGGCCTATCGCGTTGTCGTCACTCATCACCTGCGGTCTCCGGGTCGCTTCACTACAACGAATAGGCAGCGCCAAAAAATAAGGACTAACCCCTATGGTCCGTTGCGTACTTGCTACCGCCGGTTGTCCGGGCGCAGAAAGTTTCCGCCGGGGGCTCAATTTTCGTCTAAGATTTGAATGCCATGGCTGCGGAAACCGTCGAATTTCAGTCGCTCCAGGATGCCGAACGGGCTCTTCGGGACAGCGAGGCGCATCTGCGCTCAGTCCTCGAAACGGTCCCCGACGCCATTATCGTCATCGATGACCGCGGACTGATCCAGTCCTTCAGCCCCGCCGCCGAGCGATTATTCGGCTATACGAGCGACAAGGTCATCGGGCAGAACGTCAAGATGCTCATGCCGCAGCCTTATCGCGACGAGCATGACGGCTATCTCGACCGGTACCGGCGCACTGGCGAGCGGCGGATCATCGGCATCGGCCGCGTCGTGCTCGGCCGCCGCGCCGACGGTTCGACGTTCCCGATGGAGTTGGCGGTCGGCGAGATCAATCTCGAAGGCCGGCGCATGTTTACTGGCTTCGTCCGCGACATCACCGAGCGGCAAGTCGCCCGCGAGCGGCTGCAAGAGCTGCAATCGGAACTGCTGCGCGCCTCGCGGCTAAGCGCGATGGGACAGATGGCCTCGGCCCTGGCGCACGAGCTGAATCAGCCGCTCACCGCGATCATCAATTATGTCCAGGCGACGCGCCGGATGATCGGCAACGCCAACATGTCGCGCGAACGGCTCGAAGAGACGATGGACAAGGCGATTGCCCAGGCCAGCCGCGCGGGCGAGATCATCCATCGCATGCGGCAGTTCCTGCAAAAAGGCGAAACCGAGCGCCAGCCCGAAGCCATCAACCAGGTACTGGAGGAGGCGAGCGCCTTGGCCCTGGTGGGCGCCAAGGAAAGTGGCGTGGTCGTGCGTATGGAACTCGGCACCGATCTACCCCCGGTCATGATCGACCGCATTCAGATCCAGCAAGTAATCCTCAATCTGATCCGCAACAGTATCGAGGCGATGCAAAACGTGACGCGGCGCGAATTGCGCATTGCGACGGGCCGGACCGACTCCGACATGGTGGAGACGATCTTCATCGATACCGGCCCGGGACTAGCGCCTGAGATTGCAGCTCAGCTTTTTCAGCCCTTCGTCACCACTAAGGAAAAAGGCATGGGGCTGGGCCTGTCGATCTGCCGTTCGATCATCGACGCGCACGGCGGCAAGATCTGGGCGATGCCCAATCCCGACGGCGGCGTGACATTCAGTTTCACCCTGCCTGGGACGGACCCGGTTCACGAGCTCCATGACCGAGGCGACGATCTTCATCGTCGACGATGACGAGGCGATCCGCGATTCGCTAGCGCTTCTATTGGAAGCAAGCGGGTTACCCCGCGTCGCGGCGCATGAGTCGGGCCGCGATTTCCTCGACCAGGCCAAGCCAGTACCGGGCGATTGCCTCGTCGTCGACGTTCGGATGCCGGACATCGACGGCCTCGAACTGCAGCAGATACTGCTCGACCGCGGCGTCGACATCCCGGTAATCGTAATGACCGGGCATGGCGACATACCGATGGCCGTGCGCGCACTTAAGGCGGGCGCCAGCGACTTCATCGAAAAGCCGTTCGCCGACGATGTCATGCTGGAGGCGGTACGCCGCGCGTTGGCACGAGCCACGCACGACAGGCGCCAATCTGAGGAGATCGCCGAGACGCGGACGAATCACGATACCTTGACGGAGCGCGAGCGCGACGTGTTCCAGGCGATGATCGCGGGTCATCCGAACAAGGTGATCGCGCATCTCCTCGGCATCAGCCAGCGCACCGTCGAAATCCATCGCGCGCGGGTGATGGAGAAGATGCGCGCTCGCTCGCTGTCTGCCTTGGTGCGCATGGCAATCGAGGCCGGCCTAGCCAAGCAAAATTGAGAATTGACCGATCTTTAGCGCGGCGTCGGCGCCAGTTGTTGCGCGGCGGACCGGCCAAACTTTTCGATGTGACGTCGGATTTCGTCGTCATGCATGAATATCCCTTCCGCCAGGAATTCATCCCTTATCCGCGCGATTAACGCGTCGTCGTTATGATCGGCGATGTCGCGGCGCGCGAATTCCGTGGCGTAGCGCCGCGCTTCCGCGCCGGACTTGCCCATTTTCTCCGCCGCCCAAAGCGCCAGCATTTTGTTGCGCCGGGCCTTGATACGGAAGACCATTTCTTGCCTTCTTGCGTAGCGGGTTTCTTCGGCTCGTTCTCGGTCCTCGAACAGCGGCATTCCTTCCTCCATCGATGGAGTATTTCACTGATCGGGATCTCGAGCGCGTTGATCTGCATCAACGCGATCGGCCACAGGCCATTGCATTTGTGGAAATCATCCCGAGGGAGAACGGGCATGATGCGGACGGTGCGGTTGGAATTGGCACGGAGCCACGATTTCCCCGAAGGCAGCGACAAGTGCGGCTACGAATTCCATATCCCCCTCACTGCCGAAGGCAAGCTCGACCGCGAGGGTCTGCATGAGCATCGCGAAGAAGCGACGTTCCACCGCTTCTGGGGAGGCGACGACGACGAGCGCGGCCATGTCCGCCACGGACACCGTGGATGGGTGTTGGCGTTCGGACGGAACGGCGGTGGCGATGAAACCATTTTCAAGGGGGATCAGCACCGTTTCGTCACAGGGGAATACGTGTCGATCGAGGAACACGACGGCCGGACCCGGACATTCCGCGTCGTCAGCGTTAATTGACGAAGCGTGATAGACTGAATTCATGCAGGCGATGGTGTTATTCGGCGCGCGCCGCCCGCTTGAATATCGGGAATGGCGCGATCCGCCAGATCCTGGTCCGCATCAGGTGTTGATCCGGGTGCATGCGTGCGGCGTGTGCCGGACCGATCTTCATATTGTCGATGGCGAGCTGACCCAGCCGAAGCTGCCGCTCATTCCCGGACACGAAATAATCGGCGCGGTGGCCCGAATTGGTTCGCAGGTAACGCGGCTGAAGGCCGGCGACCGCGTCGGCGTGCCGTGGCTGGGTTGGAGTTGCGGTGAATGTGCCTATTGCCTTAGCGGCCGTGAGAATCTGTGCTCGCGCGCCCGGTTCACCGGATATCAGATCGACGGCGGCTATGCCGACTACGCGGTCGCCGACGGGCGTTACTGTTTTCCCATCCCGGCGAAATTCAGCGATGCGGACGCGGCGCCGCTGATGTGCGCCGGGCTGATCGGCTATCGCGCGCTGCGACTAGCCGGCCAAGCGGAGCGGGTGGGCTTTTACGGTTTCGGCGCGGCGGCGCATATCCTGGCGCAAGTGGCACATTTTCGCGGTCAACGTGTCTATGCTTTCACCAAACCTGGCGATGCGGCAGGGCAGGAATTCGCGCGCGGGCTCGGTGCGACCTGGGCCAGCGGTTCGGACGAATTGCCGCCGGAGCCGCTCGATGCCGCGCTGATTTTCGCGCCGGTCGGCGCGCTCGTTCCGGCCGCGCTTGCGGCGACGGCGAAGGGCGGTTGCGTCGTCTGCGCCGGTATCCATATGAGCGACATACCGCAATTCCCTTACCGCCTCTTGTGGGAGGAGCGCATCCTGCGCTCGGTCGCCAACCTGACCCGCCAGGATGGCGAGGAATTTCTGGCGATCGCCGCCAAGGCGCCGATCCGGGCCGCGACTACGCGTTTTCCGCTGGCCGACGCCAACGAAGCGCTGGCGCGTCTGCGCGACGGTCGGATTGAAGGTGCCGCGGTGCTGATTCCCTGAGTCTAACGCTTCAGGCTCATGATGTAGGCGATGACGTCCATCTGTTCCTGCCTCGTCAGAATCAGATTGGGCATTGTCGGATGCGGCGTGGACAGGAAAGCGTGCAGGCCGCTGGGCGTTGTCGTTGCGGCATTTGCGACGACGTCGAAATCGGGGCCGATCGCAAAGCGCCGAGGCGACACTTGACGAGTCGAGACGACGTGGCACGGCGTGCATGCCTGCAACGCGAACGCGCGGCCCGTCTCGGGGTCTCCGCTCCCCGCGGGAACTTGGCAATGCGCGGTCGCCGCGATCAAGACCGCGGCGACGAAGACGGCGCCATGCAAAGCGTATCGCTTCATGTCATTTTCCCTTTGTTCGTTGGACCGAGCGCCGGTGAGCGCCCAACTGCGGTCTCGATCGACCGCCAAAGCTGCCCGAGCGCTTCCCAAAGCTCGCGCGGCGCGTCGCCGCGGCGGGCGAACGCCATCCAAGCCAAGCCGATTCCAACAAGGCTCAGCGGCACGGCGTTACGCTTGACCGCGTCGGCGATGGCCGGCGCGCCCTTGCCTTCACCGACAACGCGAACCGCGTGAACGAACAGATTCCGCAAGGCGTACTCGCGGTCGAGGACCGCGAGGCTGCGCGACAGACGCGAACGGGTCTCGACAATGTCGCGCGCGATCTCGGCCGACGTAACGTAGGCTCGTGCCCGGCTCATGTCAGCTCGTCCTCGAACCAATCCACGGTCTCGCGCAAAATTTTTCCGCTGCGTTTCGGCATTAGTCCCGCGCGAGCGATGGTGCGCCTGCCGACGACGATCAACACGGCGGCCGCGATCAGCGTCAGTACCGCGACCGAAATACACGCCACCCATAGCGGCATGATGTTCGCGGCCAGCACGATCAGAGCGGTGATCAGAATGACGATGCCCGCCAATCCGACCTCCACGCCAATCAACAAGATCACCGAGCCTTGGATGAGCCGGTCGGCAGCTTCCCCCAGTTCCGCACGAAGCAGAGCGAATTGCTGGAGAAGCAGCGTTTCCGCATCGCTGAATAAAGTCCGCAGCAGTCCCTGGAGCTGCGGCGGCGGCGCTTCTTCGGCGGTCGATGGCATGTCCACCTCGTTGAAATGATAATACCTTGTTACAAGGCTTACGGGCCATTTCCTTGATCCAGCGCAAACCGCGCGGGCATACGTAGAATCCCTTAGGTACAAATCCGAATTTCGGGGAGGGCTGTCCCGGCCGATGGTGGGCTTGCCGGCAAGATGGATGTCGGCAGACAGATCGGGAGAACGCCAGTGCCGACCACCGCCGTTCATGAAATCCGCCCCGCCTTCGCGCCGTTCGCGGCCAAGATGCAGAACTGCCGCAATTGCCCGGCGCGAAACAAGGCGGTGTGCGGCGCCGCCTCGGCCGAAGCGTTGGACCGGCTCGCCGGTTTGGTTTCGCCGCAGCAACTCGCGGCGGGTGAAACGCTGATCGACGAGGGCGACGACGCGACGCACCTTTTTACCATCACCGCCGGTTCGGTGAAGGTCTACAAGCTGCTCTCCGACGGACGCCGTCAAGTGACGGGATTTCTGTTTCAGGGCGATTTCCTCGGCTTGGCGTTCAACGAGACCTACACGTACAGCGCCGAGGCCTTGACAGACGCGACCGTGTGCCGCTTTCCGCGGCGGCAATTCGATGACTTCGTTTCGCGCCATACAGCGATCGAGCGCCGGTTGCTCGCCATGGCTTCGCACGAGCTGGCCGCCGCGCAGGAACAGATGGTTTTGTTGGGCCGCAAGACCGCGCAAGAGCGGGTGGCGTCGTTCCTGCTCGGCCTGGTGCGGCGGCAGGAGCGTCTGGGCCGTGACGGCAAGGCGATCCGGCTGACCATGACCCGGACCGACATCGCCGACTATCTCGGCCTGACCACGGAAACCGTGAGCCGCACCTTTACGGGATTTCGGGCGGCCGGATTGATCGAGCTCGACGGCACCACTCTGGTGCGCGTCCTCGATCGCGCCGCGCTGGAAGAGATTGGGGAGACCGCGGCCTAGTTGGCCGAATTCGGTTTTGATACGCCTTTCATCATCAATTGGCCTGCCGGCGTGTAGCCGGCACGGCGAATCTGTTCCACCAGAGGTTCTAGGCCACGTGTCGTGTGGATTTGGACCGTAGTGCACGCAAGCGCCGCGGCTTTCGCTTCCGCTGCGCACAGCAAGGCGTCGGTCGCGGCTCTGGCATCGATGAGATCGAGGGCCACAAACAAATCAACATTGAGACGCGGCTCGTGCCACGGCTCCTGATCGTTGCGGTAAACGAGCACGCCGCAGAAATAGCCGGCTTCGCCCCGCAACGCGAGCACGCCCGACCGTTCGGGCGGCGCTGCCGTCAAGGCGCGGGCATAACGCTGCCATTGTTGAACGCCTGCCACCGGATAAACCGCCGCGACCAGCGGGTAGACGATTGTCACCTCATCCGGCGACAAGGGTTCGACGCTGTAGAATCGGGTCATTGGCCCGCGCCACGCCATGCCCTCAGGGCCGCGAAAGCCCGATCTGGTCGTCCACTTCCGTGACGCCGGGCACCGACCAAGCCGCGCGCTCGATCGTTTCGCGCTCGGTCCAGGCATTGACCTTACCGGTCAGCGTGACTTTGCCGCCCGTGACCTTGACGGAAACCCGGTCCGCCTCGGTCGCCGCATTGCGTTCCAGCGCTGCGCGAATCCTCGCCTCGACATTTTCCGAGCGGATCGTCGGCCGCACACGGACATCGTTGATCACAGCCTTGACGCCGCTTAGCTTGCGGATATCCGCCTCGGCCTCGGCACGCTGATAGTGCCATTCGACCTCGCCGCCGAGGGTGACATAACCCCGCTCGACCTTGACGGTGATCCGGTCCGCCGGGATCAGCACGTCCCAATTCAGCATCCGTACCGCGCGCTCGGCGATCTCGTCGTCGTCCGTTTTTTTGTCGGACGGCAGGTGAACCTCGAGTTCCTGCGCCACGGCGGTCACGCCCTTGATGCGACGGGCGACTTCTTCCGCCGCGAACTTTTCGGCGAACGTGCCGACGCGTCCCGACAGCGTGACGACGCCATTATGGACACTGACGCCAATATGCGCGGCATCGACGCGCGGCTCGAACGCGAGCTCGTCCATTACCCATTGCTGTAATTTCATGTCGTCGCTCATGCCGATTTCCTTTCTGCTCGAACGGTAAAGGTTGGTGTGACTAGGTAGCAGAAGCGGGGCAGGAACATTGATTTACCTCAAGAGGCCGGGGCGCGCTCGCGCCTCGCGCCTCGCGTTGAATCAAATCAAGGCATATGGCTCCTGATAGGTCTTATGATGAATTTTGGGGAGATCGATGTTGCGATGAGTGAGAACCGGAACTTCAATGAAAAGCGGATCGGCCGTACCGCGAGCATCGGCCCGCGGTGGCTCGGTCGGTGCGCGAAGACGTCGCTGCCGGCGCGCCATAAGTCAGGGGCGAAGCCATGAGCAACACCATCCTCGTGCTTAACGCTGGCTCGTCGAGCATCAAGTTCGCGCTGTTTCCCGCCGCGGGGCGGCCGCGGCGCAAGGATTTGATCTGCGACGGTCAATGCGCCGGCATCGGCCATCGGATTCATTTCACGGCAGCGGACGGTGCGCAGGCGATGCTGGTGAACGAGCATCTGCCGGAAGGCGCGACCCACGAGGACGCGCTGAGTGCGCTGCTGCGCTGGATCGGGCGGCGCTTTCCCCAGCACCGGCTGAGCGCCGCCGGACACCGCGTGGTTCACGGTGGTTCCGTCTACCGGGGGCCGGTCCTAATCGACGCTGCCGTGGTGGCGGAACTGACCAAGCTCATTCCCTTGGCGCCGCTTCATCAATCGCATCATCTCGCCGCCATCGCCGCGGTCTCGAAGCTTTATCCTGATTTGCCGCAGATCGCTTGCTTCGACACCGCGTTCCACCACACCCAACCGGACGTCGCCGCCACTTTCGCGCTGCCCCGGCGGCTCGCTGAAGAAGGCGTGCGGCGCTACGGGTTTCACGGTCTCTCCTACGAATATATTGCCAGCGTCCTGCCCGACATCGTCGGGCCGACGACGGCCGAGGGACGCGTCGTGGTCGCGCATCTTGGCGCCGGCGCCAGCATGTGCGCCATGCAAGGGCGCAGGAGCGTCGCGACCACAATGGGATTCACAGCCCTAGACGGGCTGGCGATAAGTCGGCGCTGCGGCAATCTCGATCCGGGAGTCGTGCTGTACCTGATGCAAGAAAAGCGGATGAGCGCCGATGCGATCAGTCACATGCTTTATCGCGAGTCTGGACTGCTCGGGGTGTCGGGCGTCAGCGACGACATGCAGGTGCTCTTGGAGAGCCCCGACCCTCACGCCGCCGAGGCTGTCGATTTGTTTTGCTACCGCGTCGATCGCGAGCTGGGATCGCTTGCCGCCGCGCTCGGTGGCCTCGACGCGCTGGTCTTTACCGCGGGGATCGGCGAGCACGCCCCCGACATCCGGCGGCGGGTTTGCGCGGGCGCGGCCTGGCTCGGCGTCGAACTCGACGACGGCGCCAACGTGGCAGGCGGTCCCCGGATCACGCATGCGGCCAGCCCAACCTCAGCCTGGGTGATTCCCACCAATGAAGATTTGATGATCGCGCGCCACGTTTGGACGGTGCTGAATCCCAAAGCGGCCGGCGATTGAAGGACATCGAGCGGGCGATGGGGCTTTAACTAGCGCCGTGTCGGAGGATAAGATTCGCTGTGGCGGCGCGGCATGCGCCGCACATGCGGCGACGAGGGGATCGGGCGGGGGATGAGGATTTTGATACTCGGCGGCGACGGCTATCTCGGCTGGGCCACCGCGATGCATCTTTCGGCGCAAGATCACGAGGTCTGCGTCTGCGACAATTATCTTCGTCGCAAACTCAACGCCCAGTTCGGCAGCGAACCGCTTTTCCCTATTCCAATACTGAAGACGCGCGTTGAGGCATGGCGCGCTGTTAGCAATAAGGAAATCATGTTCGAGATCGGCGATGTGACGAGTTGGGATTTTCTTCGCGATCTCGTCAAACGGTTTCAACCGGACGCCATCGTCCACTTTGCCGAATTGCCGTCGGCGCCGTTCTCGATGATAAATCGCGATTGCGCCGCGCTCGTCATGCAAAACAATTTGGGCACAACGCTCAACATCGCCCACGCAGTCCACGAAATCTGCCCGCAAGCGCACATCGTCAAGCTCGGCACGATGGGCGAATACGGCACGCCCAACATCGATATCGAAGAGGGTTGGCTTGACATCGCGCACAAAGGCCGGCGGGACAAATTCCTGTACCCCCGACAGGGCGGCAGCCTTTATCACACCACCAAAATCATGGATACCGACCTGCTCTGGTTTTACGTGCGAGCCTGGAAGCTGCGCGTCACCGACCTGATGCAAGGCCCGGTGTACGGCATTGACGACGGACGAGTGCCGACACGATCCGGCGTTGATGCCGCACTTTTCGTATGACGCAGTATTCGGGACCGTGATCAACCGTTTCGTGGTGCAGGCCGTCGCGGGAATGCCGTTGACCGTCTACGGCTCCGGAACTCAGCGGCGCGGCTTCATCGACATCAAGGATACGCTGCAATGCGTGCGGCTCGTCTTGGAAAATCCGCCGCCGGTCGGCGAGCTCAGGATTTGCAATCAGTTCGTTGAGGTCTTTTCGGTTTTGGAGCTCGCGGAGCGCGTCGCTCGCGCGGCGGGTCGCCTGGACGTTGCGGTGACGCTGCGGCATCTCGCCAATCCGCGCCGCGAACCGGAGAATCACTACTACAATCCGGCCCATTCGGCGTTACCTCAGTTGGGATTGCGGCCGCATCCCCTCACCGATGATGTGATTGCGGAAATGATCGAGATCGTCCGCCGGTATCGGGACAGGATCGACCTTCGTCATATCCTGCCGGACGTAGCATGGTGATCGAATAGTCCTTTCGGTCGCTAGACGTCAGGCCGGTCGGGGTTCGTTTTCGACGATTTCTTCAACGACGCGATCGAGGCTGACGCGCCAGCTGGGCAGCCGAACCCCGAATGTCTTTTCGGCCTTGCCGCAATCAAGCCGGCCGTCCGCCGGACGCCGCGCGGCGGTTGGCCAATCGGCCGTGGCGATGGGCACGACTTCCGGCACCGGCCGACCAAATCGCGACGCGCTGGCGAAAATGGCTTCCGCGAAGCCGTGCCACGTCGTCTCGCCACTTCCGGCGACGTGGAAAATACCACCATAGGATTCACGCCAGCCGTCAGCAATGCGGGCGATGATCGCGAAAATCGCCTCGGCCAAATCCCTCGCATTGGTCGGACAACCGCGCTGATCGGCGACGACGCGCAGGGTATCGGTCTTCCGTGCCGCCGCCAGCATGGTGCGGACGAAATTCGTGCCCTCCGCCGCGTAGATCCAGGAGGTACGCATAGATCACCGCGCGGCCGCCTTGCGCCAGAATTTTGTTCTCGCCAGCCAGTTTGGTCGCGCCATAGACGCTGATCGGATTGGGCCGGTCGGTCTCGACATAGGGTTGACCCTTGGTGCCGTCGAAGACGTAATCGGTCGATATGTGGACGTAGGGAATCGCGGCTGTGGCGCATAGCGCGCCGAGACGCGCCGGGCCGCTGTCATTCGCACGCGCGGCCGCCGCGGGCTGCGATTCGGCGGCATCGACCTCGGTCCACCCCGCCGCGTTCACGACCAGCGCCGGTCGCGCGTCGGCGAAGCAGGCATCGATGGTTTCGGGACGATCGAAATCGAAGCCGGGGCGCCCGATGCGTTTCAGCGCGAAATCCAGCGCCGCAAAGCGTGGTGCCAGTGCCGCCAGCGAACGCGCCAACTGTCCATTTTCGCCGATAACCAGGAGGGTATTCAATCGGCAAACCAATCGCGTGCGGCGGCGAAGGGCGGCAGCGATTTGTCTTTGTCTGATAGCACCGGTTCACGCTCGAGCGGCCACGGGATATCGAGTGTGGGATCGCTCCAGATCACGCCGCGCTCCGAGGCGCGATCGTAATTGGCGGTGACCTTGTAGAAGATTTCGGTGTCGGGAGAGAGCGTCAAAAACCCATGAAGGAAGCCCGGTGGCACCCACAATTGCTCGCCGCCGTCGGCCGTCAGCGTCGCTGTCGTCCACTTGCCGTAGGTCGGCGAGCCGATACGGATGTCGACCGCGACATCCCACACCGCGCCACGCACGACGCGGACGAGCTTGCCTTGCGCGAAGGGGGCTATCTGGCAATGGAGCCCACGCAAGGTCCCTTTGGGACGCGAAAGGCTTTGATTGTCCTGCATGAACGACCGGTCGACGCCAAACGCTGCGAAGCGATCGAACGAATAGGTTTCCGCGAAATAGCCGCGCGAATCGAAAAAGCGCCGCGGCACGATCAACAGCACGTCGGGAATGGCAAGCCGTTCAACCTTCACAGCAACGTCTCGTCACTAAGGTGGGGCTTCGTCGTCGGCGAGTTCGAGCAAAATGCGGCCGAGTTCCGTATTGCCCAATTTCAAGGCTTGCGCGCGCAGCTGCGCGGCGTCGATGAAGCCTTTGCGATAGGCGACTTCCTCGGGACAACCGACCAGCATGCCTTGGCGTGCCTGGATCGTTTGAACGAAATTCGCCGCCTGAAGCAGGCTTTCCGGCAGGCCGGCGTCGAGCCAGGCGCAGCCGCGGCCCAGACGCTCGACATGGAGACTGCCGTCCGCGAGATACATCTGATTGATGTCGGTGATCTCCAATTCTCCGCGCGCCGAGGGCTTGAGGCGGCGAGCGAATTCGGTCACCCGCGTATCGTAGAAATAGAGGCCGGTTACCGCCCAATGCGAGCGCGGCGCGGATGGCTTTTCGACGATTCCGAGGGCGCGCCCGTCGGAGTCGAATTCGACCACGCCATAGCGCTCCGGATCGCGGACTTCATAGGCGAACACGGTGGCACCTCCGCGCCGCATTTGCGCATTCCGCAGCAAATCGGAAAGGTGTTCGCCAAAAATCAAATTATCGCCGAGCACCAGCGCACAAGGTTCGCCGGCAATCCAATCGCTGCCGATCAAGAACGCCTGCGCCAGCCCTTCGGGTTTCGGCTGCTCGGCGTAGGAGAAACGCACACCCCACTGTTCGCCGCTACCGAGGACGCGCCGATAAAGCGGCAGATCGTCCGGCGTTGAGATCACCAGGAGATCGCGAATTCCGGCGAGCAACAGCAGGCTCAGCGGGTAGTAGATCATCGGCTTGTCGTAGATCGGCAACAGCTGCTTCGACAAACCCAGCGTCACCGGATAAAGGCGGGATCCCGAACCGCCGGCGAGGACGATGCCCTTCATGGCGAGGGGCCGATCCCCAGCCGTTGGCCGGCGTAGCGTTGCGCGCGAATGCCCTGCCACCACGGCCGGTGATGCAGATACCATTCAACGGTCTCGCGGATGCCACGCGCAAAATCGTGCGACGCGCGCCAGCCAAGCGCGGCTTCAGCTGCCGACGGATCGATCTCATAGCGAAAATCGTGACCGGGCCGATCTTCCACAAACTGGATCAGACGATCCCGGGGGCCGGCGGGATCGGGCACGAGTTCGTCGAGCACAGCGCATATGGTGCGCACGACGTCAAGATTCGATCGCGGCTGCCGTGCCCCAAAGCAATAGGTGCCGCCGGGCATGCCGCGTTCCACGAGACGAACCAACGCCTCGGCATGATCCTCGACATAAATCCAGTCTCGCATTTGGGAGCCGTCGCCGTATACGGGCAGGTTCTTGCCTTCGAGCGCGTTGAGCGTGACCAGCGGAATCAGTTTTTCCGGAAACTGCCATGGCCCGTAGTTGTTGGTGGTGTTGCTGACCAGCGTCGGCAAACCGTACGTATAGTGCCAGGCCCGCACCAGATGGTCCGACGACGCCTTGCTCGCGGCATAGGGACTGCGCGGGTCATAGGCCGTCGCTTCGTTGAACGGGGGAGCGTCAGGCTTGAGCGCGCCGAATACTTCGTCTGTTGAGATGTGATGGAACCGGAATTGCGCCTTGGCCGACTCGCCGAGATGACTCCAGTATTGGCGCGCGGTTTCAAGCAAGATGTACGTGCCGACGATGTTGCTGTGAATGAAAGGGGCGGGACTGTCGATCGCGCGATCGACGTGCGACTCGGCGGCGAAATGCATGACCGCGCCGGGCCGGTGTTCGGCGAAAACAGCGGTCACGGTGTTGGCGTCGCCAATGTCGGCGCGGATAAGTCGGTGGCGGGTGCTTCCCGATGCTTCCTCAAGCGCCGCCTCGGAGGCGGCGTACGTCATTTTGTCGATGTTGACGATTTCGTGGGACGTCGCTCGCAGAAGGTGGCGAATCACGGCGGAGCCGATGAAACCGCACCCCCCCGTCACCAAGATTTTCATGCGAACCAAGTCCCCGATATGGTTCGGGAACGATACAATGCGTCCCCGGTGCCTTCAAGGCATGGCGGCGGAGTTGCGGCATGATGGGTTGGCAATTCTGGATCGATCGCGGCGGTACTTTTACCGACATAGTCGCGCGTCGTCCGGATGGCGGGCTCGTAACCCACAAATTGCTGTCGGACAATCCCGAGCATTATGTCGACCCGGCGGTCGCGGGGATTCGCGATCTGTTGGGCTTGGCGCCGGGCGGGGCGATTCCGGCCGAGCGCATCGACGCCATCAAGATGGGGACGACGGTCGCGACCAACGCGCTGCTGGAGCGCAAGGGAGAGCGCACGGCCCTGATCGTCACCAAGGGTTTCCGCGATGCCTTGCGCATCGGTTACCAGAACCGGCCGAAGATTTTCGCCCGCCAGATCGTCCTGCCCGAGATGCTGTACGACCGAGTTGTCGAGGTCGACGAGCGGGTCACCGCCCAGGGCGAGGTGCTGCGGGAGCCCGATCTCGAGCGGATTCGCAGCGACCTCGCGCCGCTATTGCGCGACGGTATCCTCGCAGTCGCGGTGGTCTTCATGCACGCTTATGCCTATCCGGCCCACGAACGGCGCGTCGCCGCGCTCGCGCGCGACATGGGCTTCGCCCAGGTGTCGGCGAGTCATCAAGTGAGCTCGCTGATGAAGCTGGTCGGGCGCGGCGACACAAGCGTCGCCGACGCCTATCTCTCGCCGGTCCTCGCGCGCTACGTCGACCGGATCGCCGGCGAGTTGCGCGGCGTGCCGATCTACTTCATGCAATCAAACGGGGGGTTGGCTGATGCGCGCCGGTTCCGCGGCAAGGATGCGATTCTCTCCGGTCCGGCCGGCGGCTTGGTCGGCGCCGCTAAAAGCGCCGCGGCGGCCAGCTACGACAGGATCATCGCGTTCGATATGGGGGGCACGTCTACCGACGTGTCGCATTATGCCGGCTACTACGAGCGCGGCCTCGAGACGGAGATCGCCGGCGTGCGGATACGAGCGCCGATGCTGCGGATCAACACGGTGGCGGCCGGCGGCGGCTCGATCTGTTCGTTCGACGGCACGCGGTTGCGCGTCGGCCCGCGATCGGCCGGCGCTAATCCCGGTCCTGCCTGCTACCGGCGGGGCGGTCCGCTGACCGTCACCGATGCGAATTTGCTCTTGGGCAAGATCCAGCCGCGCTTTTTCCCGCATGTCTTCGGTCCGGGCGCCGACGAAGCCGTCGACGCCGATATCGTGGCCGACAAGTTCGCCGCGCTCGTCGCCGAGATCGGCCGCGCGACGGGCCGCGTTCTGGCACCGCGCGATGTCGCCGAAGGCTTTATCAAGATCGCGATCGAGAACATGGCGAACGCCATCAAGCAAATTTCGATTCAGCGCGGCCACGATGTTACGGACTACACGCTCTGCTGTTTCGGCGGCGCCGGTGGTCAGCATGCTTGTCTGGTAGCCGACGCGCTCGGCATGAAGCGGGTCTTGATCCATCCGCTTGCGGGGGTCTTGTCGGCTTACGGTATTGGGCAAGCGGAATTGCGCGCGCTTCGCGAGCAGACTGTCGAGGCGCGGCTGAGCGAAGCGGCGTTGCCGGAGCTCGAGCGCGTGCTAAGCCGGCTGGCGAAGGATGCCGCCGACGAAATCGTGGCCCAGGGCGTCGCCGCCGGCGCCGTGACGGTCCATCGATCGCTGCACGTCAAATATGACGGAACCGATTCGCCTTTGGTTGTTCGATACGGTGATCTGACGGCGATTAGGGCGGACTTCGCCGCGGCGCATCGCCAACGCTATGGCTTCGTCGCCGAGGCCAAGCCGCTGGTCGTCGAGGCGGTTTCGGTCGAAGCCGTCGGCGGGAAGGATTTGGGGGAAGCGGGTGAGAGCGCCGCGGCGGACGGTGCCGCGGAACCACTGGCGACTGTTGCCATGTACACCGGCGGCCGGGAATGGTCGGCGCCGCTGTACGATCGCGATGCGTTGTCGCTGGGGAGCGAAATCCCCGGGCCGGCGATCCTGCGGGAGGCGACGGCGACGACCGTGATCGAACCCGGTTGGCGCGCGCGTCTCGATCGTCGACGGAATCTGATTCTCGAGCGGATCGTGCCGTTGCCCCATCGCGTCGCCATCGGTACTGACGCCGATCCCGTGATGCTCGAGATCTTCAACAATCTGTTCATGGCCATCGCGGACCAGATGGGCGTCGCCCTGCAAAACACCGCCTATTCGGTCAATATCAAGGAACGGCTCGATTTTTCCTGTGCGTTGTTCGACGCCGCCGGGGCACTGATCGCCAACGCGCCGCATATGCCCGTGCATCTCGGCTCGATGGGAGAGAGCGTCGAAACCATCATCCGGTCGCGCGGCACGACGATAAAGCCCGGGGACGTCTATATGTTGAACGCCCCCTATAACGGCGGTACGCACCTCCCCGACGTCACCGTGATCATGCCGGTGTTCGAGGAGGGTGGGACGAGGTGCTTGTTCTTTGTCGCGGCGCGCGGCCATCAAGCCGACATCGGCGGGATCACGCCCGGCTCGATGCCGCCGCTCAGCCGCGCCGTCGACGAAGAGGGCGTCCTGATCGACGATTTTATCTTGGTCGATAGCGGCCGATTCCGCGAAGAAGAAACGCTGGCGTTGCTGCGGTCGGGCCGATATCCGGCGCGCAACCCGGCGCAAAATCTCGGTGACCTGAAAGCGCAGATCGCGGCATGCGCGCGCGGCGCGCAGGAATTGCGTCGCCTGGTGGGGCATTTCGGCGAGGCGACGGTCGCGGCCTATATGCGGCATGTCCAGGATAACGCGGCCGAGGCGGTGCGCCGCGTTCTCGACGTGCTTACCGACGGCGAATTCGCTTACGCGATGGACAACGGTGCGATGGTGAAGGTGCGCATTGCTATCGATCGGCGGCAGCGGCGCGCGACGATCGATTTTACCGGCACCAGCGCCCAGCTTCCCACCAATTTCAACGCGCCGGCTTCCGTGTGCAAAGCCGCTGTGCTTTATGTCTTTCGCACGCTCGTCGACGACGACATCCCGATGAACCAGGGGTGCCTCAAGCCGTTGGACATCGTCATCCCCGAAGGCTCGATGCTGCGGCCATGCTATCCGGCGGCGGTGGTCGCGGGCAATGTCGAGACCTCGCAATGCATCGTCGATGCGCTTTATGGCGCGCTCGGCGCCATGGCCGCGGCGCAAGGCACGATGAACAATTTCACGTTCGGGAATGACCGCTATCAGTATTACGAGACGATCTGCGGCGGCTCGGGCGCCGGTCCGGATTTCGACGGCACCGACGCGGTTCACACCCACATGACCAATTCACGCCTGACCGATCCTGAAGTGCTGGAGTTCCGCTTTCCGGTCCTGGTCGAGGAATTTTCGCTGCGGCCCGGTTCGGGCGGTGCCGGAAAATACCGTGGCGGGAACGGTGTGGTCCGCCGCATCATGTTCCGCGAGGCGATGGAGGCGTCGATCCTGGCCGACCGCCGCGTCGTGGCGCCCTTTGGCCTGAAAGGTGGCTCGCCGGGAGCCGTGGGCAGGAACTATGTCCTGCGCGCCGATGGCCGTCGCGAGGATTTCGGCGCGACGTACAGTCTCGCCGTTGCGGCCGGCGACCGTTTCGTGATTGAGACGCCGGGCGGCGGCGGCTTCGGCGCGCCCGAGGCTTAAGACGGTCCGTCGGTCGCCTTGCGCGGGAACGATTCCTCGCGAATCTTGCCAAGCCGCGCCAGATTTTGCTCCGCGGCGATGGCCGAAGACGAACCCGGCGCGATCTTCGTAACGCTGAGCCAATCGTGGCGCGCGCCAGCGACGTCGCCTTGCAGCCGCCGGATATTGCCGCGTTCCAGCAACCCCACCGGATTGTTGGGCAAGAGCTTCAGATTATAGTCGATGTCCTGGCGCGCGAGGGGCAGGGCGTCGAGCGCGCGGTAAGCCGCGGCGCGATAGACATAGATTTCGGCCTTTTTCGGCGCGAGGTCGCTGGCACGATTGAGGTCGTCGATCGCGGCCCAATATTCCTTTGCTGCGGCCAAAGCTTCGGCGCGGTCGATCAATAGGTCGGGATCGCTTGGGGTCAATCGCACCGCGGCGTCGAAATCCGCCTTGGCCGCCGCGGGCTGATTCGCCACCAGCCAGGCCTGCCCCGCCTGGTCGTAGACGTGGGCTTGGTCGACGAAACTCACGGAGCCCATATCGCCCGCGAGCTTCTCGAAGAGCCGGGCCGCTTCGGCATATTGGCCCATATCGAACAACGCCATGGCAGCGCAATGATCGGCTTCGAAGCCGCCGCCGGAATTTGACCATTGCTTGGCCCGTGCCAGGGCCGCTTGCGGGTTGGTCTCCGCCTCCATGACGCACTGATCGTGTTCACTGGCAGGGTCGCTCGTATGAGGCGCGCCGAGCGCAGGCACCGTCCCGCACAGCGATGCCAGCAAGATGGCGCCGGCGCAGCGCTCGAACAGCGAATTATTCGCCCGGCTGCGTAACATGCCGGTCCGCGATCGCCGGTTCCGGCTGCAGCGCCGGTTGCTCGGCGCTGCCGAAGAAGCGGCGCATGCGTTCCAGATAGACGTAGATCACCGGCGTGATGAACAATGTCAGCGCCTGAGAGACCA
This sequence comes from uncultured Alphaproteobacteria bacterium, assembly GCA_963729845.1. GTDB lineage: Bacteria > Pseudomonadota > Alphaproteobacteria > ATCC43930 > CGMCC-115725 > JAATGI01. The sequence continues at coordinate 53,887 of CAVSQC010000015.1, forward strand.
ACAAGCCGCCGACCACCGCCAATCCGAGCGGCCGCCGCAACTCGGAACCCTGGCCGAGGCCGATCGCGATCGGCAAGCCGCCCATGATGGCCGACATCGTGGTCATCATGATCGGGCGGAAGCGCAGCAGGCAGGCCTCGTGGATCGCGTGTTCGGGCGTGGTGATGCTTTCGCGCTGCCGGGCGATGGCGAAGTCGATCATCATGATTGCGTTTTTCTTGACGATACCGATCAACATCACGATGCCGATGATGGCAATGATGCTGAGGTCCATGCCGAAGAGCATCAGGGTAAGGAGCGCACCTAGGCCCGCCGCGGGAAGACCGGAAAGAATTGTGATCGGATGGATGAAGCTCTCGTAGAGAATGCCGAGAACCATATAGATCACCAACACCGCCGCGATCAGCAGCATGCCCTGCCCCTTGAGCGATCGCTGGAACACCTGGGCGGTCCCCTGGAAGCCCGTCGCCACCGTGACAGGAAGGTTCATGCTCCGCTCAAGCTGGTGAATCTCCTCGACCGCTTGGCCCAGCGATACCCCCGGCGCCAGATTGAAGGAAATCGTCACCGCAGGCAGCAAGCCCTGGTGATTGATCAACACGGGGCCGAGCTCGGTGCGAAGGTGCGCCACCGCCGATAACGGAATCGGTTGGTTTGCCGCGTTCCGCAAATAGAGCTTCGAAAGGTCCGAAGGGTTCCGCTGGTACTTCGGTTCCACCTCCAGGATCACCTGGTAGTCGTTGGCGGGCTGATAGATGGTAGAAATTTGGCGAACGCCATAGGCGCTGTACAGCGTCTGCCGAACCTGATCGACCGTGATTCCCATGGACGACGCCAAGTCGCGGTTGACATCGATGATGAGCTCGCGGTTCTTCAACTCGAGATCGGAGTTCACATCTTGGATGCCGGCCAGTTTTACGATCCCGGCTTGCAGTTTGGGCGCGATCTCGTACAGCTCCTTCGTGTCGCTGTCCTGGACCGTGTACTGATATTGGCTGCGTGCGAGGCGCCCGCCGACGTTGATGTTCTGAATTGCCTGGAAATACGTCTGAACGCCGGGCAACTGCGCGACCTTGCGGCGCAGACGCTGAATCACCCGTTCGATCGTGTCCTGGTTCACGCGCTGGTCGCGATCCTTAAGCGTGATGAACATGCGGCCGTTGTTGAGGCCCGGGTTGAACGGCGATGAGCCGATGAACGACCCAACATCGGCAACGTCGGGGTCGGATTGAACGATCGCCGCGACTTCCTGTTGATGCACAGCCATCGCGTCGAACGAAATGTCCTGAACCGTCTCTGTTGCGGCGAGGATCAGGCCGGTATCTTCGTTCGGGAAGAAGCCCTTGGGAATGACGTTGAAGACGTACAGCGAAGCCACCAGCGACAAGATGGTCACAAATAGCGTCACCAGCTTGAACCGAAGCACCCGGGTCAATGCCCAATCGTAGCCGCCGATCAAATGATCGAAACCGGCCTCCGAGACGCGATAGAGCCAGCCGTGCCGCCGATCGTGTTCGCTCCGCAGCAGCCGCGAGGCCAACATCGGCGTGAGGGTGAGCGACACGAATCCGGAAATCAAAATTGTCATGCTGATGGTGACCGCGAATTCGCGGAACACCCGGCCGACGATTCCGGCCATGAACAGAACCGGAATGAATACCGCCACCAGCGAGAAGGTTATCGACAAAATGGTAAAGCCGATTTCGCGCGAACCGTTGAAGGCGGCTTCTAGCGGCTTTTCCCCGTTCTCGATGTGCCGGACGATGTTCTCGAGCATGACGATGGCGTCATCGACCACGAAACCGACCGACAGAGTCAGGGCCAACAGCGACAAATTGTCGATCGAGTAACCCATGACGTACATGCCGGCGAAGGTGCCGATGATCGACACCGGCAGCGCCAACGCCGGGATTATGGTGGCCGTGACGTTGCGCAGGAAAACGAAAATCACCATCACGACCAGGAAGACGGTGAGCATCAGGGTGAATTGCACATCGCTCACCGAATTGCGGATCGAGATCGAGCGATCGACCAGCATTTTGACTTCGACAGACGGCGGAATCTGCAACCGGAATTCCGGCAACAATGCCTTGACGCTGTCGACGACCTCGACCGTGTTCGCATCGGGCTGGCGGAAAATCGCGAGAATGATCGACCGTTTTCCGTCGTACCAACCGGCAACGAGATTGTTCTCCGCGCTGTCGACGACCTTCGCGACGTCGCTGACGCGCACCGGCGCGCCGTTGCGATAGGCAACGACGATCGGCTTGTAATCCTTGGCCTTCGCCAGCTGATCGTTGGCTTCGAGCGTATAGCCGATATGCGTACCGTTGAGCTGGCCGACCGGTGTGATCGTATTGGCCGCGGAAACGGCGTTCATCAAATCGTCGAACGACAGGCCCTTGGCCGCGAGCGCCTCGGGATTAGCCTGAATGCGCACGGCGAATTTCTGCGCGCCATAGACCTGGACTTGGGAAACGCCGGGCAACATCGAAATGCGCTGCGCCATCAACGTCTCGGCGTACTCGTCCATGGCGTAAAGCGGCATGGTGTCCGATACGAGAGCCAAATTCATGACCGGCTGGTCGGCCGGGTTCAGCTTGATGAAACTCGGCGGAGCCGGCAATTGCGGCGGCAAGTAGCGTTCGGCCGCGGATATTTCCGATTCGACGTCTAGAGCGGCGCCGTCGATATTGCGGTCCAATTCGAATTGCATGGTGATCGCGGTCGCGCCTTGACCGCTGGTCGAGACCATCGAATCGATGCCGGCGATATTGGAAAACGCCTTTTCGAGCGGCGTCGCCACCGCCGAGGCCATGGTGTCCGGGCTGGCGCCCGGCAGCGAAGCCGTAATGAAGAGTGTCGGAAAATCGACCCGCGGCAGCGCCGCCACGGGAAGCAACCGATAGCTGAACATTCCAAAAACGACGAAAGCCAACATCAACAACGTCGTCATCACTGGACGACGGATGCACAATTCGGGCAGCGTCATGAGGACTTATCCGGTTTCGGAGCGCCCTCGGTACCGCGTATCGTGACACGGCTGCCATTGGTGACGCGCAGCAACCCGTCGATGACGATGCGCTCGCCGGCCGACAGTCCTTTCGAAATCACGCTGGTACCCTCGATCGTCCAACTCACCGTCACGGTGCGATATTCGGCTTTGTTGTCCGGCGTGATCACGTACACGTAATCGCCGGTTTGCCCGACTTGAACCGCCGCCGACGGCACTGTCAGAGCATCGCTCTGAACCGACAGATCCACCGTGACATTGCAAAACTGGCCGGGCCACAGCACTTCGTTCGGATTGTCGAAGGTCGCCCGCACCAAAATCGTTCCCGTCGAACGGATCGATGCTGTTTTCGAAGAAGGACAACAGGCCTTGCTCCGGCTTGCCCGAAGCGCCGACCGGCGTTGCCAAGACCTTGACCGGCCCTTCCGCCATCGCGTTGCGCACGGGCGGCAGGTCCGCCTGCGGCAAGGGGAAGCTGACATAGATCGGCTTCATCTGATTGATCGTCGCCAAGGGCACGTCATTGGCCTTTATATCGTTGCCGATCTTTTGATTGACGTAACCGATGCGGCCGTCGATAGCCGCCTTGATGGTGAAGTAGCTCAGCGTTACCTGCGCGCTTTCGACGGCGGCCTCGTCGGCCTTCACCGCCGCCGACGCCGATTGGGCGGTGGTGGTTGAGGTGTCGAGCTGCTGGCGCGATACGAATTCCTGCTTTGCCAACGGTTTATAGCGGTTGACGTCGCGAAAGGCGTTGGCCTGCTGCGCATGGTCCCGTGCGAGATTGGCTTGCGCTAGGTCGAGTTGCGCCTGCTGAAATCTCGGATCGATCGTCAGGATGACCTGGCCCGCCTTCACGGCTTGACCGTCCTTGACGAAAACCCCGGAAATCTCGCCGTCAACACGGGATCGCACGGATACCGACGCGATGGTTTGGACCGTGCCGACCGCATCGAACTGCACCGGCATTGGCTGCACCTTGACCGGTACGACGATCACGGGCACGGCGGGCGGGCCGCCCGGCGAATTCGGCCGAGTTTGGGAACGGGCGTCGCTCGCGACCAGCGCCTGGTAACCATAGCCGCCGGCAGCCAATACCACCAACAGGGCGCCCGCAATCCATACGCGCTTCATTTCCAACCTTTCGCCCCGGCGGCACCGCTCAGCCGACGCCGCCAATCCCTAAAACCCACCCATTATAGGAAAGTCCGGCTCGTCGTGGGTAGGCCTCCGGGGCACGAAGCATCCCCGCGTCCCGCGCATAGCCATGTAGCGCCACGCATTTTCTGGGCCGGATGGATAGCGGCCAAGCACGAATTTGTAAATTGCCTCGCCGCTAGTTTGCTAACATTCTGTGGCATACAACCGAACGGCCACTCATTAATGGTCGGGAAATTGGTCTCTGGGAGTGGGATTGCCGATGGGCGGCTTCGAGAATGCCCTGCGCGCTCTGGGGGAGCCGAACTACCGCGCCTATACGATCGGTAACTCGATCTCCCTGATTGGCACCTGGCTGCAGCGCGTCGCGATCGGCTGGCTGGCCTGGCAGCTATCCCACTCCACGACCTGGCTCGGCGTGATCGCCGTCGCCACCACCGCGCCGACCTTCTTTCTCAGCCCGCTGGCCGGCAGCCTCGCCGACCGGAACAACCGGGTCCGGATGATCTGGTGGTCGCAAGTGGCCACGCTGGCTGTTGCCGCGGTGCTGGCGGTCCTTACCTACACCGGCACGATCACGATCATCGGCCTGTTTGTGTTGGCGCTGGCTTTGGGATCCGCGAACGCGCTCAATCAGCCCGCGCGATTGGCCCTCGTATCGAATCTGGTCCCGCCGCCGCTCCTCGGCTCAGCGGTCGCGCTTAATTCGCTGGTCTTTAATACCGCGCGCTTTATCGGCCCCGCGGTTGCCGGCGTGGTGATCGCCAACAGTGGCGTCGCCATGGCCTTTGTCCTCAATGCGCTGAGCTATGTCGCCTTTATCGTCGCGCTGATGCGGCTGCGCGACATCCCGCCGTTACCGCCGGCCCGGCGTCAGCGCATGCTGAGCTACACGGTCGAAGGCTACTCCTACGCCATCCGCCATCCCGGAATCGGTCAAATTATGTTGCTGTTTACGCTGACGGCCTTCAGTGCCCGCGGCTTTGTGGATTTGTTTCCGGGATTCGCCGACGCCGTGTTCCAGCGCGGGCCACAAGGCCTCGCTTGGCTCACGGCGACGACCGGCATCGGCGCCATGATGGGGGGCCTGTGGATGGTTCGCCGCGAGGGGATCCGCGGGCTGACCAATCTGATTGTGACCCACACCTTGGTCATGGCGCTGGCGATCTTAACGTTCGCGGCCAGCAGGAACTATTGGGTCGCCCTGATTGCGCTCTTTTTCGCGGGCTTCGCGATGATCTCGACCGGGATCGCGGCGCAAACCTTGGTCCAAACGGTGGTCGATCCCGAAAAGCGCGGCCGCGTGATGGGGCTTTACGGCGTGGTGTTCCGCGCCGGACCGTCCGTCAACGCGCTTTTGATGGGCTGGATATCGTCGTTTTTGGGCTTGCAGGTCACGGTGGCGTGCGGGGCGGGGCTGTGCTTGCTCTATTGGCTGTGGGCGCGGTTGCGGCGGGAATCGATGGAGGAAGCGCTGGAGGTTGCGGCGCGGACTGCCGCCGAATAAGGGGTTAAACGGGGGGAATACCGATGGGAAGGGCTGCGCCGTGGCGCAGCACGGATTGAGCCGCCTCGGTAAAGCGGCCGTCGGCCTCGTGGAGAACGAGGCCGGAAGCAATGCGGGTAGGGGAGGCGATGCCTTTACGGGCGCGAACAATGACGCGCTTGGCATCCTTGCCGATGCCCGCCCATAACGGAAACACAACGATTTGGCCGGCACGGCCGGTCAGCAGGGCCAGCAGGCTTTCGAGGCGGTCGGCGCGGTGAATGAACGTCACGGTGCCTTTGGCGCGCGCCATCGTCAGTGCAAACCGAACCCAGGCGCCGAGATCCGCCTCTCCCTCGATATTGGCGCGGGCCTTTGCGCCGAGCGGGGACGGTGTCGCCGCACCGGCGGGCAGATACGGCGGATTCGCCATCACATGAGCAAAACTTTCGGGCTCGAGCCGCTGCGGCGGACGCAGCAGATCGCCGCCCAGAACCATCACTCGGTCCGAGAGCCCGTTATGCACGACGTTGTCGCCGCCGAGACGAACCAGTTCGCGGTCGGATTCGATTCCCACCAGGCGGCATCCGTCGACGCGAACGGCAAGGCATAGTGACGCGGCGCCGACGCCGCACCCCAAGTCGAGGATCGCCTCCCCCGTTATGGCCGGGATCGCCGCGGCCAGAAATACCGGGTCGATCGCCGCGCGGTAGCCATGCGCCGGCTGTCGCAGGCGAACGCGACCATCCAGCAGAAAATCTTCCGTTGTCGTGGCGCTGCGGTCACGGAAGCCGTCATGCCGGCGGCTCGGTCGCCTCGCGCAACAATGTCACGGCGCGCTCGTGATCGCGATCGGCGACCATCAGGCGTCGCTGAATTGCGCCGATACTGCCCTCGATCATGCTGGTGTGCCCATCGAGCACGAGAGTCGCGATGCCCGAATCGGCCAAGTAGGTCCGGGCCCAGGACAGAAAAACCAGATCGTTGCTGCGGGTGAGTTCTTTCATCCGGCGCTCGTGGCAGGCGGTGTCGCGGCGGGGGCCGGACTTGACCCATCGCCAGACCGGCCTATGCTCGCGCCGGATCACCATGCCGTCAAGCAAGGCGGCGCAAAACCGTGGAGTTCGGCGTGGCGCTGCCTGTCAGTACCGGCGACCAGCAGGCGAAGCCCCAAGCTTCTCTGGACAACCTGACCACCCTGCTGAAGGGCGACCTCGCGCGGGTCAATCGCCTGATTGTCGACCGCATGCACAGTCCGGTCGCGCTCATACCGCAATTGGCCGGTCACATTGTCGCGGCTGGCGGGAAGCGGCTGCGCCCGATGCTGACGCTGGCGACGTCGCGCCTATGCGGCTACGTGGGCGAGCGGCATGTCGCGCTCGCCGCCGCCGTCGAATTCATTCATACCGCGACGCTGCTGCATGACGACGTCGTCGATTCAAGCAATCTGCGCCGCGGTCTTGCCACGGCCAACGCGGTTTGGGGCAACAAGCCGTCCGTGCTGGTCGGCGATTTCCTGTTCAGTCGCGCGTTCGAGCTGATGGTCGAGGACGGGTCGCCGCGGGTGCTGAAAATCCTGTCGCGCGCGTCCGCCGTGATCGCCGAAGGCGAAGTGTTGCAGTTGATGACATCCAACGACATGACCACCGACGAAGACGCCTACCTTCGCGTCATCAGCGACAAGACGGCGGAACTGTTCGCGGCCGCGTGCCGGATCGGCGCGGTGCTCGGCGAGCGCTCCGACGAGGAAGAGGCGGTGCTCGACACGTTCGGCCGCAATCTGGGCGTCGCGTTCCAGCTCATCGACGACATGTTGGATTATTCCGCGCGCGAGACCGAATTGGGCAAATCGATCGGCGACGATTTCCGCGACGGCAAGATCACGCTGCCGGTGGTCCTGGCCTATCGCGCCGGCAACGAAACCGAGCGCGCGTTCTGGCGGCGCACCCTCGAGGATCAGGATCAGCACGACGGCGATCTGGCCCGTGCCATCGAGTTGATGAACCGGCACGATTGCCTCTTTGCGACGTGGGATCGCGCCAATCACTATGGCGAATTGGCGCGTCGGGCCTTGGGAGCGTTCCGCGACTGTCCCGAGAAGCGCGCGCTCCTGGAGGCGATCGATTTCTGCCTTGCCCGTGGGCATTGAGGCCGCCTGATTATTGACGGGTCGCCGATTGCGGTTGCCGCCTGGTCGATAAGGCGGTATATCGCGCGCCGGCCGGAGTGTAGCTCAGCCTGGTAGAGCACCGCTTTCGGGAGGCGGGGGCCGTAGGTTCAAATCCTATCACTCCGACCAATTTCCCAAGATCATGCCGGATCGGTGGCGAGCAGCGCCTCGAGCTTCGCGATCTGCGCTTCGGCGGCGGCACGGTCCGCGTCGGTGGGGTTGGCGGCGCTCGCTTGGATGTCGCCGGCGGCGGCGTGAATCGCCTCGAAACTGGCGAGCCCGGCCTGCACCACTTGAATGGCCAGCGGCAGATAGCGCGCCAGCAGCCCCAAAATCGTCAGGCTCAGGGTCATGGCTTGTCTGTCGGCACCGCCGGTACGAGCGCCTCGGCGGCGCTCAGTTCCTTGCGCGCATTGGCGATCAGTGCCGTCGCGTCGGCCTGCGGCGATGCGTCGGAAAAATCGCGCAGCGCATAGATCGTGTTGTGCAGCTTGACTCGCGTGTCCCGCAACGTGGCGACGACGGCGGAGTCGCTGCAGGCCGCGCCTTGCGGTTGCGGGCATCGCGGCATGAGGTCGTAGGCCGCGGCCGGGACGAGGAATTTGTTGACGTACTCGAGCTCGATTGCCGTCACCGCCTGTTGCGACGCCGATATCGTGGTGATCGGCGCCGGCGCGGCGCAACCTGCGAGGAACAACAAGCCCAGAAGCGCGAACCGCCGCATCTCAGTTTCCCCCATTTTGCGTCGCCGTGCCCGACGTGCCGTTGGCCGCGGTCGTGACCAAGCTGGCGACCACGTTGGCCAGCCAACCGCTGTCGACGGCAGTCGCCGCCGTCTTCGCGGCGGCGCAGGCCGGCGTCACGTAATTGGTCTCGGCCGACCGAATAGTGGCCGCGGCTCCGCCCTTTGCAAGCATGTTGGCGGTCGCCTCGGCGGCCGGCACGAGATTGTTGCAGATCGTCTCGAGAGCGGACGCGACTTCCGGGGCGTCAGCCGACGCCGTGCTTACCGCCGACGAAATTTGGGCACATGCCGTGACCAACGTCAGCGGCAACGCGATGCCGGCGACGAGCAGATATTCGGGCAACCGCTTCATGGGACCCTCCTTGACCGCTTGTGTTCAGGAATTGGCGGGCGGCGACGAGGCGCCGCCGGCTTCGGGCAGCACGATCGCGACGAGGCTCGCGATCGCGGTCAGGACGCCGACGATCGCCTGCCATTCCGGAGGCGCGATCGATACCCCCGCCAAGCCCAGCAAGGTTGCGAGTCCGGCATAGGACGACGGCTCCTTGGCGCGTGCCAACAGAAGGTTCAGCATGGTCATCTCCTCATAAAAAAAGCCGCCTCGCGGGCGGCTGGTTGATGGCGATGGAGAAAGGGGTCTTCAGTGCGTGCCGAGCTTCAACGCCAGCGTAAAAATTATCCCGCCCATGCCGCAAATGACGGATCCCGCGACGATGACCACGAGCACCTCCAACCGGCCGACACGCCGCATGGTGGATTCGAGCATCGTCAGGAGATTGGCGTAGCGCTCCGCGCAGACCGCTTCGTGCAAGCGCAGCGGCGTCGTGCTTTTGTCCGCGCGAAGCGGCGCGGTGGAAATTGAATCCGCGGTCGGGATGCGTTCAGTCATCGCCGATCCGTCAGCCGATGTGCCGCGTCATGTGGTTCTGCCCGTCACATTTCGAGGATCGTAAAATTCGGTTGCGAGAGGCCAACGGTCCCAGAGCCGGCGGAACGCTCCACCGCTGCGTCGAACCAATAGGTCGTGCCGACGGATAACCCAGTCAGAATCGCGGGTATCATGTCCTGCGGGGCACCGGTCCCGCCTGTCGACACGGCGATAGCCGACATGCGCGGCCCCGCTTGGGTACCGGTTACCGCCGCCCCGTTGGCGGGCGGGGTTCCGGTTCCATAGCTCATCTGGACCAATAGTTCGTCGCCGACGACCGAGCTAAACATACGCGTCGAGAACAGCAGGAATAAATTTCCCGAGCGCGCGGGCGTGAATGTTTGGCCGCACCCCATCATGACCATGCTGGCGGATGTCGTTCCGGTTGGGTTGTTTACCGGAATATTGTTCACGGCATTGCCGAGAAGCGAGCCGACGGATATGACGCCACTCGCCGCCTTGATGGTCGTGTTGTCCACCTCGACGATGCCGAACTGACTGCTGCTCGCCTTCTGAATAGAAGGTGCCGCGTCGCTCCGCATGAATGTCGTCGCCGAGCCGTTGACCGCGGAGGGGCCGGCTGTTGCCGTGGGGTTCGCGGCGGCCGGCACCGTCGCCGCGATCGAAATCGTGCCGTGGCCATTGGTGATCGAAATGTTCGACCCGGCGGTCAGGCTCGCCTTGTCCAACCCGTTCGTCGAGCTGTCGCCGATCAGCAATTGTCCGTCGATGAATGACGACTGACCGGTACCGCCCTGCGACACCGCGAGCGCCGTCGTCAATCCGGTAAGCGAGGTTATGTCGCCGTTGGCGCCGCTCTTCGCCCCGGCCAAATTTCCGCGCGCGGTCGCGACATTGGCCACATCCGACAAATTGTTCGCGGGAAGGAGCGGCGTGGCGCCGCTCGACGCCGCCGTCAATCGCCCCTTGGCATCGGCGGTGAAGGACCCGTACGTATACGATCCCGCCGCGACTCCCGTATTGGCCAGCGTGATGATCCCGGACGTCGAAACCGTCGCGTCCCCGCCCGTGATCGCCCCGGCCGGAACGACACCGGCCGCGGGCGTATAGCTCACGGCGGTCAGCGACGACAGATCTTAAATCCCGCCGCCAAACGCGTTGAAAGAGGGAAATTTGAAATAGAGAGTCTGTCCCGCGTAACTGGACGGCAGGTTGTATTTGAAGATGCTGTCGTCGAGGAACACGAAGGGTGCGCCACTCGCATGGGCGGCGCCGGAACTGCCGTAGAGCGCGCGGTACAGGTCGGTCAGGTGGTAGGCATCGCCCGTTGTCGGCGTCGCCAGCCCGAACGCGATCAATTCCCCGTCAACGTAGCAGAGCGTGCGCCCGGCCTGCGCGTCGGCGTCGGAACCGGTCGGCAGTGATCCGCCGCTCATCGACAGATCGACGCCGAGCGTATCCGCGGTGTCGGGATTGCCGCCCGGCGGCGCGGCGAGGCTTGCCGTCAATACACCCCGGTTGGCGCGCGATGAGATCGCGCCGATCTGCGCATACGTCGTGTTGTCGAACGAGAGCCATACCTGACAGCCGCCCCAGGTTTGATCGGCGTTGGCGGGGGATGCCGCGATCCAGATTTGCGAACCGCCGTTCGAGGCGACGCCGCTGCCGTCGCTGGGCGAGCCGAAACTTCCCGCGCTTTGCGCGGCCAGCAACGCGGCGGGCGGCTCGAAAATGATCGGCGACAATTCACTCCGACAGCGGCCGCATCGAGATTCGGGGCGTAGCCCACGCGCGGTTGACTGGCGGTGGACGGCGCGGAACCGGTGCCTGGCAGGTATTCTTCTGCGGTGATCGTCACGGTGCGCACCAGGTCGCAGGAATCGGCGAGCGCGCGCAGCTGGTGGAACGAGATCGGCTCGTCCGCGCGCGGCCGCGTCTCGAGATTGTAGCCGACCGGATAATCGAACTGGCGGCCCGCCACCTCGGGCGGCGCTTGCGGCGCCAGCGGCTGGAACGGGCCGAACCAGGTCGAGGGCGTGACGCCGCTGATGATGTAGCGCAGGCCGTCGCGCGCCCGCGCGACCAGTCCCGGCGCAATCGGTGTCGCGGTACCGCCTGGAGGCATCATGTTCCTCGTTCAAACGTCGAAATGTCATTCACTCTCCGCCCATTGGGGGAGAGGGCCGGGCTCGATCGCGAAGCGATGGGAGGGTGAGGTGGGTTGGTTCGGCGCATAGCCCACTTCACCCCGCCCTCTCCTCCCTGAAGGGAGGAGAGGGATCGTTTATTAAGAGGGCACTATTGCGAGCGTTCCCGCACCAGGCCGCGGTAGTAGTCGAGAATCCCGGTGCCGTTTTGCGCGATCATCAGATCGGTGATCGCCCACACCAGCGCGTCGACGCGGTCGGGCGACTGGCCCCGCGCGCGGCGGCTAGTCGGCGGTGAACTCGCACATCTGATCCTCGAGCGCCGGGAACGCGCCCGACATGATGGACGCGGCCCTGCTCGTAAAGCGCCGCCACCGGCTCGGCGCGCGACCGCCTTGCCGCGGCTGGCGCGGACCGCGCGTGAACGCGGCGTTGGGGTCGACGACGCGCAGCGTCGACCTCGACCATATCGCCGCCGTTGTTCGCCTCGGCGACGATCCGGTCGGCCTGGTGCCCCTTGATAGGCGTCGACCGCGCGGCGCGCCCATTCGTGCGGCGCGTAGCGGCCGGAGAGATCGTCGAGCACATAGCCGTGCCCGTCCTCGCCGATGCCCGCGACCACGATGCCGGTCTCGTCGGCGTCCTCGCCGGTGGTGACGGCGGGGTCGATCGCGACGACGATGCGGCGCCAGCGCCGGCGCCACCGGCACGCGCGCCGCGCTCGATGACATCGCGCGACCACAGCGCGCCCGGCACGTCCTCCAGCAGCTCCGCCGCGAGTTCCTGCCGGCCGAGCCGCGTGCCCTCGTAGCGCTTGCACGATCGAGGCGAGAAACGCCGGCGCCAGGTTGGCGCGGTTCTCGAAGGTCGGTGCCGCGGGTCAGCGCCACGGTCGGGTCCGGCGCCGAGCGCTGCGCAGCAGGCGCACCGGCTTCGGCGTGGTGGTGACGACGCAGCGCGGATCGCCGCCGAGGCGCAGCCCGAACATCAGCATGTCCCACGCCGGCATCGTGCCGCCACGACCGCCAGCTCGTCGCACCAGGCGGCGTCGTGCTGCGGCCCGCGCAGCCGGTCCGGCTCGTCGGCGGAATAGGCGGTGGCGATCGCGCCGTTGGGCCAGGTGAGGCGGCGCTTCGACGGTTCGTAGAGCGGCCGGGCCCGGTCGGGCGTCATCGGCGAGCATGCCGCTTTCGCCCTCGATCATCACGTCGCGCGCGTCGGCCGCGGTCGGCGCCACCAGGGCGATGCGCCCGCGCATTTCCGTCCTCGACCTGCTCGCGCACCCATTCGGCGCCGGCGCGCGTCTTGCCGAAGCCGCGTCCCGCCAGCAGCAGCCAGACGCGCCAATCGCCCGGCGGCGGCAATTGCTCCGGCCGCGCCTCGGTGCGCCAATCATGGTCCAGCGAGTTACGGTCGCCGGCGTCGAGCCCGCCTTGGATTTCGTCCCGCTGCTCGTCGGTCTGCTGACGGATCAGCCGGCGCAGCTCTTTCAAATTCTCCGGCGCGCGGCTCGTCCGACATCCTGGCCGCCTCGCGCCGGCAACAAAAAGCCCCGGCGGAGCCAGGCTCCCCGGGGCGGAATTCTCATGATGACATTTCTATACCACATCTCTCCGATTTTGTCAAGCAGAAAGCGTACGTCAATTTTGTAAATTGCGTTGGCACCGTTTCGGCCCGACACCCCTCACCCAGCTATCGCTAAGCTCGGCTTCGCCTCGCTAAGCTCTCGCAACCCTCTCCCCGCAATGGGGGGAGAGGGAAGGGTGAGGGGGTTGATTCGAGAGAGCCGAAATGTCGTGGAAAATCGAGAGAGAGACCGGTCATCCCCGGCCGTGGGGATCGACGATGGCGAACGCCACTAGGAACGGCGGCATGACGATCAGCGCGCCGATGAGGCCGCAGGTAATCGCGATTTTGCGCGCGCGAAGCATGGGACTCATCTAAGTCTGTCGCGGCGCGCCGCGTCCATTCGGCGAGCGTGAGCGGACGCGAAACCTTCCTCAATCTTCCTTGTCCGGCTCGCCGTAATTGCCGTCGCGCTTCAGCACGTGCTCGATACGCTCCTTGAGGACGGCGCGGGCGCGGCGCTGTTGCGCGTTGGAATAGTCGCCGGCGAATGGCTGGCTGCGCGTCCGGAACAGGCCAAGATGGCGGGCGAGCGCGTCGAGCGCCGCGCGCTTGTCGTGGAGCTTGATGCGGCCGCGATTCTTGCCGGTGAGCGACAATTCGGCGATGGCGGCGGTGTCGTCCGCCGATACTTCGGTGTGGTCGCGCAGCGCGACGCCGTCCTTGCCCCAAATCGCGAGCTTGGCGATGTTGGAAAAGCCAACTTTGGCCCATTCGTCCATCACCCGGTCGGCGTCGATGTCGAGGCGGCGGGCGCGATCCGCCATGCCCTGCGCCACCGCCGCCGCGATCGCGGGCCGGCGCAACAGCACGAAGCAGGCGCGCCGCGCGTAGCTGTGCTTGTAGCCGGCGCGCAACGCCGCCTGGGTGGCGTTGAGGTCGATCAGGTACTCGCGGACAAAAATTTTGTGCCTTGGCGTCATGCCATGCTCCCGGCGCAATAAAAAAGCGCCGGCGGAAAAATCCACCGGCGCCTCATTTAAGAAAGGCCGGCGGCACTGAAGCCGCCGGCCGTCACGTCCGCGCTTACCAGAATCGATAATTGATGCCGGCGCGGATCATGTCGGTCTCGAAACCGACATGCTGGGCCGCGGTGCCGCCGCCGGTGAAGGTGTCGTCGAACACCGGGCCGTTGCCGAGATCGACGTGCAGATACTCGAGCTTGCCGACCAATGCGGCGCGAACGCGTCCTCGACGCCGGCGCCAGCGGCCCAACCGATGCGATACGTGTCGCCGGCGCCGCTCGCGCCGGGCGCGCCGCCCTCACTGCCGTGAAGATCGCCGAACGCGAGGCCGGCGGTGGCATAGGGCATGATGGTGCCGAAGGAATAGCCGACACGGCCGCGCGCGGTGCCGAGATCGGAAAGATGCGTGCCGCACGTGCCGCTGCACGGGCCGGCGGTTGACCCGCCCATATCGGCCCAGCCCATGTCGCCCTCCACGCCCACGACCACCGGACCGGCGAGCTGCCAGTTGTAGCCGGCGGTGCCGCCGAACGTGCCGCCGTTCGCGCCGAACGCGCCGCTGTCGAAGCCGGTCGCGTCGCTATGACGCGATTGGCCCCAGCCGTAACCGCCTTCGGCGCCGACATAGGGGCCGCTCCAATTCACCGGCGGCCCGGCAAAGAGGCCTTGGGCATCGGCCGCGCCCGCCATGCCGGCGAGCGCCACCAGGGCGACGGTTCCCAATAGTAACTTGCGCATAGTCCACTCTCATTTCCGGCCCCGACATGTCCTGACCCTCGACGCGAGGCGACGGCGGGGGCGCATGACGCCGTCCAAATAATACGCATGAATTATCGATGATAATGGCGGCATCGTGGCGATAGGCGCGCCGAAAAGCGGCCATTATTTGTAGTATTGGACAAAACAGTCACCCTTTCGGACAACGTAAAACGTCCGAATTACCGAAGAATCTTACGCACGTGATTGTGGATAACACAAAGAGAGGTGGCACCGTGAGCGCCGCGCCTTAAAATCGCTTTTAGCTCATGTCGCGGCACGCAACGAATATTGGCGAAGCAGGCATACCGTATCTTTGGCGTTCGCCCGTTCCGCCATCCCCGCGCGGCCATTCAACACTTGTTTCCGGCCGTAACAAAAAAGCGCCGGCGGAAAAATCCACCGACGCTCTACGCATTGTGCGGATTTCATAGCACAAGAGACCGGCTTTGTCAAGCGAAAAATACGGAATGTGCGTAAATTATTCCACACAACTTCCACCCCTCTCCTCCCATTGGGAGGAGAGGTTGGGTGAGGTGGGCTTCCTCGGCAATTCCCCCACCTCACCCCGCCCTCTCCGCCCCCAAGGGCGGAGAGGGGTTTTGCGGGTTGCTCCCATCAAGCAGATCGCGATCCAACTATCCCCAAGCCGAAATAGGCTTGGAGCATGCCGAGCGCGCCGACCAGGATCCCGGCGGCGGTTTCGGGCGAGACCGGGCGCCCGCCCCAGCCGCGGCCTTGCGCCCAATCCTTGACCGAGGTTTCGGTCCCGACCACGTGCCAGACGCAGGAGCCGGCGGGCGAGGCCATGCCGCCGAGCGCCTCGAGCGCCGCCCACACTTTGGCGCGGGCCTCGGCCTGGCTGTGCGTCAGCGGCGTCGCGGCGGCGCGGCTTCCACTCGGCACCCGCGCCGGATCGGGCACCCGCAACGGATCGAGGCTGGCGCGATGGAACAGCGCGCGGAAGTCCTCCGCCGCCTGGTACATGCCGGGCGAGATCGTGCCCCGCCGCAGCATCAGCGTCAGCGTGTCGAGGCCGCGATAGGGCCGCGCCGGCCGCCCGGCCTCGTCGGCGATGGCGTGGTCGAGCCGCTCAATCGCGCCATGCCGCGCGCGCTCCGCGGTCGGGCCGGATTCGTCGCCGGCAGCGGCGTGCCTGCTCTTGGCGATGCGGCGGCGGGTCATTCGTCGCCCCGCTCGTCGCCTTGGGGCACCAGGTCGATGCAGCCGGCGAGGTCGCGCGGCTCGTCGGCGCTGTCGAGCTCCTCGGGCACCGGCACGCTGGCGAGATGGGCCAGCTCGGCGGGCGGCACCGCGCCGGGCCGGGCGTCGCGCTCGAACTGCCGAATGACGCTGCCGCCCTCGGGCGATTCCGGGCGCACCAGGCAAAGCGCGCGATGGCGGCGGCAATAGACCGAGCCGGCGACCGCCGGGGCGCCGCAGCGGTGCCCGGTGTCGGCGTCGAGAATGAAGGCGCAGCCCGCCTCGCTGCCGCCGAGGGCCGGCGGCGCGGTGTATGTTTCTGATTTGTTCCCGTCAGGGTCGGCATCGATCGCGGCAAGGGAATGGACCATGGCGCCTCTCTTGGTTGGGAGGCGGCCATATACGCATATTACGGTGAATTTGTCAATGGAAAAAACGTATGGCGCGTTTCATGCGTAAGGGATAAACTGCAATTCCATGGCAGGGGACGTATCCGCGGTTTCGCGCCGCCTCAAGGAAATCAGGCGCCGGGCCGGGCTGTCGATCCGCGAAGTCGCGGAGGCGCTCGGCATGGAGCATGGCAGCTCGTATCAGCATTACGAGGACCGCTACCGCAAGCCGCTGCTGCCGCTCGACCTGACGCAGAAACTCGTGCCGATCTTCGCCAAGGCCGGCGCCGATCCGGCCGAGCTCTACGCGCTCGCCGGAGTCGACGCCACCGGCACCCATCTGCTCGGCGCCAAGCCCGGCGAGGACGACAAGCGCCTCACCCGCATCGAGGAGCTCGATGTCCGCGCCAGCGCCGGCGCGGGATTGACCGGCGAGGCCGAGACCGTGGTCGATACCTGGCAGATCCCGACCGCGATCATCCGCGCCTACTCGACCGCGCCCGCCAGCGACCTGCGCATCATCACCGTCATGGGCGACAGCATGGAGCCGGCGCTGCAGCCGGGCC
Source organism: uncultured Alphaproteobacteria bacterium (assembly GCA_963729845.1). Lineage (GTDB taxonomy): Bacteria > Pseudomonadota > Alphaproteobacteria > ATCC43930 > CGMCC-115725 > JAATGI01. The sequence goes on from CAVSQC010000015.1 coordinate 71,000, forward strand.
AGCGCATCCTGGTCGATACCGGCGACCGGAAGCCGAGCCCGCCGGGCATTTTCGTGGTGTGGGACGGGCTCGGGCTGGTCGTCAAAAGAGTGCAAATGCTGCCGCACAGCGACCCGGTCCGCGTCAAAATCACCTCCGACAACCCAAAGTACGATCCCTACGAACGCACCATCGACGAAGCCTATATCCAGGGCCGCGTCCTCGGCCAGTGGCGCTGGCTCTAACGCAAAATTACGCAAACACCATTGAATTAGCGTACGGGTGTCCCATCTCCATTCGCACAGCCGAATGGAGGGGGCATGGCTCAGGCAAAAAATGTCTTGGCGGCATTGTCGGCGCTGGAGCGCCGCTACGACGGGCCCATCCCACTCCGTCATTCCGCGTTTCATGGGACCCCCGAGGCCCGGCTCTATGCCGAGACTCTGGGCCAAGCCGATTTTTTCGCGGCGCTGATCCGAAGCCAGATCGAAGCGATCCGCCGCGCGCGACGCAACGGTCCGATTCCCGCCCGCCTCCTGGACGACCTGAAACTATATCGCCGCCAGGAATGTTGGTGGCGCCGCGAAACACGGCGCCTTCAAGCCGTTCTCAGGCGCTCGGCAGACGATGCTCCTTGAACATTTCGCGCAGCCGAAGTCTAGAGATCTTGCCGGTCCCGCCATGCGGAATTCGGGGACAAAGACGACCTCGTCGGGCAATTGCCATTTGGCGAGCTTGTCGGAGAGGAAATTCAGCAGTTCCGACGGTTGGGGTTCGCGTCCGGGCTTCTTGACGACGATCAGGAGCGGCCGCTCGTCCCATTTCGGATGGGGCAAGCCGATCACGGCCGCCTCGGCGACGTCGGGATGCGCCATCATGGCGTTCTCGACATCGATCGAGCTGATCCATTCGCCGCCCGACTTGATGACGTCCTTGCTGCGGTTGACGATCTGAATGTAGCCCTCCGGGTCGATCACCACGACGTCGCCGGTCTTGAACCAGCCGTCCTTGTCGAGCGCCGCCTTGGTCGCCGGTTCGTCGTTGTAGTAGCCGCGACGATCCACGGGCCGCGCACATAAAGTTCGCCGCGCGTGACACCGTCATGCGGCGCGATCTTGCCGTCAATCGCCAACGACCTTGCACTCGACGTTGCATACGGGAATGCCCTGGCGAGCGCGAACGGCGTGCTGCGCCTCGAGGTCGAGCGTCAGGTGCTTACGCTTAAGCCGGCAGACGGGCCCAGCGGGCTCATCTCGGTCATGCCCCAGCCTGAAGGAACTCACGTTATATTTTTCGGCGAAGGTCTTGATCATGGCGAGGGGCTCGGCGGACCCGCCGAGAGAACGCGGTTGACGGTATCGAGCTCTTACCGGTCTGCTCCAGGTAGTTCAGGCAATTCGAGCCATACGGTCGGCACCCCGAGGCCGATAGTGACGCTTTCCTGCTCGATCAGTTCGCAAATACTGGCGCCGTCAAGCTTCGGTCCCGGCATGACCAGCTTCGAGCCGGCATAAGCCGCGCTATAGGGCACCCCCACGCGTTGACGTGAAACATCGG
>CAVSQC010000016.1:0-24373 GCA_963729845.1 uncultured Alphaproteobacteria bacterium
GCGCCGCGTCCATTCGGCAGACGTTAACGAGCGCGAAACCCTACTCAATCCTCGCCCTCCGGCTCGCCGTAATTGCCGTCGCGCTTGAGCACCTGCTCGATGCGCTCCTTAAGGACGGCGCGGGCGCGGCGTTGCCGCGCGTTGGAATAGTCGCCGGCGAAAGGCTGGCTGCGCGTCCGGAACAGGCCGAGATGGCGGGCAAGCGCGTCGAGCGCCGCGCGCTTGTCGTGGAGCTCTTTGATGCGGCCGCGATTCTTGCCGGTGAGCGACAATTCGGCGATGGCGGCGGTGTCGTCCGCCGACACTTCGGTATGGTCGCGCAGCGCGACCCCCGTCCTTGCCCCAGTATCGCCAGCTTGGCGATGTTGGAAAAGCCAACCTTGGCCCATTCGTCCATCACCCGGTCGGCGTCGATGTCGAGGCGCCGGGCGCGATCCGCCATGCCCTGCGCCACCGCCGCCGCGATCGCGGGCCGGCGCGGAGAACAGAGCGAAGAGCGCGCACCACGCGTAGCTGTGCTTGTAGCCGGCGCGCAGTGCCGCCTGGGTGGCGTTGAGGTCGATCAGGTATTCGCGGACAAAGATCTGCTGCTTCGGCGTCATGCCTTGCTCCCCGCGCAATCAAAAGGCGCCGGCGGAAAGTCCGCCGAGCTTTGCCCAAGAAAGACCGGTGGCAACAAAGCCGGCGGCTAAGCTTCCGTACTTACCAGAAATCGATAATTGATGCCGGCGCGGATCATGTCGGTCTCGAAACCGACATGCTGGGCCGCGGTGCCGCCGCCGGCGAAAGTGTCGTCGAACACCGGACCGTTGCCGAGATCGACATGTAGATACTCGAGCTTGCCGGACCAATGCGGCGCGAACGCGTCCTCGACGCCGGCGCCAGCGGCCCAACCGATGCGATACGTGTCGCCGGCGCCGCTCGCGCCGGGTGCGCCGCCTTCATTGCCATGAAGATCGCCGAACGCCAGGCCGGCGGTGGCGTAGGGCATGATGGTGCCGAAGGAATAGCCGACACGGCCGCGCGCGGTGCCGAGATCGGAGAGATGCGTGCCGCACGTGCCGCTGCACGGGCCGGCGGTCGAGCCGCCCATATCGGTCCAGCCCATGTCGCCCTCCACGCCCACGACCACCGGACCGGCGAGCTGCCAGTTGTAGCCGGCGGTGCCGCCGAACGTGCCGCCGTTCGCGCCGAACGCGCCGCTGTCGAAGCCGGTCGCGTCGCTATGACGCGATTGGCCCCAGCCGTAACCGCCTTCGGCGCCGACATAGGGGCCGCTCCAGTTCACGGGCGGCCCGGCAAAGAGGCCTTGGGCATCGGCCGCGCCCGCCACGCCGGCGAGCGCCACCAGGGAGACGGTTCCCAATAGTAACTTGCGCATAGTCCACTCTCATTTCCGGCCCCGACATGTCCTGACCCTCGACGCGAGGCGACGGCGGGGGCGCATGACGCCGTCCAAATAATACGCATGAATTATCGATAATAATGGCGGCACCGTGGCGATAGGCGCACCTGAATGCGGCCATTATTTCTAGTATTGGAGAAAACAGTCACCCTTTCGGACACGTAAAGCGTCCGAATTACCGAAGAATCTCACGCACGTGATTGTGGATAACACAAAGAGAGGTGGCACCGCGAGCGCCGCGCCTTAAATTCGCTTTTAGCTCATGTCACGGCACGCGACGAATATTGGCGAAGCAGGCATACCGTATCTTTGGCGTTCGCTCGGTCCGCCATCCCCGTGCGCTCCGCTCAACGCTTGTTTCCGGGGTGTAACAAAAAAAGCGCCGGCGGAAAGTCCACCGACGCTTTACGCATTGTGCGGAATTCATAGCACAAGAGACCGGCTTTGTCAAGAGAAAAATACGTAATGTGCGTAGATTCACCAACTTCACCTCTCTGAGCTTCACCCCTCTCCGCCCCAAAGGCGGAGAGGGGTTTTGCGGGTGCTCCCATCAAGCAGAACCCGATCCGACTATCCCAAGCCGAAATAGGCCTGGAGCATGCCGAGCGCGCCGACCAGGATCCCGGCCGCGGTTTCGGGCGAGACCGGGCGGCCGCCCCAGCCGCGGCCTTGCGCCCAGTCCTTGACCGAGGTTTCGGTCCCGACCACGTGCCAGACGCATGAGCCGGCGGGCGAGGTCATGCCGCCGAGCGCCTCAAGCGCTCGCCCCACTTCGGCGCGCGCCTCGGCCTGGCTGTGCGTCAGCGGCGTCGCGGCGGCGCGGGTCGCGCTCGGCACCCGCGCCGGATCGGGCACCCGCAGCGGGTCGAGGCTGGCGCGATGGAACAGCGCGCGGAAATCCTCCGCCGCCTGGTACATGCCGGGCGAGATCGTGCCCCGCCGCAGCATCAGCGTCAGCGTGTCGAGGCCGCGATAGGGCCGCGCCGGCCGCCCGGCCTCGTCGGCGATGGCGTGGTCGAGCCGCTCGACCGCGCCATGGCGCGCGCGCTCCGCGGTCGGGCCGGATTCGTCGCCGGCGGCGGATTGCCTGGCCTTGGCGATGCGGCGGCGGGTCATTCGTCGCCCCGCCCGTCGCCTGGGGGCACCAGGTCGATGCAGCCGGCGAGGTCGCGCGGCTCGTCGGCGCTGTCGAGCTCCTCGGGCACCGGCACGCTGGCGAGGAAGGCCAGCTCGGCGGGCGGTGCGGCGCCGGGCCGGGCGTCGCGCTCGAATTGCCGGATGACGCGGCCGCCCTCGGGCGATTCCGGGCGCACCAGGCACAGCGCGCGATGGCGCCGGCAATAGACCGAGCCGGCCACCGCCGGGGCGGCGCAGCGGTGCCCGGTCTCGGCGTCGAGAATGAAGGCGCAGCTCGCCTCGCTGCCGCCGAGAGCCAGTGGCGCGGCGCATGTTCCTGATTTGTTCCGGTCAGGGTCGGCATCGATTTCGGCAAGGGAATGGACCATGGCGCCTCTCTTGGTTGGGGAGGCGGCTATATACGCATATTACGGTAAATCTGCCAATGGAAAAAACGTATGGCGCGTTTCATGCGTAAGGGATAAACTGCAATTCCATGGCAGGGGACGTATCCGCGGTTTCGCGCCGCCTCAAGGAAATCAGGCGCCGGGCCGGGCTGTCGATCCGCGAAGTCGCGGAGGCGCTCGGCATGGAGCATGGCAGCTCGTATCAGCATTACGAGGACCGCTACCGCAAGCCGCTGCTGCCGCTCGACCTGACGCAGAAACTGGTGCCGATCTTCGCCAAGGCCGGCGCCGATCCGGCCGAGCTCTACGCGCTCGCCGGGGTCGACGCCACCGGGACCCACCTGCTCGGCGCCAAGCCCGGCGAGGACGACAAGCGCCTCACCCGCATCGAGGAGCTCGATGTCCGCGCCAGCGCCGGCGCGGGATTGACCGGCGAGGCCGAGACCGTGGTCGATACCTGGCAGATCCCGACCGCGATCATCCGCGCCTACTCGACCGCGCCCGCCAGCGACCTGCGCATCATCACCGTCATGGGCGACAGCATGGAGCCGGCGCTGCAGCCGGGCCAGCGCATCCTGGTCGATACCGGCGACCGGAAGCCGAGCCCGCCGGGCATTTTCGTGGTGTGGGACGGGCTCGGACTGGTCGTCAAAAGAGTGCAAATGCTGCCGCACAGCGACCCGGTCCGCGTCAAAATCACCTCCGACAACCCAAAGTACGATCCCTACGAACGCACCATCGACGAAGCCTATATCCAGGGCCGCGTCCTCGGCCAGTGGCGCTGGCTCTAACGCAAAATTACGCAAACACCATTGAATTAGCGTACGAGCGTCCCATCTCCATTCGCACAGCCGAATGGAGGGGGCATGTTTCACGCGAAAAATGTGTTGGTGGCAATGTCGGCGCTGGAGCGCCGCTACGACGGGCCCATCCCACCCCGTCATTCCGCGTTTCATGGGACTCCCGAGGCCCGGCTTTACGCCGAGGCCGTGGGCCAGGCCGATTTTTTCGCGGCGCTGATCCGAAGCCAGATCGAAGCGATCCGCCGCGCGCGAAGCAACGGTCCGATTCCCGCCCGCCTCCTGGACGACCTGAAACTATATCGCCGCCAGGAATGTTGGTGGCGCCGCGAAACACGGCGCCTTCAAGTCGTTCTCAGGCGCTCGGCAGACGATGCTCCTTGAACATTTCGCGCAGCCGAGTCTTGAGGATCTTGCCGGTTCCGCCATGCGGAATCTCGGGGACAAAGACGACCTCGTCGGGCAATTGCCATTTGGCGAGCTTGTCGGAGAGGAAATTCAGCAGTTCCGACGGTTGAGGTTCGCGTCCGGGCTTCTTGACGACGATCAGGAGCGGCCGCTCGTCCCATTTCGGATGGGGCAAGCCGATCACGGCCGCCTCGGCGACGTCGGGATGCGCCATCATGGCGTTCTCGACATCGATCGAGCTGATCCATTCGCCGCCCGACTTGATGACGTCCTTGCTGCGGTCGACGATCTGAATGTAGCCCTCCGGATCGATCACCACGACGTCGCCGGTCTTGAACCAGCCTTCCTTGTCGAGCGCCGCCTTGGTCGCCGGTTCGTCGTTGTAGTAGCCCGCGACGATCCACGGGCCGCGCACATAAAGTTCGCCGCGCGTGACACCGTCATGCGGCGCGATCTTGCCGTCGAATCCGACCACCTTGCACTCGACGTTGCATACGGGAATGCCCTGGCGGGCGCGGACGGCATGCTGCGCCTCGAGATCGAGCGTCAGGTGCTTACGCTTAAGCCGGCTGACGGAGCCCAGCGGGCTCATCTCGGTCATGCCCCAGCCTTGAAGGAACTCGACGTTATATTTTTCGGCGAAGGTCTTGATCATGGCGAGGGGCACAGCGGACCCGCCAGAGAGAACGCGGTTGACGGTATCGAGCTTCTTACCGGTCTGCTCCAGGTAGTTCAGGCAATTCAGCCATACGGTCGGCACCCCGAGGCCGATAGTGACGCTTTCCTGCTCGATCAGTTCGCAAATACTGGCACCGTCAAGCTTCGGTCCCGGCATGACCAGCTTCGAGCCGGCATAAGCCGCGCTATAGGGCACGCCCCACGCGTTGACGTGAAACATCGGCACGATGGGAAGAACGCAATCTTCGACCGAAAATCCTATGGCATTGGCGGTGCAGGCGGCCATGCTGTGTAAGACGGTCGAGCGGTGCGTATAAAGCGACCCCTTGGGATTGCCCGTCGTGCCGGACGTATAGCAAAGCGACGATGCGGTGTTCTCGTCGAAGCTTGGCCAGGTGAATTCCGGTTTTTCCGCCGCCACCAATTCCTCGTAGCACAGCATGTTCGGCAAGCTGCTTTGCGGCATGTGAGCGCGATCGGTCAGGACGATGTACTGCTTCACGGTCGGCCACTGGGGCGCCATCTTTTCCGCCAGTGGAACGAACGTCAGGTCGAGGAACATGATCTGGTCCTCGGCATGATTGACCATGTAGCGCAATTGATCCGGAAACAGCCGCGGGTTCAACGTATGCATTACCGCGCCGATGCCCGAGATGCCGTAGTAAAGCTCAAAATGGTGATAGGTGTTCCAACCAATCGTCGCGACGCGGTCGCTCATACCGATGCCGAGCTTGTGCATCGCATTGGCCAATTGCTTCGACCGCGCATTGGCGTCGGCGTAGGTATAGCGATGGATCGGTCCCTCGACCGTTCGCGTCACGATCTCGGTATCGCCGTGATATTCGGCCGCATATTGAATAAGGCTCGAGATCAACAACGGTCGATCCATCATCAAGCCACGCATCTATTCCTCCCAATACGAGCTCACTTCGTTGACGAAACAGTAACGCGATTGAATAGGCGGCTACAACCCTCGTCAGTCCTAAACTGCGGACAAGGCCTGGTCCAGATCGTCGGTAATGTCTGCGGGGTCCTCGAGCCCGACTGAAAGCCGGATCAGACCATCGTCGATGCCGAGGACGGCGCGCTCTTCAGGCTTGAGCCGGAAGTGGGTGGTCGTCGCGGGATGAGTCACCAACGAGCGCGCATCACCAAGATTGTTGCTGATCAAGATCAATTTCAGCGCGTTCAGACAGCGGAATGCGGCTGCTTTCCCGCCGCGCACCGAGAATGCCAGGAGGGTGCCGCCGCCCTGAAGTTGTCGCGCGGCCAGCGCTCGCTGCGGATGGCTGGCCAAGCCGGGATAGAGTACCCGCTCGATCTTGGTATGGCCTTCGAGGAACGCTGCCACCTCCGCGGCGCTGCGGCTCATGCGCTCGACCCGCAGGTCGAGCGTTTCCATGCCCTTCAAGAGAATCCAGGCGTTAAAGGGACTGAGCGACGGTCCCGTGTGGCGCAGAAAATTGGCAAGGTGATCGGTGATCCATTGTGCCGGTCCAAGAATCGCACCGCCAAGGGTGCGACCCTGGCCGTCGATGTGTTTAGTCGCCGAATAGATCACGATATCCGCGCCCAGCTTCAGCGGCTTCATCAACAGCGGCGTGGCGAAAACATTGTCCACAAACAGGAGACCGCCTGCGCGGTGCGTCAGCGTCGCTACCGCCTCGACGTCGACGATTTCGAGCGCTGGGTTGGAGATGCTTTCGATGAACACGGCCTTCGTCGGCCGTGAGAGCGCCTTTTTCCATGCCGCGAGATCGCGGCCGTCGACCAGCTCGGTCTCAATCCCGTAGCCCGGCAGAATTTGCTTGATGATGTAATCGCACGACCCGAACAGCGCCCGCGACGCGACGACCCGGTCGCCGGCCTTAACGTAACAGGCCAATGCCGCGAACACGGCCGCCATGCCGCTGGCGAGGCCGCGACACGCCTCGGCGCCTTCGATCAAGCGCAGGCGCTCCTCGAACATCGTGACCGTCGGATTGGCATAGCGCGAGTAGACATAGGCCGATCCCGGCTTGGCGAAGGCTTGCTCGGCGTCCTCGGCGCGCTTGTAGACGTAACCCGAGGTCATGAAGATCGCCTCGTCGGTTTCGCCGAACGGGCTGCGCAACATGCCGCCGCGCGACAGTAAGGTCTGCGGCCGCAAGCTCGGAGTTATCGGGTTAAACACGTCGGTCATGCCTCGCTCCCCAAAAAAAGCGCGCCGACCGTATCGCGTGGGACATGAAAAAGCCCCAGTCCCGCAGGGCCAGGGCTATAACAGCCACCGACCTTTTAGCGGGATTTTTAACGTGGCCGCAAGCCGGTCGGCTCAAATCACCACGACGCGGATGGGTACTCCCGCCACGCGCGACCTGTCAAGCGCAATGGCGCGGTGCTCGCGGCTCCGCTAAGTTGGTGGTAAGGGAGAAGGCTTCATGAAGATTTTCGACCTGAGCGGCAAGACCGCTGTGATCACCGGATCGTCGAAGGGCATCGGCCGCGCCATCGCCGAACAGATGGCCTTGGCCGGCGCCAACGTCGTGATCTCGAGCCGCAAACCGGAGCCATGCGCAGCGGTTGCCGCAGCGATTCGGGCAGCTGGTGGCAAGGCGGTTTCGATCCCGTGCCACATCGGCGAGGCGGAGCAGCGCAAGGAGTTGATCGAGCGTACGCACGAAAAATTCGGCGCGGTCGACATTCTCGTCTGCAACGCCGCGATCAATCCCTATTACGGCCCGATCGAGAACACGCCGGACGAAGTCTTCGATCGCATGATGTCCGTTAATGTGCGTTGCAATCTCAATCTTGCCGCGCTGGTGCGGCCGGAGATGGCGCAACGCAAAGCCGGCGTCATCATCATCATCTCAAGCATTGCCGGCATCATGGGCAATACTGCGCTCGGCGCCTACGCCGTCACCAAGGCCGCGGACATGCAGTTGGTGCGCAATCTCGCGGTGTCATGGGGGCGCGACGGCATTCGCGTCAACGGAATTGCGCCGGGGCTGGTGAAGACGGATTTCGCGAAGGCGCTGTGGGACAATCCTGAAATTCTGGCGGCGACCTTGAAACAATCGCCGTTGGGACGGATCGGCGATCCGGTCGATATCGCCGGCGCGGCGGTGATGTTGGCCTCGGACGCGGGCAAGTTCATTACCGGCACGACCATCATCATCGATGGTGGCGTGACGGTCGCCAATCGTCTGTAGGGGGCCTACCGCCCCGCGACCGTCATGCCGTCGATGCGCACCGTCGGCGCGTCGATGCCGGTCTTGAATTCGAGATCGCTCGCCGGCGTCAGCGCGAGGAACATGTCCTTGAGATTGCCGGCGATGGTGAGTTCATGGACCGGATAAGCGATTTCGCCGTTTGCAATCCAGAAGCCGGAGGCGCCGCGGCTGTAATCGCCGGTGACGCCATTGACACCCATGCCCATGAGTTCGGTGACATAGAGGCCTTCGGCCACGTCGCCGATCAATTCCTCTGCCGTCACTGCGCCGCGCTCGAGCCACGTATTGGTTGGCGACGGGCCGGGTGGCGAAGAGGTGCCGCGGCTGGCGTGGCCGGTAGTGTGCAAGCCCAGTTGCCGAGCCGAGCCGAGATCCAAGAGCCACGTCTGCAGCACGCCGTCGGCGACGACCTCGCGGCGCCGGTTGGCGACGCCCTCCGCGTCGAACGGCTTTGAGCGATGACCGCGCCGAATGTGCGGATCGTCGACAATGTTGATACCTGCGCGAAAAAATCCGCTGCCCCAGCTTGTCCTTGAGGAAGCTGGTGCCGCGCGCCACCGAAGGACCGGAAATCGCGCCGATCAAATGGCGCAACAATCCACCGGCGACGCGCCGATCGAAAAGCACGGGATATTTTCCGGTGACGACCTTGCGAGCGTGCAAACGTTTTACGGCGCGCTCGCCGGCGCTCCGGCCGATGTCGATTGGATCGGTGAGATCGGCGGCGTGAACCGCCGACGAGTAATCGTAATCGCGCTCCATCGCCGCGCCATCACCGGCCAGCACGGCAACGCTGACGCTGTGGCCGCTTGCCTCGAACGTGCCGGCGAAACCGTTCGACGCGACCAGAGCCATGCGGCCGCGGCTCCAACCGGCCTCGGCCCCTTCGGAATTGGTAATACCCGGCACGGCGCGCGCCGCGTCTTCGGCCGCTTTTGCGCGCTCGATCAACGTCGCGGGCGCCGGCTCGATTTGATCGACGAGATCGAGGTCGGGCCAATGTTTTGCCAGCTCTTCCGGCGCCGCCAAACCGGCATAGGGGTCTTCCGGCACCGCCTTGGCCATGTCGATGGCGCGGGCGACCAACTCAGGGAAATCGTCGGGGTTGCGTTCATTGGCGGAAACGATGGCCTGGCGCTTGCCGACGAGCACGCGCAGGCCGAGATCGAAATGTTCCGATCGTTCCAGTTTTTCGGTCCGGCCCAGCCGTTGCGCATGGCTGAGCGAGGCGCCTTCCGACAGCAACGCGTCGGCCTGATCGGCGCCGGCCGCCTTGGCCCGCGAGACGAGATCGCCGAGTAGGGAAAGATCGTCCATCGCCGCTAGATCTTGAAGATGCGTTGGGCATTGCCGGCGCGGATCGCGTCGCGTTGCGCCGCCGGCAGCGCATCGACCCGTGACAGGCAGCCGGCCATGTCGCCGATATTGTGCGGGTAGTCGGAGCCGTAAAGGACATGGTCCGCGCCGCCGATTTCGATCGCCAGCGCCAGCGCTTCCGGCCGATAGCACACCGCGTCGTAATAGATGTGGCGCAGGTAAGTCGTTGGCGGCCGGTCGATGTGCTGGCGGGCCGCCTTCATCTTGTGCCAACAAAAATCGAGACGGCCCGCGATGTAGGGCAGGGTGGCGCCGGCATGCGACGCGATCAGCTTCAAGTTGGGATAGCGGTCGAAAAATCCGTCGAGAATCATGCGCGTCACCGCGAGCGTGGTGTCGATCATGAAACCGACCGTCGCCACCAGCCCGTAATCGGCGATATCCAGTTCGGCGGTGCCGGGCGGCGAGGTTGGATGCAGCAGAACCGGCAAAGCGAGCGCGTCGATCGCTTGCCAGATCGGCGCGAAGTGCGGCTCGGTCAGCGATCGGCCGTTGATGTTGGCCATGACCATCACGCCGACGGCGTCGCGGTCGCAGGCTCGCGCCAGTTCACCGGCGGCGACCTCGGGATATTCCCAAGGCAAGGTCGCGAACCACCGGATCCGGTCCGGGTAGGTGCGTTGCGCCTCGGCCATCTCGTCATTCACTAGACTGGCCGCTTGCAGGCTGATGTCGCGTCCGCCCCAATAACATGACGGCGCTGTAAGCGAGACGATTGCCAGATCGACGTTGGCCGCCGTCATTTCCTTGATCCGCAGGGCGTAGTCGAAATGCGCCGGCTGCGGCGTCAGGAACGGCGCGCCGTCGCAATAGACCGCCTCGGGCACGTCCATCGAGGGGCGAATTTCGTAATGGGGCCCGCCATGCCGCCGCAGCATTTCGAACCATTTGCGACCCAGCATGTGGGTGTGGACGTCAATGACCGGCATGTGCCTCTCCGTTAGCGTGGAGAAAGCTTATAGCCCGGGTCTCGTTGAAGGGAGGAAGAAATGGCCGGCGGGGGCAAGCCGACGCCGAACGCCGGCTTGCCGCTGGCCAGGATTTTTTTAATGGCTGAAGATCGGCGCCACCGGCGTTGGCGGCAACAACGGATTCTCCCAGCGCAGAACGTAGTTGGGGATGCTGCGCTCGATAGCAAAGTTGCCGGCGCCAGCCGCGGCCGCCGTCGAGGAGGCGGCGAACGAGCTGAACACGATGGTGGCACCAATGGCGACCGCGAAACCCGCGGCCAGGGCGACTGCACGAATTGACATGATCAACCTCCAAAACCGGCCAAGGCGAAACGGAACAGCCTCGGCTCCACTGAACGAAGGTCAAATAGGGACCATTGTGCAGGTGCGAAACAGGCGCTGACGCGGCTCTGGCATGCGTATCCGGAAACGTGACGGAATGACACAGAAAATCTTGAAATTGCCACACTTTTTTCGATTTTCGTGCTCGGACACCTTTTAACCTTTCGACCCTTGGTTTGTTTTCGGTCCTACCCCGCCAGGAGCCCGCGATCTTGCAGCCAGCGCTCCTGATAGGTGCGCTGGGCCGCGGCGGCGATATCGCGCATGTACCAGCCGTTGACGGTGGCGCCGATGGCGGCGCCGATGACCGGCAGCGCGGCGAGCGCCTTTCGCCGGGTGAGGTTGAGGCCGAGCTGCTCGGCGACGTCGCGCGCGAACAGCAGCATGGCCTCGGCGCTGACCCCGCGGCGCGCGGCGCGCTCGCCCAGCACCGCCCAGTTATGCGCGAGCATTCGCGTTTCCATGCCGCGGATGGTGTCGAGCGCGGCCCGTTTCTGCTGCGCGGAATTGGCGCTGGCGATCGACAGCACCGCGTAGACGAACTGCCGCTCCGGGTCGCCGGTGGCGGCATAGCCGTAGGTGGCGCCGATGCGGCGGATAGTGCGGAGCGACAGCGTGACGATCGCCGGCAGGTCGACCGGCAGCGACAGGAAGCCCACGGCGCCGGCGAGCGCGCCCTCGCCCCCGGCATAAGCGACCGCCCAGTTGCGGATCGCGCGCGCGTCGGCGTCGAGCTGTTCGAGTTCGGCGCCGTCCGCCGCGGACGCGCTGGCGGGAATGGTCTTTTCCGCCATCCAGTCCGAGGCCCGCAACAGCGCCTCGATCGCGGCGGGCGGTACCAGGCCGGAAACCAGCCGGGCCAACGGGGACAGCGCAAAACCGGTCGCGCGCTCGATAATGCCGGGCGGTGCCGCGCGCCAGGCGCGGATCTGGTCGATCTGGCTTTGCTCGTAGAGCGTGGGCGCGTCGCGAACGGTCATGGCCATCGCCACATATATGGGGTGGGAAGATTCCGTTTGCGCCGGCTTCGCCAATTCGCCAAACAGAGGCCATGACGTTGAACCGCGAAGTGTTGGTCGGCCGGGGCGGCCGGCCGCTGGGCGAGATCGAGACCTGGATTTTCGATCTCGACAACACGCTCTATCCCTTGGCTTGCAATCTGTTCGGCCAGGTCGAGGAGCGCATGGCGGCGTTCATCATGGCCGAACTCGACACCAACTACGACGAGGCGCACCGCATGCGCCGCGAGTTCTTCACCCGGCACGGCACCACGCTGCGCGGCCTCATGCTCGATCACGGTGTCGAGCCGACTCGGTTCCTCGACTACGTGCACGAGATCGACCTCAGCGGCATTCCGGCCGATCCGACGCTGGTCGCGGCGATCAACCGTTTGCCGGGGCGCAAGCTGGTGTTCACCAACGCCACGGCGCGCCACGCCGAGCGGGTGATGGCGCGGATCGGCCTTGCCGGCCATATCGAGGCGGTCCACGACATCGTCGCCAGCGCCTACCTCCCGAAGCCCGATCCGAGCGCGTATCAAACGCTGACAAGCCGGTATGGACTCGCGCCGGAATCGGCTCTTTTCGTGGAGGATATGGCCCGAAATCTGGCGCCGGCCGCGGCGCTCGGCATGACCACGGCCTGGGTCAAAAGCCCGCTCGATTGGGCGCGCGCCGGCGCCGATCAGCCCTATGTTCACTACATAATCGACGATTTGGCGGCGTGGCTCGGCGCGGCGGCCGATGCCGCGGCCCCGAAATAGTTTGGAATCACAATATTTGCGGCGGTGCGCCAGGAAGAGGTTTCGCCCTTACCCACATAGCGTAAATGCGGGCGATCTGGTCCTTCCCGATGGAGTCGGTAAGCGGTCCCGTGCCAATGCCGAAAACATCGTGGCCGCCCATCCAGCAAACTGCAGGCGGCTTCTATCGCCTTCTCAGGCGTTCGATGCCGGGTGATGTGATCTATCCCGTCTACCCGGTATTGGACGTGCCACGGCATAACGTCACCATTAGTGCCATAGATAACGTCATCATGCGTTAACATCGTGAATTATCGGACGATACCCTCGGAAACTACCTAGGCGATACGCGTTCGAGGCGTGCGGGGCCGGATCGGCGCCTTAACGGGTTGACGTGGCCCTGGTTCAGGCCGCGGCGCGCCGCCACAAGCGTTTGGTGGCGAGCGCCGCGCCGTCCGAGAGCGCCTTCAGCTTCGCCCAGGCGATCTGCGGATGGACGCGGCCGCCGAGTCCGCAATCGGTCGAAGCGATGACGTTGTCGCGGCCGACCGCCTCGGCGAACTGGCAAATCCGGTCGGCGACGAGTTCGGGGTCCTCGATCAGATTGGTCGAATGGGTGACGATTTCCGGCAGGATCTTCTTGCCGGCGGGCAGCTTGATGTCCTTCCACAGTTTCCACTCGTGCTCGTGGCGGACATTGGCGGCCTCGAAGGAGTAGTAGTCGCAATTCACCGCCAGCATCAGGTCGACGAGATGCTTCATCGGAATGTCGGTGGTATGCGGCCCGTGCCAACTTCCCCAACACAGGTGGAAGCGAATCCTGTCGGACGGCAGCCCCTTGATCGCGTGGTTGAGCGCGTCGATCTGCATCCTGGTGTAGCGCCGATAGCCCTCGATGCTGGGCTCGTCCTTCTGTTGGTCCCAGTTCTCGCCGATCGCCGGGTCGTCGAGCTGCACGACCAGCCCGGCATCGACGATGGCCTTGTATTCCTCGCGCATGGCGTCGGCGCAGGCGTAGAGCAGCTCCTCCTCGGTCTTGTAATACTCGTTGGGCATGCGCGCGC
This sequence comes from uncultured Alphaproteobacteria bacterium, assembly GCA_963729845.1. Classification (GTDB taxonomy): domain Bacteria; phylum Pseudomonadota; class Alphaproteobacteria; order ATCC43930; family CGMCC-115725; genus JAATGI01. The sequence continues at coordinate 13,501 of CAVSQC010000016.1, forward strand.
AGCTTGCCGGCGCGATCGCGTTCATCCACGCCCCGTCCGTGCCGAGGCCAGCGGCCTTGAGACCCGCCTTGAAATTATCGATGTCGCGCTTGATGTCGGCCTGGCCCTTGTAGGTGATGGGGCCGCTGGCCAGCGGGCTGTTGTTGGTCATGAACTGCTCGGGCAGGCCGCAGCCCGAATTGGGGTCCATGTAGGCGTCTTGGAATTTCGCCATGTCTCGGCGATCTGGCCAGTTGCCGACGACAAAATCCTTTGGCGCCATCGGCGTTTTCATGTGCGCCGACAGGCTTGTCGCCCAGAGCGAGACGTTCTTCGCCTCGACGCCGCCGAGCCGCTTCACGACATAGGACCACCACGCGCCGTAATCGTAGGCCCAGCCCATGGTGTGGCCGATCTCGCCGTCATTGATGAGATCGATGCCGACATCCTTCTGATGTTTCACCACGTCGGCGACACCGTCCTTCATTTCGCGGTCGAAGGCGGCGTGGTCGAACGCCTGGCCCAGTGTGCGCTTCTGGGCGACGTCGAGCAGCTTCTGTGGACGCGGCAGGCTTCCGACATGAGTTCGTCAAGATCCGATCGGCCAACTCATCCTCCCGATTTGCTTGAGCGTCGCGCGTCGAGGCGCGAATTGTCGTTCGGTCAAAAGTATCAAAATGCGCGGGGTCCCGGCAAGGCAACCGAACCGGAGTGGTGACTCCGCCACGGGGTCAGCGTTCGGACTGGTTCAAGGTCTTTTGGAAATCCTCGCCGTTGACGCGGTAGAGATAGTCGGCGACCGCCATCAACCGCTTGTCGTCGCCGGACCGGGCGCGGCCGATCAGCACGTGGACGTGAGCCTTTTCCGCCGGGGTCAGGCCTTGCAAGACCAGGCTCTCGGCGGCGACGTTGAGATTGGCGCCGAGCCATTGGTAGTCGGCGGGCGACAGCGCGTCGTCCGCCGACGCCGCCCCGACCGGCGACAAACTAAGTGCGACGATAAGGGCGAACCGCTCGGCAAATCTCATAACGCGTCCCTTTCGCTCCGGTACCCGATGGAAGGAACGGCGTCCGGACTCATCCATCAGCGTGACCGATCGCTTTTCGTCCGTCCAGTGCGTCGGTAGCCCGCCAGAGTGGTGCGTTATTTGGAAAATCGAGGCGGCCTGGCAAGGAATGCGCCCGCCCCGCCCGGTTGACGGATGGCCCGGCGCTGCCGCATGGTGCCGGCCCAATCAGCGACCACCGGACCATGGACAAAGACAAGCTCGCCGCGACCATCGACGCGGCCTGGGAAAGCCGGGACAGTGTCACGCCGGCAACCAAGGGCGAGACCCGCGACGCCATCGAGACCGCGCTCGACGAACTCGACGCCGGCCGGTTGCGCGTCGCGGAAAAGCACCGCGGCAAATGGCACGTCAACGAATATCTCAAGAAAGCGGTGCTGCTGTCGTTCCGCCTGACCGATTCGGCGACGATTGCCGGCGGCCCGGATAGCGCGACCTGGTTCGACAAGGTGCCGGCCAAGTTCGAGGACTGGGACAACGCGCACTTCCGCAAGGCCGGCTTCCGCGCCGTGCCGAATTGCGTGGTGCGGCGCTCGGCCTATGTCGCGCCCGGCGTGGTGCTGATGCCGTGCTTCGTCAATGTCGGCGCCTATGTCGATCGCGGCACCATGATCGACACCTGGTCGACGGTCGGCTCGTGCGCGCAGATCGGCAAGAACTGTCACATCTCGGGCGGCGTCGGCATCGGCGGCGTGCTCGAGCCGGTGCAGGCGGCGCCGGTGATCGTCGAGGACGATTGCTTCATCGGCGCGCGCAGCGAAGTGGCGGAAGGCGTGATCGTGGAGCAGGGCGCGGTGCTGGCGATGGGCTGCTTCATCGGCGCCTCGACCAAGATCGTCGACCGCGCCTCGGGCGAAATGTTCCTCGGCCGCGTGCCGGCCTATTCCGTGGTGGTCCCGGGCAGCCTGCCCGGCAAGCCCTTGCCGGACGGCTCGCCCGGCCCGTCGCTCGCCTGTTGCGTCATCGTCAAGCGCGTCGACGAGCAGACGCGGCGCAAGACCTCGATCAACGATTTGCTGCGCGACGAATACCGACGTGGCCACAACGATTGACCCGTTGACGCTGGCCGAGGCGCTGATCCGCGCGCCCAGCGTCACGCCCGCCGATGCCGGCGCGCTGCCGCATCTCGCCGCGGAATTGGGTAAGCTCGGCTTCCGCTGCGAGCTCAAGGAATTCGCCGAACCGGGCACCGATCCGATTCTCAATCTTTATGCGCGCATCGGCACAGGCGGCCGCAATTTCTGCTTCGCCGGCCATACCGACGTGGTGCCGCCCGGCCCGCGCGACGCCTGGACCAGCGATCCGTTCGCGCCCACGGTGCGCGACGGCATGCTCTTTGGCCGCGGCGCCTCGGACATGAAGGCCGCGATCGCGTGCTTCGCCGCGGCGGCGGCGCAGTTCCTCGCCGCGCGCGGCACGGATTTCGGCGGCTCGATCAGCCTCCTGATCACCGGCGACGAGGAAGGCGTCTCGATCAACGGCACCAAGAAAGTGCTGGAATGGCTCGCGGCCCGCGGCGAAAAGCTCGACGCCTGCCTGGTCGGCGAGCCGACCAACGTCGCGGCGCTGGGCGACATGATCAAGATCGGCCGGCGCGGCAGTCTCAACGCCACGGTGACGGCGCGCGGCACCCAAGGCCATACCGCCTATCCGCATTTGGCCGACAACGCGGCGCACCGGCTGGTGGCGCTGCTGGCGGCGCTGCTGGCGAAACCGATGGACCAAGGGACAGAGCATTTCCAGCCCACGACCCTCGAAATCTCGACCGTGGATGTCGGCAATCCCGCGACCAACGTGATTCCGGGCCGGGCGCGCGCGGTGTTCAACATCCGCTACAACGACCGCTGGTCGAGCGCCTCGATCGAGCAATGGCTGCGGCAAAAGCTCGATGGGCTGGCGCAAGGCCAATACGACCTCGCCATCCAGGTCAGCGGCAAATCCTTCCTGGTGCCCCCCGGCGAAGTCAGCGACCTTCTGACGCGCGCGATTACGCGCGTCACCAATCAAACCCCGGCGCTGAGCACCGCGGGCGGCACCTCGGATGCGCGCTTCATCCATCGCTATTGCCCGGTGGCCGAGTTCGGCATGGTCGGCCAGACCATGCACAAGGCGAACGAAAGCGTGCCGGTCGCCGATCTGCGGCGTCTCACCGAAATTTACCGCCTCGTGCTCGAAGGTTATTTCCCGGCGTGACCGCGATCCCCAGTCTGCGCGAAGTCTCGTCCGGCCTGTACGGCGCGTGGCGGCTCGCCCGGCTCGACACCAAGGCGATGGCGTGGTTCGACCGCGGCCCCGACGGCACCGCGCGCTCGTTCTGGGCCGCGATCATCTGCTTTCCGGCGTTCGTCGCGCTGTTGGCGCTGCGCGTCCCGCCCGAGGATTGGGCGGCGTCCGGCGTCGCCCATATTCTGCTGGTGGAGAGCATCGGCTATGTCGCCGGCTGGGCCGCCTATCCGCTGGCGGCGCTGGGCTTTTGCCGCCTGTTCCGCATCGGCGGCGGCGGGTTCGATTACATCACCGCCTATAACTGGTCGCAGATTCTGGAGACCGGCCTGTTCCTGATCGTGGCGCTGATCGGCACCCTCCATCTCCTGTCCGACGACGCGGCCAGCATTCTCTCGCTGGTGGTGCTGTTGCTGGTGCTCGCCTATGAGTGGTTCATCGCGCGGGTGGCGACCCGCGCCGGCGCCGGGGCGGCCACCGCGCTCGTGCTGATCGACCTGGTGCTTGGCACCGGGCTAAGCCGGGTCACCCAGGGCCTCTATTGACGCCCCAACCCGGGCCTCGGCCGTCGCCTGCCGCGCCGCCGCTCAGCGCCGCCGACATGCTGCGCGCGCTGGCCGACGCGTCGGACAGGGACACCATCACCATCGACGAGATACTGATCGGCCTTGGCAACCAGGCCTTCGGCCTCCTGGTGCTGGTACTGGCCCTGCCCAACGCGATCCCGGGCCCGATCATTCCCGGCTTTTCGGTGCCCTTCGCGCTCGGCATCATTCTTCTAGCGAGTCAAATTCTGCGCGGTCACCGCCGTCCGCTGCTGCCCAACTGGGTGCGGCGCCGCGCGATCCGCCGCGAGCGTTTCCGCCGTTTCGTCACCCGCGCCGAGCCGGCGCTGCGGCGCTTCGAGCGCTGGTTCAGGCCGCGTCATGCGCGATTTCTGACACGCCGCGACAACCGCCCGCGCACGATCGGCGTCATTCTGATTCTGCTAGCGCTGGTGCTGGCGCTGCCGATTCCGTTCGGCAACGGCCCCCAAGCCTTCGCCATCTGCATCGTGGCCCTGGGCATGTTCGAGGGCGACGAGCAGGTCGAAACCGCCGGCATCGTCGTGGGGGTGCTGGCGACTCTCCTCAACGTCGGCATCGTCCTCGCCGGCGTGCGGATTTACGATTACGTGCTCCGCTATCTGAGCTCGTAAATCACCTCGACCAGATAGAGTCCGTGCGCCGGGGCCATCGGGCCGCCGGCGCGGCGGTCGCGCGCCGCGAGCGCCTCGGCGACGCGTTGCGGGCGCCATTGATGAAGGCCGACCAGCTTCAAGGTGCCGACCATGTTGCGCACCTGGTGATGCAGGAACGAGCGCGCCTGCGCCGTGACATGGATTTCGTCGCCGGCGCGCGCGACCTCGAGCCGGTCCAGCGTCTTCACCGGCGATTTCGCCTGACACAGCGAATCGCGAAACGTCGAAAAGTCGTGTTTGCCGAGCAGGAATTGCGCCGCCTCCGCCATCGCGTCGGCGTCGAGCGGCGGCGCCACGTGCCAGACCCGGTCCTTGTCCAGCATCGGCGGCGCGCGGCGGTTCAGGATGCGGTACAGATAGACGCGGCTCTTGGCGGAGCGGCGCGCGTCGAACGCATCGTCGACCGGTTCGGCGCTCAATACCGCGATTTTCGCGGGGCGCATATGGTGGTTGAGCGCGCCGCGGATCTTGTCGGGCGCATCGGCGCGGGGCAGGTCGAGATGCGCCGTCATCGCGAGCGCGTGCACGCCGGCGTCGGTGCGGCCGGCGCCGTGCACGGTGATCGCCCGGCCGCAATAAAGCGTGACCGCGCGCTCCAGCGCTTCCTGCACCGACTGGCCCTTGGCCTGGCGCTGCCAGCCGACCAGGCCGGTGCCGTCGTATTCGATGGTCAGCTTGTAGCGGGGCATGGCAGGACGGTGCCGGGCGGCAGCGCGTGGCCGCGCAGAAATTCGGCCGCGCTCATCGCGGCGCGGCCCTCGCGCTGCAAGCGCAGAAGCTGGAGCGCGCCGGCGCCACACGCCACCGTGGGCTTGTCGTCGAGCACCGCGCCCGGCGCGCCGCTGCCCGCGGCTGGGATCGCGTCGCGGACCGAGATGCGCTCGCCGCCGTGCATGAACCAGGTCGGCAGGCGCGGGTTGAGCGCGCGCACGAGGCGGTCGAGCTCGATGGCGGGGCGACGCCAATCGAGCGCGCCTTCCTCGCGGCGCAGCTTCTTCGCGTAGGTCACGCCGGATTCGGGTTGCGGCTTGGGCGCGATCCGGCCGCGCGCATATTGGTCGAGCGCGTCGAGAAGTAGCGTGGCGCCGCGCCGAGCGAGTTCGTCGTGCAGTTCCCCGGCGGTCGTGCGCGGGCCGATCGGCACTGGTTCCGCGAGCAGGATCGGGCCGGTGTCGAGGCCGGCATCCATGCGCATGATGGTGATTCCGGTCTCGCTGTCGCCGGCAAGGATGGCGCGCTCGATCGGCGCCGCGCCGCGCCAGCGCGGCAGCAGCGAGGCATGAACGTTGACGCAGCCAAGACGCGGCGCGTCGAGCACCGCCGGCGGCAGGATCAGTCCATAGGCCGCGACGATGGCGGCATCGAGGCGGAGTGCCCCGAACGCCGCGACCTCGTTTGCGTCGAGCCGCTCCGGCGTGCGGACGGCGATGCCGCGTTCCATCGCCAGCGCCGCGACGGGCGACGGTTGCGGCTTGTGCCCACGGCCGCGCGGGCGGGCCGGCTGCGAATAGACCGCCGCGACGTCGTGGCCCGCGCCGATCAGCGCGGCCAGGCTCGGCACGGCGAAATCGGCGGTGCCCATGAAGGCGAGACGCAATCCCATGGCGCGAGATTAGACGATTCGGCCGCGCCGCGTATAATCCTCGCGACAACGGAGTGACGATGGCGATTCAAGAAACGGCGGCCGGGACGGAACAGTGGCCCTGGCTCAAATCCTATCCGGCGGGGATCGATTGGCACACGGAGTATCGCGGCCGGCCGATCCATGAACTGATCGCCGACGCGGCCGCCGCGCATGCCGGCAAGCCGTGTCTCGATTTCATGGGCCGCGGCTATTCCTATCGCGAGGTCGGTGAGCTGGTGCGCCGCGCCGCGAAGGGCTTCGCCGCGAACGGCGTAACCAAGGGCACGCGCGTGGCGCTGCTGCTGCCGAACTCGCCGACCTATGTCGTCTGCTATTTCGCGGTGGCCATGATCGGCGGCACGGTGGTGAACCTCAACCCGCTCTACACCGCCGGCGAAATCCGCCACCTCGTCGAGGATTCGGGCGCCGAACTGCTGGTGACGCTCGACGTCAAGCTGCTCTACGTGCTGGCGGCGCCGCTGCTCGACGACGACACGTTGAAGAAACTCGTGATTCAACGCATGGCGGATATTCTGCCGCCGGTGAAGGGCCTGCTCTATCGCCTGTTCAAGCGCGGCGACACCGCGCGCTGGACGCCCGGCACCCGGCAGATCGATTTCCGCGATCTCTGCGCCAATGACGGCGCCGTGGCGCCTGCCGCGATCGATCCTGAGCGCGATGTCGCGGTGCTGCAATACACGGGCGGCACGACGGGCGTGCCCAAGGGCGCGATGCTGACGCACCGCAACCTGTGGGCCAACACACAGCAATGCCTGACCTGGCTGCGACAAATGCCGGGCGGCATCGAGCGCGTGCTGTGCGTGCTGCCGTTCTTCCACGTCTTCGCCATGACCGGTGCGATGAATATCGGCATCGCCTGCGGCGCGGAGCTGCTGTTGATGCCGCGCTTCACCATCGACGATCTGTTCGCGCTCATCGAACGCAAGCGCCCGACCTATCTCCCCGGCGTGCCGACGCTCTACACCGCGATCTACAATCACCCCAAGGCCAAGAGCGTCGACCTTTCGTCGATCAAGATCTGCGTCTCGGGCGGCGCGTCGCTGCCGCTCGAGGTCAAGACCAAGTTCGAGCAGGCCACCGGCTGCAAGCTGATGGAGGGATACGGCCTGTCTGAAACCGCGCCGGTCTTGACCATCAACCCGCTCGACGCGGCGCGATCCGGCTCGGCCGGAATGCCGGTGCCGGGCACGGTGATCGAGATTACCTCGACCGAGGACGCGCTGACGGTGCTGCCGCAGGGCGAACGCGGCGAGATCTGCGCGCGCGGCCCGCAGGTCATGCCGGGCTACTGGCACAAGCCGGAGGAGACGGCGCAAGTCATGGCGGGCGGGCGGTTCCACACCGGCGATGTCGGCTATCTCGACACGGACGGCTATCTCTTCATCGTCGACCGCATCAAGGACATCATCATCGCCTCGGGCTACAAAATCTATCCGCGCCTGGTCGAGGAAGCGCTCTATCAGCACCCGAACGTGGCGCAGGCCATCGTCATCGGCGTCCCCGACCAATATCGCGGCCAGACGGTGAAGGCGGTGGTGCAGCCGCGCGCCGGCGCGACCATCACGGAGGACGAACTCCTCGATTTCCTCAAGGACAAAGTGTCGCCGATCGAGCGGCCGCGCGTGATCGAGTTCCGCGACACGCTCCCGATGACGCCGATCGGCAAGCCCGACAAGAAGGCGCTCCTTGCGGAAGAGGCGGCGAAGGCGCCCAAATAGTCCTTGATATTTATATAGATATTCATATATTAATATGGATAAACTTCGGCCATGTCCGCTTCGCTGGGTCGCTTCCAGCAGGAGGGATATGCGGAAATTTCCGCGTGCGGTCAGACGCGCGTTCGGCGTCGCGCTGTTCGCGGTCCAGTGTGGTGAAACGCCGTTCTCGGCAAAACCGCTGAAGGGTTTTGGTGGGGCGGGCGTACTGGAATTGATTGAGGACCACCATGGCGACACGTATCGAGCGGTATATACCGTGAGATTTTCAACGCGCATCTATGTGCTGCATGTGTTTCAGAAGAAATCGAATCGGGGCATCGCGACGCCACAACGCGATCTGGACCTGATCCGTGACCGGCTAAGCCAGGCCGAGCGAATTCATTTCGGCCGGGAGAATTGATCGTGAAGAAAAATTACGAGATTGGCAGCGGCAATATCTTTGCGGATATCGGCCTGCCGAATCCAGAGCAGGAATTGGTCAAGGCCGAATTGACGGTGCAGATTCATCGCGCGCTGAAACAACGCGGCTTAACCCAAGCCAAAGCGGCGGAATTGCTGGGCACGACGCAGGCACAGGTCTCCGCCCTAATGCGCATCCGGCCCGTTTCCGTGTCGGTCGGCCGCTTGATGGAGTTCCTGACCATCCTGGGACATGACGTCGAAGTCAGGGTCAAACCCGCGCCGCGCCGGCGCGCCGGTCACATGTCGGTTGTGGTCGAAGCTGCGTGATCGAAAGAATGCGAGTTCCAACGCTCCGAGATTGGCCCGATCTCGTGATGATACTGGTGCTGCTTATTGCGCTGGCTGGGGCAGTCTGGGCGGCATCAGCGGTAATCATCGACGAAAAAACGGCGACACAACTTGCGTCAAATGGGGCGCCAACACAGAGTTAAAGGCAGCGCTTCTTGACCAGTCCCATGCCGCAAGGAACGGTCTTGGGCTGGTTGCCTTCGGCACGCTTCTTCAGGCCGTCAGCGTCGTTGGCGCAACTTTTTTCAAACGGTGAATATGTAGGGCGGTGAGCGAAGCGTCTGCCTCTATAAATCAAAAATAAACGCGAAGGCGCAAAATCGCGAAGATCGAAAATCCTTGGCGTCTTTGCGCCTTGGCGCTTGATTTCTCCTTTCAGTGATTGCCCCGGTCCTCGCGCCACAAATCGAGTTTTTCCTGTACCGGACGGTCGGAGAAGCTGAACAGCACCGACTTCGGTGTCGGCGTGGTGGAAATGCCGGTACCAGCTCGGCACCACGAAAATGTCGCGCGGACCCCAGGTGAAGAACTGGTCGCCGACATGGGTCATGCCCTTGCCCTCGACGCAAACATAGACGGTGCTGTCGGTCGAGCGGTAGGGCGCGCCGGAAAATTCCTTGGGCAACAGCTGCACGAAGGTGCCGATGGTCGGCATCGCATGCTCGCCGGTCGCCGGGTTGATGAATTTGAGCTTGAGCCCGTGGACCGGGTCCCATTCCTGCTCGCGCTTCATGGTTTCGAGCGCGGCGCGGGTATGCTCCCACGGATAGGTGAAGACCGGCGAGGTCCGCGTCTTCGGCTTCCAGTCGACCGGCATCAGCCCCGAGCCGAACCGCGCCATCGAATCGCCGGGCCGGCGAGTCTCTTCCTGGGTCTCGGCGGCGGTGCGCTCCTGGAAGCTGGTGTCGAGCAGGTTGACCAGCGGCACGTCCAAGCCGTCGAGCCAGACCATCGGCGTGTCGGTGGTGTTGCCGTGATCGTGGAAGGTCCAGCTTGGCGTGATGATGAAATCGCCGGGCTGCATGTAGGCGCGCTCGCCGTCGACCGCGATGTAAGCGCCATGACCTTCGAGGATAAAACGCAGCGCCGACGCCGCGTGGCGATGGGCGCGCGCGACCTCGCCCGGCAGGATGAGCTGCATGCCGGCGAACAGCGAATGGGTGATCGAGGACTGACCCTTGAGGCCCGGATTCTCCAGCACCAGCACGCGGCGCTCGGCCTCGGCGGCGGAGATGATGGTGCCGGCGCGCTCGATCAAGGGCCGCACCTCGGCGTATTTCCACAGCGCCGGCTTGACCGGCGTCACCGGCTCGGGCGTGACCAGACTGTTCAGCACCTCCCATAGCGGCGCCAGATTGACGGGCGCGATCTCGCGGTAGAACGCGTCGCGCTCCGGGGTGCGGGCGGGGGTGGTGCCTTCCATGACGGTCTCCTGGGCCAACCTTCGATTGGCCCGGACTTTACCGCGTCGCGCCCGCGGATTGAACCGCCGCCGCCGCTTGACGCCCCGTGGCGCTAAGTCATCGGGCCGGGCACGAAGCAGAGTATCGTGGTCACAAGCGCGCCCTTGTCCGGCGACCGCACCCAGCAGGCCACCGGTTTGCCCGTCGGATTTGGGACGTTGATTACGACCGTCGCCGGCACGTCGATCCACGCGCCCTCGATCAGGACCTGAAACCCGTCTCTCGTCGTCCGCGCGGTGACGTTGCGGCAGTCGGCCTGCGAGCAGCACGATCCGCCGACCGCGCCGGGTCGCCGCAGACTTCTCATACCAGGGCGCGAGCGCCGGATCGGGATTAGCGGGCGGATGCGCCATCGCCGCGCCGGCGTCCACGATCGACAGGAACAGGGCAACGAGCGCCCGCGGAATCAGGCCGTGCGCTCCGCGTGTGCGGGGATTCCTGAGGATGGATGAATAGTCGCGCATGCGATCAGCTTCGCGCAACGGACCCGGATAGCAACCCAATTCGGCCGGTTGGATGCGCCCGGTCAGGGGGATTGACCGAGCGTGGAACGGTGGACCGTTTAGGTTGTTTCTCAGGCGAGATCCTCGATCGATGCGGACGGAGGAAACCAATGTCGTTGCGAATCCGCGCCCGACGGTTTGCGATGGTTCGGGCGTTAGCCATGGCGACCATGATCGCCACCGGCCTCGCGGCCGCGCCGGCCATGGCTGGCGGGGAGCCGTATCTCGGATGGGATTTCGGCGGCGGCTTCGGCATTGGCATCGGCGTGCCACCGTCGGCATACG
>CAVSQC010000017.1:0-242061 GCA_963729845.1 uncultured Alphaproteobacteria bacterium
TCCGGCGTAAAAGGAGCACGTGCGGCCGCGGGCCATTTCGGCGTTCCGTACGTCGCGTCGTCGCCGCTGCCGGTTGACGATGGAAATGTAACCTTCTTCGTCCATCGTCCCGGCGTCGCCCGTGTGTAACCAGCCGTTGCGCAGCGCCGTCGCCGTGGCATCGGGATTGTTCCGATATTGTTGCAGAAGTCAGTTGAGGTTGGCCGCGAAGCGTGATTTCGGTCTTGCCGACACGAATTTCGGCGAGGTCGATCCATGATGGGCCGTCTGAAGAGTGACCAAGGTCAACTGTTCTACGAGTTTCATCTCGATGAAGCGGTTCCGGAAGATCATCTGGTTCGGAAGATCGATGCGGTGTTGGATTTGTCCTGGCTTCGCGAGCTTGCACCCCATTACTCGCAGCTGGGCCGCCCCTCGATCGATCCGGAGCTGATGATCCGGATGCTGATCGTCGGGTATGTTTTTGCGATCCGCTCGGAGCGTCTGATCTGCCGTGAAGTGCAGGTGAACCTCGCCTATCGCTGGTTCTGCAGGCTCGGGGTTCGAGGACGGCATCCCGGATCATTCGGCGTTCTCGCGCGCCCGCAACGAGCGCTTCCGCGAGGGCGATGTTTTCCGCCGCGTGTTCGAGCGGGTCGTGGAGTCGTGCATTGCGGCCGGTCTGGTTGGTGGCGAAGGCTTTGCGGTCGATGCGAGCCTGATCGAGGCCGATGCCAACAAGCAGCGCTCGATCGCGGGTCGGGATTGGCGCAGGGATCGTGATCCGCCCAGACCTCCAGCCGCGCGGTGAAGGAGTATCTGGCGACCCTCGATGATGCGGCGTTCGGGGCGGCGACGCGAGGTTGTCCCGAAGTTCGTCTCGCCATCCGATCCCGCGGCGCAGTGGACCGGGGCTCTACAAGGGGCCGGCATTCTTCGCTTACTCCGACAACTATCTGATCGACGTGAAGTTCGGCGTCATCGTTGATGTCGAGGCCTCCCGCGCCATTCGCCAGGCCGAGGTCGGCGCAGCAAAGACCATGATCGAGCGAACCGAGGAGCGCTTTGGTCTCAAGCCAGAGCGGCTCGCTGGCGGATACCGCTTACGGAGCGGCTCCGATGCTGAACTGGCTGGTCGAGGAGAAGGGCATCGCGCCACATATCCCTGTGTTCGACAAGTCGAAGCGAGATGATGGCACCTTCTCGCGCAGCGACTTTCGATATGACCCGACAGGCGACGTCTACCACTGCCCGGCGGGAAAGCGGCTTGGAACGAGCGGCACCGTGCACGAGGGCAAGACGCTTCTCTATCGCGCGAGCAAGCTCGACTGCGACCGATGCTCACTCAAGCCGCAATGCTGCCCGAAGGAACCGTCGCGCAAGATCCCGCGCGATATCCATGAACACGCCCGCGACGTTGCCCGGTCGCTCGCTGGCACCGACGGCTTCGAGCAGTCGCGACATGAGCGCAAGAAGATCGAGATGCGGTTCGCACACTTGAAGCGCATCCTGAAGCTCGGTCGGCTCCGACTGCGTGGCCCGCGAGGCGCCCAGGACGAGTTTGTTCTGGCCGCCATCGCTCAGAACCTGCGACGGCTCGCCAAGCTCGTCACCGGGCCGCCGCCGATGGCCGCTCCGCGCGTCGCGTTAGCGCCAGGATGATAAAGAAACCACAACCTTCGGGGTGAACCGGCACTCAGAGATAATTGAATCGCGCTCAAAAGCGTCGGCAACCCGTCACATCACCCACTTTTGCAACGATATCGGCACCGAACCGACTTGTACGGCGATTCGCCGAAGGTCCGCTGTGCGGGGCAAAGCCGAAAGTGATCGGGGCCGATGCTCTGGAACCGGAACGAATTTCGTTCGAACTCTAGTAGGAAATGACTATTTCCCCCTGACTTCGCCCGAGCCCCCCTGCGCTAGCCCTGACACGCCGCCCGGGGCGTCTTTAGTCGGCGCTATTCGACGAATTGAACCCAATACTCGCCCTTCGGCTGGTCGATCCATTGGGAATTATCCCTTTGACACACCGGTTCTATTAGGGGTATATTTGGCCTCATCAAGTGGAGGCCGTTATGTCGATTGCGAACGATCCGATCTACCAAGACGCCGAGAAGGCCCGCGAATGGCTGGAAGCGCAGTTATGGGGTAGCGACGGCCATATCTGCCCGCATTGCGGATTGGTCGGATGCGCCAACGCGTTCCATGGCAAGTCGCACCGTCCGGGCGTCTACAAGTGCAAGGGCTGCGAGAAGCAATTCACGGTGACGGTCGGCACGTTGTTTGAGCGTTCGCATATCCCGCTCAACAAATGGCTGCTGGCAATCCACCTGATGACGGCCAGCAAGAAAGGCATCTCGGCGCTTCAATTAAGCCGCATGCTCGGCCTCGGTTACAAGTCCGCGTGGTTCATGTGCATGCGCGTCCGCGAAGGGATGCGCGATGCCAATTTCGGTCCGCTCGGCGGCGCGAACAAGGTGGTTGAGGCGGACGAAAGTTTCGTCGGCGGCAAGGAATCGAACAAGCATTTGAGCAAGCGCGCGCATAACGGACGCGGGCCGAAGGGCAAAGAGCCGGTATTTTCGCTTGTGGAGCGCGACGGCAAAGTGCGCTCGTTCCACCTGCCGGACGTGACGGCAAAGAACCTTGGCGCGGTGCTGCATGCTCAAATCGACCGCAAGTCCTACCTGATGACGGACGATGCCCCGCAGTACGTTAAAATCGCGGACGTGTTCTCCGGCCACGCGACGGTCAATCACTCCGCCGAAGAATATGTCCGCATGGGCGGTTTCATTCACACCAACACAATCGAAGGCTTCTTCTCGATCATGAAGCGTTCTATCTACGGAACGCACCACCATATCAGCCAACAGCACCTTGCCCGCTATCTCGCGGAGCGCGATTTCATCTACAACAACCGCGAAAAGCTTGGCGTTGACGATGCGGAGCGCATGACCAAAGCCGCGAAAGGCATCGTCGGCAAGCGGCTCACGTATCGGCGGATTGGTGGGACCGAAGAAACCACCGAAGGCGCCGAAGCCTAAGCGCGCAAAACAGACGCCGCGCCTTCTCCGTCAACTCGCCTTCGATATCGACTAGCTCCGGCTCTTGCCCTTGCGAACGCGGCCCTTGCTCGCTGGCCGCACCTTTTTTGCAATCGCCTTCACGACCAACTCGGGCCGCTCCGGTGCGCCGGGCCGCATCTCAATCTTGGCGATCTCGTTCCAGCGAATGTCCGATTTCATCTTCGCCATGATAGCACTAACCTGTCTTGCGCGCGATCTGCGCAAGGATGCGCCCGGAAAGATGGTCTTCAACCTCAGCACTCTTGCCGCCAGAAATTGGGAGCGCGAGCGTAAATTGCTCGCTCGGCTCCGGTGCCTTTCCCCGTCGCGTAGGACGAAGCGGAAGCTTGAACGCTTCAGTTTGCAGAGGTTCGGGAAGCGGCAACTTTTTGTCGCTTAATAGCTCTTCAATCGAGATAATCTGAATCCGCTGAAAGCGGCCTTGAGACGTTCTCACCATCCCTGTACCGGCGGCATCCTGTTGCATCCGCCGCGTCTTTTCAAAGCACAGCAGAACGCCAAGTTCAGCTTCTTCGCGTTGTACGGTCCCGCCGAGTTTTGCCACGTCATCGGAGCCGACATTCTCGCCGCTCTTAACCGAAACAATCACTCTCCCGGTTCCGAGCGGCCCGTTCTGAAAATAGATGATGCCGTCGATCCCTCGGTCTGGCCCCTTTTTGTGTTCGCGATAATTCTGCACGCCGATCCGCCAATTGGCCCACTCAATCGGCGTTCAAAGTTGACCCTGGATCGGCGTGCAATTTTGACCCCTTGGGGAGCCGAACAAGCCGCGAGCGAGCGCGCTTCCAAATAGCGCTGTAGCGAGCGAGCGGCGTTGGGAGGATCAGGCTGCGCGGTTTTTGAGGCGCCAGCTTTCGTTGCCGGTTTCGATGATGTCGCAGTGGTGGGTGGGACGATCGAGCAGCGCGGTCGTCATTTTGGCGTCGCCGAAGACGGTGGGCCATTCGCCGAAGGCGAGGTTGGTGGTGACGACGATGGAGGTTCGCTCGTATAGGCGGCTAACGAGATGGAACAGGAGCTGGCCGCCGGATTGGGCGAAGGGCAGATAGCCGAGTTCGTCGAGGACGAGGAAGTCCTTGCGAGTGAGTTGGTCGGCGATCTGCCCTTGCCGTCCGGTGCGGGCCTCGGTCTCGAGCCGGTTGACGAGATCGACGGCGGTGTAGAAGCGGCCGCGGGCGCCGGCGCGGATGCAGCTTCGGGCGATGGCGATCGCGAGATGAGTTTTGCCGGTGCCGGTGCCGCCGACGAGCACCGCATTCCGCTGCTGGGCGAGGAAGCCGCCACCGGCGAGATCGTTGACCAGGGTCTCGTTGACCGGTGTGCTGTCGAACACGAAGTCGGCGAGGTCCTTGGCGAGCGGCAGCTTGGCGATCGTGAGCTGATACTTGATCGAACGCGCCTGCTTCTCGGCAATCTCGGCCTTGAGGAGATCGCCCAGGATGCGCTGCGGTTCGTGTTGGCGTTTGACGGCGGTGGCCATGATCTCGTCGAAGGCGGCCTTCATGCCGTAGAGATTGAGTTCGGCCATCAGGTCGAAGAGTTGCGCTCGTTCCATCAGGGGGTGCTCCGGAGGCTGTCGTAACGGGCGCAGTCGGCAATGGGCGCGTGACGCAGCGTCAGCGCGGCCGGCGTCAGAATGCCGGCCGGCGGGCAGGGATCGCGCCGGCGCGCGAGAATGTTGAGGATGACATCGGCGGAATGGACGCCGTGATCGAGCGCTTCGGCGCAGGCCGCCTCGACCGCTGGCAATCCGTCACTGAGCACTGCGGTCAGGATATCGACCATCTGTCTATTGCCATCATCGGCACCGGCAAGTTTGCGCCGCACCCGCTCCAGCGCCGCCGGCAATACCCAATCCTTGAACGGCGCGCCGTTGCGCAAGGCGCCGGGCTTCCTGGCCAGCACCGGCACATAATGCCAAGGATCGTAGATGGTCTCGCCGCGGCCGAAGGAGCGAGAATGCTCGGCGACGATCCGTCCGTCCTGGCGGATCACGATGCGATCGGCATAGGCATGAACTTCGACCGGCCGGCCGACGGCGCTCGCCACCACCGAGTATTTATTGTTGTCGAAGCGCACCAGGCAGGTCTTCGAGACCGAGGCCGGCACGCCATGGAACCCGTCAAACCGGCCGGCATAAGGAACGAGCTGCGGCCGCTCCGTCTCGAACACCTCCCAGACCGTCCGCTCGGACAGCTCCGGATGGCGATGCGCCTTGGCGTAAGCGATACATTTGTCGAGTAGCCAGGCGTTCATCTCGTCGTAGCTTTTGAACCGTAGCCGCGGCGTGAAGAAGCGCTCGCGGACCAGCCCAACCTGGTTTTCGACCTGCCCCTTCTCCCAGCCCGAGGCCGGCGTGCAGGCGACCGGATCGACCAGGTAATGGCTGCACATCTGCAGGAAGCGGCGGTTGTAGAGACGCTCCTTGCCGATGAAGACTGTCTCCACCGCCGTCTTCATGTTGTCGTAGATGCCGCGTCGGCAGGCGCCCTTGAAGAACGCGAACGCCCGATCGTGAGCGTCGAACACCATCACCCGATCAGCATGAGTTCGCCTTCGAAGAGATCCAGACCGGTCTCGGCGCGATCGAGGCGACGCTCGACGCGGTCGCCAAGACGCCGCAACCGCGCGCGCCACGGCCGCGCAAGAAGTTGCCGGCTCATCTCGAGCGGATCGAAGTGGTCATCGAACCCGAAGCGTCGATCAATGCGGCGCGGCGCTCATTTTATCGATTATACTGTTGAAATCAATTGATAAATATGAACTCGGGCGAATATCGGCGAACAATGGCGAACAGCGAACTGGCGGAGGGAGTGGGATTCGAACCCACGTTAGAGTTTCCCCTAAACACGCTTTCCAAGCGTGCGCCTTCGACCGCTCGGCCACCCCTCCCGCGAGGCGGCGGAGACTAGAGCATGATTTTGCCGGTTGGAAGGGCCGCGTCTCGCGCTAAACTGCGGCCATGACCGATCTCGGCCACATGTCCCATCTCGACGCGCTGCTGGCGAGCGTCGGCCCGGTCGCGGGGCTGGCGATCGCCGATATCGGCTGCGGCGAAGGCGCGCTCGACCGCGCCTTGGCGGAACGCGGCGCCGCCGTCACCGGCTTCGACCCCTTTATGCCGCCGGCCCCGCGCGCGACGCTGGGCGCCGGCTCCTGGCAATTGGAGCGGGCGCCGGCGGACGCGCTGCCCGCGCCGGACGCGGCGTTCGACCTGGTGCTGTTCGTCTTCTCCCTGCATCACGTGCCGCGAGCGAAGCTGGCGGGCGCGTTGGCCGAGGCGCGGCGGGTGCTTCGCCCCGGCGGCCGGCTCTACGTCGCCGAACCGCTGGCGCAGGGACCGCACCAATATATCGTCGAGCTGTTCCATGACGAGACCGCGGTGCGGGCCGCCGCAGCCGCGGCGTTGGCGCGCCACGCCGCGCCGGCATTCGCGGGACAACGCGTGCTCTCCTATGTCGACACGCGGCGTTACGAGAATTTCGATACTTTCGCGGAGCGCATGATCGCGAACATGCGCTTCAACGGCTACACCGAAGACGCCGTCCTGGCGCCGGCGGTGCGGCGCCGCTTCGACGAGACTCTCGCGGTTCATCGCGGCGCGTTCGACCAGCCGGTGCGGGTCGATCTCTATAGCTGAGCGTGCTCGGTTAAATTCATCACGCCTCTTCGGACAATAACCGAACATTCCGCGACATTCATAAATAGCGGCGTTGTTAACGCTGTTATTGGGATGTCACGCGCCTTGAATTTGGCTAGTCTCGGCCTTGGTTAAATACTGGTAAACGATCGGGTAGTTTTATCAGTATTAATCGAAACTAATCAAATAAAGGGGAATCGGACATCATGAAGTGGATCGGCATAGGGGTTATGAGCGCGATCATGGGCGTGTTCCTCGCCGTCATGGCGCAGACCGCGTTCCCGGCATTGACGGAAGCCGGCTTTACCGCCGCCGCGGTTCTGGCGAGCGCGGTGATTCTGGCGATCCTGGTCCGCCTGACGGTGACCGCGGGCACGATCGTGGTCCACCCGCCGGAGGAATGGGATATCGCCGCGAAGCTGAAATGAGGCTGTGGGGCTCATTTCATGTCCGTCGGGACGATCGAATCGGCGCTCTTTCGGCTGCCGGTGATCGCGCCGCTGTTCGTGAATTTCCGGCGCAAGCGCATGCGTCGGTTCGCGGCGTTGCTCGGGCTGACCGCGAACAGCCGCGTCATCGACATCGGCGGCTCTCCGTTCAACTGGTCGCTGCTCAGCGTCCGGCCGCGCGTCCTCGTGGTCAACAACGACTCCGATTCCGCAACCCGGGGACGGTCGACCGAGGCCAACATCGAAAAAATCTGCGCCGACGGCCGCGACCTGCCCTATCCCGACGGCAGTTTCGATGTCGCGTTTTCCAACTCCGTCATCGAGCATGTCGGCGGCTGGGACGATCAGGTCGCTTTCGCCCGCGAGACCGCCCGCGTCGCGAAGCGATACTTCGTGCAGGTGCCCAACCGCTATTTCGTGATGGAGCCGCATTTCATCGCGCCGTTCCTCCAGCTCTTGCCCCGGCGCCTCGCCGTCTTCTATGCCCAATACCTGACGCCGTGGGGCTGGTTCTGGCGCCCGACGCGCGCGCAGGCGGAACAGGCCGTCGCCGAGATCAAATTGCTCAGCATCGATCAGATGCGGGTGCTGTTCCCCGACGCCGAGCTGATCCGCGAGCGCTTCCTCGGCATGACCAAGTCGATCATCGCCGTCCGGCGCTAGCGGCCGGCACCGCCCGGATGCCGGAAAAGCCGAACACCGGCAACGGGTTGAGCCGCCGGCCTCGGCCCGCGCCGCCGAGCCTCTTGCCTTATCATTGTGCATCTGCACAATGACCCGCCGCCGCGCCAGAGCGGGGCGATCGAGGGAACTCCCGGGATGAAGCTGTTGGTCGCGGTCAAGCGCGTCATCGACTACAACGTCAAAATCCGCGTCAAGTCGGATCATTCCGGCGTCGAAACCGCGAACGTCAAAATGTCGATGAACCCGTTCGACGAGATCGGGGTCGAGGAAGCCGTGCGTCTCAAGGAGGCCGGGATCGCCACCGAGATCGTCGCGGTCTCGATCGGTCCGGCCCAGGTGCAGGAAACCATCCGCACCGCGCTCGCCATGGGCGCCGACCGCGGCATCCAGGTCGAGACCGACGCCGACATCCAGCCGCTCGCCGTCGCCAAATTGTTCAAGGCCATCGCCGACAAGGAACAGCCGAAGCTCATCATCCTCGGCAAGCAGGCGATCGACGACGACAGCAACGCCACCGGGCAAATGCTCGCGGCGCTGCTGGGCTGGCCGCAAGGCACCTTCGCCTCGAAGCTCAAGATCGAGGGCGACAAGGCGATCGTCACGCGCGAGGTCGATGGCGGGCTCGAGACCGAGGAGCTGAAGCTGCCGGCGCTGATCACCACCGACTTGCGCCTCAACGAGCCGCGCTACGCGTCGCTGCCCAACATCATGAAGGCGAAGAAAAAGACCATCGACAAGCTGACGCCCGCGGATCTCGGCGTCGACGTGACGCCGCGCCTCACCGTGCTCAAGGTCGAGGAGCCGTCGAAGCGCCAGGCCGGCGTCAAGGTCAAGACCGTCGAGGAGCTGGTCGACAAGCTCCACAACGAGGCGCGGGTGATCTGATGAGTCTGCTGGTTCTCGCCGAGCATGACGGCGCGTCGATCAAGCCCGCGACGCTGAACACGCTCGCGGCGGCGCACGCTATTGGCGGCGACGTGCATATCCTGGTCGCCGGCAAGGATTGCGGCGGCGCGGCCCAGGCGGCGGCGACGCTGCAAGGCGTCGCCAAGGTGCTGCTGGCCGACGATCCGATCTACGACCACGCGCTGGCCGAGGAGGTCGCGAATTTGGTGGTGAAGCTCGCGCCCGGCTATTCCCATGTGCTGGCGCCCGCCACCACCAACGGCAAGAACATCATGCCGCGGGTCGCGGCGCTGCTCGACGTGGCGCTCATTTCCGACATCGCCGGCGTGGTCTCGCCCGACACGTTCGTGCGCCCGATCTATGCCGGCAACGCGCTGGCCACGGTGCAGTCGAAGGACAAGATCAAGATCATCACCGTGCGCGGCACCGCCTTTCCCGCCGAGGCATCGAGCGGCGGCAACGCGCCGGTGGAAAAAATCGATGCGACCCCGGCCGCCGGCCTGTCGCATTTCGTCAGCGCCGAACTCTCCAAGTCCGAGCGGCCGGAACTGACCAGCGCCCGCGTCGTCGTCTCGGGCGGGCGCGGCATGCAGAACGGCGAGAATTTCAAGCTGCTCGAAAGCCTCGCCGACAAGCTCGGCGCCGCGGTCGGCGCCAGCCGCGCCGCGGTCGATGCCGGCTTCGTGCCGAACGATTACCAGGTCGGCCAGACCGGCAAGATCGTCGCACCCGATCTCTATATCGCCGTCGGCATTTCCGGCGCGATCCAGCACTTGGCCGGCATGAAGGATTCGAAGGTCATCGTCGCCATCAACAAGGACGAGGAGGCGCCGATCTTCCAGGTCGCCGATTACGGCCTGGTCGGCGATCTGTTCAAGGTCGTGCCCGAGCTCGACGCCGAATTGGCGAAACTGAAACGATAGACGAACCGATATGGCATCGTTGATCAAATATTCCTTCGTCGTCCCCGCGAAAGCGGGGACCCAGAGCCAACGCACGTCGCCCGCCCTGGATTCCCGCTTGCGCAGGAATGACGGGAAAAGCTTGGACGTCGGTATGACGCCGGACGATCCGTTTCACGGTCCCATGGTAGCGCTATGAGCCTCTCCATCGACGACATCAAATGCATCGGCATCATCGGCGCCGGCCAGATGGGCAGCGGCATCGCCCAGGTCGCGGCGCTGGCGGGCTACGAGGTACGGCTCGAGGATATCAACGCCAAGGCGCTCGACGCTGCGGTCGCCAATATCGCCAAGAATCTCGACCGCGCGGTGGCGCGCGGCAAGCTCAAGGACGACGAAAAGAACGCGGCCTTGAAGCGCATTCAAACCGGCTCCGACTTCACGGCGATGGGCGGTTGCGACGTGGTGATCGAGGCCGCCACCGAGCGCGAGGAATTGAAGCGCGACATTTTCGTCAAGCTGGTGCCGGCGCTGAACCCGAACGCCATCGTCGCGTCCAACACCTCGTCGATCTCGATCACGCGGCTCGCGGCCTCCACCGACCGGCCGGCGCGCTTCATCGGCATGCATTTCATGAACCCGGTGCCGGCGATGCAGTTGGTCGAGCTGATCCGCGGCATCGCCACCGACGAGCCGACGTTCCAGACCATCCGCGCCTTGGCGGTGAAGCTCGGCAAGACGCCGGTCGCGGCCGAGGATTTCCCCGCCTTCATCGTCAACCGCATCCTGCTGCCGATGATCAACGAGGCGGTCTACACGCTCTACGAGGGCGTCGGCTCGGTCGAGGCGATCGACACCGCGATGAAGCTCGGCGCGCACCACCCGATGGGCCCGCTGGAGTTGGCCGACTTCATCGGCCTCGACACCTGTCTCGCGGTGATGCAGGTGCTGCACGAAGGGTTGGCCGATTCCAAATACCGGCCCTGCCCGCTCCTGGTGAAATACGTCGAGGCCGGCTGGCTCGGGCGCAAGGCCGGCCGCGGCTTCTACGACTATCGCGGCGAAAAACCGGTACCGACGCGCTAGAACCTTGGCGGCGCCGTCACATACCGTTGAGGATCACTTGGTAGAAGACGATGGCGCCGAGCGCGATCAGCATCGCGGCGAAAAGGAATTCGCTGGTTCCGGTTCCGAGCATGTTCATCTTGGCGCTCCTGGCATCGCCGCCGCCACGGCGCGATGCGCTAAAGAGTGTTGGCGATATGGGTGAAGACCTGGCTGGCGTTGGTGCCGAACAGCGACACGGCGCCGACGATCATCAAGGCGATGAGGCCGGTGAGCAGCCCGTATTCGAGCGCGGTGAGCGCGCGCCGGTCCCGCGCGACGCGCCGGAGCATACGGTAAGCCCTCCGCAGGCCGTCACGACCAACCATCGTCATCCACCCTCCACGATCCAAACCGCGCCGCTTCGTTTGTTGCCACCGATTCGCCTGTCTTGGCCAGCGTTTCGTGGCGAAGCACCGCAGGACGGGACGGGCGTCATGGTGGCCCCGAAGCCCTTAACATTTGATGAACGGAGCGCGCCCGCGGCCGCGCGGCCGGCGGGCCGCGGCGTGCGGGTGCCGCTGCGCTGGGGCTTCGCCCTGGTGCTGGCGGCGGCGCTGCTGTGCGGCTGCGCCGTCGCGGTCGGGTTCGATCACGGCGCCGCGCCGGGCGACATCGCCGGCAATCCCGATCTGCGCGTCGTCGCCGGTCATTTCGAAAGCGCCGGCAATTTCGGCTTCGGCTCGGGCAACGGGCCGGTCGGCCAGACCATCGCCGCCGACGGCGCGCGCCTGCGCATCGACGCGGCCGCGCCCGACCCGGCCGATCCCTCGGGCGAGATCGTGCTTTACCGCTTCACCCAAATCGCCGCCGATGGCGCGGCGACGCCCTATTGCCGCGCCGACCCGAGCGGTCTCGGCTTCCCGATGGCGGGAAGTTGGGCCGCGGGGACGCATCTCCATGCCCCGGGCCGGGTCAGCGTCGTCTGTCTCGGCACCGCCGAGGCGCGCTGCGTCGACGCTGGGCTATCGCCCGTGGCACAAAGGCCCCGACGGCGCCGATCTGTGGGCGTATCACCAGGCCTGCGTCCGCGCCTTGCGCGCGGATTATTGCGGCACCGGCAACAGCCACGGCGACGGGCGCGACGGCGTCGCGCTCTACGACCGGCTCGGCATTCAGCCGCTGCGCGCCGCCGACGGCATGAGCTTCGAGGCGGCGTGGGGCGCGGACGGCGCCGCGTGCGTCAATCACATCCGCGCGCCGTCGCGCATGACGCTGAAGGATCTGCGCACCGAATGCGCCAATCTGCCGAAGACGCGGCTCGGCAGCGCCTGCGACGAGCGTGACCCGGCGCTGATCTTCACCAAGTCGCCGCGCGCGCCCGCGAGCTAGAACGCTGAAGCGCGATCTATCACCCAAAGCTGGTAACATAGGTTTTCCGGAGGCGAACACTTGATAGGGTGAGCATGACGGAACCCGCGCCGACACCTTCAATCTTCGAGACGCGACGGGATCAAGTCTTTCCGGTCCTCGAACCGGGAGAGATCGACCGGGTGCGCCGTTTCGGCACGGTCCGTTCTTTTCTTGCGGGCGAGGTTCTTGCTACCGCCGGCGAAGTCAGCGCCGGCCTCATGATCATCCTGACCGGCGTGGTTGACGTTACCCGCCGCACGCTCGCCGGCGGCACACAGCTTCTCGTGACCGAGAGCGCCGGCACGTTCCTGGGCGAGCTCGCGCATTTGGCCGGCCGGCCGGCCCTGACCGACGCCGCCGCGCGCGGCGATGTCGAGGCCTTGATCATTCCATCCGACCGGCTCCGGCAATTGCTCGTCGCGGAGGCGGAACTGGGCGAGCGCATCATGCGCGCTCTGATCTTGCGCCGCGTGGGTCTGCTGGAGATCGGCGCCGGCCCGGTGATCGTCGGACGCGCCGGTGACGGCCAAGTGCTGCGGCTCGAGAGCTTCCTGCGCCGCAACGGGCATCCGTTCGGGAATCTCGATCCCGACACCGATGCGGAAGCAAAGGCGCTGATCGAACGCTTCCACTTCGATCCCGGCCAAATGCCGATCGTTCTCTGCCCGGGCGGACAAATGCTGCGCAATCCCGGCGAGACGGAACTCGCTCGCTGCATCGGCCTGATCAGACCGATCGATCCGACCCGCGTTTACGACGTGGCCGTGGTCGGAGCGGGCCCGGCCGGCCTCGCCACCGCGGTCTACGCGGCATCCGAGGGCCTCTCGGTGCTGGTGCTCGACTGCCGCGCCTTCGGCGGTCAGGCCGGCGCTTCGGCGCGCATCGAGAATTATCTTGGCTTCCCGACCGGCATCACCGGCATGGCGCTAATGGCGCGCGCTTACAACCAGGCGCAAAAATTTGGCGTCGACATGGCGATACCCGACGAGGTGTCGGCGTTGGCGCCGCCGGCGGAGTCCAACGCCGGCACCTTCGGGTTGAGACTGTCCGGCAACGAACGGGCGACCGCCCGAGCAGTCGTGATCGCGGCAGGCGCTCGTTATCGGCGGCCGGAGATCGATCGGCTCGAGGAGTTCGAGTTCGACCAGCGTGCATTATTGGGCGTCGCCGGTGGAAGCGAAACTATGCGCCGGACAGGAGGTCGCGCTGGTCGGCGGCGGCAATTCCGCGGGTCAGGCGGTCGTGTTTCTCGCGAGCCGGGTCGGCAAAGTCTGGCTTCTGGTCCGTGGGACAGGGTTGGCGAAGAACATGTCGCGCTATCTCGTCGACCGCATCGCGGCTTTGCCCAACGTCGAGGTCGTGACGCAAGCCCAGGTTACCGCGCTCGAGGGTGACGGCGGTATGCTGGAAGCAGTTCGGTGGCGGCAAGGGCCGAGCGGAAACGAGGCGCGGCGGCTGATCCGCCACGTGTTCCTGTTCATCGGCGCCGACCCGAACACCGACTGGCATTCGGGTTCCGGCGTGATGCTGGACGCCAAGCGTTTCATTCTGACGGGCATCGATGCCGGTTCCGACCGGCGACCGCTCGAAACGAACCAACCCGGCGTCTTCGCCATCGGCGACGTCCGGTCGGGCTCGGTCAAACGCGTCGCCGCCGCTGTCGGCGAAGGCGCGCAGGTGGTCTCGATTCTCCACAGCTTCCTGGCGGCAGCCGAGCGCGTGCGGGGACCCTGAAATCGGCTGACTTCGGCACTTCCCCCGATCCACTGTGAGATCCACTGTGATTTGTGTCATCGGGCACCAGCTTACGAAAAATCCGGGCTGAACGCTTGACGAACGCTTTTTCCTCATTATATAACGCTAACGGCGTTTTATGGAGGAGAAAGCGATGTCACACGATATAGTTGAGACGGCGTCCCAGACACTCTCGGATTTACCTGCAGACGACCTGCAGAAGCAGGAAATTCGGGGCCCGGATGGGCGCTGGCAGTCCGGCAAATCCGGCAATCCGCTCGGACGGCGGCCGGGCAGCCGCAACGTCATCACCATGCTGGCCCAGGCGGTGCTCGACAACGATGTCGAGGCGTTGATGCAAAAAGCGCTGTCGAAGGCGCTGCAAGGCGACCCGTGGGCGCTGAAGCTCTGCGTCGAGCGCGTCCTGGCGCCGCAGCGGCAAACGCGGGTGTCGTTCGCGCTGCCGGCGCTCGAGACGGCGGCGGACGCGGTGAGCGCGCTCGCCGCCATCGCCGCCTCGGTCTCGGAAGGCGAGCTGTCGCCGGCCGAGGCGCGCGACCTTACCGGCACGGTCGCCGCCTTCGTCCACGCGCTCGAAGCCCAGGATTTCGAGCGCCGCCTCGCCGCGCTCGAAGCCGTCGACCGGGAATTCGAAAAGGCGGTCGCGGAGCGCGCCAACCCCGTGGTGTGACGGCGACGCGGCACCTTGTCGCCCGGACTTGCCGCCGCCTGGCGCCTGGGCCAGTGTCGGCCGGTCATGGCGTCGGCCGCATCCAGCAGCGTTCTCTCGCCCGCCGCGTCGCGCGGCGCGGCGGATCGCGCCATCGCGTGGTGGCTGATCGTGTGCGCCGCGATGATTTTTCTGATGGTGCTGATCGGCGGCATCACGCGGCTCACCGAGTCCGGCCTGTCGATCACCGAATGGCAGCCGATCGAGGGCGTCTTGCCGCCGCTGTCGCTGGCGCAATGGCAGGATGCGTTCGCGCGGTATCAGGCGATCCCGCAATTCCACGCCATCCATGCCGGCATGACCCTCGGCGCAGTTCAAGGGGATTTATTTCTGGGAGTATCTGCATCGTCTATGGGGCCGCGTGATCGGCCTCGTGTTTCTTCTGCCGTTTCTCTATTTCCTGATCCGCGGCCGCGTCGGGCGCGCGCTGTGGCCGAAGCTCGCGCTGATTTTCGTGCTCGGCGCGCTCCAGGGCGTGCTCGGCTGGTACATGGTGGAAAGCGGCCTGGAGCATCGCATCGAGGTGAGCCAGTACCGGCTCGCGGCGCATCTCTTCGCCGCCATCGTGATCTACGGCGCGATCCTGTGGGTCGCGTTCGATCTATTGTGGACGGGCGGTTCGCGCCGGCACGTGCGGGCCGAGCGTCCGGGTGGACGCTCGGCAGGCGTCGCGCCCATCAAGGGGGAGGGTTGGGGCATCGTTTCGCCCTCGAAGCGGTTCTGCTCCTCGTCGCGGTGACGTTGATCGCCGGCGCCTTCGTCGCTGGCCTGCGCGGCGGCTCGATCTACAACGAATTTCCGCTGATGGGCGGCCGCTTCATGCCGGGCGAATACGCCGCCTTTTCGCCGCTCTGGCTCAACTGGTTCGAGAACCCGGCGTCGGCGCAGTTCGATCACCGCGTGCTCGCCGAGACGACGTGGCTGGTCATTGTCCTGGTCTGGCTGTTCGGCCGGCGCGGCGTCGCGGGGGCGGCGCGCCGCGCGCTCGATCTTCTGGCGGCGATGGCGACGATCCAGGCGGCGCTCGGCATCGCCACCTTGCTCAGTGTCGTCGCGTTGCCGATCGCGGCGGCGCATCAGGGCGGCGCGGTGCTGCTGGTGACGGCGGCGCTGTACGCGCGCCATCGTCTCGGCAGCGGCTAGCGCCCGGGGCGGGCGCCCGTCGGCACGATCCGCGCGCCCTCGGGCGGCGCGATCCAGCGGTGGCGCCTGTCGTCGTAGAGCACGACCGTCGGCGGCGGAAAATCCGGATCGGCGAAGGCGCCGACCGCGACCCCGATCCAGCCCGGCCGGATCTCCGCCTCCCAGGCGATGTTGGTGCCGCAGTTCGGGCAGAAATAATTGGTGAGCGTCTTGCCGCTGTCGGCGGGGCGGGTGAAGTTCTTGTAGTCGCCCTTGAGCGCGACGTTGCCGCGCTCGAAAAACGCGCCGGAGCCGAACTGACTGCCGCTGCGCCGCTGGCACGAGGCGCAGTTGCACATCGCGATCATGCTCGGCTCGCCGGTCACCGTAGCGGTCAACCGGCCGCACAGACATTGCGCCACGCGCTCGCTCATGATTCCTCCATCGTTGCAAAAACCCAGTACTCGACCCGCCAAAAAGCAGGAAAGGGAACTCAAAAGTTAACGCGCCATATTAGCCTGGAAAGGAGATCGACGAATCTTTAAGTTGTTCGCACTGGGCGCTGCTGTGGGAGGCCTGCGCCCCGTGAGGGGCGGAATTTCCGCCGCCAATTCACGCGCCTGTGCGCCGGGCGCGCGGAACCGGCTTCCCGCGACGGGGGCCGGCCATGAAAGATCAACCCGAGTTTCGCGAAGAGCCGCCGGAACCGATCCGGCCGGATTTCCTCGCCGAGGCCGCGCGACGGCAAGGCTGGGCGTTCGACAACGCCGCCCTGTTCGCGGCGATGACGCGGTCGCGCGAAATGGCGTTCAGCTTCGCGCGGTTCGGGCTCGGCGCCATGTTCTTCCTCAATGTCGTGGGCTTGCTCGGCATGCCGACGCTGGCGCAAATGATCGGCGCCAACCTCAACTCGCATTTGCAGCTCGTGCTGTCGAGCCTCGGCGCCTTCCTCATCGGCGTGACCAGCGCCGCGGTCGCGACCTTGCTGGCGTTCGTCGCGATGTCGCGCGATTCCGGCACCATCTATCGCCATTTGGAGCGCATCGGCGAGGCACGCGGGACCTTCGGCATTTCCGCCGGCACGTTCGTCTCGAGCAAGATCGCGATGGAAAAGGATCTGAAGCGCGACGAGCGCCTGCGCGGCCGGGCCTTCCGCTTCGGCGTGTTGGCGTTCGCCTCGTTCCTGGTCGGCGCCGTGTTTGCGACCGTCTTCCTGGCGGAGCGGCTGCCCAGCGCGCCGCAGCGGCTGCGCATCGAGGCGACCGTCGCCGCGCCCGTCGTCGACGGTGATGAAAGCGTATTTCGCGCGTTATAATCTAGTATCAGGTGCGTCCGGCGGCTGGGCGCGCCCGGCTTGCGGAAAGGGATCGGCGATGGGCGCGCACAAGACAAAAGCAATCATCCTGGCGGCGGTGGCCGCGATCGGCCTGGCCTTGGCGGGCGGCGCGCCGGCGCGGGCGCAGGGCGTCACCACCGCCATGTCGGCGGTGCAGCAATGTCTCTGCGCCCAGCGCGCCGTCTCCATCCTCGACCGCCAGATGCGCGAGGCGCGGCGCCGCGACGATCGCGTTCGCGGCGAAGCCGAGGCGCTGGCCCGCCAGGTCGAGGAAGCGCGGCCGCGCGTCAACACCGACAATCGCAGCGATATCGAGGCGTTCAGCGCGCTGCTGGCGCGCCGCGACGCCGCCGCCGACGCCCATCGCCACGAAGCCGAACACTATGCCGCCGCCGTCGCGCGCTACAACGAAGCGGTGGAGCAGGACAACGCGGCGTGTTCCGGACGGCTGTTCGATCCGGAAGAGGTCGAATCCGTGAAGGCCCACCTGTACTGCCCGCGGCCCTAGGCCTTGACGCCGGCACCGATGGCGGGCTTGGCGCCGGGATCGAGCGGCCAGCGCGGGCGCGGCGCGAAGTCGAGCGGATCGACCAGGCCGCGTTTCAGCCGTTCGAGCCCCGCCCAGGCGATCATCGCCGCATTGTCGGTGCACAGCGCCGGCGGCGGCGCGACAAAGGCGAAACCGGCGTGCGCCGCCACCTCGGCAAGCCGGGCCCGCAACGCTCGGTTCGCCGCGACGCCTCCCGCCACCACCAGGGTGGCGCCGCTTGGGCACAGCGTCCGGAACAGGTCGAGAGCATGGGCGGTGCGGTCGATAAGGCAATCGCCGATCGCCGCTTGCAACGCCGCGGCGGCATCGGCGCGAAACGCATCGGACAGATCGCCTTCCGCCTCGACCCGTTCGCGGAGCGCCGTCTTGAGGCCGGCGAAGGAAAAATCGCAGCCGGGGCGGCCCTTCATCGGCCGCGGCAGTGCGATCCGCGCTGGGTTGCCACCCTTTGCCGCCGCTTCGACGGCCGGCCCGCCGGGATAGCCGAGGCCGAGCAGCTTGGCGCCCT
This sequence comes from uncultured Alphaproteobacteria bacterium, assembly GCA_963729845.1. GTDB lineage: Bacteria > Pseudomonadota > Alphaproteobacteria > ATCC43930 > CGMCC-115725 > JAATGI01. Next base: position 18,087 of record CAVSQC010000017.1, read on the forward strand.
TGTCGAACGCCTCGCCGGCGGCGTCGTCGAGCGTGGTGCCGAGACGGCGATAGCGGCCGACCTCTTCCACCGCCAGCAACTGACAATGGCCGCCCGACACCAGCAGCAGCAGAAACGGAAACGCCACCTCGTTGGTCAGCCGGGCCGTCAGTGCGTGGCCTTCGAGATGATTGACGGCGATGAACGGCAGGCGCCGGGCCAACGCGATCGCCTTCGCCTCCATGACGCCGACGATGACGCCGCCGATCAGCCCCGGCCCGCCGGTCGCGGCGACGCCGGCGAGATCGCCGAAGCCGACGCGGGCCTCGTCCAGAGCTTGCGCAATCAACCCGTCGAGCCGCTCGAGATGGGCCCGCGCCGCGATCTCCGGCACGATGCCGCCATAGGGCCGATGCTCCGCCATTTGCGAAAACACCAGATTGGAGCGGATGCGCGCCAATCCGGCGCCGTCGTCGCCAACAATGGCGGCGGCGGTTTCGTCGCAACTGGTCTCGATGCCGAGCATGAGCATGCCGCGACATTAACGCGCCGTCCCCGCCTCTTCCATCGCCGACGGCGAGCGCTTAAAGAGACGGCATGACGGACCGAGCCCTGTTGCGCATCGGCACCCGCGGCAGTGCGCTGGCCTTGACGCAGGCGGCGGAAGTCGCGGCGGCGCTGGCGGCGGCAAATGCCGAACTGGCGACACCTGGCGCGATCGAGACCGTGACCATCCGCACCACCGGCGACAAAGTGCAGGACCGGCCGCTGGCCGAGATCGGCGGCAAGGCGCTGTTCACCAAGGAAATCGAAGAGGCGCTGCGCGGTGGACGCATCGATGTCGCAGTCCATTCCGGCAAGGACATCGAGACTTTTCTGCCGACCGGTCTCGTCATCGCCGCCTGCCTGCCTCGCGAAGATCCCCGCGACGCGTTCCTGTCGCCCCGTGCCGCCAGCCTCGCAACGCTGCGGCGCGGTGCGGTGGTCGGCACGGTGTCGTCGCGGCGAACGGCGCAAATCCTGCATGAGCGACCCGATCTTTCGGTCAAGCCGATGCGCGGCAATATCGATACACGGATCAAGAAGCTCGACGCCGGCGATTTCGACGCTGCCATCCTGGCGCTCGCCGGATTGAAGCGGCTCGGCCTTGCCGGCCGCGCCACCGCGATCATCCCGGTCGAGCAGATGCTGCCGGCGCCGGCGCAGGGCGCGATCGCGTTGGAAATTCGCGCCGAGGACGAGCGGGCGGCGCGCTACGCCGCCTCTATCGATCACGCCCCCACCTCGATCTGCGTTGCCGCCGAACGCGCTTTTCTTGCCGTGCTCGGCGGCGATTGCCGCACGCCGATCGCGGCGCTGGCGCAGATCGAGGACGGCGCGATGCGATTTCGCGCCGCGATCTTCAAGCCCGACGGCAGCGCGCGTCTCGCCGCCGCCCGCGATGGCACGCCGAGCGAAGCGCTCGCCTTGGCAACCGACGCCGGCCGCGATCTGCTCGGCCGCGCCGGTCCCGGCTTTTTCGGATGAAGGCGCTGGTAACGCGGCCCGCCGAGGATGCCGCAACGGTGGCGGCGGCACTGACGGCGCGGGGCATCGAGCCGATGCTGGCCCCGATGCTGCGGATAGAGCCGGAGCCCAGCGGCGCGGCGCGTCTCGGTGGTGCGCTTGCCGGCGTACAGGCGGTGCTGTTCACGAGCGCCAACGGCATCCGTGCTTTCGCCCACGCCAGCAAGCGCTTCGAACTACCGGCTTATTGCGTCGGCGAGGCGAGCGCCGCGGCGGCGCGCATCGCCGGCTTCCGCACGGTCGCAAACGCCGGCGGCGATGTCGGCGATCTGGCGGCACTGGTGGCGGCGCGCCTAGCACCCGGCAACGGCGCATTGCTTCATGCCGCGGGGCGCGACACGGCGGGCGATCTCGTCTCGGCCCTCGCGGCAAAAGGCTTCACGCTCCGCCGTGTCGAATTGTATCGCGCCGTCGCCGCCGATGCGTTTGCGCCCGACATCGAGGCGGCACTTCGCCGCGGCGAGGTCGCAATGGCGCTGTTTTTCTCTCCCCGCACCGCCGAAACCTTTGTTAGGCTCGCGACCGCAGCGGGATTGGCGGAGCGTAGCAGCAACATGACGGCGGTTTGCTTGAGCCGGAACGTGGCGGCGGCATTGAGCGGCTTGCCGTGGCGCGCCGTCGCCACGGCGCACGCGCCGAACCTGACCGCGCTGTTGGCGGCGCTCGACGAGATCGTTCCGGCATGAGCGTGCCCGAATCCCCACACGAATCGGCATCACCGCCGGCGCCGCCGTCGCCCTGGCAAGCACCGGCACCAGCGAAGCCCGGCGTCTCACACGCGCAAATGCTGATTGCGTGGCTGATCCTCGCGTTGGCGGTGGTGATCGCTGCGGTAGCAACATCGCCGTTCTGGGCGCCGGCAATTTCGCCGTTGCTGCCTTGGGGTGCGTCGCCGCCTTCCGCCGTTCGCGAGGTGAGCGCCGGCGAAGTCAGCGAAATGAACGCGAGGATCGCGGAAGCGCAGCAATCGCTGAAGCAAATCACCGCGTTGCAGGAGCGGCTCGAAGCCGACGAAGCGGCGATCAAGGATCAGGCAGCGCGCATTTCCCGGCTGGAAGCGCGGCCGACGCCCTCGGAGACGCGGGTTCAGGCGACGCCTGCCCCCGCCCCGGTGCAAAGCCCGGAAAGCGCGGCAGCGATCAAAACGTTGCAGGATCAGATCGCGAAGTTGACCGCGGGCGACGCCGCGACCGGCAACCGTCTCGCCGCGTTGGAAACGGACATCAAGAAAGCCATCGCGAACAACAGCGCCATGCCGGCCATGCTGATGGCGCTTGCCAATCTCCGCATCGCCGTCGAAGGGTCGGGCCCGTTCACCGCCGAACTCGCGGCCGTCCAGGCCCTGGCGCGCGACAATACCGCGATGAAGAACGCGCTGGCTTCGCTTGCCGACGATGCCAAGACGGGATTGCCGACGACGGCGGCGTTGGCTGAGCGGCTCGACCGCGGCGTCGCGCCGGCGATTCTGCGCGCGCCCCGCAACGACGCGAACGCCGACTGGTGGCAACAAATGCGATCGCGAGTTCGAGCGCCTCGTCGTGATCCGGCGCGTCGGGCCGGGCGGTCCCGCGCCGCGCGACACCACCGAAGCGGCGGTAGCGAAAGCCAATGCGGCGCTGAAGATTGGCGACCTCGCCGCCGCGGTCGCGGCGCTCGACGGACTTTCGGGCGATGGCGCCAAGGCCGCGGCGTCTTGGCTGGCGCAGGCCAAGAAGCGCGTCGCCGTGGAAGCGACGCTGGCCAAACTGTGGCAGGACCAAACGGCCAAGCTGGGGGGCCAGCCTTGATCCGCGCGCTGCCGGCGCTGATCGTCATCGTAGTTCTGATCGCGGTCGCCATCTTCATCGCCGATCGACCTGGCACCGTCGAGCTCGACTGGCAGGGTTGGCGCGTCGACACCAATGTCGCGGTGCTGGCTTTGGGCGTCGTGTTGCTCGGCATGATCGCCGCCGGGGTCTTTCATCTGTTGCGCCGTCTGGTGACCGCGCCCGCGGCTTATTTGCGTTGGCGCCGCGAGCGGCGGCGCGAAGCCGGGTTTCGCGCGCTGACCCAAGGCATGGTAGCGGTCGCCGCGGGCGACCCCGAAGAAGCGATGAAACATTCGCGCCGCGCCGACGCGTTGTTGGCGGATCCGCCGCTCACGCTCCTGCTTTCGGCGCAGGCAGCGCAATTGAACGGCGACCACACCGCCGCGCAAAAGTATTTCACCGCGATGCTGGAGCGCGCCGAAACCGAATTCCTGGGACTACGAGGCTTGTTGATGCAGGCGTTGCATGCCGGCGACGAGGCGGCGGCATTGAAGCTGGTCGAGCGCGCCAAGGAATTGCGGCCCAAGACGCCGTGGGTGCTCCACCGGCTTTATCATTTGCGCGCGCGCGCCGGCCAGTGGGCCGAAGCGGAAGTCATGCTGGTCGAGGCGATGGGCCGGAAAGCGGTCGACGCCACAACCGGGCGCCATCACCGCGCGGTTCTTCTGCATGAACAAAGCCGTGCCGCCGAGGCCGCAGGCGATATCGCGAAGGCTGTCGCACTGGCGGAAAAGTCGGTTGCGCACGATCGCGGCTTCGCTCCGGCGGCCATTCACCTCGCGCAATTGCAGATCAAGCAGTCGCGCCCGCGCCGTGCTCTTCGCACTTTGCTGGCGGCGTGGCGCGAGGCGCCGAACCCCGATCTCGCCATCGCCTTTGCCGGCTTGTTCGCCGACGAAACGCCGCTGCAACGCGTGAAACGCACGGAGACTCTCGCCGGCGCCAATCCGAAGCACCCCGAAAGCAGTCTCGCGCTCGCCGAGGCAGCGCTCGACGCGAAATTATGGGGCGAGGCGCGGCGGCATCTGATGGCGGCGGGCGCCGGCGGCGACAATCCCAGCCCGCGCCTGTGCCGGTTGATGGCGCGGCTCGAGGAACAGGAACATGGCGACGATGCGGCTTCCCGCGCCTGGTTGGCGCGCGCCGCCAATACGCCGGTCGCCGATCCCGCCTATGTCTGCGACCATTGCGGCGCGGAGCTGCCGCAATGGTCAGTGCATTGTCCGCATTGCCACGAATTCGGCAGTCTGACTTGGCGGACGCCCAAGCGCGTGGCGCTGACCGCGGCCGCCGGCCCTATGCCCGCGATCGCGGCGTCGGTTCCGCCGCCGACGCTCATCGATATCGGCGGACCACGGTAGCCGTCACTCCGCCGCTTCTTTCTTGCGGAAGAAGTTGCCGGATGGGACTTTGATCGTCGCCTTCGACAGGTCGTAGGCGACGTTGATCGGATCGCCGCCGGCCGCCACCAGCTTCATTTGCTCTTTCAAGAGCCGCCGCATCATCACGATGCCGCGGTCGGACTGGGCGAGATGCTCCTCGGAATGGAGGCTGATGGTGCCTTGGCCGGCCTGCGCCTCGTAATCGCCAGGCGTTTCTTGGTGCTCGGCCTCGGTCATCTGGGCCCAGGTCTTGCCGTTGAAATCGAGCGGCTGGAACAGTTGGTTCTCGCCCTTGGTGATGGTCCCGGCCGAGAAGGTGGTGAAGGACTCGTCGTCCATCGGCACGATCCAGCCGATCCGCGACGAGCGACGATGCTGCAGATCGCCGCGGGTGTCCGGCACGCTCATGATGCACGGCATGATGAAGGACGAGACGCGGTCCAGAAGGCGGCCGTCGCCCATATCGCGCACCGCCGAATAGCAGATGCCGACGTCGCTTTGGAAGAAATCGACCTTGTGCGGCTTGATGATGAATTGGTGCGAGAACTGCACGTTCGAAAAGGTCGAGTGCAGGACATACACATGGTACGGGTCGATCACGTTGTCGTTGAGATGGACCCAGCTATAAGGCGCCACCGGCATCGTGCCGTCGCCGGTCTGCGCGCCCATCTGCCGGGCGAGAATCGCCTGGTTCGGCCCGAGCTCTTCGAGAATGTCGTAACGCGGCAGGATCGGCTTCTTCTCCGGTGGACCGAGATAGGCGAATACCAGTCCGTAGCGCTCTTCCACCGGGTACCAAGGTTGCCGCGCGACGTCGCGATGCAAGCCATGCTCCGGTTCGCACGGCTGATCGAGGCAGGTGCCGTCGACGCCGAACAGCCAGCCGTGATAGCAGCAGCGGATGCCTTCATCCTCGACCTTGCCGTAGAACAACGTGGTGCCGCGATGCATGCAGCGCGGATAGAGCAGTCCCGGCCGGCCCTTGCGGTCGCGGAACAGGATCAGGTCTTCGCCGAGCAACTTGATTTTCTTCGGCCGGGCGGTCGCTTGTTCCGACAGCGCGATCGGGTGCCAATAGCGCCGCATCAGCTCGCCGCACGGCGTGCCGGGGCCAACCTTGACCAGCTCTTCATCGCTGTGCTGCGACGGTCGGCCATAGCCGGTGCCTTGGTCGATCTTGCGCCCGAACTTCACGTCATCCATGGGATGTCTCCTGCCGCGAAATGGTATTGGCGGCAGAATCCGCCTTCGCCCGCCCCGCCGTCAAGCCGAAGGATTGCAAATCTCTCCCGCAAATGAGCGGGAAGACACCAAGATTTGACGGTCATTTCCTGGCGCCTTGGTGCCTTGGCGGTTAAGTTCTTATGCGTCTTCCTTAAATTTTCCGCCCTCCTCCATGCTCCTCGTCGCGCGCGTCATCCTGCCGGTGTTCGGCATCATCGTCTTGGGCTACGGCCTGATGACGCTCCGCATCCTGCCGGAGCGGCTGGCGCGGCTGATTTCGGACTTCGTCTATTGGGTCGCGATTCCCGCGATCCTGTTCCGTTCGATGTCGGTGAACGGCCCGCATCTGGCCGGCAGGTTCGACCTGCTCGCCGCCTATTATCTCGGGGCCTTGCTGCTGTTCGGCGCCGGCATCGCGGTGGCGCGCCTTGTCTGGCATTACGATCTCGCGCGCCAGGGACTGGTCGGTTTCAACCTATGTTTCGGCAACACGGTGCAGATCGGCGTGCCGCTGGCCCTGGCGGCCCTCGGCTCGGAAGGCCTCGCCGACCACACGCTGATCGTGGCGAGCCACGCCATCCTGTTGCTGACGCTGGCGACGCTCGTGGTGGAATGGGGCCGCTCCGGCAGCGACGGCCAGGCACGCGCCATCGTCCATCGCGTCGCCGCGGCGCTGCGCGCCATCGCGCTGAATCCGGTGATCCTGTCGATTGCCTTGGGCCTGACCTGGAGCGTGATCGGCCCGCCGCTGCCGCGCGTCATCGCGTTGCCGATCGACGTGCTCGCCTATTTCGCCGGACCGGCGGCGCTGTTCGTCGCCGGCGCCGCGCTGACCCAGTTCCATATCGGCCACCGGCTGCGCGAGAGCCTGCTTCTGGCCGGGTTGAAGATCGTGGCGTTGCCGGCGGTGGTATGGGTGTTCGCGACGCAGCTTTTTGCCCCGTCGCCGCTGGAAGTCGCGGTCGCCACCATCGCCGCCGGCCTGCCGACCGGCAACAATGTCTTCATCCTTGCGCGGCGCTATCGCGTCTACGAAGACGTCAGCGCCTCCGCCACCCTCGTCTCGACGGTGGCTTCGGCCGCGACCCTGTCGATTTTGGTGGCCCTTCTGGCGCCCGGCACAAGCAAGATGTGAACCCCCGATCCCCCGCCAATTGATTTGCCTCAATGTCGGCGGGGCGGCGATGGGCCATGCATACCGGACCAGAAAAGAGGAGGTATCGCGTGATCCATTCCACAAAAATCCTAAGCGCCTGCGCCGCCGTGATGGGGCTGGTCCTGGTTTCCGGATGTCAGCAGCCGGCGCCGCCGCCGCAAGCGATGGCCCCGCCCGCGCCGATGTGCAATCAATTCATGGTGCATTTCAATACTGGCAGCGTCTTGATGCAGCCGACCGACCGGGAGACGGTCAACGGCGTCACCCTCAAGGCGAGCGACCCGGCGGCCCAAGTCCTGCTGATCGGCAAGACCGATACGGTCGGCTCCAGGGCCGCCAATCTGAATCTGTCCCGGAAAAGGGCCGACGCCGTGTACCACGCGCTGGTGGATAATGGCGTGCTGGCGACGCGCATCGACCGATCCTACACCGGCAAGGAACAGCCCGTTGTGGTTACGGCGGACGACGAGGCCGAGCCCCGCAACCGCACCGTCGTGATCCTGGTCGGATCGGATTGCCGTTCGTAATAATGGCGGCCCACACGGACGTGGCGGCGATCCCTCGCCGCCACGTCCGCAGGTTTGCGTGCCTTACAGAATGAACTTCGAAAGGTCGACGCTCTTGGCAAGTTCGCCGACGCGCGCGCGGACCATTGCCTGATCCACCGTCACCGTTGTGTTGGGTTGGTCAGCCGCGGTAAAGCTCACCTCCTCCAACAGCCGCTCCATCACCGTGTGGAGGCGCCGCGCGCCGATATTCTCCACGGTGCCGTTGATCTGCTCCGCCAGTAGCGCGATTTCGTCGATCGCGTCCTCGGTGAAGTCGAGCGTCACGCCTTCGGTCGCCATCAGCGCCTTGTATTGCTTGATCAGGCTGGCCTCCGGCTCGGTCAGGATGCGCCGCAGATCGTCGCGCGACAGCGGCTTCAGCTCGACGCGGATCGGCAAACGGCCTTGCAGCTCGGGCAGCAGATCGGACGGCTTCGCCATCTGGAACGCGCCCGAAGCGATGAACAGCACGTGGTCGGATTTGACCGAACCGTGCTTGGTCGCCACCGTCGTGCCTTCGATCAGCGGCAGCAGGTCGCGCTGCACGCCCTCGCGGCTGACATCGCCGACGATGCGGCCGTCGGAGCGCGACGCGATCTTGTCGATCTCGTCGACGAACACGATTCCATTCTGCTCGACGGCGCTGATCGCCTCGCGCTGGACCTTTTCCTGGTCGAGCAGCTTGTCGCTTTCCTCGGCCGTCAGCACGGCGTGGCTCTCGCGCACCGTCATCTTGCGCGGCTTGGTGCGGCCGCCGAACGCCTTGCCGAGCATGTCGCCGATATTGACCATGCCGACCTGAGCGCCGGGCATGCCCGGAACTTCGAACGTCGGCATGCCGCCGCCGGTGTCGGCAACCTGCACCTCGATCTCGCGCCCATCGAGCTCGCCGTCGCGCAGCATCTTGCGGAATTTCGCCCGCGTTTCGGGCGCGGCCGACTGGCCGACCAGCGCGTCGAGCACGCGTTCCTCGGCGGCAAGCTCGGCCTTGGCCCCGACCTCCTTGCGCAGGCGCTCGCGCGCCATGCTCATGCCGACTTCGACGAGGTCGCGCATGATCTGTTCGACGTCGCGGCCGACATAGCCGACCTCGGTGAACTTGGTCGCCTCGACCTTGATGAACGGCGCCTGCGCCAGCTTGGCGAGGCGGCGCGCGATCTCGGTCTTGCCGATGCCGGTCGGGCCGATCATCAGGATGTTCTTGGGCAGCACCTCGTCGCGCAGCTCGGGCGGCAATTGCTGGCGCCGCCAGCGGTTGCGCAAGGCCACCGCCACGGCGCGCTTGGCGTCGGCCTGGCCGACAATGTGCCGGTCCAGCTCGGAGACGATTTCGCGCGGACTGAAATTGGTATTGGATTCGCTCATAGCGTTTCGATGATGACCTTGTCGTTGGTGTAGATGCAGATGTCGGCGGCGATCGCCATCGACTTGCGCGCGATCGTCTCGGCGTCGAGACCCGGGATGTCGATCAAGGCGCGCGCCGCGGACAGGCGCGTAATTGCCGCCCGAGCCGATGCCGATCAGGCCGTCCTCCGGTTCCAGCACGTCGCCGGTGCCGGAAAGGATCAGCGACGTCTTCTTGTCGGCGATGGCCATCATCGCCTCGAGCCGGCGCAGATATCGGTCGGTGCGCCAGTCCTTCGCCAGCTCCACCGCGGCGCGCGTGAGCTGATCCGGATATTGCTCGAGCTTGGCCTCGAGGCGCTCGAACAGCGTGAACGCGTCGGCGGTCGCGCCGGCAAACCCGGCGATGACGCTGCCGTCGCCGAGGCGGCGCACTTTCCGGGCGTTATGCTTGACGATGGTCGGGCCCATGGTGACCTGGCCGTCGCCGGCGACCACCACTTTGCCGTCCTTGCGGACCGACAGGATGGTCGTGCCGTGCCAGTTGGTGGGATCGTAGGGGCGATTGTCCTGCATCGCGGTCTTTCGGTTCAAAATCTTGGGTCGGCGCCCCTGTATATCAAGCGCGCTTTCGGGTTTAAAATTCCGGTCCGCCACTTGATACCGGGACTTGGAGCAAATACTTAGTAATACCAAGTATGACTTTCAAGACCACGGGACCATGGGCCGAATCACTGCCACGTTTTGCATATCGCTGCCGCCCGAGATGGCACGGGAAATCGAGGCGGCTTGCCGCAACGAGCACCGCACACGCTCCGAATTGGTGCGCGAGGCTTTGCGGGCCTATCTGCGCGCGGCCGAGATGCAGCCGGAGTTCCTTCGCGAAATCGCGGGTCCCGGCCAATTTCGGCGCCCCAGGAGCCGGCCCAAGACTCGCTGAAATCTCCGTGACAGGTCAGGGGCCCCTGGGTAGCTTTCGGCCATGACCATCGCCGAAAAACGCGCACGGCTGCGCCAGGTGATCAAGGAAAAATCCTTTTCCACGGGCGGCGATTTCAAGCTCGCCTCCGGCGCCGGCAGCAGCTTCTATTTCGACATGAAGAAAACCGTGTTCGACCCGGAGGGTGCGGCCCTGGTCGCCGAGGTGCTGTTCGACGCGATCAAGAACGACGGCGTCGACCAGGTCGGCGGCCTGGAGATCGGCGCGGTGCCGATCGCGACGGCGGTGGCGATGCGGAGCTGGCCCGAGCGGCCGATCCGCGCCTTCTTCGTCCGCAAGGAAGCCAAGGGCCACGGCACCAACAAGCTGATCGACGGTCAGTATGTCGACGGCGGCAAGACAATTCTGTTCGAGGACGTGACAACCACCGGCGGCTCGGTGATGAAGGCGGTCAACGCCGTGCGCGAGCGCGGCGGGACCGTCGCCAAAGTCGTCACCCTTGTCGACCGGCTCGAGGGCGCCAAGGCCAACCTGGCCAAGGAAGGCATCGAGCTGGTCGCGATCTTCACCAAGGACGATTTCGCCGCTTAGCCGTCAGCGCGCGTCGTGGAAGATCAGGCCCAGCGTCATGCGATGGCCGGAGCGGATGCGGCTGACGCCGTGCCGCATGGCAACCCGGTAAACGCCGCGCGTGCCTTTCACCGGCCGTTGGTTGACCGCGAACAACACGGCATCGCCTTGCCCCAGCGGCACGACCTCGGCGCGGGACTGCATGCGCGGCCGCTGCTCGGTCAGGACGAACTCGCCGCCGGTGAAATCGCGCCCGGGCGCCGACAGCAGCACCGTCGCCTGGATCGGAAACACCTCGTCGCCGTACAAATCCTGGTGCAGGCAATTGTAATCGCCGGCGCCATAGCGCAGCAGCAGCGGCGTCGGCCGGGTCTGTCCCGCCTCATGGCAGCGCCGGAGGAATGCCGCATGCGTTGCCGGAAAGCGCGCGGCGGCATCGAGCGCCTCTTGCCAGCGATTCGCGATAGCGGCGAGCGGCGGATAAAGCGCGGTGCGCAACGTCGCCACCGGCTCCGGCAGCGGATAGGAGAAGTATTTGTATTCGCCACGGCCGAAATTGTGCCGCGCCATCACCACGCGGCTGCGGAAGCGGGTGTCGTCGTCGTACAGCGCGGCAAGCGCGGCGCATCGCTCGGCATCGAGCAGCGTTGGAATGACCGAATAGCCGCACTCGTTCAGTTCCGCTTCCACGTTCGCCCAGCTAACGACAGCCCCCTCCCAACCCTCCCCCGCCTGCGGGGGAGGGCGAGCACACGCGACGGCGTTGCGCGGGTGGGGGCCGTAGTGCGTGCAGTTCACGCGCGCTTCCCGCCGCAGCAGCTCGCGCTTGCGCTCGACGCCCCAGCGGTAGCCGGAGAGATCGCCATCGGTGCGTACCACGCGATGGCACGGAATCGCGACCGCGACCGGGTTCGCGGCGCAGGCTTGGGCCACGGCGCGGACCGCGCCGGGGCTGCCGACGCGGCGGGCCACTTCGGCATAACTCAGGGTCTCGCCGGCCGGGATGGCACGCAACGCCTGCCACACCCGCTCCTGAAAAGCGGTGCCGCGGACATCGAGCGGCAAGTCGGTCCCCAGCGCCGGCGCCTCGACCAACCCCACGGCCTTCGCCACCACCGCCTCGAACGCCTGGTCGCCGCCGACTAACGTCGCGTTGGGAAATCGGTCCTGCAGCGTTCGCACCAGCGTCTCGGGCTCGTTGCCCAAGGCAATCGCGCAGACGCCCTTGTCGGTTGCCGCCACCAGGATCGCGCCGAGGGTCGATTGCCCGACCGCGAAGCGGATGGTGGCGCCCTGCCCGCCCTTGGCATAGGCGCTGGGACGCATGCCGAGACGCTCGGTCGAATCGGCGTAGAACCGGCCGCTCGAATTGAAGCCGGCGTCGTAAATCGCCTGCGTCACGGTTCCGCCTTTCGGCAGATCGTCGCGTACCCGCTTGGCGCGATGCGCCGCCGCATATTGGCGCGGCGTCAGCCCGGTCGCCGCCTTGAACAGCCGGTGGAAATGAAACCGGCTCAGGCCCGCGTCGTCGGCAAGGTCGTCGAGGGTCGGCATCTCCTCGGCCAGCTCGATGGCACGGCACGCGGCGGCAATCGCGGCGGCATGACCGGCGTCCGCGGCTTGGTCCGGCTTGCACCGCTTGCACGGCCGGAAGCCGGCGCGCTCGGCGGCCGCGCAGGAATCGTGGAAGGCGACATTCTTGCGCAAGGCCAGCCGGGCCGCACAAGACGGCCGGCAATAAACCCCGGTGGTGGCGACCGAGTAATAGAACTGGCCATCGGCCCGGCGGTCGCGCTGCTGCACCGCCGCCCAGCGTTGCGCGTCGGTGGCATAAGCGGCTTGGGGCCGTGTCATCGTCATGATCGACATTTTACGCTCCTTCATAGGGTGTGCGTAATCTGACGATCGGGCCGCATGCCCGCACTCCGTCACTTGCGGTCAAATTCGCGCGACCCCGTTCGGGGCCGGCTTGACGATGGTCGGACACGGCTCGTAACGTCGCCTCAGACGGGCCTTGAAGCCCGGCAACGACAACGAGGGAGGGGGTTATGTGGCGCGTTCTAGCGATAATCGGGTTGGTGTTGGCGTTGGGCATTGGCTTTAGCACTGGCGCCGACGCCGCCAGGAAAAGCAACAAAATGAAGGTGCCGCGCCTCAAGGTGACCAGCGAACAGATCGCGCGCGGCGGCACGATCGCCGACGAACAGGTCGCCAACACCTTCGGCTGCAAAGGCGGCAACGTCTCGCCCGAGATCAAGTGGTCGCCGGGACCGGCGGGCACCAAGAGCTACGCCGTGACGATCTACGATCCCGACGCGCCGACTGGCAGCGGCTTCTGGCACTGGGTCGTGTTCAACATCCCCGCCACCGCCAACGAGCTGCCGAAGAACGCCGGCGACCTCAAGGCCAATCTCGCGCCGCCGGGCACGGTGCAGAGCCGCACCGATTTCGGCGTGCCTGGCTACGGCGGACCTTGCCCGCCGCCGGGCGACAAGCCGCACCGCTATCACATCACGGTGTTTGCGGTGGACGTCGATCATCTCGACGGCGACCAGAACATCCCGGCCGCGGTGGTTGGCTTCCAGCTTCATTTCCACACGCTGGCCAAAGGCGTTCTGACCGGCAAATACGGCCGTTCCAAGTAGCCGTTACGTCAGGGGGCGCCAAAGACTTGGCGCCCCTGACGAACCATATTAGATTTCCGCCGCCAACGTGAACGCGACGGGAGATTTGCGCCGTGACCACCAAAGCTGAAAGCGAACTGCTCACCCGCGTCGGACCTGGGACGCCGATGGGACGTATGTTCCGCGAATATTGGATGCCGGCGGCACGGTCCGTGGAGCTCAAGCCCGACGGGGACCCGATGCGCCTCAAGCTACTCGGCGAGGAGTTGATCATGTTCCGCGATTCCTCGGGCCGCGTCGGCGTGATGGATCATCACTGCCCGCATCGCTGCGCCAGCCTGTTCTACGGCCGCAACGAGGAAGACGGCATCCGCTGCATCTATCACGGCTGGAAATACGACGTCGACGGCAACTGCCTCGACCAGCCCAATCTGCCGCCGCATCAGGTCTTCAAGGACAAGGTGAAGGCCAAGGCCTACAAGGCCACCGAGCGCAACGGCGTGATCTGGGTCTATATGGGCAACCGCGCCAAGGCGCCGCCCATGCCGATGTTCGAGGCGACCTTGATGCCGGAATCGGAGGTGCGGCTCGGCATCGTCCAGCGCGAATGCAACTACCTTCAGGCGCTCGAAGGCGATATCGACACGTCGCATTTCGCCTTCCTGCATGCCGGCGCGCTCGACTATCGCAATCTGATGCCCGGCTCGACCTGGTACTATTCGATGAAGGACCGCGCCCCCGAATATACCTGCGAGGTCACCGATTGGGGCACGATGTACGGCGCGCATCGCGGCGCCGAGGCGGGCACGACCTACTGGCGCGTCGCGCACTTCCTGTTTCCGTTCTGGACGATCCCGCCGGACGGCGATTTCTCGACCCATATCGTGGCGCGCGCGTGGGTGCCGCTCGACGACACGCACTGCATGTTCTTCATCTGGTCGTGGCTCGGCGCCACGCCGAAGGCGCGGCTGCTGAAGGACGGCAATCCCATTCCCAACGTCAATTTCGGCCAGCACGGCGTGTTGCCCAATACCACCGATTGGCTCGGCCGCTATCGGCTCGATTCCAACAGCGGCAACGACTATCACATCGACCGCGTCGCGCAGCGCAGCGGCAACAACTTCTCCGGCCTGCACAACATCACGCTCGAGGATCAGTGCATGACCGAGAGCATGGGGCCGATCGTCGATCACACGTTCGAGCATCTGGCGCCGAGCGACACGATGATCGGCGTCACCCGCCGCCGCCTGTTGCAGGCGGTGCGCGATTACACCGACGAAGGGCGTCGTGCCGCCGGGCGTCGACAACGCGGATGTCTTCCTCGGCGCGCGCGGCGGCGATTTCGTCGCGCCGGCCGAATTCGATTTCGACGGGGCCTATTGGCGTGAAATGCGGCGCAGCCAGAACCCGACCGGGCGTTTGCTCGCGGCCGAATAATTGTCTTCCATCCCTCGTCCCCACATGGGCGGCGAGGGCAAAGAGGCGAAAGGGGTAGGATGCGCTGGGTCGCGCGGATCGTCCTGATCGTGGTGATCCTGATCGCGGCCGTTCTGCTGTGGTTGCGCACGACCGGGCCGGGATCGGACACCACCCTGCGGGTCGCGGGCCTGACCGCGCCGGTGACGGTCGAGCGCGACGGTTACGGCATCGCCACCATCACCGCCGCCAACACGCGCGACGCGCTGTTCGCCCTCGGCTTCCTCCACGCCGAGGAGCGCCTATTTCAAATGGAGCTGACCCGCCGGCTTGGCGCCGGACGGCTGTCGGAATTGTTCGGCCCCGGCGCCGTGCCGACCGACAAATACATGCGCACGCTCGGCCTCTATCGCGCCGCGGAAGCGCAATACAACATCCTGTCGCCGGACGCGCGCGGCGAGCTCGACGCTTATGTCGCGGGCGTGAATGCCTGGCTCGCGCAGCGCAGCGTCGCCTTGCCGCCCGAATATTATCTGATCCGCGCCCGGCCCGAACCATGGCGGCCGGCCAATTCACTGGTCTGGGGCAAGCTGATGGCGTTGCAGCTTGCCGGCAATTTCCGCGACGAACTGCTCCGCGCGCGCATTCTTCGCCATATCAAGCCCGAAGAGCTGGGCATCCTGTTCCCGCCCTATCCCAAGAACGCGCCCAGCTTTACCGGCGAGACCGACGCCTGGCTCAAGCGCCTCGATCTCGACGCGATCTACGCCGCGTTGCCGAAGTTCGTCGGCCCGACCTATGAATCGAACAATTGGGTGGTCGACGGCAAGCACACCGCCTCCGGCAAGCCGATGCTGGCCAACGATCCGCATCTGTCGCTCAACGCGCCAGGCGTCTGGTACCTGGCGCATTTGAAGACGCCGGAGCTCGATGTCGCCGGCGTCACCGCGCCGGGCAATCCGTATGTCGTGCTGGGCCACAACGCGCATATCGCCTGGGGGTTCACCACCACCACCGGCGACGTCGAGGATCTGTTCATCGAAAAAATCGATCCCAAGGATCCGACGCATTATCTGACGCCGAATGGATCGGCCGCGTTCACGACCCGCGACGAGACCATCGCGGTGCGCGGCGGCGACGCGGTCAAGCTCATGGTCCGCGAGACGCGTCATGGGCCAGTCATCTCCGACCTCGCCGGCAAATACGGCGCGGCGACCGACGCGGGCACGGTGCTGGCGCTGCAAACCACCTGGCTGATGCCGGACGACCGCTCGCCCGAGGCCCTGCGCGGGATCAATTACGCCAAGAACTGGTCCGCGTTCCGCGACGCGATGAAACTGTTCGGCGCGCCGGAGCAGAACATGGTGGTCGCCGACGACGCCGGCGAGATCGGCTTCATCGCGCCCGCCCGCATTCCGATCCGCGGCAAGGGCGACGGCTACATGCCGGTGCCGGGCTGGAGCGGCGACTACGATTGGAAAGGCTTCATCCCGTTCGACGATCTGCCGCAAGGCCTGAATCCGGCCAGCGGCCGCTTCGTCACCGCCAACCAGAAAATCGTCCCCGAATCGCTACAAATATTTCATCAGCCGCGACTGGGACATTCCGAACCGTGCCGAGCGCATCAACCAACTGCTCGACGCCGTCAAGGACAAGAAACTCGCGCCCGCCGATTTCGCCGCGATCCAGGCCGATACGCTGTCGCTGGCGGCGATGGACCTGGTCCCGCTGATGACTGCCATACAGCCGTCGGATCAGCGCGACCGGCGCGCGATCGAGCGGCTCAAGGCGTGGAACTTCCACATGGATCGCGACCTGGTCGAGCCGCTGATTTTCACCGCCTGGCTGCGGGAGCTTGGACGCGACCTTTTCGCCAAGAAGCTCGGCGATGTGTTTCGCGACTATTGGGCGGCGCGGCCTTTGGTGGTGCGCGGCATCCTGACGGATCACCACGACTGGTGTGTGCCGGACAGCGGAAAGCCGGGCGATTGCGCCGCCGTCCTTGCCGCCTCGCTCCACAGCGCGCTCGACCAATTATCGGACGCGTTATGGCGACGATATCGCGGGCTGGACTTGGGGCCGCGCCCATATCGCGCCGTTCCCCAATCAATTCTGGTCGAACGTGCCGGTAATGCGGAGCCTGTTGAGTCTCGACATTCCGACCGACGGCGGCTCCGATACGATCAATCGCGGCGACATGGAATATGACAATGAATCGATGCCGTTCGCCGATATGCACGGGCCGGGTTTGCGCATGATCGTCGATCTGGCATCGCCGGCCGACGCGCGTTTCCTCATCACGCCCGGTCAATCCGGAAATCCCTTGTCGGCGCATTACGGCGATTTGGTGCGGCGGTGGCGCGATTTCGGCTGGCTGAAATTCGGGGCGACGCCGGTCGTCATGACCCATCTGCTCCCGGCCGCGGCGGCGAATCGCGGGAACTGACCGAATTGCCGCACCGCGGCATCGCCGCGCGAACCGAGTTATCCACAGAGGCCCGACAAAATAGTGGAAATCGAGGCGATTCGGTCACGCTCGTCGCCGAAAAAGACGCAAAACTGCAAGGAATTTATTGATTGGGGAGAGGGAGAGTGACAGGCTTTGGTCCTGCGTTTATCAGGGATCGGGCTCGATACTGAGACGCAGGGAGACAGGGCGTAGAGGGGTGGCGTCCTGCGGGACGCGCCGCCAAAGGGACGAAAAGGAAGAGCAGCGTGAGCAAACAAATTCTCGTGGATGCGCTGAAGAAGAACGGCCTCAGTTCGGCCGATGCGGCCAGCGCCGTCGATGCCGTCGTCGTGACGATCGGCAAGGAACTCAAGAAGAGCCAGAAATTTGGCATCCCCGGCTTTGGCTCGTTCCATGTCAGCAAGCGCGCCGCCCGGATGGGACGCAATCCGCGCACCGGCGAAGCCATCAAGATCAAGGCCAGCAAGGGCGTCCGTTTCAAAGCCGGCGCCAAACTTAAATCCGGCCTCTAATTTCAGTCAGCCGACGTTTTCTCGCTCACCGGGTCGGCTCATGCCGGCCCGGCGAGAGTTTTGATGGTTAGTGCGTCAGGCGTTTTCGCCGGTATTGGAGCCGCCGAGATCGCTGTGATGACGTTCGCGGCGCCGGTAGTTGTTTGCGCCGACATGACCTGAGCGGCGTGGACAACGCGTTCGGCTGGTAGCGAAATCGTCACCGTCGTGCCCGCCCCGCGCTCGCTTTGAATGGTCAGCGCACCGCCATGCAAGTTCCATAAGCTGCTTGGCGATCGGCAGACCGAGGCCGGTGCCTTCGTATTTGCGCCGCAGCCCGATATCGACCTGCTGGAACGGCGTGAGCGCGACCGGGATGTCCTCCGGCGCCATGCCGATGCCGCGATCGATCACCGCCAGCGACACGCCGCCGTCGGCGTTGTGCCGGCATTCGACCGTGACGCGGGTTCCGCTCTCGGAAAATTTCACCGCATTCGCCAAGAGATTGACCAGAACGCGCTTGAGCGCGGTTTCGTCGGCGAAAAGAATGATGCCCGGCGCGCCATGGACGAACTCAAGCTGAATCCCGGCTTCGTCGGCACGCGGCCGCACCAGGCGTAGCGCTGAATTTACGACGTCTTGCGGGGCGATTTCCTTTTCCTTGAGCTGCAACGAATTGGCTTCGATCTTGGCGAGATCGAGAATGTCGTTGATGACCGCCAACAGGTGATGCGCGCTTTCCAAGATATCACCGACATAGCCCGCGTAGCGCGACGCGCCCAAGGGGCCGAATAATTCCTCCCGCATAATCTGCGAAAACCCGATGATCGCGTTCAGCGGCGTGCGCAGTTCATGGCTCATATTGGCCAAAAGATCGGATTTGGCGCGGCTTACCGCCTCGGCGGCGTCGCGCGCGCGGCTGATCTGTTCCTCGACGCGTTTCTGCTCGGTGACGTCAACGGTGACACAGATCGCCATGGCGCGGCCCTGAAACCGGAACGGATGCACCGCGACGTCGACCAGGACCTCGCTGCCATTCGCTTTGATGTACCGCCACAAGCCGCGCCGCCCCAATTCCGGCACCGGCGTGCGCATCACCGCCTTGTAGCGCGAGAGTTCGTCCGGCGAGCGGATCGCCTCGGCCGACATGGCCAGAAATTCCTCGCGGCTATAGCCGAACAGCGTCACCGCGGCGTCGTTGACCTCTGACATAACGCTGACTTTTGACGTCGAGCAGCATCATCGGGACCGGCGCGCTGGAGAACATCAGGTGGAAGGTCTGTTCGCGTTCGCGCAGCGCCTGTTCGAGGTCGCGCCGCCGCGTCATATCGCGCAGCATCGCCACCACGCGGCGGCGGCTATTGCCTTCGGCGTCGACCGAGACCGCATTCATGTCGGCCCAGAACAGGCTGCCGTCCTTGCGGCGCCATTGCATTTCGCGCCGGTACGGCTCGCCCCGCGCCAACTGTTCGAGCGGCGTCAAATCCCCGGGGTCGACGCACAGCATCGCCGGCAGTTTCCCGGCCAGTTCCTGGGCTGAAAATCCGGTTATGCGGGTCATCGCCGGATTGACATAGGCGACACGTAGCGGCGAAGTCGGGTCCTGCGCGTTGTCGGGCATCATCAGAATCGCCGCGTCGTCGGCGTTCAAGACCATCGACTGCAGCCAGGCGATCCGTTCCTCCGACAATTTGCGCGCCAGCGCCGGCCGCATTTTCTCGGCTAGCTCGACGATGCGCTGCGCCGTCTGATCGGCATCGTTCGGGCGCTTCTCGAAAAAGAAATGGAGGGCGAAGCGCCGGCCGCCTTGGGTCAACGGGATGGTGATCGCGGTCTGGGAACCGCGGGCTACTTTCTCGCCCAGTTGCGGGAACCGCTTCGCCGCCTCTCGCACGTCACTGACGATCGGCCGATTGTCGATCAGCGCCACGCCGGTAAGGCTGTTGGCCACATCGATGGTGGCGTGTCGGACGCGTTCGATCTCGGCGCGCCACAGCGGCGTTGCGCCGATAAGCGCCGATCATTTGAATGGTCTGACGATGCGGTACGACTTCGAATGCCGCGCCATGAACGGCGCCGACCGCGATCGAAATGAGCCGCACCGACGTGTCGAGCGCGTCGCTCGCGTCGGGCGCTTCGGCAATCGCCAGCATGAGCTGGTTCATCAGCTCAAGGTCGCGCTCGGCCTCGTTGCGTGCCGCCAGCTCGCGGCGGAGATCGAGCTCGTTCATCACCAACTTGGCCACGGTGACAAGCCAAGTTTTTTGGTCGCGGCGCAGTCCGCGATGCGGCTTGGTATCGACGACGCAAAGCGTGCCGATGCGATATCCGTCGCGCGTGATCAGCGGTACGGCCGCGTAAAAGCGCGTCCCAGTCTCGGCCACGATGGGATTATCGCGAAACGCCGGCGCCTTGGTGATGTCGGGAATCACAAAGACGTCGTCGCCCATGATGGTATGCGCGCAAAAACTCTCGCTGCGCGGGAGTTGCGACAATTCGCGGCCGGCCTTGATCCAAACCCGGTCGGTATCGACAAAATTGATCGAGCCAGCGAACGCGCCGCACATCGATGCGGCCATTTTCGCGATACGGTCGAACGTGTCTTCGCGCTCGGTGTCGAGAATGCGATAGCGCCGCAGCGCCGCCAGGCGCTCCGCCTCGTTCGCGGGAATGGGAAACGAACCGTCCACGATATTCCGTGCCCTTGGTGGGTCCAATCGGACGGAAGTATCGGAAAGTTTGGTAAATTTTCGCTTACCTGCCGCCTACCTTCGCGGCATCGGGCCGTTAAGTCCCTGACGCGGAAAGATAATGGATGCTGAACAATTCGGCAGGATCGGTCCAGCAGGCCATCGGCGTATAGCCGGCGTCGCGGGCCAGCATCTGGAAGTCGGACACCGCGTATTTCCAGGAATCCTCGGTGTGAATGCCTTCGCCCTTGGCGAAGCGGAAGCGGCGGCCCGCCACCGTCGCGGTCTGATCCGCCAGGCTGCGGATATGGATCGCGACGCGGCCGGCCGCCGGATCGTATTCGGCGTGATGCGCGAAACGTTTCACGGCGAAATCGGCGTCGAGTTCGCGATTCATCCGCTCCAACAGGTTCAGGGTGAACGCCGCGGTAACGCCCGCCGCGTCGTTATAGGCGGCGTCGAGCCGCGCCCTGTCCTTCTTGAGATCGACGCCGACCAGCATCGCACCGCCGGGACCGATCATGGCGCGGCATTGCGCCAGGAACCTCGTCGCTTCCGCGGGCGTGAAATTGCCGATGCTCGAGCCAGGGAAGAAGGCAACCCGCCGGCCGCCGCCGCGCCGCAACGCCGACGGCAGCGCAATCGGCGCCAAGAAATCGGCGCAGATCGCGACCACCTGCAGATTGGGGAAATCGAGCGACAGATCGTCGGTGGCGCGCAACAAAATCTCGCGCGATACGTCGATGCCGACATAGGCCCGCGGCTTTTCGAGCGCGCGCAGCAACAGCTTCACTTTCTGCCCGGCGCCGCTGCCATATTCGATCAGCGTCACGTCGGGTCCCATGAGCTTCGCGATCTCGCGCGCATGTTTTTTCAAAATGCCGATTTCCGTGCGCGTCGGATAATATTCGGGCGTTTCGCAAATCGCCTCGAACAGGTCGGAGCCGCGCTCGTCATACAGAAAGCGGCACGGAATTCGTTTTTGCGGCCGCGACAGCCCGTCGAGCACCGCGTCGCGGAAGCTCTCGAGCTTCGGACCCAGATCGTGGAACGCGACCGCGCCGCCTGGTCTCACGACACATCCTCCGCCAGGCGGATGCCACCCATGCACCAGCGCGCGGCGGGCGGGAAGAAATTGCGATAAGTCGGACGGGCATGGCCGGCAGGCGTGATCGCAGCGCCGCCGCGCAGCACCATCTGGTTGCTCATGAACTTGCCGTTATATTCGCCGATCGCGCCGGCCGGCGGACGGAAACCGGGATACGCGACATAGGGGCTAGCGGTCCACTGCCAGACTTCGTCGGCCATTTGACGCAGCGCTACGCCCCGCTCCGTCGCCGCCGTTTCCCATTCCGCTTCGGTCGGCAAGCGCTTGCCGGCCCAGCGGGCATAGGCATCGGCTTCGTAGAAGCTGACATGCCGCACCGGCGCAGCGGGATCGACCGGGCGGCGGCCTTCGAGCGAAAACACCGACCAGCCGGGTCCGTCGTTGCGCCAGTAGAGCGGCGCGGTCCAGCCCTCCGCGTTGACGGTCGCCCAGCCTTCGGACATCCACAATTCCGGCCGGCGATAGCCGTCGTCGCCGATGAAGGCGAGATATTCGCCGCAAGTGACGAGGCGCGAGGCGAAGCGAAACGGCTCGAGCCAGACACGATGGCGCGGCGTCTCGTTGTCGAATGCGAACCCGTCTCCGGCATGGCCGATTTCGCGCAGGCCGCCGTCGAACCGGAGCCATTCGGGCGCTGGTGGCGGCGTTGCCGCCTCGGGTGAAAGTTCGTCGTAGACCGGATCGAGCGAATTGCACGACAGCACGTGCAGAATGTCCATCAGCAGCAATTCCTGATGCTGCTCCTCGTGATTGAGGCCAAGCTCGACCAGCGGCGCGAGTTCGCGCCAGGTCGCTTCGCCGACAGTGAGGATGAGACGCCGCATCGCAGTGTCGACATGTGCGCGGTAGCGCGCGATCTCCTCGATCCCGGGGCGCGACAGCAAGCCCCGCGCCGGGCGCGGATGGCGCGGCCCAACCGCCTCGTAATAGGAATTGAACAAATATCCGAACGCGGGATCGAACAATCGGTAGCCCGCAAGATGCGGAACCAGGAGGAAATTCTCGAAGAACCAGGTGACATGCGCGCGGTGCCACTTGGTCGGGCTGACATCGGGCATCGACTGGACCGTCTGGTCCTCGGCAGAGAGCGGCGCCGCCAGCATCTCGGTATGCGCGCGAACCGCATCGTAGCGCCCGGCCCAGTCCTCGCGTTCGCGCGGAACGCCCCTGTCGGCAACCAACTGCATGCCGTTTCTCCTCATAGCGATTTTACCCTAGCCGCAATTGTATCTAGCGTAAAACCTCGGAATTGCTATTACCCCTCGCGTAACTGACATGCCTTGACATACGCGGCAGGCGGCGACACGGACGCACTATGAGGTTGAACCCGGGTTTTGACCGGGGGTTCCAAACCGATATGCTAGCAGAGACGGGGCAAGGGGAGGATTTCATGGCTTGGCAAACGATTTTGTTTTCGGTCGCTGAAGGGGTTGCAACGCTGACCTTGAACCGGCCCGACAAGCTCAATGCCTTCAACGATCAGCTCCACGCCGATATCGCGGACGCCCTGGGCCAGGTCGAGAGCGATCCCGCCATCCGCGCCCTCGTCATCACCGGCGCGGGACGCGGCTTTTGCTCGGGCGCGGACTTGTCGCAGCGCATCGGCAACCAAGGCGGCACCAATGACGCGCTCGACCGGCAATATCATCCGCGCCTCCGCCGTCTGCGCGCGCTGAAAAAACCGGTCGTCGCCGCGGTCAACGGACCGGCGGCGGGGGCGGGAATGAGCCTTGCTCTGTCGTGCGACATCGTGATCGCGGCGGAATCCGCGACCTTCATCCAGGCATTCACCCGCATCGGCCTGGTGCCAGATGCCGGCAGCACTTTTTTCCTGCCGCGCCTTATCGGCACCGCGCGTGCCAAAGGCCTGACCATGCTGGCGGAACCGTTGACAGCGGCGCAGGCGGAGGCCTGGGGCCTTATCTGGAAAGCGGTACCCGACGCCGAGCTGATGCCGCAGACGATGGCCCTAGCGAAAAAGTTGGCGCAAGGCCCGACCGTCGCGCTCGGCCTGACCAAGACCGCGATCGATGCCTCGCTCGGCAACGATCTCGATACGCAGCTCGCGCTCGAACGCGATTCCCAGCATCAGGCGTCGCAGAGCCACGATTTCCGCGAAGGCGTCACGGCGTTCCTGGAAAAGCGCCCGGCGAAGTTCACCGGCAAATGAGCGATCTCAAACACGTTTCGTTCATGCCAACGGCATCCGCCTTCACTATGTCGAGGCGGGCGGTGGACCGCTGGTCCTGCTATGCCACGGCTGGCCGGAGAGCTGGTATTCCTGGCGTCACCAGCTTGGCGCGTTGGCCGCGGCGGGATTTCGCGTCGTGGCGCCTGACCAACGCGGCTATGGCCGCACCGACAGTCCCGATGCGATCGCCGCCTATTCGACCTTCAACTTGGTCGGCGACATGGTCGGGCTGGTAAAGGCGCTCGGTGAAACAACGGCGATCGTCATCGGCCACGATTGGGGCGCGATCGTCGCGCAGCAATGCGCGCTGTTGCGGCCCGATTTGTTCCGCGCGCTCGGCCTGTTGAGCGTGCCCTATCTCGTGCGCAAGCCGATCAGGCCCGCCGCCGCGTATCATCTCGCGACACAGCAGATGCATTTTTATCAAGAGTATTTCCAGGAGCCGGGCCGCGTCGAGCGCGAGCTTGCCGAAGATGTGCGCAAGCATTTGCTCGGTCTTTATTTCGGCGCGTCGGGCGACGCGCCCGGCAACGAGTTCGCCGGCCGGTTTCCGAAGACGCTGCGCTTCGCGGACGCGCTTGCGCTCGGCGCGCCGGCAAAATTGCCGTCATGGCTGACCGAGGCCGATCTCGACTTCTACACCGCCGAGTTCACCCGCGCCGGCTTCAAGGGCGGCATCAACTGGTACCGCAATTTCGACAGCAACTGGGCGGCGACGCCGTTCCAGGATGGCGCGAAAATCCTGCAACCGACCGTCTTCATTGCGGGCGAGCGCGATCTGGTTCTGAAGCTGGCGCCCGACGATGTGAAGGCGATGCCGGCTAATGTCCCGAAGCTCGCCGGCACGCACATCGTTCCCGGCGCCGGCCATTGGATTCAGCAGGAGCGCCCCGCCGAAACCAACGAATTGCTGATCGGCTTCCTACGCGGCCTGTGAAATGCGCGCGTGCGCGAAGTCCCAATAGAGGCCGCGGGCTTTCTTGAACATCGGGCCGGGCTGCAGCACGCGGCCGTCGATCCGCGTCACCGCCTGCACCTTGTGGAGATTGCCCGACGCGAAGATTTCATCGGCGGTTTCGAAATCGCCGTAGCGCAAACGGGTTTCGACCACGTTGACGCCGTCGTCGCGCAACAGCTTGATCACGCGCTGCCGGGTGATGCCGTCGAGGAAGGTGCCGTTCGCCGCCGGCGTGAACACCACGCCGTCCTTCGCCATGAACAGATTGGCGATGGCGAGCTCCGCGACATGGCCCTCCTGGTCGAGCAGCACGCAATTGTCGAAGCCGCGCGCATGCGCGTCGACCATGGCGCGGGCGTTGTTGGGATAGAGGCAGCCGGCCTTGGCTTCGAGCGGCGCCGAATCCTTGGTCGGTCGCCGATAGGGCGACAGGGTGATGGAAATGCCGCTAGTCGGCTTGGCCAGCGGCGCCTCGTAAATGGTCAGGCACCAGCGCGTCAACTCCGCGCCCGGCACGATCGAGGAAAAGCCCGCGCCCTCGGCCCAATAGAATGGGCGCAGATACAATTCCGCGTTCGGCGCGAATTTCGCGACGCCATCTTTGGCCAGGCCGACCCATTCGTCGACCGCCACGACCGGCGCCAACATCATCGTCACCGCCGAGCGATTGACCCGCGCGCAATGCAATTCGAGATCCGGCATGACGCCTTCGAACGCCCGCGCGCCGTCGAATACCGAGGTGCCAGCCCAGGCGCCGTGTGTGCGCGCGCCCATGATCGGCACATTGCCCTCGTGCCAATCACCGTCGAAAAAAGTCCAGGTCTTGGACCAGGGTTTCACCGCCATCACAGCACCACTTCGATCAACTTCGGACCGTCGCTGGAAAATCCCGCACGCAGCGCCGCCGCGAACTGGTCGAGATTGGCGACGCGCGTGCCGGGCACACCCATGCCCTTCGCCAACGACACCCAGTCGAGGTCGGGGCGCCCGATTTCGAGCATGTCCAAGGCGCGCGGTCCCATGTTGCCGGCGCCGACATTGGCATATTCGCCCTTAAGAATTGCATAAGCCCGGTTGGCGAAGATCACCGTGGTGACGTTGAGCTTCTCGCGCGCCATGGTCCACAGCGCCTGCACCGTGTACATGCCGCTGCCGTCGGCTTCGAGGCACAGAACCGGCCGGTCGGGACACGCGACCGCCGCGCCCACCGCCAGCGGCATGCCGATGCCGATCGAGCCGCCCGTGTTGGTGAGCCAATCGTGCGGCGGCGCGCCCCTGCTCGCCGCCATCATGCCGCGCCCCGAGGTAATCGATTCATCGGCGACGATCGCGTTCTCCGGGAGCAGCGCCGCCACGGTTTGCGCCAGGCCCGGCAGCGTGATCGGGCCGCTCGGCACCGCCGGCCGCTCCTCGCGTTGCCGCTTCGGTTCGGTCTTGCCCGCGCCCACCGCTTCCACCAGCGCCTCGAGCGCGCCGACATAATCCTCGCCCGGCCGCGCCAGCGGATAGATGTCGCAATCGGGCGGGGTCGGCACGCTGCTCTTGTCGGGATAGGCGAAGAACGTCACCGGCGCCGGCGCGCCGACCAGGATCATCTGCCGGAATTCCTTCAACCGCTCGACCGCCTGCTCGACCACATAGGGCACGCGCTCCACGGTCGGCAGGCCGGCGCCGCGCTGGATGCGCGCGGTCGAATAGGGCGAGAACAGGGTCGCGCCGGTCTTGGCCGCGATCCGGCCCGCGGCGATCAGCCCGCGCCCATACATGCCGTTACCATTCAGAACGATCGCGGTCGGCACGCCCGCGCGCAGCATCGTGGCGGCATGCTCGACGGTCGACGCGGCTGGCAGCGCCGGCGCCGTGACCGGTCGCGGCTTGGCAATGCCTTTGCCTTCATTCCACGCGGTATCGGCTGGAAGGATCAGGGTCGCGATCGCGCGCTTGCCGCGGGCGTGCGGCGACCGCTTCGGCGCCGTCGCTGGCGACGTCTGCGGCGCTCGCGGAGCTGCGCAGCCATGCCGAATATTGTGCCGCGCAGCATTTCGATATTGGAATTGAGCGGCGCGTCATAGCGCTTGTGGTAGGTCGCGTGCTCGCCGACGATGTTGACGATCGGCACGTTGGCGCGCCGCGCGTTGTGCATATTGGCGATGCCGTTGCCGAAGCCCGGCCCGAGATGGAACAGGGTGCAGGCCGGCTTCTCCGCCATCCGGGCATAGCCGTCGGCGGCGCCCGACACCACGCCTTCGAACAGCGCCAGCACGCAGCGCATCTCGGCGACGCGGTCGAGCGCCGCGACGAAATGCATTTCCGACGTGCCGGGATTGGCGAAGCAGATCTCGACGCCGCTCGCCACCAGGGTGCGGACCAAACTTTCCGCTCCGTTCATCGTCCCGCCCTCCGCAACGTGGTTACGCGTTGATTAAGCCAGTGATCTCCTAAAGCCATTCTTAACTTTCGCATCCGATAGTTGCGCATGCCTCGCGATGACATTGCGCCGCGCGTTGCGGCCAGCCCCATGAAGGACGAAACCCTCGCCATTCATGCCGGCTACGAACCCGATCCCGTGACCAAATCGGTCGCGGTGCCGATCTACCAGACCGTCGCCTATGCGTTCGACAGCGCCGAGCATGGCGCCGCCCTGTTCGACCTCGAGGTCGAGGGCAATATCTACACCCGCCTCAGCAATCCCACCAACGCCGTGTTGGAGAAGCGAGTTGCAGCCTTGGAAGGCGGCGTTGCAGCGCTGAGCGTCGGCTCGGGCGCGGCCGCAATCCACTACGCGCTCGCCACGCTGCTCGAACAGGGCACGAATTTCGTCTCGGTGCCGCAGCTTTACGGCGCGACCTACACGCTGTTCGCCCATGTCTTCAGGAAGCAGGGCATCGAGGTCCGCTTCGCCAAGAGCGACAAGGCCGACGACATCGCCGCCTGCATCGATGGCAATACCCGCGCGGTCTATTGCGAAAGCGTCGGCAATCCCGCCGGCAACATCGTCGATCTTCAGGCCTTGGCGGCGGTCGCGCATGCGGCTGGCGTGCCGCTGATCGTCGACAACACCGTGGCGACGCCGATCCTGCTGAAGCCGATCGAGCATGGCGCCGACGTGGTGATCCATTCCGCCACCAAGTTCATGGGCGGCCACGGCACCACCATGGGCGGCATCATCGTCGATGGCGGCACGTTCCCGTGGGACGCCTATCCCGACAAGTTCGCCATGCTGACGCGGCCCGAGCCGGCCTATCACGGCGTCATCTATACCGAGCATTACGGCCGCGCCGCCTATGCCGCGCATTGCCGCACCGTGTGCCTGCGCAATACCGGCGCGGTGCTGCCGCCGCTTTCGGCGTTCCTGCTGTTGCAGGGCATCGAGACGATGGCGCTGCGCGTCGAGCGCCACGTCGAGAACGCGCGCGAGGTCGCCGACTATCTGCGCAAGCATCCCCGCGTCGCCTGGGTCAGCTATGCCGGCTTTCCCGACAGCCCCTATTTCGCGCTGGCGCGGAAATATCTCGGCGGCAACGCGCCGTCGCTGCTGACCTTCGGCGTCAAGGGCGGTTACGAGGCCGGCCGAAAGGTCATCAACGCGCTCAACCTCTTCAAGCGTCTCGTCAACATGGGCGACGCCAAGTCGCTGGCGACGCATCCCGCCTCGACCACGCACCGCCAATTGACCGAGGCCGAATTGGCACAAGCCGGGGTCAAGCCGGAGATGCTCCGTCTCTCCGTCGGCATCGAGCATATCGACGACATCATCGCCGATCTCGCTCAGGCATTGGAGGCGGCCTGATGCCCGTTCTCATCGAACGCCGCCGCAAGCCGCGCAAGCTCGGCGTCGACTGGGCGCTGAACCGGATCGATATCGGCCTCGTCAACAACATGCCCGACACCGCGCTCGAAGCCACCGAGCGCCAGTTCGTCGCGTTGTTGGAGGAGGCCGCGCAGGACGTGCAGGTCCATCTCCATCTCTATAGCCTGCCGGAAATCCAGCGCGGCGACCGCGTCGCGCAGCACATGAAGAAGCTCTACCGCCATGTCGACGCGCTGTCTCACACCCCGCTCGACGCGATGATCGTCACGGGCGCCGAGCCCCAGGCGCGGGATTTGCGCGAGGAGCCGTATTGGCGCAGCCTGACGCGCGTCGTCGACTGGGCCGGCGAGAACACGGTATCGACGATTTTCTCCTGCCTCGCGGCCCATGCGGCGGTGTTGCATCTCGACGGCATCGCGCGGCGTCCGCTGCCGAAAAAGCTGTTCGGCGTGTTCGAGGAAGAGATCGCCGAGGAACACAAATTGACCGCCGGCCTGTCGGAGGTGACGGCGCCGCATTCGCGCTGGAACGAATTGCGCGAGCGCGACCTCGCGGCCAAGGGCTATTCGGTGCTGACCCGATCGGACGAAGCCGGGGTGGGCCTGTTCGCCAAGGGCAACAACAGTCTTTTCCTCTTCGTCCAGGGTCATCCGGAATACGAAGCCGAGACGCTGTTGCGCGAATACCGCCGCGATATCGGCCGCTATCTGCGCCAGGAGCGCACGACCTATCCGGAACGGCCGCGCCACTATCTCGATGCCCGCGCCCGCGATCGCGTGGCGGCCTATCGCAAGCGCGCGCTGATCAATCGCGACCGCGAACTCCTGACGGAATTTCCGATCTTCGAATTGCGTCGCACCGTGCGCCATTCCTGGCGTCCCGACGCGATCGCGCTCTATCGCAACTGGCTTAGCATCGTCAACAAGGGCAAGCCGGTACGCATCGCGGCGCGCATCCTGAAACAGGCCGGCGTCGCGATGCGCTAGGCTTTACGGGCGGTTACTTCTTGCCCGTCGGCATGCCGAGATAGTTCACCATCGGGATCGTTTCGAACTCGACCGTCTCGATATTGCCGCCCTTCTTCTCGGTGCGGCGCATATAGACGTTCTGCACGATCTGGCGCGTCTCGGGGTCGATCATCACGGGGCCTTTCGGGCTGTGCGCCGTCTTCCAATGGCTGAGGAAGGCGATGCCTTCCTCGCCGGTGAACTTGCCCTTGGTCGCCTTAACCAGGTCGAAGATCGCCGACATGCCGTCCCAGGCGTCGGCGGTCTCGAAGTCCGGCCGCTTGCCGTCGGTGTAAAGCTTTTCATAGGTGGCGACGAAAGCCTTGTTCGCGGGGCGCGAGGCGAAGGACGAATAGACGCCCGACGTCACCAACCCGACCGCGAGATCGCCCATGTTCTTCAGTTCCTCGTCGGGAACCAAATCCTCGGTCGAAATGAAATGAATCTTCGCCGCCGGAAAACCGACATCGGCCGACGCCTTCATAAGCTGCGTCGCGGTCGGACCGGCGGGCACGAACGTATAGACCACGTCCGGATGGGTGTCCTTGATGCGCAGCAGGAACGGCGCGAAATCGACGACGTTCGGCGGCGGCGGGAACGTCACCTGGCCGACGATCTTGCCGCCCGCCTCGGTGAAGCCCTTGATGAAGGCGTCGCGGCCTTCCTGGCCGGGCGCGTAGTCGCTGACTGCGGTGTAAGCGGTCTTGTAGCCATGCTTCGCCGCCCACTTTGCCAGCGGATAAGACTGCTGCGTCAGGGTAAACGAGGTGCGGATCGCGTAGGGCGAGCGCGTCACCGGAATCGCCGCGGCGTTGGTGTCGACGAACGGTACTTTCGCTTGGCTGGCGACCGGCGCGACGGCCATCGCGTTCGGCGACCACACGGTGCCGATCAACAGTTGGACGTGCTCGCGGACGATGAGCTCGGAGGCCAGGCGCTTCGCGACGTCGGGCTTGGCGCCGGTATCGTCACGCTCGATCAGCTCGATGGTGACGCCGGGAGGCAGGTCCTTCTGGTGCGATTTGTAATAGGCCTGGAGCCCGCGCTCCATCATGTCGCCTTGCGCGACGGTCGGCCCGGAATAGGTGTTGATCACGCCGACCTTGACGACGGTTTGCGCTTGGGCGGCCAGCGGCGCGGCGGCTGCCAACAGCGCCGTTGTGGCACAAGCGGACAGAACGATCCAACGGCGATTCATGCATCAACCTCCCTGGAGCCTGGCCGATCACCAGAATCGGTCCACGGCTCGTTGCTCTTGTTTCGGGAGGCACTATAGGCGGCGGCACGCCCGACATGCAATGCGCTAGGCGAATTTTCGGCTCATTGCCGCCAAAAATACCTACTCGGCGACGCGCGCCACCTGCTCGTCTCCCTTCGGCGGCGCCGCCGGCAACGCCACCGTCGGGGTCCGATCGGGCTCGGCCGAAACCAGGTTCTTCGTCGGGGCGCGCAGGCCGAAAATGCTGAGGCTGCGGTAAGCGGCGACGAAGACCTTGCCGTTGGCGACCACCGGCATGACGTTGGCCGTGCCGTCGAAGTTGGGCCAATTGCCGGCGGCTTGGGAGAACAGCCGCGTCGCGTTGGTCGCGTCGAACGCGTGCAGCGTGATGGTGCGCGGTCCGTCGTTCGGCGGATGGCTCACCGCCCAGATCACCGCATTATCGGTGCCGTTCGACGATACCGTCGTCATGAAGCCGGGGAATTGGCCGCTATTGAGGGGGTGAGAAGCGATTTCGCGCTCGAGCCGGACCGCATTCGGCAAGGTGACGACCTTCCATACCATGATATTGAGGCCGCCGCTGGTGACGATGCGCGGCGTGCCGTCCTGGCCGACAAAATAGGATTGCACGCAGAAGCAGCCGCCGATCGGGTATTTGCCGACCACCTTGTCGGGCCCGTTCGGGGTGAAACCGCCCATATGGTCGCGGTCGAGCAGATAGAGCGTACCGTCCTTGCCGGCGGCGGTGGCGAGATGCGGCACCGGCCCCTCTTGTTCCGGCAGCAGCATAATGCCGCCCGAGCCGAAATCGAGATCGCCCGCGTCGAGGTCGTCGCGGTTGGCTGGCGTGAAATACTCCGAGACAAGGCGCAGATCGCCCGAAATGGCGGCGACGCTTTCGCTCATTTCGCGCTCACCCGGCGGCGCGCCGTTCGGCACGTCGATCCGGTTGCCGGTGACCATATAGAGCCGGCCCGTGCCGTCCACGGCCGGCGCCGAGCCCGACATCCAAATCGACGACAGGAACCAGGCCGGCGAACCCGCCGATTTGCGGTCGACAAAGGGATGCGACGGGATGGGCTTCAGCGTGTCCTGCTGCCAGCCCATCACCCAGCCGCGCGAGGCGCTGGTTTTCAGGTCGCAGAAACTGGCGAAGGTGGCGTAGACATTGCCGTTGGCCATCACCAGCCCGGCGCGCTGCCGGTTGGCGGCGGCATCGAACCGGACCGGATCGGTTTGCGAGGCATTGACCACGCTCTTGACCACCGGCGGCGGCACGCGGTCGCGCAGATTGCGCAGGTTCAGCGCGTGAATCCGGTAGGTCGGCGCGCCGTCCTCCAGGGTGTAGGCGACGACATACATCGTCTCGTGCGCGAGGTCGATCACGGGAGTCGAGGCAATGCCGATGGTCTGGCCGTTGTTGAGGCAGCCGCCCGGCAGCAACGAGCGCGGCACCGGCGGGCCGAGATTGACGCGCAGCAACTGTTCGCCGGAGGACGGATCGAACGCGTAAACGCTGTTCACCTCGGTGACGACGTAAACCACGTCCGAAATGCTGCTGCGGCCGTCGATCGGCTGGTCGCTAACCACCAGCGGCTGGGCATCGACCTGGTCGTCGAGGTCGATCGAGCGCAGCAGACCGAACGACTTGCCGGCAACTTCTTGGGGCGTCAGCTGGGTCTCGGTGCTGTTCCAGCCGGTACGGAAGGCGTCGCCATGATAGGTGGTGATGTCGGTGCCGGCGATCGCGGCAAACGGCAGCATCGCGGCCAACAGCCCGGCCACGGCGCCTCTGGCGCCGGCGGCGGCTTTTCGCGATCTCCCGGAACCCCAAGTTCCCTTGCGCTGGTTCATCGCCATTCGCAGCATCGCACTCAATATGGATATGGCTACGCGAAACGCTCGGCCTGCATCCCCTGTCGACCGAAGATGTGATCGCGGGGCAGCAATGCAACCCATGCAAAGTCGGTGCCTAACCGCGCGAACACCCGCCGTTTTCGGCGGTGTCCCTCATTAAACGGGGGAATCGGGCGATTGCTTCCCCAGGGTCCAGAAGAAAGTGGCGCCCTCCCCGACGGCGCTTTCGGCCCAGATTTGTCCACCGTGCCGCGAAACGATGCGCGCCACCGTGGCCAAGCCGATGCCGCTCCCGGGAAACTGTTCGGTTGTATGCAATCGCTCGAATGGCTCGAACAGTTTGTGGGCAAAGCTCATGTCGAACCCCGCGCCATTATCCCGGACGAAGAAGGCAATCACGTTATCGTGTTCGGTAACGCCGAATGCGATTCGCGGCGACGCCGCGACCCGGGAATATTTCCACGCATTTCCGAGAAGATTTTCTAAAACGATGCGCAAAAGCCGGGCGTCGCCCTCGGCGGCGACGCCGTCGGCGATGTCGAATTGGACCGCGCGCGCCGGTTCGGCGTTGGCCAATTCCGCCGCGACCGCGCGCGCTACGGCGGAGAGGTCGACCGCTCCGCGCGTCAACTCACCGCGACTCGCCCGCGCCAATTCGAGCATGTCGTCGATCAGTTCCGCCATGCGTTGAGTCGCGGCGCGGATGCGGTGCAGATAATCGCGGCCCTCGGGGTCCAGCGCCGCCGCATGCTCCTCCTCGAGGACCCGGCCGAAAGCGTCGACGCTGCGCAATGGCGCCCGCAGATCGTGCGACACCGAATAGCTGAACGCCTCGAGCTCGCGATTCTTCCGTTCCAGCGCCTCGGCCATCGCGGCGCGTGTCTCGGCGAGTTGTTGCGCCGCGCGGGCTTGCGCCGTCTCCAGTTCCTTCTGCAGCAGGCGCTCGCGATAGAGCCGGTTCTCGTCCTCGAACTGCTTGCGGCGGATTTGCGCCGCGACGCGCGCCCGCAGCACGGCGAAATCGCTGGACTTGGCGATATAGTCGTCGGCGCCGGCGCCGAGCCCCTCGATCATCGCGGCGCGGTCGTCGCGCGCCGTCAGCATCACGATCGGCGTGTCGCGCAAGCCCGGCGCCGCCTTGACGCGGCGGCACGTCTCGGTGCCGCCGATGCCCGGCATCATCAGGTCGAGGAGGACGCAATCGACGGGCTGCACCGCCAGCAGATCGAGCGCTTCCTCGCCGGACCGCGCCAGCGCGACGTCGAAACCCTCCTGCAGCAGATTGCCCGACAGCGCGCGCAGATAGGTTTCGCTGTCGT
This sequence comes from uncultured Alphaproteobacteria bacterium, assembly GCA_963729845.1. Classification (GTDB taxonomy): domain Bacteria; phylum Pseudomonadota; class Alphaproteobacteria; order ATCC43930; family CGMCC-115725; genus JAATGI01. Next base: position 51,765 of record CAVSQC010000017.1, read on the forward strand.
CGACCGCCAGCACTTTCTTCCGCGCCATGATGCTGGCGGTATCGTGATCGCGCCGCGCATCGGTGCCGCGCAGCACCGCCTTCAATCGCGCCAGCATGACGGCGGCGTCCTCGCCCTTGCGGACGAAAGCGTCGGCGCCGGTGTCGAGCGCGCGAATCTCGGAATCCTCGTCCTCGGCGGCGGTCAGCACCAGGCACGGCGTGCGGCGCAGCGCGGCGTCGAGCCGGATGCGCCGGATCACGGTGGCGCCGTCGATGTCCGGCAGCACGCCGTCGACCAGGATGGCGGACGGGCGCGCCTCGGCCGCGAGACGCAAGCCCTCGCCGCCGTTCCCGGCCAACAGGACGGCGTAACCTTCCTGCTCCAGCACCTGCTTCATGCGCTCGCGGAAGGTCACGCTGTCGTCGACGATCAACACCGTGTCGCGGCCCGGCTCCGCCGGCGCGCGGCCGCGGGCCATCAGCGCGCGGGCGCGCGCCAGCACATAGCCTGGGTCATAAGGCTTGCCGACATACTCGTCGGCGCCGGTGGCAAGGCCGCGAATGCGGTCGCGCACCTCGGCCTCGGTCGAGAGCAGCATCACTGCGCACGGCGCCGGAACGGGCCGCGCGCGAATCTCGCGCAGGAGCTCAACGCCGTCGCCATCGGGCAGCAGCACGTCGAGGATCGCGAGGTCGAACGTCCCGGCCGCCAGCGCGCGCCGCGCCTCGGCGATGGTGGCGCAGAGTTCGGGCTCGACCCCGTCCGCGCGCAGCATCTCGGCCAGATTCATCCTCACCGTCAGGCTGTCGTCGACGATCAGCACGCGCGGCGTCATCGCCGCTCCACCAAATCCACCAGCGCCGGGCCGATCGCGGCGAGCGGCAGCACCCGCTGCGCCGCGCCGAGCCGCGCGGCCTCGCGCGGCATGCCGTAGACCGCGCTGCTCTCCTCGTCTTGTGCGATGGTCACTCCGCCGGCCTGGCGTATCGCCATCAGACCAGCGGCGCCGTCGCGCCCCATGCCGGTGAGGAGACAGGCGGCGCTCGCCGCGCCGAAACTCGACGCCGCCGATTCGAACAGGATATCGACCGACGGCCGGCAGGAATTGCGCTCGGGCTCGTCGGTCAGGCACAACCGCGCGCCGTCGACGCGCAGATGCCGGTTCGGCGGCGCCACGCGCAAGCCGATGCCGAGCGCCGCCACCGGCTCGTTGTCGGTCGCCAGCGCCACGCGATGCGCGCTCTGGGCGTCGAGCCATTCGGCGAACGCGGCGCCGAACGGCTCGCCGATATGGATCGCGAGCAGCAGCGGGATCGGAAACGGCGCCGGCAGCGCGCGCAGCAGGGTCAGCACGGCCGCCGGCCCGCCGGTCGAGGCGCCAATGGCGACGACAGCGATATGGCCGGGCGCGTGCGTCGGTCGTACCAACGGCGACTGCGCCAGCCGGGCGCGCGGATGGGTGATGACCTTGATGCGCGCGGTGCGCTTCACCGCGGCAAGGAAGCGCGCCTCCCATTCCCCTGGCGCCTCGTGGCCGGTCGGCTTCTCCAGCACGTCGACGGCGCCCGCCGCCAGCGCATCGTAAGTGCGATGCAGCTCGCCGCGATTGGTCGAGGACGAGACGATCAGGATCGGCGTCGGACAATGCGCCATGATGTATTCGGTCGCGGCAAGGCCGGTCATCACCGGCAGCATCATATCGAGCGTGACGATGTCGGGCCGCAACGCTTGCGCCAGCGCGATCGCGTCCTTCCCGTCCTCGGCTTCGCCAACCACCTCGATCGTGCCGTCGCCGCCGAGGATTTGCACCATGCGCCGGCGCGCCGTGCCCGAATCCTCGACCACCAGCACGCGGAGCCTGGTCATCGCCTACACCGCGAGCCGCCGGACGGTGTCGAGGAAGCGCGACTGGTCGAACTCGCCCTTGACGATATAGCCGCTGGCGCCGGCATCGGCCGCGCGGCGGCGATCCTCCTCGCCGTTGCGCGACGAAACCAACAATGCCGGCGTGCCGCGGAAATTCGCGTCGGCGCGCGTCCGCGCGACAAAGGCGAACCCGTCCATGCCGGGCATTTCGACATCGACCAGGAACAGGCCGTAGCGACGCCGCGCCGCCTTGCCGAGCGCATCCTCGGCGGACACCGCCAAATCGACCTCGAAGCCCGCGGATTCGAGAATGCTTTGCTCCAGCATCCGCGTCGTCAGCGAATCGTCCACCACCAGGATCGGCGCCTTGGCGGGCTGCGCCGCGGCGATCGCGGCGGGCGGCGCCGTGCGCGCCGCCGCGACCAGCCGCTCGGGATCGAGCACCAGGCGCGGCGCGCCATCGGCATCGAGCGCGGCGCCCGCCACCAACGGATCGGCCCGTAGCGTTTCGGGAAGCGGCTGGACCACCAGGGTGGCGACGCCGAGCAACCGCTCGACCGCGACCGCGGCAGCGGCGGCTTCGCCCGCGATCACGACCGCGACGCGCGGCGCCGTCCGCGCGGCTCGTACCCAACAAGCCGCCGAGCGGCGTCAGCGGCACCGCCGCGCCGTCGTGCGGGACGGTGTCGCGCGTCCGCTCCTCGGACGACAGGCGCACCGTTCGCCGCACCGCGGCGACCGGCAGCGCCGCAACGGTCCCATCCACTTCCACCAGCAACGCCTCGAGCGTCGCGAGCGAGACCGGAACGATCAAGGCGATGCGCATGCCCTGCCCCGGCTCGCTCTCGACCTCGATCTCGCCGCCGAGCCGAGCCGCGGCCTCCCGCACGATATCGAGTCCGATGCCGCGGCCCGCCACTTGATCCGCCCGCGCCGCGGTGCTGAGCCCGCCCCGCAACAGCAGTTGCACCAATTCCTCGGCGCCCAGCCGCGCGATATCGGCCGCCGCGGCGCCGCGCTCGCGCGCCACGCGCCGCACCGCGTCGAGATCGATGCCGCCGCCATCGTCGGCGCAACGGAACGCGACGCGGTTGCCGCGGCGCCCGATGTCGAGGGTGACGCGGCCGGCCGCCGGCTTGCCGCGCCGCGCGCGCTCGGCCGCCGGCTCGATGCCATGCGCGACGGCATTGCGGACCAGCTGGATCAGGGCGCCGCGCATCATGTTCAGCACGCGCGGCTCGAGCCGAATTGCGCCGCCGGTCGCGGCAAAGTGCACCTCCTTGCCGTGCGCCTGCGCGACATCGCGCGCGGTGCGTTCCAACGCCGCGACAATCGCCGCCGCCGGCGCCAGCCGCAGCTTCGCCGCCGCGTCCAGCGCCTGCGCGATCTCACGCTCCGCTTGGTCCAGCGCATGGGCGTCCGCGACCGCGCCGCGCAGCGAGCGCAATTGCCGTCCGGTCTCGGCGATCGCCTCGTGGAGGACGTCGAGCTCCGCATTGTCGGCGCGGCTCAGGTCGGCCGGCTCCTCGACAGCGGCCGCTCGCGGCGTCGGCGCCTCCGGCCGACTGAGCGCCGCGACCCGCGCGGCGAGCGCGTCCACCCGCCGCAACAGCGCATCGATCTGCGGCTTCGGCGTGGCACCGGGCCGATCGCGCAGCGGCAGCAATGCTTCTTCGATGGCGTGCGCGTCGTCGGCGATTTCGTTCTGCCGCACGACCCGGGCCGCGCCCTTGAGCGTGTGCGCGAGGCGCAACAGGCGCGGCACCAGCTCCGGCGCCGGCGCGGATTCAAGGCGCAGCACGTCCCGCCCCATCTCCTCGGCGAGATCGCGCGCCTCGATGCGGAAATAGCGCAGCGGGTCGTCGGCGCCGTTCATGCGCGGGCCGGCGCCTGCGGGCGGATGATCGTCGCCAATTCGCGCGACAAGGCCGCAAGCGCGGACGCCGTCTCCAGCGTCTGGTTCGAGCTTGCCTCCAATTCCTTGGTTGCCTGCGCCGCGTTCGCGATGGCGATGTTGACCTGTTCGACCGCCGTCGATTGCTGCTTGGTTGACAGCTCGATCTCGCGCGCCGCCTCGGTGGTGGTGGAGACAAGACCGGCAATCTGGGTGAACGACGCGGCGACGTCGCCGAATTGGCGCGAGCCGGCATCGACCGCTTTAGAGCCGCCTTCGGTCGCCATCACCGTGGTGTTGGCCGCGGTGCGCACCTCCTCGATCAGGCCGCGGATATCCTTGGTCGAGCCGCCGACGCGGTCGGCGAGCTTGCGGATTTCGTCGGCGACGACGGTGAAGCGCCGTCCGGACTCGCCCGCGCCCGCCGCCTCGATAGTGGCGTTGATGGCGAGGATGTTGGTCTGCTCCGCCAACTCCGACACGATCTCGACGATGCCGCCGATCTCTTGCGACTTCTTGCCGAGATCGAGCATATGCGTCACCACCTGGTTGACCTGCCGGCGAATGCCGCCGATCGCCTCGGTCGCCTGTTCGACGGTGCCGCCGCCGGTGCGCGCGCCGGTCGCGGTTTCCTCGGCGATGTGCGAGACGCTCTGCGCGCTTTCGGCGATCTGGCGCGACGAGGCAAGCAGTTCGCGGATGGTGGTGGCGATCTCGGTCATCGCCGTCGCCTGCTCGCGCACGCCGGTTGCCTGCTGATTGGCCGCCGCCTGCAATTCGCTCGATGAGCTTTGCACGTGCTGGACCGCGGCACCGATCTGGCGCGACAAGCTGGCGACGATGAACCAGCCGATGAGGCCGACCAGCACGGCGCCGGCGATACTGCCCCACAGGATGATCGCGGTGGCCCAGGCCGCGCTCGACCTGGATTCGGCGGCGCGCTGGTCGAGCAGGCGTTCTTCCTCCTGGTCCGCCTCGGTGACGAAGTTGCGGATCTGGTCCATGTAGGTCTTGCCGGAATTGTTGGCGACGACCTTGAGCGCCGCGTCGAAGCCCTGGTTCTTGCGCAGGTCGATGGTCTGGTTGAGCTCGGCGAGCTTGGCGTCGATGATCGGCGACATGGCGGCAAGACGGCGCTGTTGGCTGGGATTGTCGGCGGTCAGCCGGCCGGCAAGATCGAGCGCGGTCTTGATTTCCGCGAGCGCGGTGCGATAGGGCTCGAGATAGGAATCGGCGCCGGTGATGACATAGCCGCGCTGCCCAGTTTCGGCGTCCTTGAGCAAGGACAGGAGATTGGCGAAGGCGACCCGTACCTGATGCGAATGGGTCACCGCCTCGTCATTGTCGATCAGCATCACCGTGCTGCGATAGCCAACCGCCGCGACCAGCAGCAGAATTGCGCCGGCGGCGGCGAAACCCGTGCCGAGCTTGCGGCCGAGGCTCCAACGGTTGAACACGATGCGGATTCCTTTTCGGTTTCAGGGTTGCGCCGCGAGCGACGGCAGGTCAACGATCGCCAGCGTGTCGCGTCCGACCGTCGCGGCCTCGCGCAGCTGACCAGCATCGCCGCGCGGCACGATCCGGTCGCGCGCGATCTCGACATGGCGCTCGAAATGCGCGAACGCGAAGGCGAGCAGCGCCGATGCCGCCGTGACCAACCAGCGCGGCGTGGCGTCCGGCCGCGGATAGCCCAACGCGATACCGAGGCTGTAGACCGGCAGGATGGCGCCGCGCAGGCCGGTGATGCCGAGCAAGGCGGCGTTGCCGCTCGGCACCGTGACGATACGGCGGTCGGCGAACAAGCCGCCGATGTCGCGGAGACGCAGGAGCAGACGGTCGCGGCCGACGCCGACAACCAGAAACTGCTCGCCCGCCTCCGCCGCCGTGGTCGGCGCGGCGGCGAACTGGCGATCGAACGCGGCGTGCAGCGCCGCGGCGCGATCCGCGGCCGGCGCCGCCTCGATCATGCGGCACCGCCCGCGGAGACGAGTTCCGCCTGGCACAGGGCGCGCAACGTCTCGCGGCCGAAGCCGCCGCCGAACAGCAGCAGCCGCGCCGCTTGCTCGCCCGGCAGCAAGGCGAAGGCGCGCGCCAATTCGCGCCGCGCCAGCGCGTGGTCGCCGGTGCGCCGCGCCAGCAACCCCAAATGCAGCCGTGGCAGCGCGAAGTAAGGATCGAGCGCGGCGGCATGACGATCGTGCGCCGCCGCCGCGGCGCAATCGCCGTCCGCCTCGCGGCACAGCGCCATCAGGTAATGCGCGCCCGCGCTTTCGCCGTCGCGCGTCAGCAGCGCGGTGCAGACGCGTTCGGCGCCGGCCAGATCGCCGCGATGCATCAACAACACGCCGCGCAGGAACATCGTGTCGGGATCGCGTGCCGCGTCCGGCGGCAGCGCCGCGAGCAGGCTCAGCGCCTCGGCATAGTGCTCGTCGGCCAACAGCGCCATGGCGTGCGCCACGTTCGGCAGCGGTTCCGGCGCGGCCGCGGGAGCCGCCGCGTCCGGCCGCGCCATGATGTCGCGCACCCGCGCGGCCGCGTTTTCGATCACCTCGAACCAGGGGCCGCCCTCCGCCGCGCCGTCGGCCGGGAGCGGCGCGCTGTCCCACATCAGGCCGGGGGGCGTGTCGTCGGTTTCCGCCGGCTCCAGTTGGTCCTTGCGCTGGTAATAGAACGTGCCGTGGGTGTGGCGCAGATGGAAATCGCGCGACAGGCCGCGCAGGGTCTCGGCATGGCCGAGGAACAGCAGCCCGCCGGGGACCAGGCTGCGAGCGATGCGGGCGATGACCGCGCGCGCGGCCGCCGGCGCGAAATACATCAGCACGTTGCGGCAGAACACGACATCGAAACAGTGCGGTCGCCAAAACGCCGGGTCGCTGTCGACCAGGTTGCGCTCCTCGAACGTCACCGCGCCGCGGATCGCGGGATCGAGCGCGAATTCGTTGCCGTCGGCGGCGAACCAGCGTGCGCGCCGGTCGTTTGCGGTCTCGCGCAACGACCAGACCGAATAGCGGCCGGCGGCGGCCTTTGCCAGCATCGCGGCGTTGACGTCGATCGCCCGGATCGACGGCGCGGCGCCCTCAAGGGTCATCGCAATCGAATACGGCTCCTCGCCGGAGGCGCAGCCCGCCGACAGGACGGTGACGCGCTTTCCCGCCCATTCCGTCAGCACCGTCTCGCGCAGCGCCGCGAATTGCGCGGCGTTGCGGAAGAAATAGGTCTCGGTGACGGTCAGCGCCTGCGCCAGCGTTCGCCAATCCTTCGCCGCGCCGTCGGCGTCCGCCAAGCGCTCGAGATAGCGCGCGGCGTCGAGCCAGGCCGCCGTCGTATGGCGCGCCAGAATATCGGCGAGAAAGCCGCGCTTGCCGTCGTCGAACGCCAAGCCCAGGTGCCGCGCGATCAGCGCGCGGAAGCGCTCGATCGCCGCGGCATCAGGGGCCGCGGTCACGCCGTCGCCTCCTGCAATTCGCTCGCCCGCCAGATTTCCGCGGGCACGATCCTCGCGGCGTCAAGCAGCCACAGGAATTCGCTGTCGAGCGTGCCGATCGCCGCGACGATGTCGCCGATGCGCGTGCCGAGAAGCGGCGGCATGTCGTGGAGCGGTTCCGCCGCCATCGCGCGGATGCCGACCACCTCCTGCACCGCCATCACCACCTGGCGCGCGCCGACTTGGAGCGTGACGAAGCGCGACGCCGACCCGGCCGTTTGGCCGATCAGCACGGCGGCATCGACCACCGGCAATGGGGTGCCGCGCACCAGCGACAAGCCGGCAATGAAGTCCGGTATTCCGGGCATGGGACGCACCGGCAGGGGACGCATGGTCTCGACGACGTGGCTTAGCGGCAGGGCGCACAGCTGATTGCCGATGCGGCACAGCATGACGACGATGGTACGAATGACCGTCCTCCCTTACGTCTACGTGCTTGCCCCGCTATTTGCTCGTAATACGCGTGTTACATTAATTCGTATTCTCGTCAAACAGGAATTTGGGGATGTTTATACTTGACATGACCATCCACAAGGGGTAGGTTAGCTCATTCAAGGAGTTAGCCATGTCAAAGTCCATCTTTTCAGCCCCTCATTTCAACGACGAAGCCGCCGCTTACGCCTATGTCGAGGCGCGGCTGTGGAAGGATGGGCGCGTCTGCCCACATTGCGGCGTGATTGGGCAGTCTGGCGCGCTTAGGGGCAAAAATGATCGGATCGGGCTTTACAAGTGCTACGCCTGCCGCAAGCCCTTCACCGTCAAGATCGGGACGATCTTTGAGGACAGCCATATCGCAATGCGTGATTGGCTCATCGCTATCCACCTTGTCTGTTCCAGTAAGAAGGGGATGAGTGCTACCCAAATTCACCGCACCCTCGGCATCACCCTCAAGAGTGCATGGTTCCTTTGCCACCGTATTCGCGAAGCCATGAACGGTGATGGCTCCGGCCCCATGGGCGGCCAAGGCGAGACTGTTGAGATTGATGAGGCATATATCGGCGGTTTGGAAAAGAATAAGCACCGCAACAAACGCACTCCGGGCGGAAAGCCCAAAGCGCCGGTATTCGCACTCGTTCAGCGCGGCGGTAAGGTTCGCGCGTTCCATGTTCCGCGCGTGACCGGCGAGAACTTGGCCGAGATTATGGATAACCACGTCGCGCGCGAAAGCACCGTATATTCCGACGAAGGATACACCGTTGGTTATGCCGCGAGCGTTTATCGTCGCGCCGCCGTTACTCACAAAAGCGGCGAGTACGTTCGCGGTGACGTTCACACCAATACCGTTGAAGGATTTTTCAGCGTTTTGAAGCGTGGCGTTACTGGTACTTACCACAGCATCAGCGAGGCGCATCTGCAGCGGTATCTGCACGAATTTGGCTTCCGCTATAGCAACCGTTCCGCGCTTGGCATCGAGGATGTTGAGCGCGCCGACCGCGCGTTGCTCGGGGTGAAGGGCAAACGCCTCACCTATGCGACGCCTCGTAATGCAAGGCCGGGAGCGACGAGCCTTATCTAAGCAAGCACGAGAAGCGCGCGAGCAACGGAAGCGCGGTGATCCGCGCCAGCTTTGGTTGCCATTCATTGACGGGGACGGGAAATGACTCCCGCCCCCGCCGTCGCTATCCTGAACGGTGCCAACCAACTCAGGAGCGAATCTGATGGCCGAGGAAAAACTTGAGCTTGATCCAAGTGGCGATGGATATCGGTTAAGGCAAACGGATATGAATGGCCGCATCACGGAGATACAGCTTTCGGAACGTTCTGTCCTTCAATTGGCCCAATCATCTCTTCAGATGAAGGTACGCATTCTCGGAGAAAAATCTCGGCCAGGAGTGAGCGCGGTAGTTGTGACGCACATTGCCCGCGTTGGGCTGAATACCGATCTTGAGAAGACGGAAATACATATGACGCTGTACCAGAACGATGAGACTGGACTTGTGTTTTCGTTGCCTCTTGAGGTGGCGAAACCGTTATCCGAGCGGCTTCCTGTTCGCGTCGCCGAGATTGAGGCAGCAATTCCCAGTAGGACATTGCAATAGGCTTATCCATCAAAAGTGCCTATAATTTTTAGTTATGCCAGCCAAGAAACACACCATCACCGACGAAGAGCGCGCCAAGCGCATCCGCGAGACGGCGCGCGAGTTCGGCACTAGCAATTCGCCAAAGGATTTTGAGCGCGCGTTCAAGAAGATTGTTCCGGCAAAGAAGCCAGCATCCCACAAAGCAACGTAGGGCTTCATTCCGTTAGCCCTCCCTTCTCCAACTCCTGCATGAATGAACGCACGTGGTTGAGAATGCTTAGCGCCTTAGGCATATCATAATAGTCGTCGCGTGCATGCTCGGAGTGATTGCGGTATGCGTCCTTCAGAAAACCGAATTGCGCGTTCACTTCGAGATAAAAATCGCGCTCATGGCCGCGTGGCATTCCGCCTTTTATTTTAGTCTCAATTGGCCCGATGATGTTTTGCCAGTTCGTGCGCTGGTACGGCACTCCGACCTTTACCGCCAACGCATTCAAGCCCCGTTCGAGCACTAGCATGAGATGGTGAACGCACGCATCCTCTTGCCCTAGGGCGTAGCAACTTCCGGCCTTTTGAATGTCCCTCGCGCACGATGGAAAGGCGACCGCTACTTTCGAGCCGAACAAATCGTCGCGCTCGAAATAGTCTTTTCGTTCGGGAGGAATGCAAAAAATTGCCTCTCTTTCTAATTCGGCACCAAGCGAATCATTCAAATGAGTGAGTTCATAAAATAAGTGGGCACTGGTTTCGGGGGCCCGCCTGACGTTCATCGCCCTTCGGACCATCTCGGAGGCATGGATAAAATTATGGTTTTGACATTCCCGTTGGAGCATCACGAGAATGTCATGATAACGCTTAGCATGCGTCTTCCATAAACCGGATGAAGATTTGCGATACTCGACCTGAGACCTCAGTTCCGAAAGTTTCAAAGCAATTTCATAGATCGGGAAATAACTTTGCAGCATGTCCCACAGGCTCCATAGCCGGTGAGATTGCCACGGCAATTCGCAGTTTTCCGACCGGCGAGTTGAGCCAATCATAGCTCAACTCCACGTTTCAATTCCGGTATAACAATCGGAAGAACTCGGACATCTTCATGGCGGCGATCAAGGGATGTTAAAAACGCTTGCCAGACGCTGGCGCTTTTTGCTCGGAACTGCCGTGATACTGGGAGCCGTTGTTTGGGCGTTTGAATCATCATACGAGTTTCAAGCATGCGTAAGCGCCGACCAGAATCAAAATGCCACTCAAGACCAAAAAAGTTTTGACGTTATCCCGCGCTCGTTCCAATGGGCTAACCTTCGGTATAATTGCCTTGGATTCTGGTTTAACGGGAACAGGGATAGCCTTTCGGCTGTATCCGCTATTTTGCTGACTATCATTACTTTTGGTTTGGTTTGGACCGCCTTGCGTCAAGAACAAACCACCCGAAGACAATTGCGTGCTTATGTTCTCCCAGAAAATGCCGGATTGTTTGAAGGCCTCACGCTGCCTACTCCAGAACCAACGCACGCAGGAGAGCCGGGCATAGTTCTGGCATTCAAAAATTCTGGCCAAACGCCCGCTTTTCAGTATGTGAGTTGGGCTCAAATTGCCGTCGAGGAACCGGCAAAAATAAATCGCTTGGCCGCACCATCTCTCAAACCCATTTTCCCGGCATCTATTGGGGCCAATGGACTGATAACTAAAGCCATTTGGTTTGGCAGACCACTGACCACCGATGAAATTGCGGATGTGTCGGTCGCCAAAAAATTGATCGTGGTATATGGGCGCTTGGAATATCGCGATCTTTTTGACCGCCCGCATTGGACAAATTTCAGGTTGCAGTACGCTGGGCGTTTCCCGCCCCTCCCAAACGCAATCTTTAATTTCAGCGAGACTGGCAACAGCTCGGATTGAAGCGAATGCTGACCCTCCGAAGGCAAGGAGGCAAATCACACAGAAAATAAGTAAAAATACCAGGGAACGCGCGTGGTCACGTGAAGTATAAACATCCCGGAATTTGCAGGAATTAACTAATTCCTTCGGCCCCGTGTCTTGCACGGCATCCGTTGCGCCGATCCAAAAGGGCGATGCTGCAGTGCAATGTCCCGTGGATTTGCTGTTGGTATTGGTGAATTTCCCTCTCCGCTTTGGGGAGAGGGCTTGGCCCTGCCGAACATGCCACCCGGCATGTTCGGGTAAGCGTCCGGAGACGCTCGATAGGCCAGCCACGCCGAAGGCGTGGGAGGGTGAGGTGGTAGGCCGGACTAGCCTGAGTTTCCCCACCTCACCTAACCTCTCCGCCCCATAGGGACGGAGAGGGATAAGGACGATTACTGCAATATCAGCGGCACCTCGGCGCCGACCGGCGCGCCGGAATCGACGTCGCGCGAGGCCTCGCTGAGGTTGCGCCAGTCGGCGTCGACCGGGAACAGATGCGAGGCGGAGCGCACGCGGTCGAGCTTCACGTTATCGACATTGGCCGGCGCTTTCTTCTCGTCGCGGAGCGCCACCACCGCCTCGAGCAATTGCCGCCGCACCAGCGCCACTTGCGCGTCGGAGGAACCGAGATGCTCCTGGGTGCGGTCGTAGAGCGGCTCGCCGTTGTCCGAGCACATCAGCTCGGTCATGGCACGGTCCTGGAGATTCCCGATGAAGGGAATGCCGTTGAACATGGTCGCCTTTTCCTCCCGCAGGTCGCGCATATAGTCGTTGCGCTTGTTGGCCTTGGTCAGGAAGTAGTTGCGCGGATCGTGGTTGCGCTCGACGAAACCGCCGAGCTCGTCGAAGGTCAGGACGCGGTTCTCCTCCGGCGTGATCGGGCGTTTCGGATGGCCGCGATGCGAGATCAGCATCGCGTTGTGATCGTCGAGCGGCACGAACGAGCGCAGGTTGATGGTGCCGTCGCCGGTCGTGATCATGGTGTGGAACGGGAAGATGAACTGGTTGATGCGGTGCCAGTCCTCGTTGTTCCGGTAGCGCCGCTTCGCCGTGTAGTAGGCGCCGTACTCGGTCGGCTGCACGTCCAGCACCGGCGGATCGGGATCGGGCGAATAGAAACCACGGATGCCGTATTTCGGCTTGGGGCTGTCCTCGTTGAGCCGGCTGTGCAGGAAATTGAGGTGCGCGCTGTCGAGGTCGCCCTCCATGTTCTGGAGCCAGTTCGCCTCCTCCATCATGATCGACGGCTCGCCGACATTGTCGTAGGGTAATGTGTTGATCTCGAACGCCGGGAACGGCGGCGGCTCCTTGCGCGGGCCCATGTAGATCCAGACCATCTTGTTGACGTCGCGGCACGGGAAGGCGCGCGCCTTGATGCTCTGCTGGAAGCGCAGGCGGCGTTCCATCGGCTCGGTCGGCGCATCGACGCAATTGCCGTCGAGGTCGAACTTCCAGCCGTGATAGGCGCAGCGTATGCCGCAATCCTCGTTGCGCGCGAAATAGAGCGAGGCGCCGCGATGCGGGCAGGCCTCGGCGATCGCGCCCATGCGACCTTTGCTGTCGCGATACATCACGATGTTCTCGCCCAGAAGCCGCATGCGCTTCGGCGGGCTGTCGGGTCCGGGAAACTCGTTCGACGGCAGCGCCGGAATCCAGTATTCGCGCATCAGCGCGCCCATCGGGGTTCCGGGTCCGACGCGGCACAGAAGTTCGTTGTTTTCGCGAGACAGCAAGGTTCCCTCCAAAGCCGGTTATTGGCTCGATTAAGCCAATAACCGTGACTTGGCGCCAGCGCGATTTTCGCAGAGCGGAAATGCCGGCTGCCCTCTCCGCGTTGCGGAGAGGGCGGGGCCCGATCCGAAGGATTGGGAGGGTAAGGATTGGGAGGGTGAGGTGATCGACGCATGCTTCCGACATGGCCCACCTCACCCAACCTCTCCTCCCTGAAGGGAGGAGAGGGGTTGTGGCCTTGGGGAGCGGAAAAACGCACAGACGAGCCATGCCCAAGTACGCTGTTGCCAGCGCGCGCCCGGGTGTAATCTAAACCTAAATCTCGATCATCGGAGCGATGCCATGATCTCTCTCACCGTCAACGGCAAAGCCTATTCCTTCGACCTCGAGCCGGAGACCCCGCTTGCTGTGGGTCCTGCGCGACGAGATCGGCCTCACCGGCACCAAGTTCGGCTGCGGCGTGGCCGAGTGCGGCGCCTGCACGGTGCTGATCGACGGGCGCGCGATGCGCTCCTGCTCGGCGCCGATCGGCGCGCTCGCCGGCGCCACCGTCACCACCATCGAAGGCCTGTCGGCGGATTCATCACATCCGGTGCAGCAGGCGTGGGTCGAGGAAGACGTACCGCAATGCGGTTATTGCCAATCCGGGCAGATCATGGCGGTGGCGGCGTTCCTCAAGGCCAATCCCAACCCGACCGACGACGAGATCGATGCCGCCATCACCAATATCTGCCGCTGCGGCACTTACGAGCGGGTGCGTCGCGCGCATCCACCGCGCCGCCGCGTTGATGAAGGCGTAAGGAGGCGGCCATGGACGGAAACATCTCCCCTCTCTCCCGCCGCCAGTTCATCGTTGCCGGTGCCACCGCGACCGGCGGCCTCGCCGTCGGCGTTAGCGCCCTGCCTCGGCTCGCGGATGCCGCGACCGTGGCGGACCAGCCCTGGGATCACGGCCCGGCGGGCACGCCCAACGAACTCGACGCCTGGATCGCGATCGAACCTGACAATTCCGTGCTGATCCGCTATCAGCGCTCGGAAATGGGCCAAGGCAGCATGACGGCGCTGGTGATGTGCGTCGCCGAGGAGCTGCAATGCGACTGGTCGAAGGTGCGCACGGAGTACGCCTCGCCCAATCGCAGCGTCCGCGAGAACAATGTCTACGGCAACCAGGCCTCGGTCGGCAGCCGCACGGTGCGCGAATCGCACGAACTGATGCAGAAGATCGGCGCCAACGCGCGCGAGCGGTTGATCCAGGCCGCGGCGGCGCGCTGGGGCGTGCCGGTCGGGCGAATGCGCGGCGGCCAACAGCGTCGTCAGCCACAAACCGTCGGGCAAGACCGCGCGCTTCGGCGAGCTGGTCGGCGACGCGGCCAAGATCAAGCTGAACCGCGACCCGGCGATCAAGGAACCGGCGCAGTACACGCTGATCGGCCAGCCGCTGAAGCGTATCGACGTGCCGCTCAAGGTCAACGGCGCCGCCAAATACGGCATCGACACGCGCGTGCCCGGCATGGTCTATGCCGCGGTCCTCGCCTGCCCGGTGCCGACCGGCAAGCTCGAGAGCGTCGACGAAAGCCCGGTCCAGGGCACACGCGGCGTCATCAAGGTGGTGAAGCTGCCCGACGCGGTCGCCGTGGTCGCCAATTCCTATTGGCGCGCCAAGCAGGCGCTCGCCAAGCTGCAGCCGGAGTGGAACACCGGCGCGCTGACGCAGACCGACAGCGCCCAGTTCAGCCGCGACTATCGCGCGGTCGTCGAGACGCCGGGCGCGGTGGCGCGCAACGACGGCGACACCGACAACGCGATCGCGAACGCCGCGACCAAGCTCGACGCGGTCTATGAGGTGCCGTATCTGGCGCATGCCACGATGGAGCCGCTCAACGCGACGGCGTATTGGCAGCCGGACCGGCTCGATCTCTGGGTCGGCACGCAGTCGGCCAACGTCACGCTGAAGGCGCTCGCCGGCATCCTCAAGCTCAAGCCGGAGCAGGTCTACGTCCACAACGCCTTTCTCGGCGGCGGGTTCGGCCGGCGCGGCGGCGTCGACGAAGGGCTGCAGGCGGCGTTCGTGTCGAAAGCGGTCGGTAAGCCGGTGAAGCTGATCTGGTCGCGCGAGGAAGACATGCGCCACGACCGCTATCGGCCGATGGCGGCGATCAAGCTGCAAGCCGGTCTCGACGCCAACGGCAAGCCCGTCGGCCTGTTCGCGCGCACCGCGGTCGGCTCGTTGTTCAAGGGGATCGGCCTGGCCAAGCTGATCAAGAACGGCGTCGAGCCGATGGCGATCGACGCGCTCGCGACCAATCCTTACGACATCGCCAACCAGCGCATCGAGGTGCATCTCAAGGACACCCACATCCCGGTGAGCTTCTGGCGCTCGGTGGGCGCGTCGCAGAACGCCTTCTTCCTCGAAAGCTTCATCGACGAAATGGCGCACGCCGCCGGCAAGGACCCGGTGGCATTCCGCCGCGCCATGCTGGGCCACCGCCCGGATTGGATGAAGGTGCTGGATACGCTCGCCGAGAAGAGCAATTGGGGCTCGCCGATGGCGGCGGGCAAGGGCCGCGGCATCGCCGTCACCGAATGTTTCGGCAGCGTCGTCGGCTGCGTCGCGCAGATCGACCTCACGCCGCAAGGCAAGCTCAAGGTCGAGCACGTGGTCTACGCGGTCGATTCCGGCCACGCCGTCAATCCGCTGACCATCGCCGAGCAGCTCGAAGGCGGCACCATTTTCGGCCTGACCGCCGCGCTTTACGGCAAGATCACGGTCAAGAACGGCGCCATCGAGCAGGGCAATTTCGACTCATACCAGATGGTGCGGCTGGCCCAGGCGCCGAAGATCGAGGTCCATCTCGCCATGACCGGCGGCAAGAAATGGGGCGGCATCGGCGAGCCCGGCACCGCGCCGATCGCGCCCGCCGTCGCCAACGCGATCTTCGCCGTCACCGGCAAGCGGATCCGCAGCCTGCCGCTGATGGACCACGATTTGTCGTCGCGCACCGCGAGCTTGTAAACGAGTCCCTCCCCTTGAGGGGGAGGGCGGAAATGCGACGCGATAGCGGAGCATTTCGGGTGGGGGTATGGTGCCTGCGACACCCCCACCCGCTCGAAGCCTTCGGCTTCTCGCCCCTCCCTCAAGGGGGAGGGGCGCTCACAATGCTTCACCGCATCTTCAGGATCACCACCTGGTCGCTCGACGGGTCGGTGGCGTGGCGCATGGCGGCGACCTGGTCCGCCGTCACCGCGCTCGCGCGATTGCCCCAGCCCTGGCGGATGAAGGTCACCACGTCCGCGATCTCCTGATCCGAGAGATTGATGCGGAACTCAGGCATGCGATAGGCGTCGGGCACGCCCTTGATGACGATCTGGTTCGAGCCGTTCAAGACGATGTTGATCAGCGACGACGCATCGCCGTCGAGCAGCGTCGGGTTGCCCGCCAGCGGCGGCAGGAACGGCGAGAAGCCCAGCCCGGTATCGACATGGCACGACACGCACTGGCCGAGATAGATCGCGGCGCCGCGCTCCGCCGGACGGCCGGCGCGCAGCATCTTGGTGGTGGCATCGTCATAGGCCCAGACCGATTGGGTCGGCCCCGTCGCCGGCAACGACTTTATATACGTCGCGACCGCGTCGAGATCGGCGTCGTCCATATAGGGCGAGGAATTGTTGATGACGTCGATCATCGAGCCGAACACCGCGCCGTCCATATTGTGTCCGGTCTTGAGGAACTGCACGAGATCGGCCTGCGACCAGCGGCCGAGGCCGGCGTTCGGATCGCCGCGCAGATTGGGCGCCGACCAGAAATCGAGCATCGCGCCTGACAGGAACGTCGCGTCGCTGCTGTCGAGCGCTTCCTCATTCCAGGCCAGCCCGCGCGGCGTGTGGCAGGCGCCGCAATGGCCCAGCCCCTCGACCAGATAGGCGCCGCGGTTCCATGCCGCGCTCCGGTCGCTCTTGGGCTGGAACACGGCGTGATCCATGAACACGACGTTCCACAGCGCGATCGGCCAGCGCATGTTCAAGGGCCACGCGATTTCGCTCGGCCGGTTGGGAACGCGGGCCGGCGGCACTTCCTTCATGAAGAACTGATAGAGCGCGGCGACATCGTCATCGGTGAGCTTGGCGTAGGAGGGATACGGCATGGCGGGATAGAGGTGATGCCCGTCCTTCGCCACGCCGCGCCGCAGCGCCGCATCGAAATCGGCAAGCGTGTAATCGCCGATGCCGGTTTCCTGGTCCGGCGTGATGTTGGTCGAATAGATGTTGCCGAGCGGCGTGCCCATTTTGAGGCCGCCCGCGAACGCCTTGCCGCCGGGCACCGAATGGCAGGCGACGCAATCGCCGGCGCGCGCCAGGTATTCGCCGCGGTCCATCGCCGCGCGCGCCGGCCCACCCGCCACGCCAATGATCGTCACCAGGGAAAGGAAGAAAAGGCAAAAGCCGCCCGTCCGCGTCATTGGTTTAACTCGCGTTGTTTGTCGTACCTGGCCGAGTCTAAGCCCTGCGCTGGCCGGATTAGCCATGCATATTCGATATAACGTGCCGCGCTCTTTGCTCCGGCAATACGCATCGCACCTCACCCCCGCAGCGCCGCGAGCACCGCGTCGGGGCGTTCGGCCATCATCATGTGGCCGGCGCCGGCGAGCACGATCGTGCGCGCGTTGGGCAGCGCCGCCGCCAGCGCCTTGCCGGCTGCGCAACGGCGTCATCACGTCGCGGTCGCCGAGGATCACCGTCGCCGGCACGGTGACGCGCGCGGCGGCGGCAAGCCCATCCTTATAGGCGTTGCAGGCGCGAAAGGTCGTTGAACAGCACGCCCGGGCCGGCTCGCTTCGAGCACGCGCTGCGGCGCCGCCGAGCATCCACAGGCCCGGCGCAAGGCAGCCGCCGATGGTCGCCGTGGCGCCCAGGCCCCACAGCGACACCATGTCGATCGACGCGTGCTCGTTGGCTTCGGCCGCTTTCAGCAGCTCGGCGCCGACCGCCATCGGCGCGGCGGTGCCGATCAACCCCAGCGCCGAGACGCGTTCGGGATGGCGCGCCGCCGTCTCGAGCGCGACCAGCGAGCCCATCGAATGGCCGATGACCCACGCGCGCGCCGCGCCCGCCGCCGCGATCAGCGCCGCGATCCAGTCAGCCATGGCGGCGATGGCCGTGAGCGGCGCGCCCGCCGACCGCCCGTGTCCGGGCAGGTCCGGCGCCAGCACCGCGTAGCCGTGATACGCGAACCAGCGGCTGTGCAGCGCCCAGACCGAATGGTCCATGCCGCCGCCATGGATCAGCACCACCGCCGGCAGGGCCGCGTCGAAGTCGCGCCCGCCGGTGGCGACGAAGGCGTCAGTGCCGTCAACGTTGAGCCGCATGGTCACGCCCGTTGCGAGGCGCGCAGCGCCTGGCCGAGATCGTCGATGATGTCCTCGGCGCCCTCGATGCCGACCGAGAGCCGCACCAGCTCCTCGCCGACGCCGGCGGCCTTGAGCTGCGCCGCGTCCATCTGCTGATGCGTGGTGCTGGCGGGATGGATCACCAACGTCTTGGCGTCGCCGACATTGGCGAGATGGCTCGCGAGCCGCAGCGCCTCGATGAATTTCTTGCCCGCCGCGCGCCCGCCCTTGATGCCGAAGCTGACGATCGAGCCGGCGCCGCGCGGCAACAGCCGCTTCGCCAGAGCGTAGTCGGGATGGGTTTCGAGCGACGGATGCAGCACCCAATCGACCGCCGGGTTCTTGGTCAGGAACGCGAGCACGGCGTGGGTGTTCGCCATGTGACGCTCCATCCGCATCGCCAAGGTCTCGACCCCTTGCAGCAATTGGAACGCGTTAGTCGGCGACAGGCAGGCGCCGAAATCGCGCAAGCCCTCGGTCCGCGCGCGCATGACGAACGCCGACGGGCCGAACTGCTCGGCGAAGACGATGCCGTGATAGCCGGCATAAGGCTCGGTCAGCACCGGGAACTTGCCGGACGCGTTCCAGTCGAACTTGCCGCCGTCGATGATGACGCCGCCGATGGCGATGCCGTGGCCGCCGATCCATTTGGTGATCGAGTTCATCGCGATGTCGGCGCCCCAATCGATCGGCCGGCTCAGATACGGCGTGGCGAAGGTATTGTCGATGAGCAGCGGGATCCTGGCGTCGTGCGCGATTTGCGCCACCGCCGGAATGTCGAGCACTTCGAGGCCGGGATTGCCGATGGTCTCGCCGATCACCAATCGCGTGTTCGGCCTGATCGCGGCGCGAAAGCCGGCGAAGTCGCGCGGATTGACGAAGCTGGTGGTGACGCCGAAACGCGGCAGCGTGTGCGTCAGTAGATTGATGGTGCCGCCGTAAAGCGAGGTCGAGGCGACGATATGCTCGCCCGCGCCCATGAGCGTGACAATGGCGAGATGCATCGCCGCCATGCCGCTCGCGGCGCACACCGCGCCGACGCCGTTCTCCAGCGCCGCCAGCCGCTCCTCCAGTACCGCCGTGGTGGGATTGGAGATGCGCGTGTAGATGTGGCCGGCGCGTTCGAGATTGAACAGCGCGGCTGCGTGGTCGGCGTCCTGGAACACGTAGGACGTGGTCTGATAGACCGGCACGGCGCGGGCGCCGGTGACCGGGTCGGGATGCTGTCCGGCGTGGAGGCTCAGGGTTTCGAAGGCGGGCGGCTTTGGCGCTGGCATGTCCGGCTCGCAGGGCAAGAGAAGCACGGCGACTATGGCACCAACCGGCCCGCGCCCGTCAATCGAGCTGCGTGTGTGGCCCCCGCCTTCTTCGCCCGCCCTCGCGGCCGCGAGGTCCGCGTTTTTGGACATTTAACCGACCGCATGCGATTCTTCTCTTCGCGGAACCGGAAGAGAGGCACGCTATGACAGCTCCAGCCGATAATTCCGCAGGGACGCGCAGTTGGGTGCTGGCCCTGCTCGTCGCCGCGCTGCTGTGCGGCTTGCCGCTGGCGGTATGGCTCGATCTGCAATCGCTCGCCGCGAAGTCGCTACGCGCGCAGGCGAGCGACCTCAACTCGCTCATCGGCAGCGTGCGCGGTTACTACGCGTCCAACGTCGTCGGCCGGATCCTGGCGGCGCACGGCGCCGCGACCCAGGTGGTGCACAATTACAAGGACGTTCCCGGCGCGATTCCGATCCCCGCGACGCTGTCGCTCGAGCTCGGCAGCGTCATCGGCGCGCAGCAATCGAACATCCATTACCGCTTCATTTCGGACTATCCCTTCAAGGGCCGCGCGCCCCACGCGATGGACGCGTTCGAGCGCAACGCGCTGGCGGCGCTGCGGCACGACCCGAAGCAGCAGATCAGCGACATCGCCAAATCGCCGTTGAGCGACCAGGTCCGCATCGTCGCGCCGATCATCATGGGTCCCGCCTGCGTCAGCTGCCACAACGCCCATCCCGACAGTCCGAAACGCGACTGGAAGGTCGGCGACGTCCGCGGCATCCAGGAGGTCACGATCGACCAGCCGATCGCCGCCAACATATTTTCGTTCAAGTATCTGCTCGCCTATTTCGCCTTCATGGCCGCGGTTGGCGTCGGCTTCATCGCCTTGCAGCGGCATCAAGCGCGGGTGATCGCCGGCATCAACCGGAATCTCGAGACCGCCAACGAATTTCTCGCCTCGGTGTCGCTGAAAATCTCGCGCTATCTCGCGCCGCAGATCTACAAGAGCATTTTCAGCGGCGAGAAGGACGTGACGATCCATACCGAGCGCAAGAAGCTCACCATCTTCTTCTCCGACATCAAGGATTTCACCGCGACCACCGAACGGCTCCAGCCGGAGGAGATCACCGCGCTCCTGAACGAGTATTTCACCGAAATGTCGGCGATCGCACTGAAGCACGGCGGCACCGTCGATAAATTCATCGGCGACGCGATGCTGATTTTTTTCGGCGACCCGGAGACCAAGGGCACCAGGGAGGACGCGCAGGCCTGCCTTGCCATGGCGGTCGAGATGCAGCGGCGCCTCTCGGAATTGAACGTGACGTGGCGCGCGAGCGGCATCGAGGAGCCGTTCCGTATCCGCATGGGCATCAACACCGGCTTTTGCAATGTCGGAAATTTCGGCAGCGCCGACCGCATGGACTACACGATCATCGGCGCCGAGGCGAACCTGGCGGCGCGGCTGCAATCGATCGCCGAGCCCGGTCACATCGTGGTGAGCTATGAAACCTACGCGCTGGTGCGCGACATGGTGGCCGCGCGAAAGCTGTCTCCGATCTCGATGAAGGGCATCAACCGCGAGGTCGTGCCTTACGTCGTCGAGGGGCTGCTGGACCAAGCCGGCGCGTCGGTGCGCGTGTTCAGCGAACATTTGGCCGGGCTCGATTTCGACCTCGACCCGAGCCTGGTCGAGGCCGGAAGCGCCGAGCGCATCCAGACGGTGCTGCGCGCCGCGATGGCGGCCCTGGAGGCGCGGCGGTCCTCGGCGGCATCGGGCGAGGCTCATTAGCGGACGCGCCGCGGGGGACGGACCGGCGACCATGATTATCCTGACCACGCTGCCGCTCTGGGCGTTCGCCATTCTGCTCGTCGTCCTGACGGCGCTGGCGATGGCCGGGCCGGTCGCGATGCGGCGCTGGATCGGTCTGGAGCGGCTGCGCACCAACAACGAGGTCGCCGGGTTCAAGTTCGCGACCGTCGGCGTGCTCTACGCGGTGCTGCTCGCCTTCGCGATCGTGGTGGTGTGGCAGAAATTCGACGACGCGGACAACGCCGTGGCGCGGGAGGCGGGCGCCGCGGCCACCATCTATCGCCTGTCCTATGGCATCGGCGATCAGACCGGCGCCGCGCTGCGCGGCCAGATGACGGCCTACCTCCACGCCGTCACCGACCAGGATTGGCCGGCAATGGCGCGCGGCACCGACAGCCCCGCAGTGACGCGCGCGCTCGACGGCATATACGCCTCGCTCCTGGCCGGCGGCGCGGCCGACCGTAGCGGCGCCGTCGCGATGAGCGAAATCCTGCGCCAGCTCGACCAGGTGACGGCGGCGCGCCGCGAGCGGCTCGTCATGTCGTCGGGCGTCGTGCCCGGCATCGTGTGGCTGGTACTGTTCGGCGGCGCCGCGATCACCATCGGCTTCACGTTTTTCTTCGGCACCGAGAATCTGCGGGCGCAATCGCTGATGACCGGCGCGCTCTCCGTGCTGATCTTCGCGGGCCTGTTGATCATCGTCGCGATCGACTTCCCGTTCACCGGCACGGTGAAGATCGATCCCGCGCCGCTCGCGACGGTGCTACGCGATTTCGGCGCGCGCTAGCCAAATCCTGGAAGGGGTGCCGGTGCGCCGGGCGGACTCCGCGAATGGCGCCAGCGTGGGACAAGGAAGCTTCAGCTAAACAAGCCGGTATCCCTCCCAAGTAAGATCTTCACGAGGAATCGACCGATGATCCGTGCGTCCTCGAACAAATTCATGCACTCGTAGGTGACGGCGACAGCGACGCAGTAAAACGAAGCGGGATGACGCCACTCCCACCGAAACGCCCACGAGGCAACCCAGCTGATTGCATGCGGTGACAGCGCCCTTTCGGCGAGGCGCATGAACACAATGCCAATGATCGCGCCGACCAGGACGTCGCCCGGATAATGATAACCGGCATATACCCGCGACAAACAGGCGAAAGTCAGCGTCCACAGGCCACAAAGGACGCCGAGCCAGCGATAGCGCGCCCAAATCGCCGTCGCCAGGGCGAGATACACGATGGCGTGATCGCTCGGAAAAGAACTGAAATGCTCGGCGACATCCTTGATGCCGCCGTAAGGCATGACAAAGGAGACGGTCGGATCGTTAAGCGGCCGTAGACGGTGCGGCAACCCGATTTGCAGCGCCCGCGCAAGGATGATCGAGCTCCAGACGGCCAGCAGGATGCGTATCGAATCGATCCGGTCGGCTTTCGGGTCGCCGGATTTGCGGAACCACATCCACCACGGGAAAAGGAAAAAGAAGCCTCCCTGCAGGAAGTTCTGGTAGAGCCACGCTTCGACGAAATGATCGAACCCGGCACTGTGCTGGGCAAAATGATTGACCCAGAGCAGAGCCGAAAGATCGAGTTGCTTGAGCGTTTCCATGACTCGGTGCCGCCGCCGAATGCGGTCATTTTGTTTGAGGAAATACTACCCCGCCACAAATCTGCAACGGACGAATAGAAGACGCTAGCCGCCGACCTCACATGTTTTGATCCGACGGCAGCAGCACCCAACGCTCGCCGTTGAACTCCATGTTCCGCATCGAGCGATAGAGCTGATAGTTGGTCGGCGACGAGTTGAGCGTGATGCCCGGCAACAGGCCCGGCGCCGCGTAATTGTCGAGATGCGTGAACACATACATGATGTGCTCGCGGCTGAAATCGCCGTCGCAGCGCTTCAGCAGCTCGACCAGCGTGCGCGCGCCGTCATACCCCGCCGCGATATAGCCGTTCTTGATGTCGGGCTTGGGATAATCCCGGTTCATCCAGGCGATATATTCCTGGACAAAGGCATCGTCCTTCCAGGTCGGGTCCTGGGGATCCTTGCCGTAGGCATGCGAGACGATCCCGGCCGAGCGCTGCAATCCCGCCGGCGCCAGCGTCGCCGACACCGGCGACGCGGTATAGGTCAGGATGCGCAGCGGCTTCCAGCCCAGCTCGTCAACCTTGCGGATCGCCTGCGCCATCGCCTTGGGGATGCCGGCGAGATAAATCGTGTCGGCGCCGGTCGCGTGGAGCGCGATGATCTGCGAATCTACCGTCGGGTCGGCGACCTCGAAACTCGCCGCGAGCACGATCATTCCGACCTTGTCGCCGAGGCCCTGCTTCAGCCCGGCGAGATGATCGCGGCCGAAATCGTCGTTCTGATACAGCACCGCGACCTTGGCGTCGGGCTTGTGTCGCAGGAGATAGGCCGCCGTCATCTGGCCGTCGATCGTGTAGCTCGGGATGCCGTTTATCGAATAGGGATAATGCGCCGGATCGTTCCAGGCGCTGGCGCCCGAGGCGATGCCGAGCTGCGGCACGTGATGCTCGTTGAGATATTTGCGCACCGAGAGGCTCGGCGCGGTGCCGAGCCCGGCATAGATGAAGGACACCTTGTCCTCCTCGACCAGCTTGCGGGTCTGCTCCACCGTCTTGGCCGGGTTGTAGCCGTCGTCGCGGCTGATGAAGACGATCTTGTGGCCGGCAACGCCGCCGGCGCGGTTGACCGTGTCGTAATAGGCGGAGGCGGCGCGGCCGCTGGTGCCATACGCGGCGGCCGGTCCGCTGTACGGCATGGTATTGCCGATCCTGATCTCGGTCGCGGTGACACCGGTCATGTCCTCGGCGCGCGCCGCGAACGGCGACGCGACGATGGCGGCGACGCCGAGCGTCAAAAGCCATTTGTTCATCTGCTTCCTCCCTTTTTTCGCGGAGCGGAAACAGCAAAGACCGTTTGGCCGCGCCTATCAAGCTCCACCGGGGGGCGGCGGCGCTGCCGGCCGCGAACCCCAGGCTCACTCTTAAATCGTGGCCGCTCCGTACGCATTTACCGTAAGTAGGGCATGGCGCGGCCAGGGACCGGTTGGGACGCGGTTGAGCATTGGGCAAGCGACAGTGGGGATCGGGTGGACGAAAGGTCGTACAAAGTGCCGATAAAGTTGAGTCATAGTCGCTTGCGCGCGCCGGTCTTTGGGCGCAAAACCCCAGCAATCGCAGGACGATAACGGGAGCAGACCATGGCCGTGACCGACGACATCGTCAGAACCTCAACTTTATTAAACCGGCAGATGCTGATCGACGGCGCGTGGGTGCCCTCGGTTTCGGGCCAGACCATCACCGTCGAGAACCCGGCGAAACGCCGCCCCATCGCCCAGGTGCCGCGCGGCAACGCCGAGGATGTCGACCTTGCGGTGCGCGCGGCGCATCGCGCCTTCCCGGCCTGGTCGCGCACCGTGCCGCGCGAGCGCGGCCGGATGCTGCTCAAGATCGCCGACGCGTTCGAGGCGCGGCTCGAGGAGATCGCGCGGCTCCTGGCGCTCGAGAACGGCAACGCGCTCCGCACCCAGGCGCGGCCCGAGGCGAGAAACACCGCCGACATTTTCCGCTATTTCGGCGGCCTCGCCGGCGAGCTCAAGGGCGAGACGATTCCGCTTCGGCGAGCACGTGTTGAGCTATACGCGGCGCGAGCCGATCGGCGTGGTCGGCGCCATCATTCCGTGGAACGCGCCGATCCTGCTCGGCGCCTTGAAGATCGCGCCGGCTTTGTGCGCCGGCAACACGCTGGTGATGAAGGCGGCGGAGGACGCGCCGCTCGCGGTGCTGCTGATGGCGGAGATCTGCCAGGAGTTCCTGCCGAAGGGCGTGCTCAACGTGTTGACCGGCTTCGGTCCCGGAATGCGGCGCGCCGCTCGCCAACCATCCGCTGGTGCGCAAGCTCTCGTTCACCGGCTCGACCGAGGTCGGCAAATCGGTGATGCGCGCCGCCGCCGACCGCATCGTGCCGGTGTCGCTGGAGCTCGGCGGCAAGAGCCCCTCCATCGTCTATTCCGATTGCGACGAGGATTGGGTGGTTGACGGCATCGTCGGCGCGATGCGCTTCACGCGGCAAAGCCAATCCTGCACCGCCGGCTCGCGCATGTTCCTCCACGCCGATATTTTCGACAGCTTCCTCGCGAAGCTGAAGAAAAAGGCCGAGGCGCTGAAGATCGGCGATCCGCTCGACGAGGCGACCGATGTTGGTTCAATTATCAACAACAAGCAGTTCACCAAAGTGTGCGGCTATCTCGAGGACGGGCTGAAGCGCAAGGAGGCGAAGTTGGTGTTCGGCGGGTTGCCGCCGAAGGAAGGGCCGCTCGCGCGAAGGCTATTTCGCCATCCCGACGGTGTTCGCCGATTCCTCGAACGACTGGCGCCTGGCGCGCGAGGAGATTTTCGGCCCGGTGCTGGTCGCGATTCCGTGGCGCGACGAGGAGGACGCGATCCGCATGGCGAACGACAGCCATTACGGACTCGCGGCCTATGTCTGGACGCACGAAATCGGCCGGGCCTTGCGCGCCGCGCACGCGATCCAATCGGGCTGGGTGCAGGTCAACCAAGGGCTCGGCCAGGTTCCGGGGCATTCCTACGGCGGCTACAAGCAAAGCGGCATCGGACGCGAATTCTCGCTCGAAGGCATGCTCGACAGCTTCACTCAACGCAAGAACGTGACGGTAAATCTCAACACGCCGGTGCGCACCTAAAACTTCTCGATGCCCAGATACGTCAAGGCCGCCTGCGCCAGGAAGATCGCGGCGGCGATGCGGTTGGCCCATTTCGACGGCACCTTGCCGGCGAAATAGTGCCCGCCGACCACCGCGGGGAGATTGGCGGCCATCATGCCGGCGGTGGTGCCGATCAGTACCATCAGCAGCGCGCCGTAACGCGCCGCCAGCGCGGCGGTGACGATCTGGGTCTTGTCGCCCATCTCGGCGATGAAAAAACTGAGGAGCGTGCCGAAGAACGCGCCGCGCTTTCCGGCCAGCTCCTTGCTTTTTTCCTGTGGCCGTTCCGGCAGCAGCGCCCAGACCGCGAAGACAAGAAAGGAGAGAGTCAGCGTCCAACGCAGGATGTTCGGCGTCAGATATTCGCCGATCCAGTGCCCGAACAGCACCGCGACGATGTTGCTGGCGAGCGTCGCGGCGAAAATGCCGCCCAGCACCGGAACGGGCCGCCGGTAGGTGGCGGCGAGGTACAGGGACAGGAACTGCGTCTTGTCGCCGAGCTCCGCCAGAAAGACGATGCCGAAGCTGGCAAGGAGCGCTTCCATCACAACGAACGAGGACGGACGACTGAACTGCTCTCCTTGCCACCCCCGGACTTGATCCGGGGGTCCATCCGATGGATCGCCGCGGTCAAGCCCGGCGATGATGAAGGAGGGAAGCGGGATCGTCTGCGCCGCCATGAACTAGCCGAGACTACCGGCGACGAAATTGACCGCGAGCGCCAGGATGAAGGTGTTGAAGAAGAAGCTCAGCACGCCATGCGCCAGAACCATCCGGCGCATGCCGCGCGACGTGCATTGCACGTCGGAGACTTGGCACGTCATGCCGACGACATAGGAGAAATAGAGGAAATCCCAATAATTGGGCAGCTCGTCGCCGGGAAATTGCAAGCCGCCGCGATCCTGCTCGCCCGCCCGGGATTCGTCGTCCCCGTAGAAATGATGCGCGTAGTGCAAAGCGAAGACGGTGTGCGTCAGCGTCCACGACGCGACGATGGTCAGCGCAGCGAACACCAGACGCAAGGTCAGGCCGACGCCGGTCTCGCCCGCCGCCTTACCGAAACTGTAGCCCAGCGCCAACAGGCTGACGGCGGCGGCGGCGACCAGCATGGTCAAGATGATCCAGCGCCGTGGGTCCTGGCGACGCGCGTAATGCCGGCACTGTTCCGGCCCGGCGGGACCGATCACCAGCGCCGTCAGCACGAGATAGATCGCCACCGCGACGATCCAGCCGGCAGCGATGCGGAACGGCAGGCGCAGCACGCCCGTCGTAGCGAAGCCGACGGCGACGCCGACGACGGCGCCGATCAGCAGCCGCCAGCCGCCGAAATGCCGCGCCAGAAAACCCCGCCAGCCGTCAACGTCCATTCAGGCCGCGCCGCCTTGTTCGACCATCCGCCAGCCGGCCTCGGCGAGCAGCCGCGCACGCGCGCCCTGCTCGCGCGCGTTGGCACTCGAGGCGTTGCCTTCGACGACGCGCCCCATGATGCCCTGCAAGATCGCCGCCAGCCGGAACATATTGTAGATCATGTAGAAATCCCAGTTCGGGATGTCGCTGCGTCCAGTCCGCCGGCAATACATCGCGCGATATTGCGCCTCGTCGGGAATGCCCATCGCGGCGAAATCGGCGTCGGCGAGGCCGCGCTGGTAGGTCGTCGAACCCAAGCGCCATTGCATCATGTGATAGGCGAAATCGCCCAAGGGATTGCCGAGCGTCGACAATTCCCAATCGAGCACGGCGAGGATGCGCGGTTCGCTCGGATGGAAGATGACGTTGTCGAGACGGTAGTCGCCGTGGACGATCGCGGTCTCGTCGTCCGCCGGCACATGCGCCGGCAGCCACGCGATGAGATGGTCCATCGCCTCGATCTTCTCGGTCTCGGACGCGCGATACTGCTTGGTCCAGCGATCGATCTGGCGGACGAAATAATTTCCCGGCCGGCCGTAATCGGCGAGGCCGAGCGCCGCATAGTCGGTGCGATGAAGCGCGGCGATCACGCGGTTCAGTTCGTCGAAGATGGCGCCGCGCTGCGCCGGCGTCAGGTCAGGCAGCAACGGATCCCAAAACACGCGGCCCTCGACATACGCCATGACGAAAAAAGTGGTGCCGATGACGCCGTCGTCGGTGCACAGGCCGAAGGTCTTGGCGACCGGCACGTCGCTGTTCCGCAACGCGGTGATGATGCGGTATTCGCGATCCACCGCGTGCGCAGAGGGCAGCAACCGTCCCGGCGGCTTGCGGCGCAGCACGTATCGCTGTCCCGGCGTCGTCAGGCGATAGGTCGGATTCGACTGCCCGCCCTGGAATTGCTCGACCGTCAGTGGGCCGGCATAACCCTCGACATGCGCGGCAAGCCACGCCGCGAGTCGCGCCTCGTCGAAACGATGCGCCTCGCGCACCGGCCCGGTGGTCTGACCCAATCCGGCGGAAGAGGTTTGGTTCGTCATGGCCGGGCATCAAATCGCGGCCCCGCTTCCGCGCCAAGGGAAATCGCGCCGCGAGTCGCACCGCAACTCTGTGGATAGTCTACCTATTGCGGGCCGGAAAATTGTCGTTTGCCAGCCTCCCTGGCGTCATTTTGCATCGCAGCAAATTTTATGTTGCAATGCGACAATTTGGCCAAACCATGGAAATTCAACGGTTTAGTTTCGAATTTTGCAACTCGAAACCTTCAAATTTCCGCCATTCCCCTTAACTTCGCCCAGATTTATGGCAACCTAGTGAGGTGCCGCTATTTTGCGGCTCATGGGTTTGAGGTGGCGCCGATGTCATACGACAGCCCCTTTGGTCTCTTCGCCAAGCTGTACGACAGCCAGAAAGAGACCGAGATGTCCCTAGAGGACTATCTCAAAGCCTGCTCGCGCGAACCGCTCGCCTATGCCAACGCCCCCGAGCGCATGCTCGCGGCGATCGGCGAACCCGAGATGGTCGACACCGCGCACGATTCACGGCTCGGCCGCATCTTTATGAATCGCACCATCCGGATTTATCCGGCCTTCGCCGACTTCTACGGCATGGAAGAGACGATCGAGCGCATCGTCGGCTATTTCCGCCACGCGGCGCAGGGCCTCGAGGAGCGGAAGCAGGTGCTTTACCTGCTCGGCCCGGTGGGCGGCGGCAAATCCTCGCTCGCCGAGCGGCTCAAGCTGCTGATGGAGAAGCTGCCGATCTACGTGTTGAAGGCCGGCAAGGATATCAGCCCGGTGTTCGAAAGCCCGCTCGGCCTGTTCGATCCGGCGAAAATGGGCGACACGGTCGAGAAGACCTACAAAATTCCGAAGCGGCGGTTGACCGGCCTCGCCTCGCCCTGGGCGGTGAAGCGGCTCGACGAGTTCGGCGGCGATCTCAGCAAATTCAGCGTGGTGCGCATACTGCCGTCGCGGCTGCGCCAAATCTGCATCGCCAAGACCGAACCGGGCGACGAGAACAACCAGGACATTTCCTCGCTGGTCGGCAAGGTCGATATCCGCCGGCTCGAGTTCTTCAGCCAGGCCGACGCCGACGCCTACGCCTTCTCCGGCGGCCTCAACCGCACCACGCAGGGCATTCTCGAATTCGTCGAGATGTTCAAGGCGCCGATCAAGATGCTGCATCCGCTGCTGACGGCGACGCAGGAGATGAACTACATCGGCTCCGAGAATATCGGCGCCATCCCCTATCAGGGCATCATCCTGGCCCATTCCAACGAAGCGGAATGGCAGACCTTCAAGAACAACCGCAACAACGAAGCCTTCATCGACCGCATCTGCGTGATCAAGGTGCCGTACTGCCTGCGCTCGACCGAGGAGCGCCGGATTTACGAAAAGCTCCTGGCTTCGAGCGAACTGTCGCAGGCGCCGTGCGCGCCCTCGACCTTGGAGATGCTGGCCCAATTCTGCGTGCTGTCGCGCCTCAAACCGCACGAAAGCTCCAACCTGTTTTCCAAGATGCGGGCCTATGACGGCGAGTCGCTGAAGGACAGCGATCCCCGCGCCAAGACGGTGCAGGAATATCGCGACGCCGCCGGCGTCGACGAGGGCATGGAAGGTCTTTCCACCCGATTCGCCTTCAAGGTGCTGTCGAACACGTTCAATTTCGACACCCAGGAAATCTCGGCGGATCCAGTCCATCTCATGTATGTACTGGAGCAGGCGCTCAAGCGCGAACAGTTCCCCGACGAGCAGGAAAAGAAGCTCATCGCCTTCATCAAGGCGGAGCTGGCGCCGCGCTATGCCGAATTCATTGGGAATGAAATCCAGAAAGCCTACCTAAAATCCTATGGGGATTACGGCCAGAACCTGTTCGACCGTTATCTCTCGTACGCCGACGCATGGATCGAGGATCAGGATTACAAGGATCCTGACACCGGCCAGATGATGGATCGCGAGATCTTAAATCAAGAACTGTCCAAGATCGAGAAGCCGGCCGGGATCGCCAACCCGAAGGACTTCCGCAACGAGGTCGTGAAGTTCTCGCTTCGTGCGCGCGCCGCCAATAACGGCAAGAATCCTGCATGGACCAGTTATGAAAAGCTGCGCGAAGTGATCGAGAAACGGATGTTCAGTCAGGTTGAAGATTTGCTGCCCGTCATTTCCTTCGGATCGAAGCGCAATTCCGACACCGAGAAGAAGCACAGCGACTTCTTGGAGCGCATGGTCTCGCGCGGCTATACCCCGCGCCAGGTTCGCCGCCTGGTAGAATGGTACATGCGGGTTAACAAGGCTGGGTAACGAGGTCGGAGACCCGCGATGAACATCATCGACCGCCGGCCCAACCCCAAGGGCAAGTCCCTCGCCAACCGGCAGCGATTCATCGGACGGGCCAAGGACGAAGTGAAGCGCTCGCTGGTCGAGGCGCTGAAGCGGCGCAAGCTCGGCGAGGCGGAGGGCGGCGAGAAAATCTCGATCCCGACGCGCGGCATCCAGGAACCGAGCTTCCAACATGCGCGGCGCGGCGGCAATCGCGAATATGTCGTGCCGGGAAACAAGCATTTTGTCGTCGGCGACAAGATCGATCGGCCGAAGGGCGGCCAGGGCGACGGCCGCGGCAAGGCCGGCAACAGCGACAACGGCGAGCAGGATTCCTTCGAATTCGTGTTGTCCAAGGAGGAATTTCTCGACCTGTTCTTCGACGATCTCGAACTGCCGGAGCTGGTCAAGACCAAGCTCAAGGAAACTGAAGCGACGCAACTGACGCGCGCCGGCTATTCGATCGACGGCACGCCCGCCAATCTCAATCTGCGGCGCACCATGCGCAATTCCCTGGCGCGGCGCATTTCGCTGAACCGGCCGTCGCCGTCGCAGATCGACGCGATCAGGCGCCAGCTCGAATTCGCTCACGCCGCCGACGACTTCGAAAGCGCGGCGCAAAGCCAGCACGATCTCGAATCGGCGCAACGCCGGGCCAGGCGTTTCGCGTTCATCGATCCGCTCGACGTCCGCTACAACCGTTTCGAGCGCGTGCCGAAGCCGATAACTCAGGCGGTAATGTTCTGCCTAATGGACGTGTCGGGCTCGATGACCGAAGCGATGAAGGACTTGGCGAAGCGCTTTTTCCTGTTGCTTCACGTGTTCCTGACCAAGCGCTACAAACATCTCGACATCGTCTTCATCCGGCATACCTCGAACGCCGAGGAAGTCGACGAGGACACGTTCTTCCACAGCCGCGAGACCGGCGGCACCATCGTCTCGACCGCGCTGGAGGAGATGCTTCGCATCGTCAAAGACCGCTATCCGCCGGGGTCGTGGAACATCTATGCGGCGCAAGCCTCCGACGGCGACAATTTCAGCGAGGACGGCGAGCGTTGCGCGCAATTGCTGGCGAACGATCTGCTGCCGGTGTCGCAATATTTCGCCTATATCGAGGTCGGCGCCGACGCGACCTTGCGGCACGGCTTCCCTTCGCCGCCGACCGATCTCTGGCGCACCTACGCCGAGCTCGCGCCGCTGCACTCGAACTTTGCGCTGCGCCGGGTCGCGGAGCCCAGCCAGATTTTCCCCGTGTTCCATGAACTGTTCGCCAAACGGCGGGATCGGGCGGCATGAAAAATCTCCGGGCTCCCGCGCTGATCCCGGCCGGCCCCACGCTGTACGAGGGCGCCGAGTGGGATTTCGACAAGCTGCGCCGCGCTTATGACGCGATCGCGGAGATCGCGGTCGGCGAACTCGGCCTCGACACGTATCCCAACCAGGTCGAAGTCATCACGTCAGAGCAGATGCTCGACGCCTATGCGTCGATCGGCCTGCCGCTGATGTACCGGCATTGGAGCTTCGGCAAGCGCTTCGCGCGCGAAGAGGCGCTCTACCGGCACGGTTTCATGGGCCTTGCCTATGAAATCGTGATCAATTCCAACCCCTGCATCAGCTACATCATGGAGGAAAACTCCATGCCGATGCAGACTCTGGTGATCGCGCACGCCGCCTTCGGTCACAACCATTTCTTCAAGAACAATTATCTGTTCCGGCAGTGGACCGACGCCGGCGGCATTCTTGACTATCTCGCGTTCGCGCGCGATTTCATCGCGCACGCCGAGGAGCGGCACGGCGTCGAGGCGGTCGAGCGCACGCTCGACGCGGCGCATGCGCTGATGGATCACGGCGTGCACCGTTACGCCAAGCCGCCCAAGCTCAATCTCGTGGAAGAACGCAAGCGCGAGGAAGACCGGCGCCTGCATTTCGAGCAGCATTACGACGATGTCTGGCGCACCACCCTCTTCACCGACGTGAAGCGCGACGAGGATGAGGTCGCCGCCGCGAAAAAACACGCCGAGATTCGGAAGGCGCTGCGCCTGCCCGAGGAGAATCTGCTTTATTTTATCGAAAAGCGCTCGCCGCGCCTCGAACCGTGGCAGCGCGAGCTGGTGCGCATCGTCCGCCACATCTCGCAATATTTCTATCCGCAGAAGCAGACCAGGCTGATGAACGAGGGCTGCGCCACGTTCGTGCACTACACCATCGTCAACCGGCTCCACGAAAAAGGGCTGATTTCGGACGGCGCGCTGCTCGAGATTTTGCATTCGCATACCAGCGTGGTGACGCAGCCCGATTTCGACGATCCGCGCTACAACGGTATCAACCCCTACGCGCTGGGCTTCGCCATGATGCGCGACATCAAGCGCATCTGCACCGAGCCAACCGACGAGGACCGCGAATGGTTCCCCGACATGGCGGGAAACGGCGATCCCTACGGCACACTGCGTCACGCCTGGGCGAATTTCCGGGACGAAAGTTTCATCCTCCAATATCTCAGCCCGCGGCTGATGCGCGAATTCCGTCTATTCAAGATCGCCGACCAGGAAGGCGCGGAGACGCTCGAAGTCGAGGCGATCCACGATGCGCGCGGCTATCGCGACATCCGCGCCGCGCTGGCGCGGCATTACGACCTCGCCCGCCACGAACCCGACATCCAGGTCAAGGATGTCGATCTCGCCGGCGATCGCTGCCTGGTGCTGGCGCACGCCGTGCATGACGGCATCACGCTCGACGAGGGCCAGTGCAACGCCGTGCTCGACCACGTCGCCGAGCTGTGGCGTTACGGCGTGCGTCTCGAAGAGACCGACGCCGTCACCGACAAAGTGATCAAGACCTACGAAGAGCCGGCGCGCCGCTGACCGCGGCAGGCGGCCATTGTCCGGCCGCGAGTCGGACCAGATAAACCCCCGATGGTGACGGCTTGGCGCCGTCTTGCGGCTGCTCTATTCTCCCTGGTGCGATATTCATAACGTCGCAAAAAGAGGGGGGTACGCATGACCGACACTGCAAGCCAATTCCGTTATGGCGGTTTTTGGTGGCGAGTTCTCGCCTACATTATCGACGGCATCATTCTGAGCATTATCGGCGGCATTATCGGCCTGATCATCGGCGGCATTGTCGGCTTCTCGGCCGGCGCCGACACCGGGGCGATCGCGGTGGCGCAAGGGATCGCGTTCGTGGTGCTTCTGGTCCTGCAATGGCTTTATTTCGCCATCAGCGAGAGCTCGAGCTGGCGGGGCACGATCGGCAAGCGGGCCTGCGGCCTGATCGTGGTCGACGAGCAGGGGCAACGGATTTCCTTCGGCCGCGCCACTGGGCGTTACTTCGCCAAGTTCGTCTCGGCGCTGATCCTGTCGATCGGTTTCCTGATGGCGGGTTGGAATCATAAGAAGCGGGCGCTACACGACATGATCGCCGGAACGCTGGTGTTGAAAAGCAGCGGCGCCGCCGTCAGCGCGGAAGCGGTACCGCTCCCGGCCTAGGCGATCCGCGTCGCTACAGGGGCTGTCGATGTCGGGCGGCGCGGGGGCGTTCGCCCGGCGTCGGCGCCGCAATCGGCCCGACTATTTCTTCGGCATCAACTTGAGCGACGCCGAATTCATGCAATAGCGCAAGCCGGTCGGCTCCGGACCGTCGGGGAAAACATGGCCCAGATGCGCGTCGCATTTGGCGCACAGCGCCTCGGTACGGGTCATGAAGTGGCTGCCGTCGGTCTGGGTGGCGACGGCCTTGTCGTCCATCGGCTTGAAAAAGCTCGGCCAGCCGGTGCCGGAATCGAACTTGGTGCCGGACTCGAACAGCGGCGCGCCGCACCCGGCGCAGACATAGGTGCCCGGCGTGTGATCGTCCCAATATTGGCCGGTAAAGGCGGGCTCGGTGCCCTTTTCCCGCATGACGTGATACTGCGCGGGCGTTAGCTCCTTGCGCCACTCGGCTTCGGTCTTCTTTACCTTGTCGGTCATGGCTCACCTTCCTCGCCCGCGAATGTAATGCGCGGGCGGCCCGGCGCAAGGGTCTCTCGACCGCGCGCCCTCGATCCTGCTAGGTGTAGCGCGAACCGGTAGGAGGTAGCGTTGGCGGAAGGCGTATCGAGCGGGAAAGGGGTGGCGCTACGGCGCGGTAGGCGCGGTGGTCGCGGTGGTTGTGATCGCGGTCGTGGCGGGCGCGGGCTACGTCATGGGATGGCGCGTGACCCACCAGGCGCAAGCGGCGAGCTGCATCGCCGACGACGCCATCGACAGCGGCACCCGCAAGGCGCTCGATCAGGCCGCCATCGACTTCGTCAATACCGTTTCCGGCGCCAATCCGATCGGCGCCTACGCCATGCTCGCCGCGGATACCAAGGGCGCCATCACGCCGGACAAGTTCCTCGCCGCGTTGCGCCCGTCGCTCGAGCCGGTGGCGCCGTTCACCGACGTTCACGTCGCCCATGCCTATTTCCTCCACGCGGCGCCGGGCGGCGCCAGCCAGCGCGTGATCTGCGGCAACATCGATCAGCCCGAGAATTGGGTCGCGGTTACCGCCAAACCGATCCCCGACCAGGCCCATCTCGTGGTCGACGCCGAGGCCAAGCACGAGCATTGGGCCTTCGTTCTATGGCTGGTGCCCGAAAACGGCTGGCGTATCGAGGGCTTCAATTTCACCGCGACCGGCATGGGCGGCAAATCGCTCGCCGAAATCCTCGCCATGGCGCGCGCCCAACAGGCCCAGAATCATCAGTTCAACGCGGTGCTGCTCTACGGCGCGGCGGCGCGCCTTGCCTCGCGCGGCAACGATTTCCAACTCGGCATCGAGACGAATATTCAGGAGCAGCTTGCCAAGCTGCCGGTTCCCGCCTTCCTGCAAGGCAAGCCGCCGCTCACGTGGAAAATCGGCGACGAGACCTACAAGATCGACAATATCGGCGCCGCCGGAGTTGGCGACAAAATCTATATCGCCATCACCCAAGAACTGACGCCATGGCACAGCGATTTCGAGGCCGACACGCGCAACCGCACGCTGCTCCGGGATTTCGTCAAGGCGGTGCCGGAATATGCGGCGTCGTTCAGCGGCCTGATCTTGATGGCGCGCGACGAAACCGGCGGCCATCTCTACCGCACCGTCGCGACCAACAAGGAAGAAACGAAGACGCCGGAAGACACGAAAGCGCCGGAGAAAAAATGAGGTGTCCGGCCGCGGTTATCGGTTGACGGAAAACTGTTGACGCGATGGCCTACGCGACGGTCACCCGCCTCCACACCGATGAGACGCTGTTCGCGGGCGCATCGGTTCCGCTGGGCGAGCCGCAGACCCACTATCTCCGCAACGTGCTGCGCCTCGGCCCCGGTGCGCGCATCGCTTTGTTCAACGGCCGCGACGGCGAATGGTGGGGCGAGGTCGAAAGTCTCGGCAAGTCGAGCGGCATCGTCGATGTGACGGCGCTGCGCCGCGCGCCGCACCCGGAGCCCGATCTGTGGCTGGTGTTCGCGCCCCTGAAGCGCGCGCGGATCGACTATCTCGTCGAGAAGGCGACCGAGCTCGGCGTCCGCGCGCTGCTCCCGGCCATGACCGAGCGCACCGCGGTCGAACGCCTCAATCTCGACCGGCTGCGCGCCCATGCCCGCGAGGCGGCGGAGCAGACCGAGCGCCTCACCCTGCCCGAGATCCGCGAGCCGGCGGCCCTGGCCGATATTCTCGCCCGCTGGCCGGCCGAACGCCGGCTCCTCGCCTGCGTCGAGACCGGCGCCGCGCCAGCCATCGCCGCGCAATTGGCGCGCGAGCGGCCGGGGCCGTGGGCCGCGCTGATCGGCCCGGAGGGCGGCTTTTCGGACAAGGAGCTTGACGCTATCGGGAAACTCCCCTTTGTTTGCGCCGTCAGCCTGGGGCCGCGGGTGTTGCGCGCAGACACCGCAGCAATAGCGGCGCTATCCGTGCTTCAGGCGTTTCTCGGCGATTGGCGTGCCGGTCGGGGGGCCTGACGCGCCGGTCTCAAGGGGTATTCCGAGGTTCATGTCAGGCCCAGTCGCTTCGGGCGGCGCCCGCATCACCGATCGCCGCCAGCTCGTTGAATATCTCGCCGCCGGCAGCAAGCCGGCCGCGCAGTGGCGCATCGGCACCGAGCACGAAAAATTCGTGTTCCGCAGCGACGACCTGTCGCCGGCGCCGTACGCCGGCCCGCGCGGCATCGAGGCGCTGCTCACCGGCCTGAAACGGTTCGGCTGGCAGCCCGTGATGGAAGGCGACCACATTATCGGCCTCTCCGACGGCTTGGCGTCGGTCTCGCTCGAGCCGGGCGGCCAGTTCGAGCTCTCCGGCGCGCCGCTGGAAAATCTCCACCAGACCTGCGGCGAAGTGACGGAACACCTGGATCAGGCGAAGCAGGTCGCGCGCGAGCTGGATCTGGGGGTTCTCGCGGCGGGTTTTCATCCCAAGGCGCGGCGCGAAGACGTCGATTGGATGCCGAAAGGCCGCTACGCCATTATGCGGCGCTACATGCCGACCAAAGGCCGGCTCGGCCTCGACATGATGCTGCGGACCTGCACGGTGCAGGTCAATCTCGACTTCGGCTCGGAAGCCGACATGGTGCGCAAGTTCCGGCTCGGCCTAGCGCTGCAGCCAGTCGCCACCGCGCTGTTCGCCAACTCGCCCTTTACCGAGGGCAAGCCCAACGGCTACCGAAGCTATCGCGCGCAGATCTGGACCGACACCGATCCCGACCGCACCGGCATGCTGCCGTTCGTGTTCGAGCCGGGCATGGGGTTCGAGCGCTATGTCGACTATGTACTCGATGTGCCGATGTATTTCGTCTATCGCGACGGCAAGTATATCGACGTGGCCGGCCAATCCTTTCGCGATTTCCTCGCCGGGAAATTGCCGACGCTGCCGGGCGAGCTGCCGACGATCAGCGATTGGGGCGACCATCTCACCACCATCTTTCCCGAAGTGCGTCTGAAAAAATTCCTCGAGATGCGCGGCGCCGACAGCGGTCCGTGGGGCCGGCTGTGCGCCCTGCCCGCGCTGTGGGCCGGCTTGCTCTACGACGACGCCGCGACCGACGCGGCGCTCGATCTGATCAAGGATTGGACCCGCGAGGAGCGCGAGACGCTGCGCAACGAGGTGCCGAAGTCCGGGCTGCATACCAAATTCCGCGGCGGCACGGTGCTCGACCTGGCGAAGGCGACGCTCGAGATTTCGGCGGCGGGACTGCACCGCCGCAACCGCCGCGACGGCAAGGGCCGCGACGAGAGCCTGTTCCTCGATCCGCTGCGCGAGATCGTGGCGTCGGGACGGACTCCGGCCGACATGCTGCTCGACGCCTATAACGGGCGCTGGAACCGCTCGGTCGACCCGATCTTCAGCGAACAGGCCTATTGAGCGGGCGCTTGGCCCTGTGTCACGCGAGGGGCGGCTGACGCTCCCGTGACGGCGGGCCCTGCCGCGCGCTATAGTGCCGCCGGGGATTGGAGGAACACATGAAATCGCTCCGCTTGCGAGGCGCTGCGCTGGCGGTCGCCGTCGCATTCATGTTGTCGCTGACCGCCGTCGCCATGGCGGCGCCGGTCCCGCCCGACCTTCAGGCGCGGCTGATGGCGCTTTACAAGAGCTGGGCGAGCCTGCTCGGCCAAGGCAAGCTCGCCGATGCCGCCGCCATCAGCGTCCCCGACCTGAAAAAACAGATCATCGACGCGGCCAAGACCAAGGAAGACGCGGACGGCCTCGCCTCCATGGCGCGATCGATGACGCCCGACACGATCGAGCCGAAGCATGCGTCACTGTCCAAGGACGGCAAGCACGCCGTGATCGTCACGCTCGCCACGGTGAAGGTGCCCGACAATCTGAAGCTGCCGGCCGACGCGCCGCCCGACGCGCCGAAGCCGGGGCAGATCTTGCAAAGCGAGATCACGCTCAAATTCGAGCGCGACGGCGCCGAATGGAAGTTCGCCGAACAGGATTTCGGCATGGATCCATCGCAAATCAAACATTGCCATGACGACGCGGCCGAAACCCTCGCCGCCTACAATCAGGGCACCGACCAGAACGCCGGCGGTCCGATCGCGCGTGTCGAGTTCAAGCCGGACCACACGCTGGTGGTGTTCCGGGTTCTCGATGAAGAGACCTGCGCCATTCTGCCGGCCAAGGAAAAGCTCTCGAAGAACGGCTTCGATGTCGCGTCCTTGACGCCCTACGCGATCATCCAGATCGACGGCTACCCGCACAAAACCGACAAACAGCGCGTGTGGGCGGAAAAGTACAAAATCATCGAAGACGAGTAAGGCAAGTAGGCACAAGCTCTATAGGGTTGACTTCGGACCAAACTGGTCCCATTTCTGACGTAAATCCCTTACGAGGATGCGATGTTCATCCAAACCGAGACCACGCCCAATCCCGCGACGCTGAAATTCATTCCCGGCCGCCAAGTGATGAGCGACGGCACCGCGCAATTCGCGACCGCCGACGCGGCGGACGGAAAGTCACCGCTGGCGCAGCGTCTGTTCCAGGTCGACGGCGTCACCGGCGTGTTCCTCGGCAGCGACTTCATCTCAGTCACCAAGGACGGCGCGCAGGATTGGTTCCAGCTCAAGCCGGGCATCCTCGCCGCGATCATGGAGCACTACACGTCCGGCCGGCCCGTCATGCTGACGCAATCGGCGCCATCGGGCGAAGCCGCCGAGGCCGACAGCGAGACCGTCGCCGCGATCAAGGAGCTGATCGAGACGCGGGTCCGTCCCGCCGTCGCCCAAGACGGTGGCGACATCATCTTCGAGCATTTCGAGGATGGCGTGGTCTATCTCCAAATGCACGGCGCCTGCTCCGGCTGCCCGTCCTCGACCGCGACCCTGAAGGCCGGGATCGAGAACATGCTGCGCCATTACATCCCCGAAGTGATCGAGGTCCGCGCGCTCTAAGTTAGCGTGCGGGTTCTAGCGGTTCGGAGCCGAAGGAAGCTCCTCCGGCGGGCGAGCCCACGCCGCCCGCGAGTCCAAAAAGATATTCAGCGATGGGAGCAAGCCGGGGTCGTCATCCAACGATCCAGCCGGGACAACGAGTTCACGGCCGCTTCGTGTCAGATGGGGCAGCGGCGATCCGCATTTGGTGCAAAAGCACGTGGCGAAGCTACGTGCCTCGGGCAGGTCGAAACGCCGGACCAGGTCTTCTCCCCTCACCCAACGCAAGGCTTCGGGCTTGGTATAGCCGTTGGCAGCATGGATGGTTCGCGTCGCCTTACGGCATCGCGAGCAATGACAATAAATGATCCGTTCGAACGGTAGGTCGAGTTCGTAGGCAATCGCTTTGCAGAGACAGCTTCCCCGTATCGTCATGTCAGTCTCCTACACGCTGCGCCGAACGCGGCATCATCGGCCGGTCGAGCGCGGCGTCGCCCAACACCGGGTATTTCCTCGGCTCGAACAGTTGATAGTGCCACCACTCGTTACCGTAAAAGTCCCACCCCGCCGCGCTCATCACGCCCAGCAAGAGGAACCGGTTGCGCTGCGCCGCCTCGGGAATGTCCGTGTTGGCGTGATGCGACGCCGGCGTGAAGGCGTCGAACCCGGTGCCCATGTCGAGTTCGCCGCCGGAGGCGTCGATCAGCGTCAGATCGACCGCGACCCCGCGCGAATGCGGCGAGCCTTTGCGCGGGTCGGCGAGGAACTCGGGGTCGGGATGGAAATTCCATAACACCCATTGCGTCTCGCTGGGCCGGAACGCGTCGAAGATTTTGAGCCGCAAGCCCAGCGCTTTCGCCAGCGTCACCGCTTGCGCCAGTTTCGCCGCCGCGTCGGCATGGAGATAGCAGCCGGGCCGGGCATAGACCGGCTTGCCGGTGAAATTGCGCGGCGTGGCATAGACGATGTCGAGGACAACGCCATGGCTTTCCGGGGTAATCTCAAGCAATGTCATCATGGAAAAATGAACCGAGTCGCGTGATGTTTCAGCTTTTTTCCGAGGCAAATGCTGGTGCTGGGCTTCGATAGCGCGGGCACGGGCCTATCGGCGGCCGTGTTGCGCGACGGCGCCGTCGTCGCGGCGCGGGCGGTGACGCAGGAACGCGGTCAGGCCGAAATCCTCATGCCGATGATCGCCGACCTGCTCGCGGAAGCGCGCGCCGACGCCGCCGCGCTCGATCTGATCGGCGTCGCCACCGGGCCCGGTTCCTTTACCGGCCTGCGCATCGGCATCGCCGCGGCGCGCGGCCTGGCCTTGGCCACCGGCGTGCCGGCCGTCGGTATCTCGCGCTTCGCCGCGATCGCCGCGCTTTTCCCCGAAGAACAGCGCCAGGGGCGGGCGCTGTTGGTGGCGCTCGACACCAGGCGCGACGATTTCTTTCTCCAGCTTTTCACCGATCGTCCGCAGGAGCCTTTTCTCGCCGCCGCCGAGGCAGCCGCGCGCCGGCTCCCGCGCGTGCCGTTGCTGCTGGCGGGCGACGCGGCCGGGCGGCTGGCGCCGGCATTGGCAGGGCGTGACGTCGTCATCGCCGACGATCCGGATCGTCCTTGCGCCGAGGCGGTGGCACGCCTCGCCACCGCCCAGTTGCTCGCCGGCGTTCCCGTCACGCCGCCGCGCCCGCTCTATTTGCGGCCGCCCGACACCACGATGACGCGTCAGGCACGGTGATGAGCGAGGAATTGCGCGTTCTGACGCGCTCGGAATTGGGCGCCTTGTCGAAGCTCCACAGCGTATGCTTTCCCGTCGATCCGTGGACCGTGCGCGATTTCATGGAATTGCTGGCGATCCGCGGCGCCAGCGGCCATCTCGCGGTATCGCCGGAACACGGCATCGCCGCCTTCATCCTCGATCTCATCGGCCACGACGACGCCGAGATTCTGACGATCGGCGTGGCGCCGGGCGCGCGGCGGCGCGGCTTGGCCCGCGCGTTGATCGGCGACCTGGCCAAGCGCGCCAGACTGCGCGGCGCGCGGCGCATCCTTCTGGAGGTCGCCGCCGACAATCAATCCGCGATTTCGCTCTATGGTTCCGTGGGATTTGTTCTGCTCGGCGAGCGTCCCGGATACTACCGGCTGCCGTCGGGCAAGGCCGATGCGTTGATTTTCGGCCTGTCGCTGGCGCGCGAGACCGATCATCCATAGACAAGGCGCCGTCAATTCTTGTAGTTTGTTTGTCGGGAGCGCCCGGGATTCTCGGGTAATCAAGATAAACAGAGGCGAAGACCGCAATGACGGACAAAAGCAACAATAAGGACCTGTTGACGTTGACGACCGACATCGTCGCCGCGCATGTCTCCAATAACAGCGTGGCGGTCGCGGACCTGCCTCAATTGATCAATCAGGTCTATCAGTCGCTTTCCGGGATCGGCAAGGCGCCCGCCGCCGCCGCGCGGCCGCAGCCCGCGGTGCCGATCAAGCGGTCGATCCATCCGGACTATTTAGTCTGCCTGGAAGACGGCAAGAAACTGAAGATGCTGAAGCGGCATTTGATGACCGCCTACAAGCTCACGCCTGAGGCATATCGCGAGCGTTGGAACCTGCCGCCGGATTATCCCATGGTGGCGCCGAACTACGCCAAGCAGCGTTCCCGGCTCGCCAAGGAAATCGGCCTCGGCACGCGCGGCCGCAAAGGCGGCTGATCGCGGCCCCAACCTGTTGGGGCGGCAAATGAATTCCTATTTGTGGGTGGGATGCGACTTCGTCGCGGCCGGCGCTGGCACGGCCGGGGCTTTGGGCTATAATCCCGCCGAGAGGCACATCAGACACGGACGGAATGACATCGCGGCTGGAACAATTGTGCGTCGATAAGGGTCTGAAGATGACCGACCAGCGCCGCGTCATCGCCCGGGTCCTGTCCGAAGCGGTGGACCATCCCGATGTCGAGAGCGTGTACCGGCGCGCCGTGGAAATCGATCCCAAGATCAGCATCGCCACCGTCTATCGCACCGTGCGTCTGTTCGAAGAGGCCAACATCCTGACCCGGCACGATTTCGGCGACGGCCGCGCACGCTACGAGGAGATGACGGGCGACCACCACGATCACCTCATCGACATGCAATCGGGCCGCGTCATCGAGTTCCGCAACGAGGAAATCGAGAAATTGCAACAAGCAGTCGCGGCGAAGCTCGGTTATTCGCTGGTCGGGCACCGGCTCGAGCTTTACGCGGTGCCGCAGGTCAAGGCGGCGGGCGACGACGCCGCACGCCAAGGTCAAGAAATGAGCGACGTCACCGCGGTCAGGGAACCCGCGTCGGAGGGCGGCCGCCCGGTCGATATCCGCTCCGGCGCTCTCCAGGTGCGTCTGGCGGAGAACGCCGCCGACATCGACGCGGTTCAGGCGCTGCGCTATCGCGTGTTCTATGACGAGATGGGGGCGCAGCCGACGCCGGAGATGGCGCGGCGGCGGCGCGACTTCGACGAGTTCGACGCGCATTGCGACCATCTTATCGCCATCGACCACACGCTGGGCGAGATCATCGGCACCTATCGCTATATCCGCCGGCCAGCGGCGAAAATTCTCGGCCGGTTCTATTCCGAGGCGGAATACGATGTTTCCAAGATCATCGCCTTTCCCGGCGAGATTCTGGAGCTCGGCCGTTCCTGCGTCGATGCGCGCGCGCGCAATC
This sequence comes from uncultured Alphaproteobacteria bacterium, assembly GCA_963729845.1. Lineage (GTDB taxonomy): Bacteria > Pseudomonadota > Alphaproteobacteria > ATCC43930 > CGMCC-115725 > JAATGI01. The sequence continues at coordinate 95,144 of CAVSQC010000017.1, forward strand.
ACGCGACGCTGCAGATGATGTGGCGCGGCAACGCCGCCTATGTGTTCCATCACAAGATCGATCTGATGTTCGGCTGCGCCAGCCTGCCCGGGACGAATCCCGACGCGCTGGCGGCACCGCTTTCCTTCCTCTACCAGAACCGGCTGGCGGAGGCGGAGTTGCGCCCGCGCGCGCTGCCGGAACGGTTCGTCGAGATGAACCTGCTGCCGCCGGGAAGCTACGACCAGGCGGCTGCCGAGGCCGACCTGCCGCCGCTGGTGAAGGGCTATTTGCGGCTGGGCGGTTTTGTCGGTGACGGCGCGGTGATCGATCACCAATTCAACACCACGGACGTTTGCATCGTGGTGAAATGCGCGGCGGTGTCGGAAAAATACTATCGCAGCTACGTGCGCCGCGCGAAAAACGCCGGGTACACCTGGAACCCGATCGACAAGGACCGATGAGCGCTTCCATTCTTCGGGTCACGCGGATCGTTCTCTATGTCGGCCTCACCTTGCCGTTGATGCCGGTGCAGGCGGTCGCGGTGCTGCTGAACCTCAAGCTCGCCCGCACCTTGCCGCGCTGGTACCACCGCCTGACCTGCCGGATCATGGGCATCCGCCTGGTGTTCGAGGGCAAGCCGGTCGAGGCCGATCCCGCGCTCTATGTCATCAACCACACCGGCTATCTCGACATCGAGATTCTGGGCGCGGCGCTCGAGGCATCGTTCATCGCCAAGGCCGACGTCGCCGACTGGCCGTGGTTCGGCTGGCTCGCCAAGCTGCAGCGCAGCGTCTTCATCGAGCGCACGCGCGCCGCCGCCGGCAGCCACCGCAACGCCATCGTCGAGCGCTTCGACCAAGGCGACCGGCTGATCCTGTTTCCCGAGGGCACCAGCAGCGACGGCAATCACGTCCTGCCGTTCAAATCGAGCCTGTTCAGCGTCGCCGAATATCGCCGCAACGGCGTGCCGATCCCGGTGCAGCCGGTCGCGGTCGCCTACACCAGGCTCGACGGCATTCCGCTCGGCCGCGCGCTGCGCCCGTTTTTCGCCTGGTACGGCGACATGGATCTGGCGCCGCACCTGTGGACCGCGATGGGCATGGGCTCGTTGACCGTGGAGTTGACCTTTTTCCCGCCGGTCACCATCGATCAATTCGCGTCGCGCAAGGAGCTCGCGGCGCATTGCTATCGTCTCATCAGCGACGGCGTGGCGGAATCGCTCGCCGGCCGCAAGCCGGTTCCGGCGAACGCGGCGCGACGCCGCCGTTTGAAGCGCCGGGTGCCGCAACCCGTTCGGGTTTCATGACCGATCTGCGTCCGCCGAGCCGCAAGCTCCATATCAAGACGTATGGCTGCCAGATGAATGTCTACGATTCGGCGCGCATGGCCGATTTGCTGGCGCCGCTCGGCTTTGCCGCGAGCGACACGCCGGATGACGCCGATCTCGTCATCCTCAACACCTGCCACATCCGCGAAAAAGCGGCGGAGAAAGTCTATTCCGATCTTGGCCGGCTGCGTCCCGCAAAGGCGCGGAAGCACGCGGCCGGCGGCCGCATGATGGTCGCGGTCGCGGGCTGCGTGGCGCAGGCCGAGGGCGCCGAGATTCGCGCGCGCGCGCCCGAGGTCGACATCGTCTTGGGGCCGCAGACCTATCATCGCCTGCCGGAGATGGTGGCGAAGGCGGCACGCCAGGACGGCCTCGTGTTGGAGACCGATTTTCCCGCCGAGGCGAAGTTCGACTTTCTGCCCGAGACCAATGTCGCGCCGGGCGTCAGCGCGTTCCTGTCGATCCAGGAAGGCTGCGACAAGTTCTGCACCTTCTGCGTCGTGCCCTACACGCGCGGCGCCGAGTATTCGCGGCCGCCGGCGGCGATCCTCGCCGAGGCGCGGCGCTTGGTGGAGTTGGGTGCGCGCGAGCTCACGCTCCTGGGCCAGAACGTCAACGCCTACCGCCACGGCGATTGGGGCTTGGGCCGATTGATCCGCGCCGTCGCCGAGATTCCCGGCCTCGCGCGCATCCGCTACACCACCTCGCATCCGCGCGACGTCGATGACGAATTGATCGCCGCGCATCGCGACGTGCCGGCGTTGATGCCGTTTTTGCATCTGCCGGTGCAGTCAGGCTCCGACAAAATCCTCGACGCGATGAACCGGCGCCACACCGCCGACGATTATCGCCGCATCGTCGACCGGCTGCGCACGGCCCAGCCCGATCTGGCGCTTTCCTCCGACTTCATCGCCGGCTTTCCCGGCGAGAGCGACGGGGATTTCGCGGCGACGATGCGGCTGGTGCGCGACGTCACGTTCGCGTCGGCCTTTTCGTTCAAGTACAGCGCGCGGCCCGGCACACCGGCCGCGTCGATGAAAAACCAGGTGCCCGACGCGGTGAAGGCGGCGCGGCTCGACGCGCTGCAGGAATTGCTGTCGGCGCAACAGTGCGATTTCAACCGCGCCAGCGTCGGCCGCGCGCTTCCGGTGCTGTTCGAAAAGCCGGGACGGCATCCGGGCCAGCTCGTCGGCCGCAGCCCTTATCTCCAGGCGGTGCACGCCGATGCGTCCGAGGCGCTGATCGGCGCCGTCGTGCCGGTACGCGTGACCGCGCTCGGCGCCAACAGCCTCGCCGGCGAGGTGGCGCGATGAACCCGCCACGCGAGTCCGCCGTCACCGTGCAGATGCAGTTCGACGACAATTCGCTGTTGCCGGAACTGTTCGGCGAGCGCGACCGCAACTTGGAGCGCATCGAGGGCAAGCTCGGCGTCGCGTTGGTGTCGCGCGGCAACCGGCTGATGATTTCCGGCGCCGACGGCAATGCCGAGGTGGCGCGCGACGCGCTCGACAATCTCTATCGCCGTTTGCAGCAGGGTCACGCGGTCGACAACGCGGCCGTCGACGCGGCGCTGCGTCACGCCGCCGCGTCGGGCGGCGCGCGCTGGGAGCATGGCGACGACATTCGCACCAAGAAGCGGCGCATCGCGCCGCGCAGCCCGCATCAGGCCGAGTACATCCGCGCGCTGCGCGGCCACGATCTGGTGTTCGGCCTCGGCCCCGCCGGCACCGGCAAGACCTATCTCGCGGTCGCCACCGCGGTCGACATGTTGATGAGCGGCCAGGTCGAGCGCATCGTGCTGTCCCGCCCGGCGGTGGAAGCCGGCGAACGGCTGGGCTTTCTGCCCGGCGATCTCAAGGAGAAGGTCGATCCTTATCTGCGGCCGCTCTACGACGCGCTCTACGACATGCTGCCGGGCGATCAGGTGATGAAGCGCATCGCCTCGGGCGAGATCGAGATCGCGCCGCTGGCGTTCATGCGCGGCCGGACCTTGGCGCACGCCTTCGTGATTCTCGACGAGGCGCAGAACACCACGCCGGGGCAGATGAAGATGTTCCTGACGCGGCTCGGCGAAGACGCCCGCATGGCCGTGACCGGCGACCTGACGCAGATCGACCTGCCGCCCGGCGCCGAATGCGGCCTCGAAGACGCGCTCGAAACGCTCGAAGGCACCGAGGGCGTCGCCACCGTGCATTTCGACGACAGCGACGTCGTCCGCCATCCGCTGGTCGCGCGCATCGTGCGTGCCTACGATCGGCGCGACCGCCAACGCGGCGCCCGCCGCGTTGCCTCGCGCGCCAAGCCCGACGATGAACGACGCTCCCGAACCTAAGCGCCCGTGCGTTTTCCCCTCCCCCCTCGAGGGGGGACGGAAAAAGACGCGCGCTTTCACGATCGACGTTGCCATCCCGTGTCCCGCCTGGCGCCGCAGCCTCCCCGGCGTGGCCCGCCTCGCCCGCGAGACGGTTCGCGCGGCGCTGACGGACAGCGGCATCGACGCCGCGGAAGTGAGCCTGGTCCTGACCGACGATGCCGCCGTGCGGACGCTCAATCGACGCTGGCGCGGCAAGGACGTGCCGACCAACGTCTTGTCCTTTCCCACCGGCGAGCCGAGCCATATCGGCGACGTGGTTGTAGCCTTCGAGACGGTGGCGCGCGAGGCCAAGGAACAGGGCAAACCATTCGCCCATCATTTCCGCCATCTGATCGTGCACGGCGTTCTGCATCTCCTGGGGCACGATCACGGGCGCGACCGCGACGCCGCGCGGATGGAAAGCCGCGAGCGCCGCATCCTCAAAATTTTCGAAATCCCCAACCCCTACCGGGCCGGTCCCGACCCGCTTGAGGGGAAGGATGAAATGCGACGCGCGAGCGGAGCATTTCGGGTGGGGGCGGCCACACACTCGATACCTCCCACCCGCTCGAAGTCTTTGACTTCTCGCCTCCTCCCCCTCAAGGGGGGAGGGGATAGAACTTATGTACGCGCGAGGCGCGGCAACCATGGCCGATAGCCGGCATCCCCTCACGACAAGCCGCTGTCGGGGCTATTGCATTGGCTGCGGCAATGGCGGCGCGGCGACGCGGCCGAGGGCGACCTGCGCCAAGAGCTCGAGGAGCTGATCGAGGAACATCAGCAGGAAGAGCCCATCGATCCGCACGAGCGGCGGCTCCTCTCCAACATCCTCAAGCTGCACGAGCTCACCGCCGCCGAGATCATGGTGCCGCGCGCCGATATCGTGGCGCTGGCGGAGGACACGCCGTTCGAGCAGGCGACCCAGCAGATGATGGAGCATGGCCACAGCCGCGTGCCGATCTATCGCGACACGCTCGACGATGTCGTCGGCATGCTGCATGTCAAGGACATGATGCCCTATGCGGTCGATCACAAATCGGTGCCGCTGGGCCGGATCGTGCGCAAGGTATTGTTCGTGGCGCCGTCGCTGCCGGTGCTCGATCTGCTCCTGCAAATGCGGCTATCGCGCGTCCACATGGCGCTGGTCGTCGACGAGTTCGGCGGCATCGACGGGCTCATCACCATCGAAGACGTGATCGAGCAGATCGTCGGCGAGATCGAGGACGAGCACGACGACGCCGACCGGCCCAAGATCATAGCGCGCCCCGACGGCAGCATCATCGCCGACGCGCGCGCGCCGCTTTCCTCGCTTGAAGGCCAAGTGCTGCCGCCGGAGCTGCTGAACGAAATCGAGGAAGGCGTCACCACGTTGGGCGGTCTCGTCACCATGCTGGCCGGCAGGGTGCCGAGCCGCAACGAAATCATCCGTCATCCTTCGGGTATCGAATTCGAGGTGCTCGACGCCGATCCGCGCCGCGTGAAGCGGTTGCGGGTGCGCGCGGTACAACCCGCGGACAAGCCCGAGGCATGAGCCGCGACCCTGTTCCCGCGGCGGCGCTGTTGCGCTCGGCCGGCCCGTTGGCGCCGCTCCAAGGCTGGGCGACCTGGACCATCGGCCTGACCGGGTGGCGGCGCTATCTCTACGCCGTGCTGATGGGGGCGATCGCGGCGGCGGCGCTGCCGCCGGTCGATCTCACGCCGCTGTTGCTGGTCTCGTTCCCGTCGCTGATCTGGCTGAGTGACGGCGGCACGCGGCGCGGCGGCGCGTTTTTCCTCGGCTGGAGTTTCGGTTTCGGCTTTTTCGTCGCCGGCCTCTATTGGATCGGCGCGGCGTTGCTTGTCGATATCGACGCGTTCTGGTGGCTGATGCCGTTCGCGGTGCTCGGCATTCCGGCCGGCCTCGCGATTTTCACCGGCGCGGCGCTGCTCGCCGCGAACGAGCTGCGGCGCGCGCTGCATCTGCGCGGGACCGCGCGCATTCTCGCCGTCGCCGTCGCCTGGTGCGCCGCCGAGTGGCTTCGCGGCCATGTCCTCACCGGTTTTCCCTGGAACCTGATCGGTTATGCCTGGTCGGGCGCGTTTCCCGGCTCCGATCCGATGCTGCAAATCACGTCGGTGGTCGGCATTTACGGCCTGTCGCTCATTACCGTCACCGCCGCTTCCCTGCCGGCGCGGCTTGGCGATTCCGAACGCGCCCGCGGTTGGGCGATGCTGGCGGCGGCGCTGCTGATCGCGCTGCCGATGGCGGGGGGCGGCGTCCGTCTTCTCACCGCGTCGCGCGACCGCCTGCCCGGCATCACCATCCGGCTGGTGCAGCCGTCGATTCCGGAGGCGCTGAAAAACGACCCGGCGGCGCGCGTCGACAATCTGCGCCGCTTGCTCGCGCTCAGCACCGAACCGGCGCGGGCGCCGCTGGCCGCCGTGATCTGGCCCGAGGCCGCGGCGCCGCCGTTCCTCGAGCGCGACGACGATCTGCGCAACACGCTGGCGGTGGCGATGCCGTCGGGCGCGCTGTTGATGGCCGGCGCCGTGCGCACCGATGTGCCGCCGGCCAAGGCGACCCATATCTGGAACTCGCTGCTCGTGATCGGTCCGGGCGGCAACGTGATCGCCAGCTATGACAAGGCGCATCTCGTGCCGTTCGGCGAATACGTGCCGCTGCGCGGCCTGTTGCCGATGCGCAAGATCACCCCCGGCATGATGGATTTTTCCGCCGGGCCGGGTCCGCGAACCTTGGCGCTGCCGGATCTGCCGTCGGCGGCGCCGCTGATCTGCTACGAGGCGATCTTCCCCGGCGCGGTCGTCGACCCGAAACAACGGCCGGGTTGGCTCCTCAACGTCACCAACGACGCCTGGTACGGCGTCACCTCGGGGCCCTTCCAGCATTTCGCCATCGCGCGCGTGCGCGCCGTCGAGGAGGGCCTGCCGCTGTTGCGCGACGCCAACAACGGCATCACCGCCGCGATCGATCCCTACGGCCGGGTCATGAGCCGGCTCGATCTCGACGCGATTGGCGTGCTCGACGTGCCGTTGCCGGCGGCGCTGCCTGTAACTATCTATAGCCGAATAGGCGACACGACTTTTTCGGTATTACTGATAATTGAGCTGATCATTAGTATGGTCTTGGGCTATCGCCGTCTGCGGCGATAACTTCTTGCTGATACCGCAAAAAGCGAGAAGATCGCATAGAAATGTAATCACTAATTGTGTTGACCTCACGCGATGGCATGCCTTAACAAGGTCTTGCAGGGGTCTTAACGGAGAAAATGAAAGAATCTAATGACTGACCAACAAGGGGACGGTCGGCGACGACGCCGTAAATCGGACAAGCCCAGCCCCATCGATGTCCATGTCGGATCGCGGGTGCGGTTGCGGCGGACGTTGCTGGGAATGAGCCAAGAACGGCTCGGCAATGCCATTGGCCTTACCTTTCAGCAAGTGCAGAAATACGAACGCGGCGCCAACCGCATCGGCGCAAGCCGGCTTTTCGATCTTTCGCGCGTACTGGATGTTCCGGTTTCGTTTTTTTTCGACGACATCAATCCCGCGGTGGCCGCTTCGGTCGCCGAAGGGGTGCCCGGCTTGAACGAGCCGGCGGCGGCGCCATACGAGCCCGATCCGATGATGCGCCGCGAAACCTTGGAGTTGGTACGGGCCTATTATCGGGTGACGGACGCGCAAACGCGGCGCCGTTTGTTCGAGCTGGTAAAGGCGATCGCCAACGCCGGAGTCGTAACCGCGGAGGCCTGAGCCGATACGCGTCAGGCCGCCGCGATTGCCAAGGCGGCAGCGCTTTTGCACTCGTGTGACGGCAGATCGATGGTGATGCGGGTACCGTTGCCGGGAGAACTCTTGGCGGCGATCGAACCGCCATGTCCGGTGACGATGCCGTGCACGATGGCAAGGCCGAGGCCGGCGCCGGCGCCGAACTCCGCGCGTCGTGAAAAACGGCTCGAACATGCGTGACAGGGTGCGCTCGTCCATGCCGTCGCCGTCATCGGCGACGATAAGGCGAACCGACGCGTCGTCGGGGCCGGGATCGAGCGTCACCGAGATCGTTCCGGCGTGATCGCCGATCGCCTGAGCGGCGTTGGTGACGAGATTGACCACCAGCTGATGGATCTGGCCGGGATCGGCGAATACGGTGACGCCTTGCATCAGCCGCTCGATCACGCGGATGCGCTGGTCGATGCTGGCGCGCATGAGACGCAGGGTGTCCGCCACCGCCGCGGCGAGTTCGATGCGGTGATGTTCGACCGGGGCCTTGCGCGAAAACGCGAGCACCTGCCGCACCAGGTCGCGGGCGCGCTCGCCGGCGTGCTGGATCACTTCGAGATTGCGGCGGTCGTCGTCGGTGACAGCGCCGGCGCGCATCAGCTTCGTCAGCGCGAGGATCGGCACCAGCGTGTTGTTGAGGTCGTGCGCGATGCCGCCGGCCAGCGTGCCGAGCGCGTCGAGGCGCTGCGCGTGATGCAGTTGCTCGCGATATTCGTCGCGCGCCTTTTCCGCGCGGCGCAGTTCGGTCACGTCCTGGATCGCCATCATGAAGCGGCGCGGTTTGCCGCCGGCGTCGAACACGAATTCGCCGAAGCGCAGCACCGTGCGCTCGGCCCCGTCCGGGCGGAAAATTCGATATTCGCATTGCGGCGCCGACTCGCCGCGCTTCAGCCGGCGATGATTCTCGGCGACGCGTTCGCGATCGTCGGGATGAACCAGCGTGCGGACCATCTCGTCGATCGACGGCAGGGGCGCATCGGCGGGCAAACCGAAAATCCGGTACATTTCCTCGGAGCTGTAATGCTCGCCGGTGACGAGATCGATCTCGGCGCTGCCGACATCGGCAAGGCGCTGCGCCCGCGACAGATGCACCTCGCTGCGATGCAGACGCGCCTCGCTGGCGCGCAGCTGTTCGCCGACATATTGACGCGTGCGCGATTGGATTTGCGTCATGACGTGGTCGGCGAAGTGGCTCAGCAAGCGCCGCTGAACCGCGGTGGGCGGGTCCCGCGGCGTGTCGCTCATCACCGCCAGCGCGCCGACGCGGCTGCCGTCGCCGGCGATCAGCGGCGCGCCGAAAAACGACCGGACGCGCGGCCCGCCGGCGACGCGCGGATGATCGCGAAAGCGCGAATCGGCGGCCGCGTCCGCGACGAAGAACGTCTCGTCCGCGGCCATGGTGTGCCGGGTGAAGGAACCCGCGCTCGGCCCTTCCGAGGTCGACATTTCCCGGCCGCGAATTTTGGTCCAATAGCGCCCGCCCTCCTGGATCAGGAGGCCGCAATGAGTGGCCTCGAACACATCGGCGGCCAGGGCCAGGATGCGGTCGAACGCCTGTTCGCTGCCGCGATCGAGGATCACGAGCTGGCGCGTCAGGGGCAATTCGGCCGGGATGCCGTCATCGGGCCGGTTTCTCGCGCGACGCTTGATCATCGCTGTCCTTTCCACACACGGGGGAATGACTGTGCCTGGCCAAGCCTTGCATCCTGGTTAATATTGCCCGCAATCTTCTGATTTCAGCGATGAGCGACGAAAACCGTCACCGGATGATTTACGGTCGGCGCCGCGGCCGCAAGTTGCGCCCGGCGCAGGCCGGATTGATGGCGACGCTGTTGCCGCGCCTGCGCTTTGCGGTGCCGGAGAGCGGCGCGCTCGATGTGCGCGCGCTGTTTCCGGCGCACGACCGTATCGCGATCGAGATCGGCTTCGGCGCCGGCGAGCATCTCGCGGCGCAGGCCGGGGCGCACCCCGAGCTCGGCTTCATCGGCGTCGAGATTTTCGAGACCGGCGTCGCCAAGCTGCTGACGGCGATCGCGGCGCAGGCCCTCAATAATGTGCGCATCCTGATCGACGACGCGCGGCTGTTGCTGGCGTCGTTGCCCGAGCGGAGCCTCGACCGCGCCTACATCCTGTTCCCCGATCCGTGGCCGAAGCTGCGGCACCGCAAGCGCCGCATCGTTTCGCCGGCGACGCTGGCGCGGCTCGCGCGCGCGATGCGCGACGGCGGCGAGTTGCGCCTCGCCACCGACGATCCGGACTATCTCCGCGCGATGCTGACCGACGCGACCGCCGCGCCGGAATGGGAATGGCTGGCGCGCCGCCCCGGCGATTGGCGCGCGCGACCCGACGATTGGCCGGCGACACGGTACGAGCAAAAGGCCATCGCGGCGGGACGAACGCCGACTTACCTGCGCTTCCGCCGTCATCACCGCCCGTGATGCCAGCCGCCGATCGCCTGTTCCCAGTTGCGCCCGTCGAAATAATCCAAGGTCAGCGCCGCGATGTCGACGCCGTCGAGGCAGCGGACATTGACGTCGATCCGGTCGGGATCGGAGCGCGGCACGTAGAACGGATGGATGCCGCAATGCCGGCAGAATGTGTGCTTCGCCACACCGGTGTTGAAACGGTAGGTCGTCAGATCCTCGGCGCCGCGCAATAGCTCGAACCGTTCCGGCGGCACCAGATGGTGCAGGATTCCCTTCTTCTGGCACATCGAGCAATTGCAGTAGGAAACGCGCTTCAGGTCGGTGGTAATGCGAAACCGCACCGCGCCGCAATGGCAGCCGCCCCCGTACACCCGCATCTCGTTCACGGCGCGCCCAGCAGTTTCTTGACGATGCCGCTGGCCTTGGCGTTGTCGATGCGGCCCGTCAGTTTTTCGCGGATCGCGGCCATCACCTTGCCCATGTCCTTTACCGACTGCGCGCCGGTGGCGGCGACGATCTCCTTGATCGCGGCCTCCGCCTCGGCGTCCGACAATTGCTTCGGCAGGAAGGTCTCGATGATCGCGATCTCGCCGCGTTCCTTGTCGGCCAGGTCCATGCGCTTGCCCTGCTCGTAGAGGGTGATGGACTTGCGCCGCTGTTTGATCATGCCCTGGAGCATCTGCTGGATTTGCGTGTCGTCGAGCTCCGCCTTGCCGCGGCCGCGGGCGTCGATGTCCTGCTCCTTGAGCCTGGCGATGATCAGCCGCACTGTCGAGACGCCGAGCACGTTCTTGTCCTTCATCGCAGTCTTCAAGGCATCGCTGAATTGCTCGCGCAGCATGACGGTCTCCAGGGTTGACGCGACACTCTGGGGGTGCATACTATGTGAAAGGTCTAGCCGCGCAAAACGGTTGCCGTCGCGCCGGGACATCGGGTCCCGCGCGGCTTGACGCGCGGTACGGGTTCCTTCGCCAGAGGTTGTCGCTCCGCATGAATTCAACGCCCTCGCGCCCGACCGCGGCCCTGGTCCTGGCCGACGGCAGCGTCTTTTGGGGGCACGGAATCGGCGCCGAAGGCATGCGCGTCGGCGAAGTGTGCTTCAACACCAGCATGACCGGCTACCAGGAGATCATGACCGATCCTTCCTACGCCGGTCAGATCGTCACCTTCACCTTTCCGCACATCGGCAATGTCGGCGCAAACCGCGAGGATATCGAGACCTCGACCTCCGCGGCGCTGGGATTGGTACTGCGCGCCGACATCACCGCGCCGTCGAACTGGCGCGCGGCGCAGCATTTCGACGCCTGGCTCAAGAGCTACAATCTGGTCGGCATCGCCGGCATCGACACGCGGTTGTTGACGCGGCGCATCCGCGATCGCGGCGCGCCCAACGGCGCCCTCGCCCACGCCGCCGACGGCACGCTCGACATCGACGCGCTGCGCGACGCCGCGCGCGCCTGGCCCGGCCTCGAAGGCATGGACCTGGCGAAAGAGGTGACGTGCCGCCAGACCTATGGCTGGGACCAGACCGGCTGGGTCTGGGGCAAGGGCTACGGCACGCTCGACCGGCCCAAGTTCAATGTCGTCGCCATCGACTACGGCGCCAAGCGCAACATTCTGCGCATGCTGGCGAGCGCAGGCTGCGCCGTCACCATCGTGCCGGCGAGCGCCAGCGCGGCCGACGTGCTGAACCATAAGCCCGACGGAATCTTTCTGTCGAACGGCCCGGGCGATCCCGCCGCGACCGGCGCCTACGCGGTGCCGGTGCTGACGGAATTGATGGCAAGCGGCAAACCGATTTTCGGCATCTGCCTCGGCCATCAATTGCTGGCGCTGGCGCTCGGCGGTAAGACCCGGAAAATGGAGATCGGCCATCGCGGCGCCAATCATCCGGTGAAGGACCTGGCGTCCGGCAAGGTCGAGATCACCAGCCAAAATCACGGCTTCGTCGTATTGCCCGAGACCCTGCCCGCGAACGCGGAAGTGACACATGTCTCGCTGTTCGACGGCTCCAACGAAGGATTGCGCCTCAAGGACAGCCCGGTGTTCTCGGTGCAGTACCACCCCGAAGCCAGCCCCGGCCCGCAAGATAGCCACTACCTCTTCGACCGCTTCGTCGACCTGATGAAGGAGCGGAAATAGTGCCTAAGCGCACCGACATCAAGTCGATCCTGATCATCGGCGCCGGGCCGATCGTGATCGGCCAGGCCTGCGAGTTCGATTACTCGGGCGCCCAGGCGTGCAAGGCGCTGCGCGAGGAAGGCTATCGCGTCGTCCTGGTCAACTCCAATCCGGCGACGATCATGACCGACCCGGAGATGGCCGACGCCACCTATATCGAGCCGATCACGCCGGACTTCGTCGAGCGCATCATCGCCAAGGAAAAGCCCGACGCGCTGTTGCCGACGATGGGCGGGCAGACCGCGCTCAACACCGCGATGGCGCTGGCCAAATCCGGCGTGCTGGCGCGGCACGAAGTCGAACTGATCGGCGCCAAGGAAGACGCCATCGCCAAGGCCGAGGACCGGCTGTTGTTCCGCGAGGCGATGGACCGGATCGGCCTGCAATCGCCCAAGAGCAAGCTGGTCCGCTCGCTCGACGAGGCGCGCGCGGCGATGGTATGTCGGCCTGCCCGCCGGTGATCCGGCCGTCTTTCACCCTGGGCGGCACCGGCGGCGGCATCGCCTACAACCGGCAAGGAATTCGATGACATCGTCGAGAGCGGCCTGCGTGCCTCGCCCAGCCACGAAGTGCTGATCGAAGAATCGGTGCTGGGCTGGAAGGAATTCGAGATGGAAGTCGTGCGCGACCGCGCCGACAATTGCATCATCATCTGCTCCATCGAGAACGTCGATCCGATGGGCGTGCATACCGGCGATTCCGTCACGGTGGCGCCGGCGCTGACGCTGACCGACAAGGAATATCAGATCATGCGCAACGCCTCGATCGCGGTGCTGCGCGAGATCGGGGTCGATACCGGCGGCTCCAACGTGCAGTTCGCGGTCAATCCCGAGGACGGAAGGCTGGTCATCATCGAGATGAATCCGCCGCGTCTCGCGTTCCTCGGCGCTGGCGTCGAAAGCGACCGGTTTCCCATCGCCAAGGTCGCCGCCAAGCTCGCGGTCGGCTACACGCTCGACGAATTGACCAACGAAATCACGCAAGATCACGCCCGCCTCGTTCGAGCCGACGATCGATTACGTCGTGACCAAGATGCCGCGCTTCGCGTTCGAGAAATTCCCCGGCGCGGAGCCGCTGCTCACCACCTCGATGAAGTCGGTCGGCGAAGCCATGGCGATCGGCCGCAGCTTCGCGGAATCGGTGCAGAAGGCGCTGCGTTCGATGGAGACCGGCCTCACCGGCTTCAACGAGGTCGAGATTCCGGGCGCCGCGTCGGGCGACAAGAACGCGATCCGCGCCGCGCTGGCGAAGCCGACGCCGGACCGGCTGCTGACCATCGCGCAGGCCTTCCGCCACGGTCTCACCACCGCGGAGATCCACGCCGCCTGCCGCTACGATCCATGGTTCCTCGACGCCGTCGCCGAAATCGTCGCCGTCGAAAACGAATTGAAGGCGAGCGGGCTGCCGATGGACGCCGACGCGCTGCGCCGGTTGAAGCGGCTCGGCTTTTCCGACGCGCGGCTGGCCGAGCTGACGGCGCGGAGCGAAAACGACGTCGCGGCGTTGCGGGCGCGCGCCGATATCCACCCGGTCTACAAGCGCGTCGATACCTGCGCCGGCGAATTCCCGGCGCTGACGCCTTATCTCTATTCGACCTACGAGAGCGAGTGCGAGGCGGAGCCGAGCGCGCGACGGAAAGTCATCATCCTGGGCGGCGGACCCAACCGCATCGGCCAGGGCATCGAGTTCGATTATTGCTGCGTCCATGCCGCCTATTCGCTGAAAGAGGCCGGCATCGAGACCATCATGGTCAATTGCAATCCCGAGACGGTGTCGACCGATTACGACACCTCGGACCGGCTCTATTTCGAGCCGCTGACCGGCGAGGACGTGATCGAGATCGTGCGCGTCGAGCAGCGGAAGGGCCGCCTCCTCGGCGTGATCGTGCAACTCGGCGGGCAGACGCCGCTGAAGCTCGCAGCGGCGCTCGAAGCCGCGAACATCCCGATCCTCGGCACCTCGCCCGACGCCATCGACCTGGCCGAGGACCGCAAGCGGTTCCAGCAATTGCTGGCGCGGCTCGGCTTGAAGCAGCCCGAGAACGGCATCGCCACCTCGCTGCCGGCGGCCGCCGCCATCGCCGCGCAGATCGGCTATCCGGTCGTGATCCGTCCCTCCTATGTGCTGGGCGGACGAGCGATGGAAATCCTCTACGACGATTCGCAGCTGCAGACCTATATCGGCCACATCGCGCAGACATTGGGCCGTCCGTCGGAGTTCGCGGTGTCGGAGCAGCGGCCGCTGCTGATCGACCGCTATCTCGCCGACGCGATCGAAGTCGATGTCGACGCGCTCGCCGACGGCGACACGGTGCATATCGCCGGCATCATGGAACATATCGAGGAGGCGGGGATTCATTCCGGCGACAGCGCCTGCTCGCTGCCGCCCTACTCGCTGCCGCCGACCGTGATCCGCGACATCGAGCGCCAGACCACGGCGCTGGCAAAGGCCTTGCATGTCGTCGGGCTAATGAATGTGCAATACGCGGTGAAGGACGGCGCCGTCTATGTGCTCGAAGTCAATCCGCGCGCCTCGCGCACCGTGCCGTTCGTCGCCAAGGCGACCGGCGTGCCGATCGCCAAGATCGCGGCGCGGCTGATGGCGGGGGAAAAGCTCGGCGACTTCGCCCTGGCGCGCACCGGCAAGAAGCGCGTCGCGGTGAAGGAAGCGGTGTTTCCGTTCGCGCGCTTCCCCGGCGTCGATCTGATCCTCGGGCCGGAGATGAAATCGACCGGCGAGGTGATGGGCCTCGACAGCGATTTCGGCCGCGCCTTCGCCAAGTCGCAGCTCGGCAGCGGCACCATGTTGCCGCTCGGCGGCACGGTGTTCGTCTCGGTGCGCAACAAGGACAAACCGGCGGTGGTGGCGCCCTGCCGGCGGCTGGCCGAGCTCGGCTTCAAGCTGCTGGCGACCCGGGGCACCGCCGACGTGCTGCGCGCCCAAGGGCTCGACGTCGAGGCCGTCAACAAGGTGCTGGAAGGCCGGCCGCACATCGTCGACCGCATGCTGTCCGGCGGCGTGCAACTCGTGTTCAACACCACCGAGGGGGCGCAGGCCAAGGCCGACAGTTTCAGCCTGCGCCGCACGGCGTTGGTAATCGGAATTCCATATTATACAACTATAGCGGGTAGTCGCGCGGCGGTTCAGGCCATCGCGGCGCTGATCGGCGCCGATCTTGAAGTCGCCTCGCTCCAATCTTATTTTGAAGCTTCGCCTTCGATGAGCGGCTAATCTTGGTTAACGCGCCGGCATCGTCGTGGGCGAAATCCGGGTGGAGGCCCGGCGGGTAATTGTCCTTTTTGTGCTTGGGGGACGGGTTTTTCTTATGTCCAAAATTCCGATGACGGCCACCGGTTTCAACCGGCTCCAGGAAGAATTGAAACGGCTCAAGGGCACCGACCGGCCGGCGGTGATCCGCGCCCTCGCCGAGGCCCGCGAGCACGGCGATATCTCCGAAAACGCTGAGTATCACGCGGCGCGCGAACGCCAGAGCTTCATCGAGGGCCGCCTCGCCGAGCTCGAGGACAAGATCGCCCGGGCCGAGGTGATCGACGTCTCCAAGCTCTCGGGTAAGCAGGTCAAGTTCGGCGCCACCGTCACGCTCGAGGACGAGGAGAGCGAGGAGAAAGCCGTCTATCAGATCGTCGGCGAGGACGAGGCCGATGTCAGCAAGGGCCGGCTCTCCGTGACCTCGCCGTTGGCGCGCGCGCTCATCGGCAAGGGCGTCGGCGAATCGGTCGAAGTTTCGACGCCCCGCGGCGCCCGCTCTTACGAAGTGGTCCGCGTCGCGTTCAAGTAATTAGCCGGTCAACCATCAAGACACCAAAGCACCAAGAAACGAAAATCGGTGTTGGTGTCTTTGTGCCTTGGTGGTTCAAACCTCTTCTTTTTCAAACCACAAAAACAGTGGAGCCGGTGGTCTTGCGCGCCTGCAAATCGGCATGCGCCTTGGCCGCGTCCTTCAGCGGATAGGTCTGGCTGACCACGATCTTGACCTTGCCCGACAGCACCATGTCGAACAGGTTCTTCGCCATCGCCACCAAATCCTCGCGCTTGGCGCCGTAGGTCCCCAAGGTCGGGCGCTGAACATAGAGCGAGCCTTTCGCGGCGAGGATGCCGAGATCGACCGGCGGGATCTTGCCCGAGGCCTGGCCGAAGCTGATGACGAAACCGTGCGGCCGGACGCAGTCGAGCGACTTCATGAACGTGTCCTTGCCGACGCCGTCATAAATCGCGGGGCATTTGGCGCCCTTGGTGATCTCGCCGACGCGGGCGACGAAATCCTCTTTGGTGTAGTCGATGACATGGTCGTAGCCATGGTCCCGCGCCAGCTTCGCCTTGGCGGGGCCGCTGACCGTGCCGATGACCGTGGCGCCCTTGGCCTTGGCCCATTGGCCGAAGATCAGGCCGACGCCGCCCGCCGCGGCATGGAACAGAACCGTGTCGCCGCGCTGAATATTGTAGCTGCGGTTGACCAGGTATTCCGTGGTCAGCCCTTTGAGCATCATCGCCGCCGCGGTCTGGTCGGAAATCCCGTCGGGAATTTTCACCAGCCGCGCCGCCGGAATCAGCCGCGCCTCGGAATAGGCGCCGAGCGGCGCCGCGCCGTAGGCGACGCGATCGCCGACCTTGAGATCGACGACGCCGGGCCCGACTTCCTCGATCACGCCGGCGGCCTCGCCGCCCAGCGGGCTCGGCATCGGCATCGGGTAGAGGCCGCTGCGCTGATAGGTGTCGACGAAGTTGAGGCCGACCGCGGTGTGGCGGATGCGCACCTCGCCCTCGCCCGGCTTGCCGAGCTGCAATTCTTCCCAGCGCAGCACTTCCGGCCCGCCGGTCTCGTGAAAGCGAATGACATGAACCATGACGGCCTCCGTTCAGGCGAGATTCAGTTTGAAGAATTGGGCGGTGCGGTCGTTGGCGAGCGTGGCCGCGGCTTGATCGAAATGCTCACCGCCGTCGCGGGCGAAGGCGTGATCCTGCCCGGCATAGTCCTGGAGCATGACGTTGCGGTTGCCCTTCAGCCCCTCATGCATCTTCTGCTGGACCGGCGGCGGCACGAAGCCGTCCTTCTCGGCGATGTGGAGCATCAGCGGTTTCTTGATATTGCCTGCCTCGCCGAGCAGCTGGTCGATCATCACACCGTAATAGCCGACCGCCGCGTCGATATCGGTGCGCGCCGCCGTCATGTAGGCGAGCCGGCCGCCGAGGCAGTAGCCGACCGCGCCGACCTTGCCGGTGCAGGCCGGATTGGCGCGGAGCGCGTCGATGGTCGCCTGTATGTCTTCGACCGCCTTGCCTTGATCCATCTTCTGCATATAGCCAAGCGCTTTCTGGAAATCGTCGCCCCGGTCGGTGAGCTGAATCCCCGGCTGGATGCGCCAGAACAGATCGGGCGCCATCGCGACATAACCGGCGGCGGCGTAGCGGTTGGCGACCTGCCGGATCCACGGATTGACGCCGAAAATCTCCTGGATGACGACGATGCCGGGTCCCTTCCCCGATTTCGGCGTCGCGAGATAGGCGGAAAACTGCCCGCCATCCTTGGCACGAACAGTGACATCCGGCATTGCGCTCTCCCTGATTGGATTGTTGGCTGGAGATTAGCGACCGGAGCATCGCCGGAGCAAGTCACGCGCTCGGCATGGCTGCATCCCGAATAACGGCCTCGCAGCCCGCGGCGAACGCCAGCAACGCGTCGTCATGGTTCGCGGCGGCCGACAGCAGCAGCGCGGTCGGCATCCCGTCCGCGTCGGCGCCGCTGGGCAGCGACACGCCGCACCAATCGAGGAAATTGCCGAGACTGGTGTTGCGCAGCAGCCGCGCGTTGGCGGCGAAGAACCGTTCGTCGTCGTTCTCGAGCGGCGCGATCGGCGGCGCGACGATCGGCGTGGTCGGAAACGCGACGAAACATCCGGCGATGCGCGCCGCGGTTTCGGCGACGAGCTTTCGCCGGGCGAACGCGACGGCGAGATAGTCGGGCAGCGCGATCCTGGCGCCCGCCGCCAGCCGCGAGGCGACACGCCGATCCATGCGCGCGCCCTCGCCTCTCGCCAGCCGCGCGCGATGCACCTCGTATGCTTCGGCGGCAAGGATCGTGCCGCGCTTGTCGCCGAGCCGCATGACGGCGTCGAGCGCGGGCAGCGCGGCGCGTTCGACCACGGCGCCAGCACGGGCGAGCCGCGCCAGGGCGGCTTCGAAATTCGCCAGCACCGCCGGCTCGCAATCGTCGAGCACCATGTTGGTCGGCACCAGAATGTGGACGCCCGCCGGCGAGCGGGGCGCTGGTGCTACCGGCGTAAGACCGCGCATCGCGGCGTCGACCAACGCCGCTTCGCTCACCGTGCGGCTGAAGACGCCGAGCGAATCCAGGGTCGGCGACAGCGGGAACACGCCATCCATCGCATAGCGCCCAACGGTCGACTTGTAGCCGACCACGCCGTTGAGTGCCGCCGGCAGCCGCACCGAGCCGCCGGTGTCGGTGCCGATCGCGACCGGGACCAAGCCGCGCGCCACCGCGACCGCCGAACCCGACGACGAGCCGCCGGGCACGCGTGGTTGTTCCTTGCCGTGCGGATTGCGCGGCGTGCCGTAATGCGGGTTGAGTCCGATGCCGGAATAGGCGAACTCGGTCATGTTGGTGCGGCCGACGCAGATCATGCCAGCATTGGTGAGGTTGGCGACGACCGGCGCGTCGCGCTCGGCCGGTGGCACGTCCGCCAGCACCACCGATCCGGCGGTGGTCGGCAGGCCGCGCAGGTCGAACAAATCCTTCCAAGCGACAGCCACGCCGTCGAGCGGACCGAGCGAGCCGCCGCGCTGCCGGGCGGCGCGCGCCTCTTCCAGGGCGCGCTCGCGTGTGACCCGGATGAAGACGGCGCGGTCGTCGCACGCATCGATGCGCGCCAGCGTCTCCTCGGTCAGGGCAACGGGATCGGTCATGCCGCGAGTTCCGCTGGCGGCAGCGGCGGCTTGCCGAGAATCATGTCGGACGCCTTCTCCGCGATCATGATGGTCGGCGCGTTGGTGTTGCCGCCGATGATGGTCGGCATCACCGAGGCATCGACCACGCGCAGCCCCGCGACCTCGCGCACCTTGAGCTCGGCATCGACCACCGCGTCGCGGCCGACGCCCATCTGGCACGTCCCGACCGGATGGAACGCGGTGCGCACGTCCTTGCGGATGAAGGCGTCGAGCTCGGCGTCGGTCTGGACCTGCTCGCCCGGCGCCGCCTCGCGCTCGATCAGTTGCGCCAGCGGACCGCTCTTGACCAGCTCGCGCGCGATGCGGATCGCGGCGCGCAGCGGCGGGAAATCGCTCTTCTCGGCGAGCAGGTTGAAGGTGATGCGCGGCTTCGCCATCGGATCGGCGGAACGCAGCTTGATCCACCCTCGACTATCCGGATGCAGCAGCACAGCGCGCAGCGACAGATAGTGCCCGTCCGGCTTGCGCCAGCCCGGGAACCAGAGCTTGGCGAAGAGCCGCACCGGGCTGATGAGAAATTGCAGATCGGGCCTTTCCAACCCCTCGCGCGACCGCACGAACAGCATGCCGGTCACCGGCAATCCGGCGAGCGGGCCGGTCCCCGTCACCGCCCATTGCGCCAGCGACCGCGCCACGCGATCGACGCGGAGCTGGTTGACGAAGCCGATCGGCCGGTTGAGCAGCACATCGATGCCGGTCGAGGCATGGTCCTGCAAATTCCGGCCGACGCCGGGCAGATCGACCAGCGGCTTGATGCCGTGCGCGCGCAGCTCCTCGGCCGGGCCGATGCCCGACAGCATCAAGAGATGCGGCGAATTGATCGCGCCGCCGCACAGAATCACTTCCCGCGCGGCATGCGCGACCATGCTGCGCCCGCCCCGCACATATTCGACGCCGGTCGCCCGGGTGCCATCCATCATCACCCGCACCGCATGGGCATGGGTTTCGACCGTGAGGTTGGGCCGGTTCTTCGCCGGCCGCAGAAACGTCACCGCCGTGCTGCCGCGCCGTCCGCCCGTGGTGGTGAAGTCCGGCACGCCGAAGCCCTCGGGCCACGCGCCGTGAAAATCATCGGTCTCGGGATGGCCGGCCGCGACCGCGGCATCGCGCACCAGGTCGTAGAGCTTGTGCGTCCTGTCATGGCGCGAGACGGAGAGCGGCCCGGCGCCGCCATGGTACGTGCCCTCGCCGCGCCAATCGCTTTCGAGCCGCCGGTAGTACGGCAGGATATCGCTGTAGCTCCAGCCGGCATTGCCGAGCTGCCGCCACTGGTCGTAGTCGCGGGGATGGCCGCGCGAATAGAGCATGCCGTTGATCGAGGATGAGCCGCCGAGTACCTTGCCGCGCGGCACCGGAATGAAGCGGCCGTCGAGATTGGGCTCGGGCTCGCCGTCATAGCCCCAACCGAATTGATGCCCGAACCACAGTTTCGGCGCGTAGACCGGAATCTTCAGCACCAGCGCCCGCGCCTCCCCGCCGGCCTCGAGCAGCAGCACGCGGACACCTCGTTCCGCGCTCAGCCGGTTTGCCAAAACGCATCCGGCCGACCCGGCCCCGACGATGACGTAGTCGTAGGTTTTCATCGCTATCCTTGGCGCACCCTATCGGCAACAAAACCGATTGTCTCGCCCGCCGGCAAAACATAATATCTTTTCAATCCATCACGAATGAAGCGCCCAGGGGAGCAGATGGCCGAACATCGATTCATGATTCCGCTGAACGAGCAGTTGCCGGCGGACCGTCATCGCAAGAGCAAGCTGATCGACCTCGACGAGGCGGGCAAGATCATCGCCTCGAAAAAGATCTTCTCCATCGCCGGCTCGCACTCCGCCGACGCGGCGATGAGCCTGGTCCGCGCCGCGATCCGCGCCGGCGCCAAGGGCATGACGCTGATCCCGCCGATCACCACCTCGCTCGCGGCCGACCTGCCGATCGCGGCCGGGATGCTGAAGAAGCTCTATCTCTCCTATGTCGGGTTCGAAGTGTTCGGCATGGCGCCGGCGTTCCGCAAGGCGGCGGAGACGCAGTCGATGGAGATCGTCGAGGCCGACGAGCCGTTCATCCTGCTTGGCACGCAGGCGGCGGCGGGCGGCAAGCCGTTCAACACGGTGCAATACATCTATGACGGCACGGACCATAAGCGGCTCAATCCCGAGCTGAAGCAGGTGGTCGATCCCTTCACCGGCGAAAAGGTGTGGGCGATCCCGCCGCTTGCGCTCCGACGTCTTCATCATGCACGCGCAGGCCTGCGACGAGTACGGCAACGCGCAATGCTGGGGCGGCACCGGGCAGGAGCGCGACAAGGCCAAGGCCGCCGACATGGTGATCGTGCAGGCCGACGAGATCGTCGGCTCCGAGGTCATTCAGAAGGACCCGAGCCACACCACCGTACCGGGCCTGTGGGTCGATTACGTCGTGCACACACCCTACGGCGCGCATCCGACTTTCTCGTCGAACAATTACGCGGTCGACGAGGAGCATCTCAAAATCTATATCGACCTCGCCCGCGCCGGCCGCGCGCAGGAATATATCGACAAATACGTGCTCGAGCCGAAGGACCATTTCGAGTATCTCGAGCGCGTCGGCGGCATGCGCCGCCTCACCGAGTTGCGCTCCTCCCTCGCGGTGCGGAGCTGAACCATGGCTGAGCTCGCTTATCCCGGCACCGACAAATACTCGATG
Source organism: uncultured Alphaproteobacteria bacterium (assembly GCA_963729845.1). Taxonomy (GTDB): domain Bacteria; phylum Pseudomonadota; class Alphaproteobacteria; order ATCC43930; family CGMCC-115725; genus JAATGI01. Next base: position 116,856 of record CAVSQC010000017.1, read on the forward strand.
GCCGAGTTCGTCACGATCGTGCTGGCGCGCCAGGCCGGCGGCACCGGCGAATGCACCGGCGGTGGCGGCGCCAACCAGGCGGTATCGCTGGCGGCCAATCGCCTCGCGCAGATCACGGTGCGGCCCGACCTGTGGCTCTTCACCGGCGGCGCCGGCGTTTATAATGGGAAATTCGACACGCTGCCGATCGGCACCTGGGATCCGCGCTGCGGCCATGGCGCGGAATGCAAGATCTACATCGCCGACGTGGTCGATGGCGGCACCAAGGGCGAGCGGCCAGGCCGCAGCTCGGGCCGGATCAAGCCTGCCGGCTCCGGCGGCTTCGGCGGCATCCAGGTCGACAAGTACGGCAACATCAACATGATCGGCATCGGGCCGCATCCCAAGCTCAAGGTGCGCGGGCCGGGCACCGTCGGCACCATCTGGATGGGCTCGGCGCCGAGCAACGTCTATGTCGAGCATCACTCGAAGCGCATCTTCGTCGACAAATGCGACTACATCAGCGGCCCGGGCTGGCTCACCGGCGGCGACAGCCGTCACAAGCTGCTCAACGGCCGCGACGGGCCGCAATATATCTGGTCGCCGATCTGCGTCCTCGACTTCACCGAGGACGAGCATCGCGCGCGGATCGCGTCGGTGCATCCCGGCTACACCGTCGCCGATGTCGTCGCCAATACCGGCTTCGAGCTGGCGATCCCGAAAGATGTGCCGCAAACCACGCCGCCGACCGATTGGGAGCTGAACGTGCTGCGCACCCAGGTCGACCGCAACGGCGTGCTCAAGAAGCGGCGGATGACCGTCGGCGTTTAGCATGGAGACGATCGGCGAAACCCTGGCCCATCAGGCCCGCGTTCAGCCGAACCGCGAGGCGCTCAAGGTCGGCGGGCGCAGCCTGACCTGGCGCGAGCTCGACCGCGGCGCCAACCGCGTCGCCAACATGATGCTGGCGCTCGGCGCCAAGCACGGCGACCGGGTGATGATGATGCTCGGCAACTCGGTCGAGTTCGTCGAGATCTATTACGGCCTCGCCAAGATCGGCTGCATCTCGGCGCCGGTGATGCCGCGCTCGGTCGCCGGCGAGGTGCAGTTCATCTGCGACAATCTCCGCGCGCGGTTCATCATCGCCGAAGCGGATTCGGCGCCGATCGTGCGCGGGCTGGGCGCGAAGCTGAAATCGGTCGAGACCACGATCGGCCTCGGCGCCGGTCACGGCCTGGCGCATGACTTCGAGGCGCTCAAGGCCAAGGCGGCGGCGGACGAGCCGGCGGTCCCGGTCGCGCCCGACGACATCCTCACCACCAAATTCACCAGCGGAACCACCGGCACGCCGAAAGGTTGTCTGCGCTCGCACCGCAACTTCATCATGGCGGCGTCGGTGCTGATGATGGAGATACCGCTTTACGATAGCGACTGCGCGATCATCGCCAATCCGCTGGCCGCCGGCATGGCGGTGTCGCAGCTCACCATGCTGATTCTCAAGGGCGTCCGCATCGTGATGGAGGAACGGTTCGAGCCGGCGGAATATCTCGACCTGGTAAATCGTGAAAAGCCGACGCTGCTCTACATGATGGACACGATGATGCGGCGCTGTTTCCCGCTGCCGCAATTCGCCACCGCCGATTTTTCGAGCGTGCGGCTCTATCACGGCGCCGGCCGCGAGATCATCGAGGGCTTGCGCGCCAACCCGTCGTTCCGCGCCGATTTTTCCTTCGGCTATGCCTCGTCGGAAGCGGGCGGGCTCGTCACGTTCCGCCTGCCGGTCCACTACAAGCTCGCCTTGGAGCGGCCGGAGACCTACGGCTACCTGCTCGATTCCGCGGGGATCGAGGCGCCGCTGACGCGCGTCGAATGCCTCGACGACGATTTGAATCCGGTGCCGCAGGGCGAGGTCGGCGAGCTCGCCGTCAGCGGCCCGTCGGTGTTCCGCGGCTATTGGGAGCGGCCCGAGGAAACCGAGAAGGTGCTGCGCCAGGGCTGGCTGCTGACCGGCGACCTCGCGATGAAGGACAAGGACGGCATCATTTTCATCAAGGGCCGCAAGCGCGAGATGATCAAGACCGGCGGCGTCAACGTCTATCCCGCCGAGATCGAGCCGGTGCTGGAAGCGCACGCGGCCGTCGTCGAGGCGGCGGTGGTCGGCATTCCCGACAAGGAATGGGGCGAGAAGGTCGTCGCCTGCGTCATCGCCAAGTCGCCGGTTACCGCGACCGAGCTGATCGATTTCTGCCGCGACAAGCTCGCCGCCTACAAGCGGCCGAAACAGATCGTGTTTCTCGACGAATTCCCGATGCGCGCCGGCAAGGTGGTGAAGCGCGAGCTGGTGCGCATGCTGAGCGAGAGCGCCGGCGGCTGATGTAACAATCGTTAACGCCAAATCCGGCAATTCCCTTATTTCATGCCAATTCGCGCCGCCTTTCGTTGACTTCGCCGCGACACCTTGGCACACCGAATCCGATTGCGATCGGCGGCAAGCGATGTTCCGTGCGCTTCTTTTGTTGGTGTGCCTCGGCGTCAGCACGGCCGCACTCGCCGATCCCTACGTCATCGGCAACCGCTATTTCGTCCCAACCCTGCTCACCGACGATCCGTTCGTCGCCGACGAAATCGCCACGACGGTGACGCGCATCCGCAATCTGGCGACGGATACAAGTCCCGCGATCGACGAAACCGATTTCGCGTGGGAATTCGCCAAACGCATCACCCCCGATCTCGGCATCGAGGTCGAGCAGGGTTACACGATCCTCAATCCCGCCGGGCTGCGGGCGCGGTACGGCTTCGACAATGTCGAGGCCACGATCAAGTATCAAATCTACGTGAACCAGGAACATGAGTTCATGGTCTCGGCCGGGGTCGAGCGCGAGTTCGGCGGCACCGGCGCGGCGCGCATCGACGACACGTTCGGAACCACGGAGCCGGTCCTTTATGCCGGCAAAAGCATGGGCGACTTGCCCGACGGCATGTCGCTGCTGCGGCCGTTCGCGGTGACCGCCATTCTCGGCTACCAGATACCCGACGAGCACGGGCCGGACACGCCGCGGCAGATCGAGGCCGGCATGGCGATCGAGTACAGCCTGCGCTACCTTGAGGGCAACGTCGTTTATCTGGGCCTGCCGGAATATATCGACCGGCTGACGCCGGTGGTGGAGATCGACTACACGACCCCGATCGGCCGCTCCTCGGGCGTCGGCACCGTTGGCTATGTAGCGCCCGGCCTGATCTATACCGGCAACAGTTTCGACATCGGCGCGGAAGCGTTGATTCCCACGACCCGCGCCGCCGGCACCGATGTCGGCGTCATGACCATGCTCCATGTGCGGCTCGACACGCTGTTCCCCGATACGCTCGGCCATCCGCTGTGGGGGGCCGCGGAGCAATGAGCCGGATCGGCTTCGGCATGGCGCTGGCGGCCACACTCGCCGTCTCGTTGGCCGCCGCCGCCATGAGTGTGCATCGGGTGGATCAGCGCGGCCGCGCCTTTTCCACTGCGCGCATCGATATCGGCAGAGGCGACACCATTCAATTTGTGAACGACGACCCGTTCCTACACCAGATCTATGTCTATTCGCGCCGGTTCAATTTCGATTCCGACGAGCAACCGCCCGGCATGACCATCGACGTGACGTTTCCGATCGCCGGCACCTTCGTCGTGCAATGCCACATCCATCCGACGATGCATTTGGTCGTTAACGTAAAATAGTAGCGTTAACGGCGTTTTAAGCTGAGCGCCGCATCATGACGCCGCAATTCAACGGCGGCAGCATGTCTCGTCTTCACGTTCGCATCGGAATCAGCCAGAAAATCCTGCTGGGATTCGTTACGATGGCGCTGATGATCGGCGGCCTCGGCGGCTATGGCTTCCACGTGTTGGACGCCGCCGGCACGATCGTCGCGGATACCTATGACCGCCCGTTGATGACGGTGAATTACGGACGCTCCGCCAGCCAGATTTTCACGGAAATGGAGAAAGAGCTGTTTCGCCGGCAATTCGCCGTGCCGGCGGAAAAGGACGCCATCGACCGCGACCTGCCGCAGCTCGCCAAGACCTTCGACGAGGATCTCGGCGTGGCGCGCTCGCGCGCCTTGTCTGACGCCGAACGCGCCGCCATCGACAACATTCAAAAACAGGTCGCCCGTTGGAACGTGCGCTGGGAAGCCGCGCCGAACAATCCGGACAATCGCGAGCTGCAAGCCATGTCGGCCGACATCGCGAAATCGTTCGACCGGCTGGTGGAGCTGACCACCGACAACAGTTTCGTCGAGCGCCGCAAGGGCCTCGACGCCATCACCCAATTCGAATACTCGACCATGGGCGCGGTCGCGCTGGCGCTGCTGGTCGCCTGCGTGATCACCTTCTTCCTGGCGCGCCGCATCGTCCAGCCGCTGACCACCGCCGCCAACGTCGCCGACCGCATCGCCAGCGGCCAGCTCGACACCGTCATCCCCCGCGGCTTCGACGACGAGACCGGAATCCTGCTGCATTCGATGAGCGTGATGCGGGACGGCATCAAGTCCATGATGGCGCGCGAGCAGACGCAGCGCCGTTCGGCCCAAACCCGGTTGGTCGACGCGCTCGAAAGCTCGCACGAAGGGATGGTGCTGCTCGACGCCGGCGGCAGCATCGTCATCGCCAACAGCCAGGTCGGCGAGTTCTTCCCGGGCCTCGCGCCGCTGTGCCGCGAAGGCGTGGAATTTTCCGCGGTCGCCCATCTGATCTACGAGCAATTGCTGAATCCCGGCGAGGCGCCCGATCTCTTCACGTTGCCGGCCACGGGCGGCGAATTCCAACTTTCTGACAACCGCTGGATCCGCGTCAGCCGCAGCAGCACCCGCGACGGCGGCGCGTTCTTCTTCTTCAGCGATTTCTCCGAGGTCAAGGAACGCGAGCAGCGCTATCGCGAGGCCCAGCTTCAGGCCGAGACGGCGAGCCGCGCCAAGTCCAGCTTCGTCGCCAACATGAGCCATGAGCTGCGCACGCCCCTGAACGCGATCATCGGCTTCTCCGAGATCATGCAGCGCGAGATGTTCGGCAAGCTCGACAACGAGAACTACACCGCCTACATCACCGACATTCTGCAAAGCGGCCGCCATTTGCTGGCGATCATCAACGGCGTGCTCGACCTCGCCAAGAGCCAATCCGGCAAGCTCAAGATCAATGTCGAACCCGTCGACATGGGCGACATCCTGACCGGCTGCGCCAGCATGATGCGCGACCAATGCGAGCGCGGCGGCCTGCTCCTGGACTTCGCCAAGCCCGCCGATCCTCATGCTGGTGTCGGGCGAGCCGGCGAAACTTCAGCAGGTGCTGCTGAATTCTGCTGTCCAACGCGGTCAAGTTCACCGAGCCCGGCGGGCGCGTGTCGTTGAGCGCGCGCGACCAGGGCGAAACCATTGTCATCGACGTCCGCGATACCGGCATCGGCATGTCGGCGGAGGACGTCACCATCGCGCTCACGCCGTTCGGCCAGGTCGACAACCGTCTCGCCCGCCGCTACGACGGCACCGGCCTCGGCCTGCCGCTGGCGAAGGAGCTGATCGAGCTGCACCACGGCACGCTGATCATCAACAGCGAGCCCGGCCGCGGCACCACCATCAGCGTGATCCTGCCGAAACTGGAACAGGCCCAGGCCATCGAGGCCGCGGCCGAGCCGATGGCGGCGTAATTTTTTTGTCCCTCAGACGCCGATTGGTCGCGAAAGACCTTACGCCGCGGTAGCCGCGTAGGGCGGATGAGCGAAGCGAAATCCGCCTTCTTTCCATGCCCGTCGCGCCTGGCCGATTGACATCCGCCGTACGCAACTTCACGCCAAACGCCGGCGCTACTCCGCGGCAGCGCGCTTCGCCGGCTGCGGCACGCGGTCCTTGAAGTAGGGCAGCACTTCCTTCGCCACCGCGTCCTGGTTCTCCATCGCCATGCTGTGCGGCATGGTGCCGAACTGGGTCTTGGTGAGCGAATAGCCGAAGCCCGCCAGGTCCTGATAGGCCGCCAGCTTTTCGCGCACCGTGTTGGGGCTGCCGACGATGACGGTGCCGAGATCGATGAGATCGTCCGGCGTCTGCGGCCGGGAGCGGCCCATGCTGCGCGGTGCGCTTCACGGACTCGATGCTGCTGTAGCCCGGCGGCGACATCATCACCGGATTCATCTTGAAGAACTTGCCGTAGGATTTCGAGATAAGGCCGCGCCTCGCGCCGCGCCTTTTCGTCGGTCTCGGCGACATAGATCGCGTTCGACCAGGCGAGCTGATCGGGCGTCGCCTGATAGCCGGCCTTGTCCGCTTCCTCGCGGTAGAGATCGAAGATGCGCGCCACCACCGCGATCGGCGCCAGTGTCTGGCAATAGGTGTAGCGCTTGCCCGCCGACCAGCGGATGGTCGAGATCGAGCCGGAGGACGGCGTCCAGATCGGCGGATGCGGTTTCTGATAGGGCAGCGGCCACGGATTGACGTAGCGCAGATTGTAGAACTTGCCCTCGAACGCGAACGGGCCGGGCCGGGTCCACGCCTCGACGATCAGATCGTGGGCCTCGACGAAGCGCGGATTCGATTCCGCCGGGTTGACGCCCATCGAATGATATTCGGCGCCGATACCGCGCACGAAGCCGGCGATCACCCGGCCGCGCGTGATGTTGTCGAGGATGGCGTATTCCTCGGCGATGGTCAGCGGATTGTTCACCAGCGGCAGGGCGCGGCCGAGAATCGCGAGCCTGCCCTTCTTGATCTTGCGGCTCAGCGCGCCCGCGAGCACGCCCGGTACCGGCATCATGCCGTACGCGGTCTGATGATGCTCGTTGACGCAGACGCCGTCGAAGCCCAGCTCGTCGGCGCGCTCGAGCTCGTCGAGATAATCGTTGAACAGCTCGGCGCCCTTCACCGGGTCGTAATTCTTGTTGGAGAACGTCACCCAGGCCGCGCCGTTCCGGTCGATCTCGGCCATGTCGGCGTAGGCGTAGGGCATCAGGTGGAAGTTGAAGATCTTCATGTCGCGGTCCTTCTATCTCGCGATGAAATCGGCGATCGCCGCGGCGGTTTCGCCGGGCTTTTCGACATGCGGCACGTGTCCGGCGCCCGGCACGGTGACGAGGCGCGCGCCCGGGATCGCGCGCTGCCACGCGGCGGCGAACGCCGGCGGCAGCAGCCGGTCTTGCGCGCCCCACACGATCAGCGTCGGCACGTCGACGCGATGCAGCCATTTGCCGAGATGCGGATCGTGAAGACGCGGCTGCCACGCCAGCTTCGCCGTCACCATCTTGCCCTTCAACAGCGCGTCCTCGCCCTCGGGCGCGAGGATGCGCGCGACCTGCGGATCGGCGGCCTTCGGCTCGGCAAACAGGTCGCGTACCGACTGCTCGTCGTTGCTCACGAACGGGTCGATGCCGCCGGCGCCGTCGACGCGCAGCCCCCACGGATCGATCAGCGTCAGCGACGCGAGCCGCGCGGTATTGCGCGTCGCCAGCTCGGCCGCGACCCAGCCGCCGAGCGCCGCGCCGACGAGATGGACGCGCTTCAGATCGAGCCGCGCCAACACGTCGAGATAGAAATTAGCGAGGTCGGCGATCCGGTCGAGCCAGGGCGGCGCGTCGCCGCCGCCATAGCCGGGATGCTCGGCCAGGATCACCTCGGCGCGCTCGGCGAGACGGTCGTGAAACGGCAGCCAGGCCGCGCCGATCTGCGCGTCGGGCAGGAACAGCAGCGGCGGGCCCGCGCCGCCGCGCTGGACGGCGAGATCGACCTGGCACTCCGGAACGGCAATCGTGGCACGCTGGGGCATTGCGCCTTCTCTGATGTCGTCGGCGTTTCCGACAAGCTATAGTCCTTGCCGCGAACTTGGAATAGGCGCCGGGAGAAATCAGCCATGAAAAGCGCGACGGAATTCCATCAAGACATGGTCACCTATTGGAGCGGCGCCGGCGGCGACCGCTGGGTCGGCGAGAGCGCGCGCACCGAGCGCATGCTGTCCCGCGTCGCCGATCTGCTCTACCCGTTGGCCAAGCCGCTGCCGGGGGAGACCGTGCTGGATGTCGGCTGCGGCCTAGGCCCGACCACGATCGAGCTCGCGCGGCGCGTGGCGCCGGGCGGCCGCGCCATCGGGCTCGACGTCTCGGCAAAGATGATCGAGCTGGCGCGTCAGCGCGCCGCCGGCATCGCCAACATCGAGTTCATCGCCGGCGACGCCGCGACCTACCGGTTCGACACGCCGTTCGCCAATCTTCTGTTCTCCCGCTTCGGCGTGATGTTCTTCGGCGATCCGACCGCCGCCTTCGCCAATCTGCGCAAGGCGATGAAGCCCAAGGGCCGCGTCGTGTTCGCCTGTTGGCGGCGCCTGAGCGAGAATCCGTGGATGCTGAAGCCGCTGCTTGCCGCCTACGAGCATGTGCCGAAATTGCCGCCGGCGGAGCCGAACGAGCCGGGGCCGTTCGCCTTCGCCGATCAGGAACGCGTCACGCAGATTCTAACCGGCGCCGGTTTCGCCGCGCCGCGCTTTACCGTGGCCGACCTCGCCTTCGACCTTGCCGGCGGCCAGGGCATGGACGACGCCGTGCGTCAGGCCATGACCATCGGCGCCACCAGCCGCGCGTTGCTGGAACAGCCGAAGCCCCTCGTCGACGCGGCGGCGGTCGCGATCCGCGCGGCGCTGACGCCGTATCAGAAAGGCCAGAGCGTCGAATTGCCGGGCGCGGTGTGGCTCGTGGAAAGCACCGCTATTTGAACACCATCCGGCCGGTATCGACCGGGCCGGTCAGCAGCCCCTGCTTCTGCATCACGCCGACCCACCAGGAAATCTGATCCTCGGTCAGGCTTGCCTTCTGGGTGCCGATCTTGGTCAGGGCCAGGATGGGCGGCGGCATTTTGACGAACCTGCCGAAATCCGCGACCGCCTCCTGCGGATGCGCGGCGACGAACGCGTCGGCGTCGCCGATCGCGTCGCGGAAGGCGTCGACTTCCTTGCGATGCGCCTCCGCCCATTGCCGCGTCGCGGCGTAGACCAGGATCGATTTGCCCGGCGGCAGATCGCCGAGCATGTCGCCGACGGTATAGCCGACCTTGGCGTTGACGATCAGCGTCAAGACCGGATCGACCGCGCCCACCGCGTCCACCGTCTTCGAGGCCAGCATGTCGCGCATCGCCGGAAACGGCGTCTCGACGAAATGGACTTGCTTGGGATCGACGCCGTTCCGCTGGAGCCAATAGCTGAGAATGACGTGGAAGTAGGCGCCGAGGCCCGGCACGCCGACTTTCGGCCCGCCGACCAGGTCCTTGGCGGCATGGATGTTGCTGCCGGCGCGCGCCACCAGCGCGGTGTCGCGCACCGTGGGATCGACCACCGCGCCGCCGGCGATGGCGACGAGGTCGAGCCCGCCGGCCACCGCCTGCACGAAGGTCGTCGTCGTCATGCAGCCGATCTGCACCGAGTTGGAGACGAGCGCCGCCGGCAAGGTCGGCATGATCACGGTCAGCGTCGGCTTCACCTCGAGCCCGTGCTTGGCGTAGAAGCCTTCCGCCTGGGCGACGAACAGCGGTGCGCCGCCGCCGGCGGGGGTCGTGGTGACGATGATCGGATCGGCCCGCCCGGGACTTGCCGCGAGGGCCACAGCCGCCGCCGCGGCCAGCACGCTTAGCCAAACTCTTCTTGTCATTTGTTCCTCCCTGTCGGATTGTCGCTCCGGTTGCAGACATGTTTGACCAGACGCGGCGTCAACCGCGGGCCGGCAACGAACCGGGAGGGAACAATGATTCGATTTGGCGCGGGCTGGGTCGCGGCCGCGTTGATTTCACTGGCGGTGGCGGCGCCTTCGGCGCGCGCGGCCGACCCGATCAAGATCGGCCTCAGCATGGAGCTGACGGGCAACCTCGCCAGCGGCGGCACGCAATCGCTGCGCGCCATGCAGATTTGGGAGCAGGACATCAACGCCAAGGGCGGCTTGCTCGGCCGGCCGGTGAAGCTGGTCTATTACGACGACCAGAGCAGCCCCGCGAACGTGCCCGGCATCTACACCAAGCTGCTCGATGTCGACAAAGCCGACCTGCTGGTTTCCTCCTACGGCACCAACATGATCGCGCCGGCGATGCCGGTGGCGATGGACCACGGCAAGGTGTTCATGACGCTGTTCGGCACGGCGGTGAACGACAAGTTCAAGTACGACAAATATTTCCAGATCCTGCCCAACGGCAAGGACACCGCGGTGGCGCCGTCGAAGGGCTGGTTCGAGGTCGCCATGACCATGAACCCGAAGCCCAAGACCGTGGCGCTGCTGGCGGCCGACGCGGAATACGCGCAGAACGTCATCGGCGGCGCGCGGCGCGTCGTCGGCGAGCTCGGGCTGAAAATCGTCTACGACGCCAAGTACAATCCCAAGACCGTCGACTACCTGCCGATTGTCCGCGCGCTGGCGGCCGCCAACGCCGACATCATCTATGTCGCCTCCTATCCGGCGGATTCGGTCGGCATCATCAAGGCGGCGCACGAGGTCGGGCTCAAGACCGGCCTGTTCGGCGGCGGCATGATCGGCCTCGCCTTCGCGCCGATCAAAGTCGCGCTCGGGCCGCTGCTCAACGGCATCTGCGTCTATGACGTCTACGTGCCGGAGCCGACGATGAAGTTCCCCGGCATCGAGGCGTTCCTGAAGCGTTACCAGGCATTGGCGGGCAAGGCCGATCCGCTCGGCTACTACCTGCCGCCCTTCGCCTATGCCGAATTGCAGGTGCTGGGAGACGCGGTGACCGGCACCGGCGGGCTCGATCAGGACAAGCTCGGCAAGTACATCCACGACACGATTTTCCACACCATCGTCGGCGACGTGAAGTTCGCCGACAACGGCGAATGGGAAAAGTCGCGCGTGCTGTTCGTGCAGTATCAGGGCATCGACGGCAGCGGCGTCGAGCAATTCAAGCAGGCGGGCAAGCAGGTCATTCTCTACCCGCCGGAATTCGTCTCGGGCAAGCTGCAAGCGCCGTATGTTGCCATGAAGAAATAGCGGTCCGCAGTTTTCAGTTATCAGTTGTCAGCGAAAAACCGATGACTGATAACTGACGACTGTCAACTGCGGGAGGCGCCGATGCCGACGGTTCGGGCGGAACAACTGCAACGGATCGGCGAGGCGTTGTTGCGCAAGGCCGGCGCCTCCGCCGAAGAAGCGGCCACCGTCGCAAAAGGCTGCGTCAACGCCAACCTCGCCGGCCACGACAGCCACGGCCTCATCCTGGTGCCGACTTATATCGACCGCATCCAGAAGCATCACATCGTTCCCGGCGCGCCGTTCACCGTGGTGAAGGAATCCGCCACCACCACCGTGATCGACGGCAATTGGGGCTTCGGCTTCGTCGTCAACGAGCGCGCCATGCGCATGACCATCGAGAAGGCGCGGACCCAGAACGTCGCCGCCACCACCGTGTTCCGCCAGTCCCATGTCGGGCGCCTCGCCGCCTATCCGCTGCTCGCCGCGGCCGAAGGCATGATCGGCCTCGCCACCGCGGATTCCGGCCGCTCGCCCAAGGTGGTGGCGCCGTTCGGCGGCCGCGAGGCGCGGCTCGGCACCAATCCGATTTCGGTCGCGGTGCCGTCCGATCTCGAGGCGCCGCTCTATCTCGACATGGCGACCTCGGCGGTGGCGCATGGCAAGGTGTCGCTCGCCGCGTCGCGCGGCAAGCCGATCCCCGAAGGCTGGGTGATCGACAAGGAGGGTAGGCAGACCACCGACCCGGCGGCGCTGTTGAAGAACGGCGGCGCGTTGCTGCCGCTCGGCGCCACCGAGGGCTACAAGGGCAGCGGCCTCGCGGCCATCGTCGAGATTCTGTGCGGCTTGCTGACCGGGCTGGGCTTCGGCGTCGAGCCGACCGGCCGGCACAATGACGGCTGCTTCCTCGCGGTATTCAAGGTCGACGCGTTCCGGCCGCTGGCCGACTTCAAGAAGGAAGTCGCCGAGTTCGCGCGCTACCTCAAGGCGACGCCGCTCGCCGTCGGCAGCACCGGCGTGTTCTACCCCGGCGAGATCGAATATATCCGCGAGCAGGAGCGCCGCCGCGACGGCATCGAGGTCGAGGACGCTACCTGGAACAGGTTGCGCGCCCTGGCGGAAGGGTATGGAGTTCGCGGCCGAACTCAAGTTGGCCTAGGCTTCGGTCATGATGTGGTCGGCTCAGAATCCAACCTCCCCCTCGATGGGGGAGGTCGCGGCGCGCAGCGATGCGGGTGGGGGTGATCTGCTCCACCTGCTTTTCCGTCACCCCCACCCGATTGAAGCCTGCCGCTTCAATCTTCCCTCCCCCATCGAGGGGGAGGGTAAAGCGACGGGGGAGCGGCGCATGAACCGGCAGATGGTGATGGTCGGGTTCCTGCAAGCGCAGAACTGCACCAACATTCCGGCGTCGTGGCGTCACCCGGAATCGCGCACCGATTTCACCTCGCCTGAATATTACCAGGAGATCGCACGCGTCCTCGAAGCCGGGAAATTCCATCTCGCCTTTTTCGACGACCGGCTGGCGATGCCCGACCGCTACGGCAACGATCATGCGCACACGGTCGAATACGGCATCCGCTGCGTGAAGATGGACCCGATCCCGGTGATGATGGCGATGGCGGCGGTGACCAACCGGCTCGGCCTCGGCGCCACCGGCTCGACCACCTATTTCGAGCCGTTCGACATCGCGCGCACCTTCGCCACCATCGACCACATGACGCACGGCCGCGCGGCGTGGAACGTCGTCACCTCGGTCAATGACGGCGAGGCGCTCAACATGGGCCGCGCCGAGCATATCGAGCACGATTTGCGCTACGACCGCGCCGACGAGTTCATGGAGATCGTGCTCGGCCATTGGGACGCATGGGACGACGACGCGCTGATCGTCGATAAAGCGACCGGCCGCTTCGCCGACCCGCACAAGGTGCGGCGCCTCGATTACGAAGGAAAATTCTACCGCTCGCGCGGGCCGTTCACCGTGCCGCGCTCCGAGCAGGGTCATCCCGTCATCATCCAGGCCGGGCAAAGCGGCCGCGGCATGCGCTTCGCCGGGCGCTGGGCGGAAGTGGTGTTTTCCTCGGGCGGCAATGCGAAGCGCGCCAAGGAAATCTACGCCAGCCTGCGCGACGCGGTCGCGAATTGCGGGCGCGATCCCGACCACGTCTCGATCTGCAACGCCATCACCATCGTCGCCGGCGCCACCAAGGGCGAGGCCGAGGACAAGATGGTGGAAATCGAAAAGCTGCCGATGCAGATCGACCAGTTGTCGCTGCTCGCCGAGGGCGTCAATTTCGATTTCGCGACCAAGGATTTGGACGCGCCGCTGACCGACGCCGAGCTGGCGAGCTTCAGCGGCATGCTGACGATCCGCGACAGCGTGATCCGCGCCAGCGGCAAGAAGAATCCGTCGACCCGCGATTTCATCGACATCAACCATCGCGGCAAGGTCACCGACGCCGTGGTCGGCGGACCGAAGGAAGTGGCCGATCAGCTCGAGGAAATGTTCGCCGACCGGCATTGCGACGGGTTCGTGGTGGCGGCCACGCACATTCCCGGCGCCTATGCCGATTTCGTGCATTACGTCATCCCGGAATTGCAGCGCCGCAAGCTCTATCACCAGGACTATACCGGCCCGACCCTGCGCGAGAATCTCGGCCTGCCGCGCCCCGCCGTCGGCGATTGGAAATGAGGGGCGGACAATGGCGCCCGCAATTCTTGACTCCTATTTCGCCTTGGCCCGCGAAGGCGGGCCATCCACGACTAAGTTTGAAAGTCGAACCACCAAGACACCAAGGCACCAAGATATAAAGAACTTGGTGTCTTTGTGCCTTGGTGGTTCAAAATTCGTGGATGCCCGGCCAATCCCCTCGTCAAGTCGGGGGACATGACGATGTTAAGGGTTGTTACGAGGGCCGAGCATGAGTGAACGGCATACCCTTCCCCCCGCGGCGCCGACGCAGCCCGGCGCCGACATCAACAATTCGACCGGCAAAAGCGGCTTCCTGGTCGTGTGCAAGACGGCCGGCTTCGTCGAGTTCTACGACCCGCACAAATTCACGCTGATCGACGAGATCAAGCTGCCGGACTTTCCGCACGAGGTGATCCTGTCGCCCGACCGCAAGAAGGCCTATGTCTCGATCTACGGCAGCGGCGTGATCGGCGCCAATCTGCGCCCCGGCACCCAGATCGCGGTGATCGACCTCGCCACCCGCAAGCTCGACGGCTTCATCGAGCTGGCACCGTTCCTGGCGCCGCACGGGCTGATGTTCGACCGCGACGGCATGTTGTGGGCGACGGCGGAATCGAGCCACGCCATCGTCGCGGTCGATCCGGTGCGCGGCGCCGTCGCCGGTCACGTCGAGATCGGCACCACGCGCAGCCACTGGCTGGCGATCACGCCGGACGGCCGCAAGGTCTACGTGCCGCATCGCAATTTCAGCTTCGTCAGCGTCGTCGACGTGGCGACGCGCGAGGTGGTGAAGCGCATCCAGAGTTTCATCTATGAATGCCAAGGCGTCGCCGCGGCGCCCGACGGCAACCGCGTCTATCAGGCGCAAAGCGCGCGCGCCCGCGTCGATGTCATCGACCCGAAGACCGACACCGTCGCCGGCAGCATTTCGGTCGAGGCGATGCCGGACGTGCCGCCGCAGCTCACGCGGCTCCGCGTCAGCCCCGGCAATCGCCACCTGATCATGTCGTTCCACACCACCGGCCAGGTCGCGGTGTTCGACACGCACGACCTGCAGCGACCAGCACGTTTTCGCTACCGGCAAAGGCCCGATGGGCATCGCGTTCCAGGACAGCGGCAGCCAGGCCTTCGTCACCAATCACGACGAGGGCTCGATCTCGGTCATCGACCTGAAGGACATGCGGATCGCGGGCAACATCAAGACCCGCATCGGCCCGGAAATGATCGCTTGTTACTAGCGTGAGCGGTGCCGTTCTCGTCACCGGCGGCGCCGGCTATATCGGCGCGCAGACGTGCAAATCCTTGGCCAAGGCCGGCTACGTTCCCCTCGCCTACGACAATTTGAGCCGCGGCCACCGCGACGCCGTGCGCTGGGGCCCGCTGGTCGAGGGCGATATCGCCGACCGGCCGCTGCTCGACGCGACGCTGACGCGGTTCCGCCCGGTCGCGGTCATGCATTTCGCAGGCTATATCGCCGCCGGCGAATTTGTGGCCGCGCCCGCGCTCTATTTCCGCAACAACGTCAACGGCAGCCTCACTCTGTTCGAGGCGCTGTTGGCGAGCGGCGGCCCGACGGTGGTGTTTTCGTCGAGCGCCGCGATTTACGGCCAGCCCGACTCCGTCCCCATCGCCGAAACCGCGGCGGCGCGTCCGGTCAATCCCTATGGCGAGACCAAGCTGGTGGTCGAGCGCGCGCTCGAGTGGCTCGACCGCGCGCACGGGCTGCGCCATGTCGCGCTGCGCTATTTCAACGCCGCCGGGGCCGATCCCGACGGCGAGCTCGGCGAACGGCACGACCCCGAGACTCACCTCATTCCCCTCGTGCTCGACGCGATCGCCGGGCGGCGCGGCGCCGTGGACATTTTCGGCACCGACTATCCGACCCAAGACGGCACCGCGATCCGCGATTACGTCCATGTCCAGGACCTGGCCGAGGCCCATGTCCGCGCGCTCGATTACCTGCTCGCGGGCGGCGCCAGCGTCGCCCTCAATCTCGGCACCGGCGCCGGCCATTCGGTGCGGGAGGTGATCCGCGCCGCCGAGCGGGTCACGGGCCGGACCGTGCCCTATCGCGAGGCGCCGCGACGGCCCGGCGATCCGCCGGCGCTGGTGGCGGACGCAAGCCGCGCCACGGCCGTGCTGGGCTGGCGTCCGGCGCTGCCGGCACTCGACGACATGATCGCCACCGCGTGGAAATGGCAGGAGCGATCGGCCGGCCGCTAGCCGCGTCTGGCGCCCCGCCCGGCCCGCGCCTATCTTATCGGCCATGAGCCTGATCACCGCCCAGCGGCCCGACGCCGATGTCGGCCGGCGCTTCCGCATCCAGTCCGATTTCGCGCCCGCCGGCGACCAGCCCGAGGCGATCGCGGAGCTGACGCGCGGCATCGAGGCCAACGACCGCGAGCAGGTGCTCTTGGGCGTCACCGGCTCGGGCAAGACCTTCACCATGGCGCATGTCATCGCGCGCTGTAACCGGCCGGCGCTGATCCTGGCGCCGAACAAGACCTTGGCGGCGCAGCTCTACGGCGAGTTCAAGAGCTTCTTCCCCGACAACGCGGTCGAGTATTTCGTCTCGTATTACGACTACTACCAGCCCGAAGCCTATGTGCCGCGCACCGACACCTATATTGAGAAGGAATCCTCGATCAACGAGCAGATCGACCGTATGCGCCATTCCGCGACGCGCGCCATCCTGGAGCGGCGCGACGTCGTGATCGTGGCGTCGGTGTCGTGCATTTACGGCATCGGCGACGTCGAGACCTATTCCGAAATGACGATGGTGCTGGAACAGGGGCGCAAGCTCGACCGCCAGGCGCTGATCGCGAAGCTGGTCGAGCTGCAATACAAGCGCAACGACGCCAACTTCTTCCGCGGCACGTTCCGCGTGCGCGGCGACACGGTCGAGATTTTCCCGGCGCACTACGAGGACCGCGCCTGGCGCCTGTCGCTGTTCGGCGACGAGCTCGAGGCGATCCACGAATTCGATCCGTTGACCGGCGAAAAGACGGTGGCGCTGGACGAGATCAAGATCTATCCCAACTCGCACTACGTCACGCCGAAGCCGACGCTCAACCAGGCGATCGAGAGCATCAAGTCCGACCTCAAGCTCCGCCTCGCCGAGTTCAACGCCGCCGGCAAATTGCTCGAGGCACAGCGGCTCGAGCAGCGCACCCAGTTCGACATCGAGATGATCGCCGCGACCGGAAGCTGCGCCGGCATCGAAAATTATTCGCGCTACTTGACCGGACGCGCGCCGGGCGAGCCGCCGCCGACCTTGATCGAATATCTGCCCAAGGACGCGATCATCTTCGTCGACGAAAGCCACGTCACCATTCCGCAATTGGGCGGCATGTACAAAGGCGACTACGCGCGCAAATTCACCTTGCAGGACTACGGCTTCCGCCTGCCCTCGTGCATGGACAACCGCCCGCTGAAGTTCGAGGAATGGGACGCGATGCGCGGCCAGATCGTCTGCGTCTCGGCCACGCCCGGCCCGTGGGAGCTGAACCGGACGCAGGGCGTGTTCGTCGAGCAGGTGGTGCGGCCGACCGGCTTGATCGACCCGGTCTGCATCGTCCGGCCGGTCGAGAACCAGGTCGACGATTTGATGGCGGAATGCCGCGACTGCGCGCGGCTGGGCCAGCGTGTCCTGGTGACGACCCTGACCAAGAAAATGGCCGAGGCGCTGACCGAGTATTTCCACGAGAACGGCATCCGCGTCCGCTACCTGCATTCCGACGTCGACACGCTGGAGCGCATCGAGATCATCCGCGATTTGCGGCTCGGCGTGTTCGACGTGCTGGTCGGCATCAACCTGTTGCGCGAGGGCCTCGACATTCCCGAGTGCGCGCTGGTCGCGATCCTCGACGCCGACAAGGAAGGCTATCTGCGCTCGCGCACTTCGCTGGTGCAGACCGTCGGCCGCGCCGCGCGCAACCTGGCGGGCCGCGCGATTCTCTACGCCGACAAGATGACCGACAGCATGAATTACGCGATCGAGGAGACCAACCGGCGGCGCGAGAAGCAGCAGGCCTATAACGCGGCGCACGGCATCACGCCCGAAAGCATCAAGCGCGGCATCGCCGACATTCTCGAAAGCGTCTACGAGCAGGACCATCACACGGTCGGCCTCGAGGAGGGCGAGGCCGCGCACTACCAGGGCTCCAACCTCAAGGCGGTGATCGCCGATCTCGACAAGCGCATGCGCCAGGCGGCGGGCGAGCTCGAGTTCGAGGAAGCGGCGCGGTTGCGCGACGAGATCAAGCGGCTCGAGGAAATGGATTTGGGCGTGCCGGTCGCCAACGCCGCGCGGCCGGTCGGCCGCTCCGAAGCCGGCCGCGCCGGCACCTCGGCCAAGCAGCTCGCCAAGAACAAGGCGCGCATGCGCTACAAGGCGCGGCACCGCTGAATGATCCCGCCCCACCGCATCGACTATCCCAAGGCGGCGCTGGTGACGGGCGCGGGGAAGCGCATCGGCCGCGCCATCGCGCTGGGATTGGCCGATTCGGGCTGGGCGGTCGCGGTGCATTACGGCACGTCGAAGGGCGACGCCGACGCCGTCGTCGCCGACATCGCGGCCCGCGGCGGCAAATCGGTCGCGCTCCAGGCCGATCTCGCGCGCGAGGATCAGGTAGCGCCGCTGATCGGCAAGGCCGCCGCCGCGCTCGGCCCGCTCGGTTGTCTCGTCAATTGCGCCTCGATTTTCGAGAACGAGCAGGCGCTCGACGTCACGCGCGCGAGCTGGGATCGGCACATGGCGGTGAACCTCCGCGCGCCGTTCGTGCTGGCGCAGGAATTCGCGCGCGGCCTGCCCGAGGATAAGCACGGCTGCATCGTCAACATTCTCGACGAGCGGGTGTGGAGCCTCACGCCCTATTTCTTTTCCTACACGCTGTCGAAATCGGCGCTGTGGACCATGACGCAGACCTTGGCGCTGGCGCTGGCGCCACGCATCCGCGTCAACGGCATCGGACCCGGCCCGACGCTGCCGAGCCCGCGCCAGACCGAGGCGCAGTTCCAGCGCCAGGCGAGCCTGATGCCGCTCGGCCGCGGCACCACGCCCGAGGAAATCGCCGACGCGGTCAAGTTCATCCTCGCCGCGCCGGCGCTCACCGGGCAGATGATCGCGCTCGACGGCGGCCAGCATCTCGGCTGGGCGCAGGCGGCGGAGCGGCGTCTCGCCGAGGAATAGTCGCGGCCGAACACGACATTGTCATCGGGCCGCCATCGCCGGCGCCATAGAATGGCCGCAAAATTGCTCGGACAATTGCATACGTCTTTTCGTCTGGTTTTCCGTTGCTTTGTTCTCGCACCATGGAAGGAGTGAGCCATGAGCACGATCACGACCAAGGACGGCACGCAGCTCTACTACACGGATTGGGGCAAGGGTCAGCCGGTGGTGTTCAGCCACGGCTGGCCGCTCTCCGCCGACGCGTTCGAGGACCAGGCGTTGTTCCTCGCCTCGCGCGGCTATCGCTGCATCGCGCATGACCGGCGCGGCCACGGCCGGTCCGGCAAGCCGTGGCACGGCAACGACATGGACACCTACGCCGACGATCTCAACGATCTGGTCACGGCGCTCGGTCTCGAGAACGCGATCCATGTCGGCCATTCCACCGGCGGCGGCGAGGTCGCGCGTTACATCGGCCGCCACGGCACCAAGCGCGTCGCCAAGGCGGTGTTGATCAGTTCGGTGCCGCCGCTGCTGTTGAAGACGGAAGCCAATCCCGACGGCGTGCCGATGGCGGCGTTCGACCAGATCCGCGGCGGCGTCCTCGCCGACCGGTCGCAATTCTGGAAAGACTTGTCGATGGCGTTCTACGGCTACAACCGGCCGGGCGCCAAGATTTCCGAAGGCGTGCGCGAATCCTTCTGGCTCCAGGGCATGATGGCGAGCCTCCCCGCCGTCTATTTCTGCATCAAGGCGTTCTCCGAGACGGACCAGTTCGACGATCTGAAGAAATTCGACATCCCGACCCTGGTGATTCAGGGCGACGACGACCAGGTCGTGCCGATCGCCCTCGGCGCCCACCGCCAGGCCAAGCTGATCAAGGAGGCGACGCTCAAAGTCTATCCGGGCGCGCCGCACGGCCTGTGCACGACGCTGAAGGACAAGGTCAGCGCCGACCTGCTCGACTTCATCAAAACCTAAGCACGGCGAACGCAGAGTTGCTTTCGACCGGATGATCCCGCTTAGTTAGACGATGCGGCCGACCATCGAGACGACCCGACGCGACCAGATGTTTCCGACCTTGGAAATGGCGGACATCGAACGCGTGCGCCAATTCGGCGAGCCGCGCTCGTTTGCCCCTGGCGAAGCAGTGGCCACGGTCGGCGCGATCGGCCCCGGCTTCATGATCGTGCTGCGCGGCGAAATCGAAGTCACGCAGCACGATCTGTCCGGTCGTTCCGTTCCGATCGTCCGCTATCAAGCGGGTTCGTTTCTGGGCGAGCTCGCCCAACTGGCGGGCCGTCCGTTTCTCGTCGATGCCGGGCGCGCGAACCGGTCGATGTCATCGTCATCGCGCCCGAGCGGCTGCGCGCGCTGCTGGTCGCCGAGGCCGAACTCGGCGAGCGGATCATGCGCGCGCTGATCCTGCGCCGCGTCGGGCTGCTCGAAGCCGGGCGCCGGCGGGCCGGTCATCGTCGGCCGCGCCGAGCAACGGCGACGTGCTGCGGCTGCGAGGGTTTTCTCGCGCCGCAACGGCCATCCGCATCAGCGGCTCGACCCCGACGACCGATCCCGAGGCGAAGGCGCTGACTCGAGCGCTTCCATTTCGACGTCGGCCAATCTGCCGATCGTGCTGTGCCCGGGCGGGCAGCTGCTGCGCAACCCCAGCGAAAGCGAGCTGGCGCGCTGCATCGGCCTGGTGCAGGCCGATCGATCCCGACGCGTCTATGACGTCGCCGTCGTCGGCGCCGGGCCGGCCGGTCTTGCCGCCGCGGTCTATGCCGGCGTCGGAAGGCCTTTCGGTCACTGGTGCTCGACTGCCGCGCGTTCGGCGGCCAGGCCGGCGCCTCGGCCCGGATCGAGAATTATCTCGGCTTTCCGACCGGCATCAGCGGCATGGCGCTGATGGCGCGCGCCTACAACCAGGCGCAGAAATTCGGCGCCGAGATGGCGATCCCGGACGAGGTCGTGCAGCCTCGAGCCGCGAGCGCGGACGGCGCGCCGCTTCGCGCTTGGCCTGGCCGAACGGCGAAGCGCGTGCGCGCCCGCTCGCGTCGTGATCGCCAGCGGCGCCCGCTACCGCCGGCTCGACGTCGCCAAGCCTCGATGAGTTCGAAGGCACGAGCGTGCATTACTGGGCCTCGCCGCTGGAGGCGCAGCTATGCGCCGGGCAGGAGGTGGCGCTGGTCGGCGGCGGCAATTCCGCCGGCCAGGCGGTGGTCTATCTGGCCGCGCAAGGCACGCAAGGTCTGGCTGATGGTGCGCGGGGCCGGACCTCGGAGGCCACCATGTCGCGCTATCTGGTCGACCGCATCGGCGGCCTCGCCAATGTCGAAGATGCTGCCTCGCACCGAGGTCAGCGCGCTCGAAGGCGAGGACGGCGTGCTCGAGGCGGTGCGCTGGCGCGACGGCGCAGCACGGGCACGAAGTCGCCGCGCCGATATCCGCCATCTGTTCCTGTTCATCGGCGCCGACCCGCAACACCGACTGGCTGGCGGGCTCCGGGCGTGGCGCTGGACGACAAGGGCTTCGTGCTGACCTCCGCGGCGACGGCGACGGCCGCCGCGCGCTGGAGACCAGCCGCGCCCGGCGTCTTCGCCATCGGCGACGTGCGCGTCCGGCTCGGTCAAGCGCGTCGCGCGGCGGTGGGCGAAGGCGCGCAGGTCGTCGCGGCGCTGCATGCTTTCCTGGGCGAGCCCGCCGCCAAGACCTAGCGCCGATCCCGGCGATCCGGCGATGACGCGCGACCCGCGCCTCAAAGCGGCCGTCGACGCGGTGGTGCGGACGGACCTGGCGACAGGCGATTATCGCAAGGCGTTGGTGGACGCGGCGGAATAGCAGCGACACCCCCTCACCCACTGACGCCTGCCGAGCGCCCGGGTGGGCGCTCGGCAGGCATCGCGGGTGAGGGAGGCATCGCGATGTCGCCAACCGCGCGACTCTCGCCGCACACCATTTCCCCACCCCGGCGAACGCCGGGGTCCGCTGGTCTAGTAATCTCCGCGCGGAAAGGTGGACTCCGACTTTCGTCGGAGTGGGAAAACGCGAGAGGCTGCCCTAACGTTCTCGGCTAAAGCTGAGCGTGATCAGTGCAGACGCCATTACCACCTAGTCACATCCTTTTGGCGATCAATCCTTGGTGCGATACACTGTTACGCGATAAGTCCATGATCCGGGGCGCGGAAAGATGGTGCCCATGGCCTGTCGGGGTGATCGATGTCGCAAGAAGCGGAATGGTGGTACGTCCTTTACGGGAAGCGACAAGGTCCGGTAACGACCGCCGAACTCGAAAAGAAGTTGCTTTCCGACGAGATCGTCGCAGGCACTCGGGTTTGGAAAAAGGGCTTGGACGCATGGAAAAAAATGTCCGACGTGCCCGAGTTAGCCGAGATGCTAAAGGCTTTCCCTCCGCCCATCGCTGATGGCGAAGAACATCTCGAAATCGGATTACCAGATGCCCCGGACGAGCCAACACTTCTTGTCGCTCATAACGAAGCAAGGATGTTTCCCGCCTCTGAAGGGCTCAGCATTCCACCGAGTGCCGGCGCCTGGTCTCGTTTCTTTGCGCGGCAAATTGATTTACTGGTGTTCGGGACCGTCGCTGCGGTAGTGCTCTACGCCATTTTTCCAGGCCTGTCCCACGCAGAGATTTTGGATAACACGCTTGTTTCCAGCATTGTATTCATTCCACCTGCCCTAATTATTGATGCCGTTGTCCTGGCTGCGTTGGGTTCAACGCTTGGCAAACTAATTTTCGGAATACGTGTCCGTCAGATTGACGCCTCAAAACTCAATTTCAGAGATGCGTTACGCCGAAACCTCACTTTGTGGGTAAGTGGTCTCGCATTCGGCATTCCGTTGGTGTCGCTTATCACTCTCTGGAAAAGCTACCGAGAGGTTGTCAATGGCCGCCGATGCAGTTGGGATGAAAATCCCGTGCTCGTGGTGTCACAGGCTGGCGTTGGCTATCTAAGAAAATCTTTCGGGATCGCCGCATTCTTCGCGCTGGTCATTGGACTAAATGCGCTCGGTGTAGTGTTGTCTGAACATGTAAGTGCGACCAATAAAGTTGCGCAGGTCGCGCCGCAGTTGCCTGCCATTCAATGGATGAACCCGCTGACAAACAAGTCGGTCACCTTATTCGCGGGCTGGAAACGTGACCAAGACGACGTGAAGGATAAGCCCGACGTGTTCATGTTCACCAACCGGAAAGACTATGTAATTCTCGGCCGGGAGGCTTATTCAGAAGGTGATTTTGGCGACTATCTCAATTTACTGATGACTGGTGCGAAGTTCGGAACACTTGATGATAAGAAGGTCCAGATCGATGCATCCGGTAAACAATACTTTCTCCTAACCTTTCATGATGTGGTAGCAAATCAGCCGGTTCGCGAGGACGTGAAGGTTTGGCAGGGCGAGCCAAAAATATATTGGCGGTCAATCGCAATCTCGCCCCTCGACGATGCAACAGAACGCGCGGAAGCCAACGCGTTGGCAGATACGCTCGCGCAATCCACGGCTTCCCAGTAGGTGTTGAGAATGCGAAGGCCGCAAGATCTTGGCTTTTGGGGTGCCTGATCCTCGATGCTGGTTACTTTCTACATTTTGCTGACGGCAGTAGTAGCAATCACGATTGCTATAAAGGTCAACGTCGTCTACGGCCTGTGCGCATTTGGTGCGGCCATTTTGGCGGCGATTGCTGGCGGCGGAACGCGAGAAGGAATCAGGAAATGGCAAGGGATTACTACCATCGGCATCATCATGCTGGGAGTCGGGCTGTTCGCTTTGGCGTACTGGCTTGGGCACAAATTTTCTGTAGTGTTGTTCGGGTATCAAATTCCGGGAGAAACGTGGACCATCGTGGGCGCGGTCCTCGGGTTTTTCCTCGCGTAAGTTCAGACCTGAGAATTTGCAAATCGTTGTTTATGAGACAGAAGGGGATTTATATACTTGACACCCTAGCCAAAAACCAGTAGATTTGCCTTCAAGAATGAGGGCTTGGCTATGAGCAAATCGACCATTTCGACCTTCCAACTTTTCGCGCTGGTACCGGACGCAGAGACGGCTCGACAGTGGTTTGAAAGCCGCTTGTGGCCGAATGGTCCTAAGTGCCCGGTGTGCGGCCTTGGCGACCGCATTACCGCGCGGGCTGACGGCTACTATCGCTGTAACCAATGCAAAGAGGATTTTACGGTTCGCACCGGCACGGTCATGGAACGGTCGCATATCCCGCTGCACAAGTGGGTGTACGCCATGTATTTGCTTATGACAGCGCGCAAAGGCATCTCGTCGGTGCAACTGGCGAAAGAAATCGGCATCACGCAAAAGTCCGCGTGGTTCATGCTTGGGCGCTTGCGCGAAGCATGCGGCGACGATTTGTCGGTGCTGCGCGGTATCGTCGAGGTCGATGAGATGTTTGTGGGCGGCAAAGAGAGCAACCGGCACGCCAACAAGAAAACGATTGGCGGACAACGCGGCGCTGTTGGCAAAACAGTTGTTCTTGGCATGCGCGAGCGCGGCGGCAAAACCAAAGCCATGCCCATCCCGGATACGAGCCGCCACACGTTGAGCCGTGAAATCCACAACAATGTTGAAATAGGTTCGATCATCTACACCGATGAACACGCGGGGTACGACAAACTCGGCAAGGATTACCTGCACTGGGCGATCAACCATAAGGAAGGCGAGTACGTTCGTAATGGTGTTTCGACCAACAGCATCGAAAGCGTTTGGGCCGTGATGAAACGCGGGCTGTACGGCACCTATCACCATGCCAGCCCAAAGCACCTTCACCGTTACGTTGACGAGTTCGCGTTCCGTCTCAATGAGGGCAACGTGAAGCGCCACACACTGCAACGGCTCGACAGTTTCGTTGACGGGGTTGCGGGAAAGAGGCTGACGTATAAAATGCTGATCCAATGAGTATTCCCAAACTCCCGAAGGAACTGGAAGCTTTTGCCGACAGGGTCTTGGCTTATCGGCCCAAGGCCAAATCGAAGGGCGCGAAGAAGCGAAAGCGTCTCCGAAAACAGCTTCGGAACGGGCAGCGCGTGCCAGTTTCGCCATCGGATTAAATCGCTTCATTAGAGCAGCCATTTAATCCCCAACCAAACGAGCAATAGGAAATTCGCTACGACTAGAGCTAGCGCCGCCATTACATGGGCACGCGAGGGCTTGAAGCGCGGCTTTATGTATGCGGCAAATGGAAAAACAGAAAAGCCCGAAACCGATGCCCAAAGTGTGTTCGATGTAAACACTTGGCGCGCGGAAGGTATCGCATGGCTGATTGTCGTAGGGCTTGCTGGCGAATTGGTTCTCGTCGCACTTTCAAACCGGCCACTTTGGGAAAAATTCGCCCAAGCCGTCGCTGATCTTTTCATTATCGGCGGTGTAGGCGGCGAATTGTATTGGGAGCGAAAGGCACGCGTTGCTGGCGATTCCATCCAGGCTGACGCGAAGACGGCTGTTGCAGAAGCAAAAGCTGAATCGGACAACGCAACCGCTCGCGCCGCTGAAGCCAATGCTCGCGCCGCGAATGCTGAATTAGAGGCCGAGCGACTTAGGGAACAATTCGGTGGGCGGCATATCACCGGAGAACAGGCACGCAAAATTGCAGATGCGATCCGGGGTAAAGCCGCGTCGCTTGATGTGCTGATAGAGTTCCAATTAAGCGACCCAGAAGCGTTTTCATACGGGGTCGAGATAAGCACAATTTTCAAATTGGCCGGGGTGGAGAAACGTCGCGTCATCGGTAATGCGTATCTTTCGGGAATGGTCTTTGGTCTCTGGATTGCGGCATCACCTGAAAGCGAAGCAGCGAGCGTTGCAGGTATGTTTAAGGACGCGGGGATTGGCTTATGGATGTTCGAGAAAGACCTCTCGACGCACTTACCTCGTAATGAACAGCCACCGAATTTGTATATTTTTGTCGCGCCGAAGCTCCCCGTTCCAAGTTGGGGGGACATCGCCGAAAAAGCTATGAAACAGCAGACAAGCAATGGGACTAGGGAGTCAAATATATAACTCCCGACAGAAGTCCCTTGACAAAGTTCTTGTTTTGTTCTAAATACCATCGGTTTCGGCCGGTGCGGGAAACCGCGCCTGCCGCCAAGTGACGGAGCGCGCCTTGGGCGGATGGAGAAGCAGATCGAGGGGCGACCTGTAAATTCCCTGCTGAAGCAGCAAATGAGGGCGAGAAGGACCGCTGCATATATTTTTTCCGGAACGAACCCAATTTTGGCGGCGGCGAAGGCAAGGCGCGGCGCACCGGCCCCTTGGCTGTTCTTTCGCTGCACATATCAGCGGGAACAGCCAGCATCGCGGCCCGCGAACGTGCGCCGAAAACCGGTGGCCGGCGGGGCGCCACGGTTGCCGCGCGGGCGGCGTTCCGGTAAACCCGCAACGCCATGAGTGACTCGGTTCAAACCATCGACGCCGGCGGCATCGCCATCACCCTGCCCGACGGCAAGCAGCGCCATTTCCCCGGCCCGGTCACCGGCGCCGAGCTCGCGGCCGCGATCGGCCCGGGCCTGGCCAAGGCCGCGCTCGCCATCGTGATCGACGGCGAGCCCCGCGACCTCGCCACCCGCATCGACCGCGACGCCAAGGTCGCCATCGTCACCGCGGCCTTGCCCGAGGCGCTGGAGATCATCCGCCACGACGCGGCGCACGTCATGGCCGAGGCGGTGAAGGAACTCTATCCCGAGACGCAGGTCACCTTCGGCCCGGCGACCGACACCGGCTTCTATTACGATTTCGCGCGCGACACGCCGTTCACGCCGGAGGACCTCGCGCGCATCGAACAGCGCATGCACGAGATCGTCGACCGCAACGAGACCGTGACCCGCGAGGAATGGGACCGCGACCGCGCCGCCGAGTTCTTCAATTCCATCGGCGAGAAATACAAGGCCGAGTGGATTCACGAAATCCCGCGCGACGAGGCGATCAGCCTTTATCGCCAGGGCAAGTTCGTCGATCTCTGCGTCGGCCCGCATCTACCCTCGACCGGCAAGCTCGGCCACGCCTTCAAGCTGATGAAGGTGGCGGGCGCGTATTGGCGCGGCGACGCGCGCAACGCGCAGCTTCAGCGCGTCTACGGCACCGCCTGGGCCAACGAAAAAGAGCTGAAACAATATCTGTTCCAGCTCGAGGAAGCGGAAAAGCGCGACCATCGCCGCTTGGGCAAGGAGCTCGACCTGTTCCATGTCCAGGAAGAAGCGGCGGGCAGCGTGTTCTGGCACCCGAAAGGCTGGACCCTCTATCGCACCGTCGAAGCCTATATCCGCCGCCGCCTCGACCGGGCCGGCTACGCCGAGATCAAGACGCCGCAGCTTCTGGACCGCTCGCTGTGGGAGGCGTCGGGCCACTGGGAAAAGTTCCGCGAGCACATGTTCACCTTCCAGGAGAGCGCGGAAAAGACGCTCGCCCTGAAGCCGATGTCGTGTCCCGGCCACATCCAGGTGTTCCGGCAGCAGCTTCACTCCTATCGCGAGTTGCCGCTGCGCCTGGCGGAGTTCGGCTCCTGCCACCGCAACGAGCCGTCCGGCGCGCTGCACGGCATCATGCGGGTGCGCGCCTTCACCCAGGACGACGCGCACATTTTCTGCATGCCGGAACAGGTCACGGCGGAGACCATCGCCTTCTGCCAGTTGTTGCTGTCGGTCTATCGCGACTTCGGCTTCGACGACGTGCGGGTGAAATTCTCCGACCGGCCGCCGGTGCGCGCCGGCTCCGACGCGACCTGGGACCGGGCCGAGGGCGCGCTGAAGGAAGCGGTCGAGGCCGCCGGCCTGCCCTACACCATGAACCCCGGCGAAG
The DNA here is from genome assembly GCA_963729845.1 of uncultured Alphaproteobacteria bacterium. GTDB lineage: Bacteria > Pseudomonadota > Alphaproteobacteria > ATCC43930 > CGMCC-115725 > JAATGI01. Next base: position 144,484 of record CAVSQC010000017.1, read on the forward strand.
GCGCGTTTTACGGGCCGAAGCTCGAATTCGTGCTGCGCGACGCGATCGGCCGCGACTGGCAATGCGGCACCTTGCAGGTCGATTTCGTCATGCCGGAGCGGCTCGACGCCTCCTATATCGGCGAGGACGGGCAGCGTCACACGCCCGTCATGCTGCACCGCGCCATCTTCGGCTCGTTCGAGCGCTTCATCGCCATCGTGATCGAGCATTACGCCGGCAAGCTGCCGCTGTGGCTGGCGCCGGTGCAGGCGCGGGTGCTGACCATCACCGGCGACGCCGACGCCTATGCCCAGCGGGTCGTGGCGGCGCTGGACGCGGCCGGGCTGCGCGCCGAGGCCGATCTCAGGAACGAAAAGATCAATTACAAGATCCGCGAGCACAGCCTGGACAAGACGCCGCTCCTCCTGGTGGTGGGCAAGCGCGAGGCCGATGACGGCACCGTGGCGTTGCGCCGGCTCGCCGGCAAGGATCAAGAAATTCTTGCGCTGGAGGCGGCGGTCGCTAGATTGATGGACGAGGCGCGGCCACCGGCCTAGGCTAGCCGCGTTCTCGCCCATTCACAGTAGGAGTTGATCCATCCCGCCCCGTCCCTCTCTGCCCCCCACCCCGGCCGCCGATGGCCCTCGGGTCAATTTTCAGATCAATGTCCCTCGCGTAAGACTGGTCGATGAGCGCGGCACCATGATCGGTGTCGTGACTCGGCAAGAAGCCTTGACCCGCGCTCAGGAAGCCGGCCTCGACCTGGTCGAGGTCGCGACCAATGCCGACCCGCCGGTGGTCAAGATCCTCGATTTCGGCAAGTTCAAATACGAGGAACAGAAGCGCAAGAACGAGGCGCGCAAAAAGCAGAAAGTCATCGAGGTCAAGGAGATCAAGCTGCGCCCCGGCATCGACGACCACGATTACGACGTCAAGATGCGCTCGATGCTCAAATTCATCGGCGAGGGCGACAAGGTCAAAGTCACCATGCGGTTCCGCGGCCGCGAGCTCGCGCACCAGGAACTCGGCATGAACGTGCTGATGCGGGTCAAGGACGATCTCGACAAGATCGCCAAGATCGAACAGACGCCGCGCATGGAAGGCCGCCAGATGACCATGGTGATGTCGCCGAAATAGGTCTCCATCATCCGATAACGACCCAGCTCCCCGTCCCCGCGCCCGCCGCGATGGTCAGCAAATCCTCCTTGCTCACCGCGACGCAACCGTCGGTGGGGGAATAATCCGGCCGGGCGATGTGGAGAAAGATCGCGCTGCCCATGCCCGGCACCGGCGGATCGTCGTTGTAGCCGAGCACGACGATCAGATCGTAAATCCCGTCCTCGCGCCAAAGCCGCTCGGCGCGGGCCCGGAACGGCAGCTTCACCGGCCGATTGTAGAGTTCGTCGGCGGCATCGTCGCACCAGCCGTCCTCGGGCCTGAGGCCGCGCAACGGCAGGCCGGTCAAGGGCGCGCGCGGAATCCGGTCCGGCCGGAACAGCAACGCCCGCATGCGCCATTTGCCCTGCGGCGTGGCGCCGTCGCCCTCGCGCTTTTCGACGCGGACGCCGCCGCGCCCCACGGCGCAGCGCAGCCGCCGTCCGTTCCATTCCGCCACGCCATCGGCCGCGACAACGAGATCCATGCGGCCGAATATAGCATGGCCGGTCAGTTCGGCTGCGACTGGCGGGCGGGCGGCGGCGGCGGAATCGTGTTCTTGAAACTGGGCCGCGCCGAATGCCGCTCGAAATACGCGGCGAGGTTCTTGGCGCCGCGGATCGCCTCGGCGCTTTCGGGCGGGTTCATCAAGTAGGCGAGGATCGGCATCAGGTTCATGTCCGCGAAGGTATAGCTGGCGCCGGCGAGATACCCGGTTTTCGCCATGGCCCGGTCCAGCACCGCCACCTGCCGCTTCAACGCCGGCAGCGCGGCATCGATCATGGCGCGGTCCGGTTTGCGGTCGGGCGTGTTGGGAAAGATGTAGGCGAACAGATAGGTGCGGACCATGGTCGCATCTATCGGCGTGTTGACCAGCGAAATCCACTGCTCGGTCAGCGCGCCGATGCGCGGATCGTCGGGTATCAGTTTTGGTCCCGGGAAGACGCGGTCGAGATAGAACACGATGGCATTGCTTTCGCACAACTCGAAATCGCCGTGCCGCATCGCCGGTACCTTGCCGAACGGATGAACCGCATCGACCGCCGGTGAATGCGGGCCGGCTTTGGTCAGGGTGTAGTCGACGCCCTTCTCCTGGCACGCCATCAGGATGGCGCGGGTGTAGGTCGATTCCGGTATGCCGATGATTTCGATTTTGGCCACGGATGCTCCCCCTCGTGCTGACGAAAGAGCACCGCATGCCATCAGGAACCGGACTTCGGAGTCAAGGCACGGTCGATCCCGATTGCGTGATCGGCGTGACACACTACATTCCGCGCATGGTCGAACCGCAAACGCAACCGACGATTTTCGCCCTGGCCTCGGCGCCGGGTCGGGCCGGCATCGCGGTGCTGCGGCTGAGCGGCAGCCGCGTGCATCGAACGCTCCTCGCCGTGGTCAGGCAATCGCCGGTGCCGCGCCGCGCCACCCGCGTCAGGTTTCGCGACCCCGACGGCGGCGAGACACTCGATGACGGCGTCGCGATCTATTTCCCGGCACCGCACTCCTACACTGGGGAGGATGTCGCCGAATTTCACATCCATGGCAGCCGCGCGGTAATCGCGGGGCTGCTCGAGGTATTGGGTCGACGCGAGGGGTTGCGGCTCGCCGAGCCGGGCGAATTCACGCGCCGTGCCTTCGAGAACGGCAAGCTCGATCTGACCGAGGCGGAGGCCGTCGCGGATCTGGTCGAGGCCGAGACGACGGCGCAACGGCGCCAGGCGCTGCGCCAACTCGATGGCGCACTGGGCGCGCTCTACGAGGGTTGGCGCGCGGGGCTGATGCGGGCGCTGGCACGAATCGAGGCCGAGATCGATTTTCCGGAAGAAGGCCTGCCGCCCGGTCTGTGGGACAGTATTCGCGGCGATGTCGCAGCGTTGCAGGTGGAAATCGTGGCGCATCTCGACGACAAGCGCCGCGGCGAGCGCCTACGCGACGGCGTCTCGGTCGCGATCCTCGGCCCGCCCAACGCCGGTAAGTCGAGCTTGCTCAATGCATTGGCGCGCCGCGATATCGCGATCACTTCGGCTGTCGCGGGAACGACGCGCGACGTCATCGAGGCCCGGCTCGATCTTGGCGGTTATCCGGTCGTATTGGCCGACACGGCAGGCCTACGCCAGTCGGCGGACGAGATCGAACAAGAAGGCGTGCGCCGCGCACTGGCCCGCGCCGAGACCGCCGATTTGCGGCTGGTCATCCTCGACGCGACCCGGCCCGGCGAAACCATCGACCGACGCTTGATCGACCAGGACGCGCTGGTTGTCCTGAACAAGATCGATCTGGCGCCCGGCGCGGCCGTCGACGGCGCCCTCGCCATCTCGGTGGTTACCGGCGAGGGCATGAACACGTTACTGGCACGCCTGGCGAAGGAAGTGGCGAAGCGCGCCGGGAATTCGGGCGGGCCGCTGGTCACGCGGGCTCGGCACCGCGCGGCGCTCAACGACTGCGCCGAGGCGCTGGCGCGATTTGCGACGGCGGGTTTGTCCGAGTTGGCCGCCGAAGACTTGCGCAAAGCGGCTCGCGCGCTTGGCCGGATCACCGGCCGTGTCGACGTCGAGGACATGCTCGACATCATCTTCCGCGACTTCTGCATCGGGAAATAAAGCTCGGGTTAGGTCGATGAGCACCGGTGGGTGCCATCCACGACCGTCGGGTCGAGCTTGGGATCGAGACAGTTCAGTTTGAATGAAATCGCCAACGAGCTTCTTCATGCGTCCCTCGTCCCGAAGCCGCGCGTCAACAATGCTTGCCTTGAGCTCAAGAACGGGCAGACCGGCGTTCTCCAGCGCGAGCTTGGCGAAGCGCGTGCCATAGCGGACGTGCGATCGGCTTCCTCCTCCTGGCTTTCTTGAACGGGTCGCCAACCGAAGCTGTAATTGATCTCCGCCAGGTTGCCGGATACGGCGCCGGGTGTGTCGCCGGCGGCGATGAATCAGACCGGCGGCGCCTGCCACAGCGTCGGATCGGGCGTCGGATGGCCCATTTTTGTCGGCCCGTCCGACAGGACCGAGGTGCCCCACTGGTCGGTGATCTCGAAGCCCGGCGGGTACACCGTCGCCTTCCAGGTAGCGTCATCGACGCGCTCGACCTCGGCCGTGTATTCGAGCGTGTTGCCGACTGGATCGTGGAAATAGGAGAACGTGTTGTTGCCGGCGGTGTGGCGGCCCGGTCCCCATTTCAGCGGCACCTTCGCCTTCAGCAGGCGGCCGGCGCCGCGCATCATCTCGTCAACATCACGCATTTCATAGGCGACATGGTTGAGCGCCGGCGGGCCGGGGAGGAAGGCGATGCTGTGATGGACCTCGTTGCAGCGCATGAAGCACATGAAATCGCCGAGCCAGTCGCTGACCCGGAAGCTGAGATGCTTCTCGTAGAAGGCGACGGACTTCTTGATGTCCGGCGTATGCAGCACGATGTGCGACAGTTCCGCAGGGATGGACTCGCCGCGCTTCAGTTCGCGCGCTTCGCCGGACTTGACGTCGGCGGAAATCTCGAGCGTGTGGCCGTCGAGATCGAAGCAGCGGAAGCCGTAGCCGCCGCCAGGTGAGTCGAGACGCTTCGGCTCGGAAATCATCTTCACGCCGTCGCGCACAAAATTCTGCGCCAGCGCGTCGACCGCCGTTTTGTCCGCGACCGCGAAGCCCATGACATCCAGGCCGCGCTTGTCCGCGCCGCGCAGCCGCGTGACATAAGGCTCACTCGAGCCCTCGGCTCGGAAATAGGCAAGCTCTCCGTCCCGCGCCACTTCGCGCAGGCCCCAGGGTTCCTGGAGAAAACGCTTGCTCGGTGGCGAAGTCCGGCCCCGCGAGCCCGATATGGCGCAGCTTGGTGACGCGTGGATTGCTCATGGTTCGTCCTTTGCTGAGCGATGCGATCCTAACGGCCATTGCCCGACCGGGAAATTCAATCTTGGGATACCAACCATTGCAGGGGCGGATGGGGCGGTTCGCCTTACCAGGACTGTGATAGCCTGTGGCGCAGAGCGCGAAGCGGCAGGGAGGAATGCATGAACCTGGTCCAATTCGACCTGAACTTGCTTGTGGCGCTCGACGCCCTGCTGCGCGAGCGCAACGTTACGCGCGCCGGCCATCGCGTCGGGCTGAGCCAGCCGGCGATGAGCGGCACGCTCGCGCGGCTGCGCGAGTTGTTCCGCGACGATCTCTTGGTCCGGGTCGGGCGCAATCTCGAGCTGACGCCGCTGGCGCAAGAACTCGGTGAGCCGCTGCGCCAGTGCATTGAGCGCATCGAGAACATGATAGAGCATCGCCGCGCCTTCGCCCCAGCATGCGAGGAGCGCATCTTCACCGTCGCGGCGTCGGACTATGCCACCTACCTGCTGCTGCCGCCGGTGCTGGAGCGGCTGACGCGCGAGGCGCCCGGCATCCGCGTGAAGTTCACCCGGCTCGACGGCCGCTCGATGGAATTGCTGGGCGAGGGCCGGGTCGATTTCGTCGTCATGCCGTCGGAGATCGAGACCAATTACCCGGGCGAGTTGCTGTTCATCGACCGCTGGGTGTGTGCCGCCTGGTCGAAGCATCCCGATCTTGGCAAGCGGCTGACCAGGGAGGAATTCGGCAACCTGCCCCATCTCGGCTTCGAGCTGCCGGAACGTGACGGCCATTCGGTGGCGGACGATCATCTGTCAGGACTGCAGATACGGCGCAACATTGCGGCGACGACCGAGAGTTTCCTGGTGGCGCCGTTCCTGCTGCGCGGCACGCGGTTGATCACCATGGCGCATCAGCGCCTGGCGGAACGGGTCAAGGCGGCGGCGGACATCAAATTATTCGATACGCCCTATCCGATGCCCGACATCCACGAGAGCATCTATTGGAACCCGCGCCATTCGAGCGCCGCCCCGCACAAATGGTTGCGCACCCTGTTTGTCGAGGCGGCGCGGACCTTGTAGGCACAGTCATCGGCGGCGCCGATAGCTCGCATCGCAACAATCCATTGGTCGACGTTTCGCGGCCCTCCTATCGTTTGCGGCAAAGGGAGACGGACATGGCGGAACTACCGGACAGCGTTCATTTCGTCGGCAGCATCGCGCTCGACAGCGTCAAGGAAGTGTTCCATCTCTGCGGCACTACGCTGGGGAAGCGGCTGAAGCGCATCCCCGACGGCGAGCCGGGCGGCCGCCGGCTTGTGGATCAGCTGGCAATATCCGCTGCTGCGCGCCAGCCCGTATCTCGGGGTCAATACCCAAAGCCCATCGGTCGCGACCGGATTTCATTTGCTGAAGATCGCGGACGGCGTCAGGCCCGAGGACGTGCGCTTCAGCGAGCTGGGCTATGCGCGCGAGGCACGCGCCTCCTATCTCGATTTCGTCGCCGCGCGCGACAAGGGTGATATCGCGAAGGGCACGCGGTTCCAGGTCGCGCTGCCGACGCCCATCGCCGTGATCAGCGCGTTCTGTCCCGGCCCCGACATGCCGACGATCGAGCACGCCTATGAGGCGGCGATGATCCGCGAAGTCGCGGCGATCGCCGACGGCATTCCGCATCGCGACCTCTGCATCCAATGGGATGTGTGCAACGAGATGGTGATGTATGACGGGCAATTGCCGCTGTTCACTCCGCCGCACTTCAAGGACGTCGGCGCCGAGATAGCGGCGCGGATGAAGCGGATCGGCGACGCGGTACCGGCCGATGTCGAACTCGGCATTCATCTCTGCTACGGCGATTGGGAGGCCAAACATTTCGTCGAACCGAAGGACATGACCAAGATGGTTGGCCTCGCCAATCTCATTTCAGGCGCGATTTCGCGTCCGCTGGCCTACATCCACATGCCGGTGCCGATCGCTCGCGACGACGATGCGTTCTTTGTGCCGCTGCGCGATCTGAAGCTTAAACCGGGCACCGAATTGATCCTGGGCCTGGTTCATGCCGACGGCGCCGCCGCGACGAAAAAACGCATCGCCGTGGCGCAGAAATATGCGCCGCATTTTGGCATCGCCACCGAATGCGGCATCGCGCGGCAGCGCACGCCGGAATTGGTAAAGTCGCTGATCCAGGTTCACGCCGATGCGTCGAGGGTGCCCGCATGACCGCAAGACCCGATCTTGCCGACTTCGCGCTCGGCACCTTCTCGGTGGCCGGTGCCCCGCCTTTCGCCGGGGTGGTGATCGACGGCCGCGTCATTGCCGCGGGAACGGAATTGGTGCTGCAAATGCTGCAGCACTGGGACGAAACCCTACCGACGTTGCGGAAGGCGGCTGAGGCTTTGCGCGGCAGCGTTCATATTCGTGCCCAATCGGCGCCGCTCGACGCACTACGTGTCCATCCGCCGGTGGACTTGCCGCGGAACGTCTATTGCGCCGGGATGAACTACCGCAAGCACGTGATCGACTTGATCATGTCGCAATCCGGCGCCGCCGACGAACCGGGCCTGACCGGCGCCGACCGCCGCGCCCAAGCGGAAAAGACGATGGACGTCCGCGCGCAAAGCGGCGAGCCCTTTGTCTTCATCAAGTCGGTGTCATCGATCGTCGGCGCATACGATCCGGTGCCGTTGCCGACCGGCGTAACTCGGCCGGACTGGGAGCTGGAACTCGGTGTCGTGATGGGCAGACCGGCACGCCGCGTCAGTCGCGCCGACGCGCTCAGTTACGTTGCCGGATATGCCGTGGTGAACGATGTCACGGCGCGCGATCGCATCAATCACAAGGAAATGCGGTTCGATTGGCTCAAGGGCAAGTCGCAACCGGGTTTCCTGCCGTTCGGACCTTACCTGGTGCCCGCCGCCTTCGTCGGCGATCCTCAGGATTTGCACCTGACGCTCAAGCTCAACGGCCAGACCATGCAGGACGAATCCAGTGCCGACATGATCTACGGCGTGGCACGGCTGATCGAATATCTGTCAATGCATGTCCAGCTCATGCCGGGCGACTTGATTTGCACCGGCTCGCCGGCCGGGAACGGCGCACATTACAACCGCTTCCTCCAGCCCGGCGACATCATGGAAGCGTCGATCGACGGCCTCGGCACGCAGCGCAATCCGTGCGTCGCCGAGATGAAACCGGGGGAATAGCGATGGCGGGAATTGCCTATGAGCGCGACGCGCTGGTGGAGCGGGCCCGTGCGCTGGTGCCGGCGCTCAGGGAGCGGGCGGCCGAAACCAACAAGCTGCGCCGCCTGCCCGATCGGACCCTTGCCGATTTCCGCGTCTGCCGGCTTGATGGGTCTGCTCAAGCCGAGGAAATTCGGCGGTCCGGAGGTGCGGATCGACACCGCGATGGAGGTGACGGCGGAGCTGGCGCGTGGCGACGGCTCGGCCGCCTGGGTATGGGTGATCCTCGCCTGCCACGACACACTCGCCGCATTCTTCCCCGAAGAAGCGCAGCAGGAATATTGGGGCAAGCCCGATGCACTGATGGCGTCGAGCTTCGCGCCGACCGGCAAAGCCGAAAAGGCCGAAGGCGGCTATCGCCTCTCCGGCAAATGGTCCTATTGCAGCGGCGTCGATTGCGCCCAATGGCTGATGCTCGGCGCGATTGCCGGCATGCGCAGCTTCAATCCGCCGATTCCCGACATGATCTATGTGCTGATGCCGCGCGCCGACTTAACGGTGATCGACGACTGGCACGTGATGGGCCTGCGTGGCACGGGCAGCAAAAGCGTCGTCGCCGAAAACATCTTCGTCCCGGCGCATCGCTCCATGAGCTGGGCCAGCACAGGCGACGGCACCGCGCCCGGCGCTAAAGTGCACGACAGTCCGCTCTACCGCACGCCGATGATGGCGTTCTTTCCGTTCTTCATCGCCTCGCCCGGCGCCGGCATCGCGCGCGGCGGGCTTGAGGCCTTCATCGCTGAGATGAAGGAGCGCCGCACCGCGGACTTCAAACCCTGGCGGCATCGCCAACGATTCAACTGCGCATCGCCGAGGCGTCGGCGCTGATCGATGCCGCGGACCTGCTCTACAAGCGCTCGCTGCGGGAAACCATGGACAAAATCTTCGCCGACGAGACGCTGAACATCGATCATCGCGCCCGCAGCCGCCGCGACCAGACCTACTCGTTGGTGCTGGCCAAGCGCGCGGTCGAGATTCTGTTCGCGGCGGAGGGCGCGCGCGGCCTGTTCGACGATCATCCGGTGCAGCGTGCGGCGCGCGACCTGCACGCGGTCGCGTCGCATTTCGTCGGCGGCTGGGACGCGCCCGCCCTCACCTATGGCGAAATTGTCCTCGGCCAGCCCCCGAGCAGTTCCATTTTCTAGTACCGATCAGGGCGGCGTCGCCAAATAACAAGGCCCATCGATGAACGGTTGGGGTCCGGCGTCATTTCCTGCCTTCTGTCCGGCGCAACTGCTCGGCGGTGATGTAAAGCAACGGGACCAGGAAAACGCCGAACAGCGCGGCGAAGATCATGCCGCCGAACACCGGCGTGCCAACGGCGTGGCGCGTGATCTCGCCGGCGCCTTGCGCCACCACCAGCGGCAACAGTCCGAGAATGAAGGCGACGCTGGTCATGATAACCGGGCGGAAGCGCAGCCGCGCGCCCGCGACGGCGGCGGCGCGGATGTCTTGACCGAGCGCCCGTTGCTCCAGGGCGAAAGCGATGATCAGGATCGCATTTTTCGCCGCGAGCGCGATCAGCACGACGAGGCCGATCTGGGTGTAAACGCCGAAGCTCAAGCCGGAGACGACGAGCGCGACCATCGCGCCCAGTAGCGCGACACTGACCGAGAGTAGGGCCGGCACGGGAATGTTCCAGCTCTCGTAGAGCGCGACCAGGAACAGGTAGGCGAACAGAAGCGACAGGCCGAGCAGCACCGTGGTGCCGCCGCTCGCCGCTTTTTCCTGAAGCGCGGTACCGGTCCATTCATAGCCATAGCCGGCGGGCAATGTTTTCGAGATGCGCTCCATGGCGGCGATCGCCTGGCCGGAGCTGAAGCCCGGCTTGGCCGCGCCGTTGACGATGGCGCCACCGTAGCCGTTGTAGCGCACCACGGCCTGCGGGCCCTGTACCAAACGTACGGTAGCCAAGGCGCGCATCGGCACCATCGTGCCCTTGGCGTTGCGGACATAGATGCGATAGATGTCGCCGACGCGCTCGCGGAACGGCGTCTCGGCCTGCACGTTGACCTGCCAGGTGCGGCCGAAAACGTTGAAGTCGTTGACGTAGTACCCGCCGAGCGTCGCCTGCAGCGCGCTGAAAATATCGCTGATCTTGACGCCGAGGACCTGGGCTTTGTCGCGGTCGATATCGAGATAGATTTGGGGCGTGTCGGCGGCATAGGTGCTGAACACGCCGGCAAGCTCCGGCTGCTGGTTGGCGGTGACGAGCAGGCCGCGCAGCGTCGCGGCGAGATCGGCCGGCGACTGTCCCTGCAACGCCTCCAGCACATATTGGAAGCCGCCGGTGCTGCCCAAGCCGAGGATCGGCGGCAGGTTAAAGGGAAAGGCGATGGCGCCCGGAATCGCGCCGAGCTTCGGTCGCAATTCCGCAATGACCGCACCGGCGCTCTGCCTCGGATCGGTGCGCTCCTCGTAAGGCTTGAGGCGAATGACGAAAAAGGCCTGGTTCGACGAAGCCAGGTAATCGATGAAATTGAGCCCGACCACGGAGAGAATGCCTTGCACGCCTGGGATCGGGCGGACGATGTCCTCGACCTGCTTCACCACCGCCTCGGTGCGGTTGAGCGAGGCGCCCTCGGGCAGGCGCAGGGTGGCGAAGATCGCGCCCTGATCCTCCTCCGGCAGGAAGCTTTGCGGGACGCGTGTGAATAGGCCGGCCGACAGCGCCAGTACGCCGACCACGACGATGAGGCCGACGATGGCGACGCGTGCCAGCCGTGTCACGACCGCGGCATAGCCGTCGCGCACACCGTCGATCGCGCGGAGCACATAACGCATCGGCCCGCGATTGGCTCGGCCGCGCCTCAATAGTACGCCGCATAGCGCGGGGCTGAGCGTCAGCGCGTTCACCGCCGAAATCAACATGGAGACCGAGACGGCGACCGCGAACTGGCGGAACAACTGGCCGCTGATGCCGGGAATGAAGGCGACGGGCACGAACACCGACAGCAACACCAGGGTAATCGCGATGATCGGGCCGGTAATCTCGCGCATCGCCTTCTTGGTGGCGTCCTTGATCGAGAGCTCGGGTTCCTCCTCGATCACGCGTTCGACATTCTCGACCACCACGATGGCGTCGTCGACGACGATGCCGATCGCCAGCACCAGCGCCAGGAGCGACACGGTGTTCGCGGTATACCCGACCGCGAGGAGCACCGCGAAGGTCCCGACGATCGAGACCGGTACGGCGACGAGCGGAATGATCGTGGTTCGGATCTTGCCGAGGAACAGAAACACCACCAGCGCCACCAGCGCGATCGCCTCGGCCAGGGTGCGCACCACCTCGTTGATGGTGGCGGTGACGAACACGGTCGAATCGAAAAAGACGCTATAGGCGAGATCGTTGGGAAAGCGCGTCGCCAACCGGTCCATGGTCTCACGCACGCGGCGCGCGACATCGACCGCGTTGGAGCCGGGCGTCTGATAAATGCCCATCGCCGCCGCCGGCGCGCCGTTGTACCGGCTATAGCGGTCCTGCGTCTGGGCGCCCATCTCGACGCGGGCGACATCCTTGACCCGGACAATCGATCCGTCGGGATTGGCGCGCAGGACGATGTTCGCGAATTCGTTGGGGTCGGTCAGCCGGCCCTTGGTCTTGACGGTGAGCTGGACGCGCTGCTCCTTGGTGATCGGTGCGGCGCCGATGCGGCCCAGCGCCGCCTGGACGTTCTGGCTTTGGATCGCGGCGATGACGTCGTTGGGCGAGAGGTTGAACTCCGTCAGCTTGTCGGGGTCGAGCCAGATCCGCATGGAATAATTGAGCGGGCCGAACAGCGTGACTTGGCCGACGCCGTTGACGCGCGCGATCGCGTCGATGACGTTGATGGTGGCATAGTTGCTGAGATAGATCGCGTCATAGGTGCCCCTGGGCGAGTAGAGGTTGATCACCTGGAGCAGCGCGGCGGATTTCTTGCGGATCACCAAGCCGGTGCGCGACACTTCCTCCGGCAGTTGCGGCGTTGCCAGCGCCGCGCGGTTCTGGACGTTGACGGTATTGATGTCGGGATCGGTGCCGAGCGCGAAGGTGACGGTCAGGGTATAGCTGCCGTCGGCGCCGCTGGTCGATTGGTAATAGAGCGCGTTATCGATGCCGTTGATCTGTTCCTCGATCGGCTGCGCCACCGTGTTCTCGATCACCTCGGCATCGGCGCCGGGATAGGTCGCGTTTAGCGTCACCTGCGGCGGCACGATCTCCGGGAACTGCGCGATCGGGATGATGGTGATGGCGATGATGCCGGCGAGCGTGATAACGATCGCGATGACCATGGCCAAGCGCGGCCGGTCGACAAAGATGGCGGAGAACATGCGGCGTCAGTTACCCGGCGCGAGGCTGGGTGCCACGGTCTGGCCGGGACGGACCTTCTGGACGCCTTCGACGATGACGCGCTCGCCGGCTTTGAGGCCGCCGGCGACGATCACGGCGCTGCCGCGCTCGGTGCCGAGCGTGACGCGGCGCAGTGCAACCTTGTTGGCGGAATCGACGACGAGCGCATAGCTGCCGGCCTGGTCGAGCTGGATCGCGGTTTGCGGAACCAGGAGCGCCTCGCGCGGCGCGCCGCGCTGGATCTGCACGCCGACGATGCCGCCCGGGACCAGCAGCGCCTGCTTGTTGGGGAATTCTGCGCGCACCGCCACCGTGTCGGTGCTGGGATCGGCCTGGATATCGAGGAAATTGGCGTAACCCGGATCGGGATAGAGCGTGCCGTCGGATAGCCGGACCCGCACCATGACCCGCCCGTTCTGCGGTCCGCCCGCGAGCAGGCGGCGCTTGAATTCAAGCACGTCTCGCTCGCTGGCCGGGAACACGACGTAGATCGGATCGAAACTGACGATGGTCGCCAGACTGCCTGTGTTGGGTCCGACCAAATTGCCGACGGTGAAATTGGCGATGCCGATGCGGCCGTCGATCGGCGAGCGGATTTCGGTATACCCGAGATTGATCGACGCCTGATCGAGCGCGGCCTGCGCCTCCATGATGTCGGCCTGCGCGCTGGCCTGCGCGGCGACCTGCTGATCGACCGTGGCTTTGGGGACGAATTCGTTTGGCAACAGCGCCTTGCCGCGCGCCAGTTGCCGAGCCGCATTGATCTCGATCGCGTTGGCCTTGGCGAGATTGGCGCGTTGCTGCTCGACGGCGGCCTTATAGGTATCCTGCTCGATGCGGAACAGCAGATCGCCCTTCTTGACCAGTTGACCCTCGGTGAACGATCGCTGCTCGATATAGCCCGGCACCCGCGCCACGATGTCGACCTTGTCGATCGCCGTGACGCGGCCGACGAAATCGCTGGTATCGACGATCTGCTTGGCTCGCTACCGGCGCCACCAGCACCGAGGGCGCGGCCGGCGTTTGCGCCCAGACGGGGCCGCCGCCCGCAGTGAGGCACAGCGCGACGACGATGCATTTCAGCAATTCGCCCGGATTGCTTATCGATGCTGGCGAGGGCATGACGCTCGCTCCGACGACAGAACGCTCAGCCCTCGACGTCGGTTTCAGGGCGATCGTCGCCGCGGGCTACTTCGTCAAGCCAGCGGCCTTGCTTATCTTCGTACGAGATGCCGGTGGTTTCGCCGGCAATGACCTGCTCGCGGGCCGCCCGTTCCGCAGCCTTTCGGGCCAGGTCGTGAGACGGGAACGTCTCGGAATAGACGTCGCCGACCCGATAGGCCCAGCCGCCGTCGTGCTCGACGATTTCATAGGTGACCTTGGTCATGTCCGCTCCATAACTAGGGGTGAGCCGCGCCGGCGGACGGCCGCCGTTCGGCTACCGCCGGGAAGTCATGCAGGATCGAGACCATCGTGTCCTAAATGAACGTGACAGAAGTCACCGTCAGATTGCAATAAGTCCGATCGACCCGCTCAAACGGATGGCGATGCCGGTCTCGGCCAAAAAGACCGGAAACAATCTAAACTTTGATCGGCGGTTTACCAGAAATTAGCCGCAGGCAGATATGGCTGTCAGGGCCGGAGCGAACTCGCGACGCCGAACGAAGAGGACAACCTTTATGTCACGTGCAGGAGAGATTTGTGTAAAATCCGGTACGTACCGCGTCGTTCATGACACGGCTCATCGATACCCTCACTCAATTGCGATGGCGAAAGGGCATCTTTTCCTGCCCTGCAGCAAACCGGGATGCGGCGTCACTTACACGCTTCTTTCAAACGATGAAACCCCCAGCCGGACCCTGAAAGCGGCAAGCCAGAATCCGATTGGCGAGGCGGGCCATGCCGCTGCGCTTCGACGCGAAAATTCAGCGACCGTCGCCATGACCGAACCGGCCCTATTTCGCTTTACCGGGGCCAGCGCGAAGCAATACGCCTGCGCCAGGAGCGGCGACGCATGGACAATCCAAAGTCAGGATGAGTTCTTCGCGGCGAATGGCGATGCGACCAGAGCGGCGCGTTTGTGGGCTGCTCTGCCTTGTGTGCCGAAGCCGATGGAGGATTATCCTCAGCTGGCAGCGGCCATCGCAAAGGTGCATGAATATGTGGAGCTGGAGCGGCCAGTCCGCGACAAGATAGCGTCTTACAAAAGGCAAGGCGTTCTGGCCGACGAGGCCGAACTGCTTGGGAAAGTCGCCGATGCCTATGCGCGCATCGTATCCATGCATCTCGCCGACGCGGTTAAGCTCTTCAAGGCGCGGCAATATCCCGCCAAATTCGCATCCGCGGGCAGCTACTAGTTCGCCGACGCCGGCTCGTGCGGCGATGCTCACGCGGCGTCGTCGGTCGGCCGCGCCATCGGCCGAATAGCGGGGGAAGGCATGAGTGACTTCAGCATCGCGATCGCAATTCATGTCCTGGCTGTCGTGCTGTGGATCGGCGGCGTCGGGATGGTCACAACCGTGTTGCTGCCTGCCGTGCGGCGCATGAAGAAAGCGGAGGAGCAGCTTGTCTTCTTCGACGCGATCGAGCGCCGCTTCGCCTCGCAGGCTCGCGTGACAACGCTGATCGCGGGCCTGAGCGGCTTCTATATGGTCGATCGTCTCCATCTTTGGGGGGAATTACTGACAGTCGCCTATTGGTGGTTGGACGCAATGGTCCTGGTATGGATTCTGTTCACGCTGATGTTGTTCGTCGCCGAGCCATTGTTCCTCCACCGCTGGCTCACAGCGCGGGCGCGGCGCGCGCCGGATAGCACCTTCGCGCTGGTTCAGCGCTTTCACTGGGTGCTGCTGATCCTTAGCCTGGCAACGATCTTCGGCGCGGCCGCCGGAAGTCATTGACTTTCGTTTTTCGCCAACGGCGCCAAGCAGCGCCAAGGCCGAGTCTTGGCCGTGCTTGTTTTCATTGGTGCCGGGTGAGGGGATTGAACCCCCGACCTTCGGTTTACAAAACCGCTGCTCTACCGCTGAGCTAACCCGGCACGCGCCTACACATGACAGAGAGCCGCGCTTTTGTGCAAGGGCGCCACCCGATAGACTGACGCCATGGCACGTCTCAAGCTTACCCTTGCCTGCTGGAACTACGATCGCACCCGCTCCTTGTTCGACGGCGAGGCGCGGCCGGACGGCATCGACCTCACCTGCCTGAACCTGCCGGTCGAGGAGACGTTTTTCCGCATGCTGCGCCATCGCGAATTCGACGCGGCGGAAATGTCGCTTGTCGTCGTACACGCTGTCGCGGGCCGCCGCGGAGCCGGCATTCATCGCGATTCCGGCCTTCGTCTCGCGCATGTTCCGCCACGGCAGCATTTTCGTCTCGGCCAAGAGCGGCGTCGAAAAGCCCGCCGATCTCGCCGGCAAGCGCGTCGGCGTGCCGGAATATCAAATGACCGCGCCGGTCTGGATTCGCGGCATCCTCCAGGACGAATACGGCGTGGCGCCGGACGGCGTCAACTATTTCGCCGGCGGCGAGGAAGAGACCGGCCGCGACGAGAAGATCGCGGTCAACCTGCCGCCCCGCTTTCGCCTGCGGCCGATCGGTCCGGACCAGACCCTGTCGCGGATGATCGCCGACGGCGCGATCGACGCGCTCCACACCGCGCGCGCTCCCTCCACGTTTTTCACCCGGCCCGACGCGGTGCGGCGGCTGTTTCCCGATTATGTCGCCGTGGAGCGCGACTATTTCCGCAAGACCAAGATTTTTCCGATCATGCACGTCGTGGTCATCCGCCGCGACGTTTACGAGGCCAATCCCTGGGTGGCGCAATCGCTGTTCAAGGCGTTCGCCCGTGCCCAACGGGTCGCCTACGACAATCTTTCGATCTCCGCCGCGCTTCACACCATGCTGCCGTGGCAATTGGCGGCGGTGGAGGAGGCGCGCGAACTGATGGGGCCGGATTGGTGGTCCTACGGCTTCGCGCCGAACCGGCATGTGCTCGACACGTTCCTGCGCTATCACCATGAGCAGGGCCTGTCGCCGCGCCGCTTCCAACCCGAGGAACTGTTCGCCCCGGAAACGCTGGAGAGCTTCAAGATTTAGCGGACGCTGGCGCCGCGCGGCGCCGCTATCGCTCCGAGCGACGCTGGCTGTTCCCGCTGATATTTGCAGCCATGCCGCGCCGCGACCGCCGAACGGGAAGCTGGCTGTTCCCGCTGATATTTGCAGCCATTTATCAGCCAAATGGTTAGCGGTGCCGCCCCGTACCGGCAAATTGGCTTCGTTCCGAAATTTTTTTATGTGATGCGCCATCGACGTACTTAGCGTTACTGACTTGCTAAAAAACGAAGGAGTTTGGCGGACCATCGGGACTAATATAACGCTCTTTGCGTAATTTTGCAAGCCCTTTTTGGCGAGTCATTTTTTGTGATTGGGGCAACCTCTCGGGCCGCGTTTCAGCGCCGAGACGCTTCGCTGCGCGTTGCCGCCTCCGAAAGCCAGGCCTGGAATCGCTTCCGCCAAGCGGCGTCGAGGGCCGGCGCGGCTTCGATGACCATATCCGCGACCGTCTTCTCGCTGAGCAACTTCCGATAGGCGTCTTCCGCCGCCAAGAAGGCCGCCGCGATCGGGCAAGCCCTACGGCAGCTCTTCGGTGGCGAACGGCAGGGCCCACGGCGACGAATCTCCCGGCATCGAAATGACGGTCCCGCCCCTTCGATGGCTGTCGTGATGTCCCAGAGCGAAATCTCTCTCGGCCGGCGCGCAAGGCGATACCCGCCCCGGACGCCGCGTTGCGACGTGACGATGCCCGCCTTCGACAAAGCCTGCAATTGCTTGGCCATATAACTCGGCGGGAGGTCGTGATAGGCGGCCAGTGCCGCCGCCGACAGGCCGCTTCCGGGCGGGAGCGCGGCCAGCACGGCGCAGACGTGCACGGCCCATTCAACTCCTTCATTCAATCTCATTGCGGATCGTTAGCATATAAGTTAAATCGGATACAAATTATCCGAATTTAAAGGACCGTCGATGGCAGCGGAAACCGACGTGATCGTGGTGGGCGGCGGAATCGCAGGTCTGATCGCCGCGTCGGAAGCGGCGCGGGCCGGTGCTTCAGTCGAGTTATACGAGTTCCTATGCGGAATTAGGCGGGCGAGCGCGTACCCGATCCATCGATGGCTTTCATTTCAATCAGGGGCCGCATGCGCTTTATCGCGCGGGCGCTTTCGGCCGCGCTCTCGGTCGGCTACAGGTCGCCTACACCGGGTCGGCGCTCGATCTGCAAGGAGCTCTTGCTGTAACGGACACGCGATTGAGCCTGATGCCGTTCTCGCCGGGTGCGATCGCGCGCACCGACCTGTTGGACGATGACGGCCGGCGCGCGATGTCGCGTTCGATGGAGGCATTGGCGGGAAAGATCGCGCCGGACTCAGGCGAAAGCGTCGCGCACTTTCTGAGCCGTATTAGCGCAAATGAGACCGTGAGGGCTGTGCTCGAAGTCCTGGTACGGTTGACCACCTACTGCCACGCGCCAGAAAACCTCGACGCGTCGGCCGCCATCGCCCAAGTCCGGTTGGGATTCAAAGGCGTCCTCTATGTCGACGACGGATGGGGCACCCTGGTGGAGGGATTGCACCGTGCCGCCGGCGCGCTTGGCGTCCAAATCCGAACCTCTTCCACCGTTTCCGCGGTCGATCCGGCGAGCGACGGGATCACGGTCCGCTTCGCCGACGGTCATACACGTAATGCCAGGACGGGGGTTCTGGCGGTCGGGCCTCGCGACGCCCAACGTCTGGCACCGGAGCTCCCGTCGCTTCGCACGGCGAGGGAGCGGGTTCGGCCGGTGCGCGCGATGTGCCTGGATCTCGGCCTCACGTCTTTGCCCGAACCGCGCCACACCTACGCCCTCGGTCTCGTGAAGCCGTTATATTTCTCGGTCCACTCCGCCGCCGCGCGTCTCGCGCCGTCCGGTGCCGCCTTGATTTATGTCTCGCGCTATCTCGGCAACAATGAGGTTGTCGGCCGCGACGGATTCGACGAGCTCGAATCCCTGGTGGACCTCCTACAACCGGGTTGGCGAACGCTGGAGATCGCCCGGCAACGCCTTCCCTTGATGCTGGTCGCGAACGACTATCCGCAAGCGGCGCTCGGCGGTTTTGGCGCACGCGCCCCGGTGCGGCTGCCCGAGAATGATCGTCTCCATATCGCGGGCGACTGGGTCGGACCGGAAGGATTCCTCAGCGACGCGGCCGCGGCCAGCGGCGCTGCCGCCGGCCAGGCCGCGGCGGCCCGCGCCAGGGGATAGAGGGAGGAACGCAGACAGACGCCCCAACGAGCGTCATGGCCCGCGAAGGCGGGCCACCCACGAATTTTTTTCTTTGCCGTCGCCCGAACCATTCGTGGATGCCCCGGCCAAGCCGGGGCATGACGAAAAATGTAGGTGATGAGCCGGTCAATGGCTCCGGACTCGTGGGTCACCCCAGACTGTCATACCGGGGCGCGGCTGACGATAAGAGATAATGAACTGTCGTTGTTATCGCGCCAGTTCCCGCATCGCGCGGTCGAGCCCGTCGAGCGTGAGCGGGAACATCCGCCCCTCCATCTTGTCGCGCACCAGCTCGATCGAACTCATGCCGTCCCAGAACTGCTCCGGCACCGGATTGAGCCACACCGCCTTGCCGTAGGTGGTGGTCAGGCGCTTGAGCCAGACATCGCCCGCCTCTTCGTTCCAATGCTCGACCGAGCCGCCGGGCTGGGTGATCTCGTACGGTCCCATGCTGGCGTCGCCGACGAAGATCAGCTTGTAGCTCGAATCGTAGGTGTGCATGACCTCGAAGGTCGGCGTCTTGTCGACGTGGCGGCGATGCGCGTCGCGCCACAGCGATTCATACGGGCAATTGTGGAAGTAGAAGCTTTCGAGATGCTTGAACTCGGCGCGCGCCGCCGAGAACAGTTCCTGGCAGGTGCGGACATGGCCGCTCATCGAGCCGCCGATATCGAGCAGCAACAGCACCTTCACCGCGTTGTGCCGCTCCGGCACCAGTTTGAGATCGAGCCAGCCGGCGTTCTTCGCCGTGGAGCGGATCGTGTCGTCGAGATCGAGCTCCTCGGCGGCGCCCTCGCGCGCGAACTTGCGCAGGCGGCGCAGCGCCACCTTCATGTTGCGCGTGCCGAGCTCGATCTTGTCGTCGAGATTGCGGAACTCGCGCTTCTCCCAGACCTTGACCGCGGTGCCGTGGCCCTTCCGCGGACCGTCCTTAGTCGGATCGTCGCCTTCGCGACCCTGACCGATCTTGACGCCTTCGGGGTTGTAGCCGCTGTTGCCGAAGGGCGACGTGCCGCCGGTGCCGATCCATTTCTTGCCGCCCTCGTGGCGGCCCTTCTGCTCGGCGAGGCGCTGTTTCAGCAGCTCCATCAATTTGTCGATGCCGCCCAGCGCCTGGATGTTCTTCTTTTCCTCGTCGGTGAGAAGCTTTTCCATCAGCGCCTTGAGCCATTCCTCGGGGATCGCGGCGGCCGCGTCGGGCGGCGTCTCCAGCCCCTTGAAGACGTGGCCGAAGACGCGGTCGAATTTGTCGAGATTGCGTTCGTCCTTCACCAGCGTCGCGCGCGACAGGTAATAGAAATCCTCGACGTCGTAGTCGGCGAGGCGTTTGTCCATCGCCTCCATCAGCGTCAGATATTCGCGCAAGGACACCGGCACCTTGGCCTGGCGCAGTTCGAGGAAGAAGTTGACGAACATGGCGGAGCCTCCCGTGCGTCCCTCGACTGCTCGCGCCGCCAACGCGGCGCTCCGCGCTCGGGATGAGGTAAAGCTGTTCCTCATCCTGAGCACGCAGGCCCGATGAAATCGGGCCGAGTAGTCGAAGGACGCCCCTCGCTCTTGCATCAGCCCCGCTCGCGGCGGTTCAGGAACGCCAGGCGCTCCAAGAGGTGCACGTCCTGCTCGCTCTTGAGGAGCGCGCCGTAGAGCGGCGGCACCAGCTTGCCGGGTCCTTGGAGCGCAGCGTCTCGGGCGGGATGTCCTCGACCATCAGCAGCTTCAGCCAGTCGAGCAGTTCGGAGGTCGAGGGCTTTTTCTTCAGGCCCGGCACGTCGCGCAATTCGTAGAACGCGTTCAGCGCCTCGCGCACCAGGTTCTTCTGGATGTCCGGGAAAATGCACCTGGACGATCTGCGCCATGGTCTCGCGGTCGGGAAAGCGGATGTAGTGGAAGAAGCAGCGGCGCAGGAACGCGTCGGGCAGTTCCTTTTCGTTGTTCGAGGTGATGACCACGATCGGCCGGTGCCGCGCGGCCACGCGCTCCTTGGTCTCGTAGACATGGAACTCCATGCGGTCGAGCTCGAGCAGCAGGTCGTTGGGGAACTCGATGTCGGCCTTGTCGATCTCGTCGATCAGCAGCACCGGCCGCGTCGTCGGCGGTGAAGGCGTCCCACAGCTTGCCGCGCTTGATGTAGTTGGCGATGTCGTGGACCTTGGCGTCGCCGAGCTGGCCGTCGCGCAGCCGCGCCACCGCGTCGTATTCGTACAGCCCCTGCTGCGCCTTGGTGGTCGACTTGATGTGCCAGGCGATCAGCGCCTTGCCCAGCGCCTTGGCGATTTCCTCGGCGAGAATGGTCTTGCCGGTGCCGGGCTCGCCCTTGACCAGCAGCGGCCGTTCCAGCGCGATCGCGGCATTGACCGCGACGTTCAGATCCTCCGTGGCGACATAGGTATCGGTGCCTTCGAAACGGGCGGCCATGTTGTTCCTGTCGTGTTGGCTGAGGTGTCAGCGGTTGGTCAGCGGTAGCTCCACAGGCCGGTATGCGCGTTCTTGGCCTGCGTTTCGGCCGCGGAATAGTCGATCATCATATCGTTGGGTTCGGCAAGCGCGAAACCGTGCGCGACGAGATAGCTGGCGAGATCGGCGCCGGTGCTGTCCTTGCACACCGCCGGCAGCGCCTGCCGCCCGCCCGTCGCCAGAATGCGGCACGACACCTCGCCCTCTGGCCCGATGCGCGCCGCCAGCGCCTGCCGCGACACGTCGGGACAGGCGCGCGCGGCATAGTCGGCGGTGGGCGCGCACATATCGCCGCTCGCGGGCGGCTTGACGCCGAACAGCCGCAACGGCTTGCCGGCGATGTTCAGCTCCAGCGCCCCGGTCACGATCGCCGGGCCGGCGAGCTTGACGCCGACTTGTTCGGACTCCGGCGCCGCCCGCGCTCGATCTTCCAAGGCGTCGGAGCGGCGCGGCCGCGCCGCGTCCGCGTGCTTCGGCGGCATGGCAGGTTCGTCGCGATCGACGATCGTCACGCGCCGCATCGGCTCATCGCGTTGGGGCACCGGATGGATCTCGTCGATTCTCCAATTCAACGGTACGGAGCGGCGGCGGCACGACGGTTGGCGTGTGCCTCGGGCGGCGTCAGCGCCGCGACCTGCTCGCCGGCGGGGCGCTTGGTCGGCGCCGACGCTTCGAGCATCGGCGGCGCCGGCGGCTCGAACGGCTCGAGCGCGCCGGTGGCGCGCAATAGAATCGTCGGGCGGCGCGACGTCGGCCTGCTGAACCGGCGGCAGGGCGACATAGACGCTGGTCTTGGCCGGATGTGGGAGCGCGGCCGACCGGACGACATCGCCGTGACGCGGCGTGGCGACGACCACCACGATCGCCGCGACCGCCGCGACCCCGACCGCCAGCGCCAGATTGGCGGCGAGCGATGAGCCGCGTTGCGTCATCGCGCGAGCGGCGCCAAGGGCACGGCGCCCGGCGGCAGAGCGGTGCGGTTGACGTTGAGCGCCATCGCCACCAGCGAGTAGTAGCCCATCGTCCCGATCAGATCGACGACACCGTGCTGGCCGAACGCGGCTTTCGCCGCGGCGAAGGTTGGGTCGCCGACTTGCTTGGTCGTCAGCAATTCATTGGCGAAATCGTAGACGATCCGTTCCTCGCGGCTGAGATCGGCCGGCTGCTTGCCGCCCGCGATCGCGTCGATGATCGCCGGGTTCAGCCCGGCCTTCAGCGCCAGCTCGCGATGCGCATACCATTCATACTGCGCGGTCCAAAATCGCGCCGTCATCAGGATGGCCAACTCGCGCAGCGTCGCCGGCAGCACGCTTTCGAACCGGACATAGGCGCCGAGGCGCTGCGCCAGATCGCCCATCGCCGGACTGTGGATGAAGACCGGGAACGGGCCGCGCAGCGAGCCGCGAGGGCCGGCGACGATGGCGTCGGCCATGCGCTTCTGCTCCGGCGTCATGGCGTCGGCCGCAGGCAGTTGGAAACGCTCGTCGCTCATGGAAATGCCCCGCCGGTTTATTGGTCGGGGATATTATAGGCAGCTTAGGCCGGCGCCAAAAAGCCGAACCCGCAACTCAGCCGGTTTTTTGTACCGTCTCGCCGGCGACGCTGGGGGTCGCCGCGGCATTGGCTTGCGTCGTGACTTGAGCCGCCGGCTTGCCGGCGTCGGCGCTCTCTTCCTCTTTCATGCCGGATTTGAACGCCTTGATGCCTTTGGCGAAGTCGCCCATGACGCGCGGCAGCTTGCCCGCGCCGAACAGCAGGACGACGATCGCCAGCACCACCAACCAATGAACCAAACTGAATGAACCCATGACTCCGCTCCTAAGAGACGCTTGGCCCCCGGTAACGGGCCGTTCTTTGGCGGAATGGCGCCGCCTTACCTGTCGAAAGTCAAGGGGAATCGCTCGGGTTACCGATGGTGCTTCCACCGATGGTGGTGGACCTGCTCCAGATTGAGGTTCGCCGTCATGACCATCTCGACTCGGTTGATATAGCGATGCGGCCGGCGCGCGACAACGCTCGGCGCGCACGGCTCGCCGACACGGGGATGGCTCATCCGGAACGTGGATTCGTTGATGATGTCCCGCTTGGTATAGTGACCGCCGCCGGGTGCGACATCGAGGCCATAGCCACCGTGATGATGCCAACGATGATGGTGATGGGCCGAGGCCGGAAGCGAAAACACGGCCATGCCCGCCACGGCAAGCGCGCCCAAAACCAGTTTCAGCGTCATTGATGTGCCCCTCTTTCCGCTGGATGGGGCATTTGGACGGTGAATTTAACCATCGACAAGGCGGCATTGGTTACGATGGCATGCGCAATGGTTAACGCCGCGGCCGAAAACGGAAGGCCGGACGTCGCCGCCCGGCCTTCCGCGTAACCCCGGCACTGCCATTATTCGTTGTTCGGCAATTGCGCGGTCTGGCCGTTGAGCTGCTGCTGATTGAGCCGCGCGGTCTCGGCATCCTCGACCGCGTCCACATGGGCGAGCGAGCCCTGAGCGACGCCGCTCGGCGCGCGACGCTCGCCGACCACCGGATGACTCATCCGATCGCCCGGTTCGGCCGCGACGTCGGCACGGCTATAGGCGCCGCCGCCCGGCGCGACATCCATGCCGTAGCTGCCGGGACGTTCGCCGTTCGGGTAGGTCCGATCCTGCGCGAAGCCGGGCGCCGCCAGGGCGATACCGCTCGCCAGAATGAGCGAGCCCAAAACATATTTCGCATTCATTTTCGCACCTCTCTCCTCAGTGCCACTGGATTAGTGGCACTGGTGCGATTCAAGGCCGCGAATATGGAGCCAGTAAGGCGTTCGCCGCCGTGTTTAAGCCGCGTTCGGCACGATCCCGACACACGATTGACCCAAATCCGCCGCCGCCGATAGTGTGCTCCGCCATGGCGATCACGATTGCGACGTGGAACATCAATTCGGTCCGGCTACGGGTCGAGGTGGTGAAGAAATTCCTCCACGAGGCCGACCCCGACGTGCTGTGCCTCCAGGAGACCAAGACGCCCGACGAGCATTTCCCGCGCGCGGCGTTCGCGGCGCTGGGCTACGAGCATCAGCTCGTGCACGGTATGAAGGCCTATAACGGCGTCGCGGTGATCTCGCGGATCCCGTTCGACGGCCACGGCACCCAAAGCTGGTGCGAGCGCAGCGATTGCCGGCACGGCCATGTCACGCTGGCGAACGGCATCGAGCTGCACGACATCTATGTTCCGGCCGGCGGCGACATTCCCGATCCCGACGAGAACCCGAAATTTAAGCACAAGCTCCAATTCCTCGACGAGATCACGGCGTGGTTCAAGACCGAGCGCCGCGCCGCGAAGCCGATGGTGCTGGTCGGCGATCTCAACATCGCGCCCTTGCCGAACGACGTCTGGTCGCACAAGCAATTGCTCAAAGTGGTCAGCCACACGCCGGTGGAGGTGAAGAAGCTGAAGGCACTGCAAAAGGCGGCGCGCTTCGTCGACGCGGTGCGCCATTTCGTGCCGGCGAGCGAGAAGCTCTATACGTGGTGGAGCTACCGCAACATCGATTGGGCCAAGTCCGACCGCGGCCGGCGCCTCGACCATATCTGGGTGACGCCGCCGCTGAAGGACCGGCTGATCGGCGCCACCGTGCATCGCGAGGCGCGCGACTGGGAACTATGCTCCGACCATGTCCCGGTGGTGATGCGCCTCGCGTCCTAGCTGCTACCCCCGGTTCATCCGGTTATCGACCAGGTCCTTGACCACGCCCGGGTCGGCGAGGGTGGTCACGTCGCCGAGCTGGTCGTGCTCATTGGCGGCGATCTTGCGCAGGATGCGGCGCATGATCTTGCCCGAGCGCGTCTTGGGCAGGCCCGGCGCCCATTGGATCAGGTCGGGCAGCGCGATCGGCCCGATTTCCTTGCGCACGGTCTGGAGCAATTCCTTGCGCAGGCCCTCGCTCGGCTCGACGCCCATCTTCAGCGTGACATAGGCGTAGATGCCCTGCCCTTTGATGTCGTGCGGATAGCCCACTACCGCCGCCTCGGCGACCTTGGGGTCGGCGACCAGCGCCGATTCGATTTCGGCAGTGCCGATGCGATGGCCCGAGACGTTGATGACGTCGTCGACGCGGCCGGTGATCCAGTAATAGCCGTCCGCGTCGCGGCGCGCGCCGTCGCCGGTGAAATACTTGCCTGGATAGGCCGAGAAATATGTCTCGACGAAGCGTTTATGGTCGCCGAACACGGTGCGCATCTGCCCGGGCCAACTGTCGGCGATGCACAGATTGCCCTCGGTCGCGCCGTCGAGCACGTTGCCGTTGGCGTCGACGATCTCCGGCTTGACGCCGAAGAACGGGCGCGTCGCCGAGCCGGGCTTGAGCGCCGTAGCGCCGGGCAGCGGCGTGATCAGGATGCCGCCGGTCTCGGTCTGCCACCAGGTATCGACGATCGGCACGCGAGCCGTCGCCAACGACGCGGTGGTACCACAGCCACGCCTCGGGATTGATCGGCTCGCCGACGGTGCCGAGCAGCTTCAGCGACTTGCGCGAGGTCTTTTTCACCGGCGCCTCGCCTTCGCGCATCAGCGCGCGGATCGCGGTCGGCGCGGTGTAAAAGATGTTGATCTTGTGCTTGTCGACGACCTGCCAGAACCGCGAGCTGTCGGGATAGTTGGGCACGCCTTCGAACATCACGGTGGTGGCGCCGTTGGACAGCGGGCCGTAAACGATGTAGCTGTGCCCCGTCACCCAGCCGACATCGGCGGTGCACATGTAAATGTCGCCGTCGTGATAATCGAAGACGTACTGGTGCGTCATCGACACGAAGGTGAGATAGCCGCCCGTCGTGTGCAGCACGCCCTTGGGCTTTCCGGTCGAACCCGAGGTGTAGAGGATGAACAGCGGGTCTTCCGCGCTGAGTTCGGCGGGCGGGCAATCGCTGCTCGCCTTCGCCATCTCATCGTCCCACCAATAGTCGCGGTTTCCGTCCCAGCCGACCGCGGCGCCGGTGCGCTTCACCACGATGCAGGTCACGACCTCGGGACATTGGTTCAAGGCTTCGTCGACATTGGCCTTCAACGGAATCTTGCGGCCGCCGCGCAGTCCCTCGTCGGCGGTGAGGATGACGGTCGAACCGCAATCCTTGATGCGGCCGGCGATGCTTTCGGGCGAGAAACCGGCGAAGATCACGGAATGAATCGCGCCGATGCGCGCGCAGGCGAGCATCGCGTACGCCGTCTCCGGGATCATCGGCAGATAGATGGTGACGCGGTCGCCCTTCTTGACGCCGTGCGCCTTCAGCACGTTGGCGAGGCGGCAGACATTCTGATGCAACTCCGAATAGGAGACGTGCTTCGAACTCGTTGGGATCGTCGCCCTCCCACAGGATCGCGGTCTGGTCCGCGCGCAATTGGAGATGGCGGTCGACGCAATTGTAGGAGGCGTTGAGGGTGCCGTCCTCGAACCATTTGATGCTGACCTCGCCAGTGAAGCTGGTGTTCTTCACCTTGGTATAGGGCTTGATCCAGTGGAGCCGCTTGCCCTGCTCGCCCCAGAATTTGTCCGGGTCGGCGAGCGATTGCTCGTACATCGCCTTGTACTTGGCGTCGTTGACCCAGGCGCGGAGCGCGACGTCCCGCGGGACGGGAAACAGGTCATTGTCGGGCATGGCAAGGCTCCCCATTCGTTCGTTAGAAGCTCCCGGAAAATCGGCCACCTTTTTTCGTCACCCCCGGACTTGATCCGGGGGTCCCAGGCAACCGCACATCGCTTGCCTGAGATTGCCGGGTCAAGCCCGGCAATGACGAATGAGAGAGAATGGCCCTCATCCGAAAGCGCGATGCCGAATTGTGGCGCGAGCGCCGAGGCGATACAAGAACATGCAACAGGGAGGTCAGCATGCGGCTTGAAAACAAGGTGGCGATCGTTACCGGCGGCGGCTCGGGCTTCGGCGAGGCGATCGCCAAGCGTTTCGCCGAGGAAGGCGCCAAGCTCGTCGTCAACGACATCGCCGATGCCGGCGGCAAGCGCGTCACCGGCGAGATCGAGCGCGCGCACGGCCAGGGCGCGGCAATCTATGTCCACGGCGACGTCTCGAAGAACGCCGAGATGGGCAGCCTCGCGAAGGCGGCGCTCGACCGGTTCGGCCGCATCGACATCATGGTCAACAATGCCGGCACCACGCACAAGAACGGGCCGATGCTCGACGTGCCGGAGGAAATGTTCGACCGCGTCTTCGCCGTCAACGTGAAGTCGATCTATCTCTCGGCGCTGCACATGGTGCCGCCGATGAAGCGGCACGGCGGTGGCGTCATCATCAACACCGCCTCGACCGCGGGTCTTCGCGCGCGCGGCGGCCTGGTCTGGTACTGCGCCTCGAAGGGCGCGGCGGTGATGGCGACCAAGTCGATGGCGCACGAGCTGGCGCCCGACAAGATCCGCGTCAACGCGCTGTGCCCGGTCGCGGGCGAGACCCCGCTGTTGCCGATGTTCATGGGCGGCGACACGCCGGAGATCCGCGCCAAGTTCCTGTCGTCGATCCCGCTCGGCCGCTTCGCCCAGCCGCGCGACGTCGCCAACGCCGCGCTCTATCTCGCCTCCGACGAGGCGGACTTCATCACCGGCGTGGCCTTCGAGGTCGATGGCGGGCGGTGCATCTAAAGGGCCCGCTAGGCCCTGCCTTCGATGCCCATGAGTTGGGAGAGCTTGTCGGGGTCGGCGAACAAGGGCGCGCTGTCGCCGTCATAGACGACGCGGCCGCGGTCGAGGACCATCGCCTGGGCGCAGACGCCGAGCGCGAGCTTGGCGTGCTGCTCCACCAGGAGGATCGCGACATCGTCGTCGTGGCGCAGCTTCTCGATCCCCGCCAGCACCGCGTCGACGATCACCGGCGCCAGCCCCTCAAGCGGCTCGTCCATCAGCACCACGCTCGGGTCGCTCATCAACGCGCGGCCGATGGCGAGCATCTGTTGCTCGCCGCCGGAAAGCTGGATGCCGAAACTGTGGCGGCGCTCCGCAAGGCGCGGAAACAGCTCGTAGACGCGCTCCGTCGTCCAGCGCCGGGCGCCGCCGCGCGGTTCGGCGACCTCGAGATTCTCGGCCACGGTGAGCGAGCGGAAAATCTCGCGCTCCTGCGGGACCCACCCGAGGCCGAGCCGGTTGCGGCGATAGGCGGCGGCGCGAGAAATGTCGCGACCGTCCAAGCGAATGGTGCCGCCATGCAGCGTGGTGTGCCCCATGACGGTGGCGAGCAGCGTCGACTTGCCGACGCCGTTGCGGCCGAGCAAGGCCAGCGTTGCCCGCGCCGGCAAAGTCAGCGACACGCCATCGAGCACCACGGTCTCGCCATACCCGGCGCGAATATTGTCGAGGACGAGGCCGATGTCGGTCATGGGGCTGCCGGCAAAAATAGAAAAATGGAACCACCAAGACACCAAGACACCAAGAAATCCAACCCATCGCCGTCATGCCCCGGCTTGGCCGGGGCATCCACGAATTGGTTTCGGCGATGGGCACACGAAAAAATTCGTGGATGGCCCGCCTTCGCGGGCCAAGACAGAATGAAAAACTTGGCGCCCTGGTGTCTTGGTGGTTCAAGTTTGCTTTTCATCGTCCGCCCCGCTCGCCCAGATAGACTTCACGGACGCGGCTGTCGGCGGCGATCTCTTGCGGCGCGCCTTCGAGCAGGATCGCGCCCTGTACCAGCACGGTAATCCGCCGCGCCAGGCGAAACACCAGATCCATGTCGTGCTCGATGATCAGCAGCGCCAAATCCGCGGGCAGGCTTTCGATGACGTCGACGATGATGCCGCTTTCCGCCGACGGCACGCCGGCCGCCGGCTCGTCGAGCAGCAGCACCTTGGGCTCGAGGCCGAGCGCCACCGCGATCTCCACGAGGCGCTGGCGGCCATAGGGCAATTCTTTCACCAGCCGGCTGGCGTCGTCGGCAAGGCGGAGGCGTTCGAGCAAGGCGTAGGCGGCGAGCAGCACCTCGCGATGCGATCCCGCGGGCCGGAACAAATGGCCGCCGGTGCCGAGCCGCTCGCCGATCGCGAGGCAGACATTCTCCAAGACGGAGAGGCCGCGGAACAGCGTGTTGATCTGGAAGGTGCGGGCGAGGCCGCGCTTCACGCGCTGTTCCTGCGCCAACGCGGTGACATCGGCGCCGCCGAGCAGAATCCGGCCCGCGCTCGGCCGCAGCGCGCCGGTGACGAGATTGACGAAGGTGGTCTTGCCGGCGCCGTTGGGGCCGATCAGCGCGTGGCGCGCGCCCGGCTCCAGGCGGAAATCGACGTGCCGCGTCACCGCCAGCGCGCCGAAGCTGCGCTCGAGGCCGCGCGTTTCGAGGGCCGCATCGCTCATTTCCGCACCAGCCGCGCGGCGCGCTCGATCAATCCCAAAATGCCGCCGCGCGCGAACAGCACGATCAGCAGCAGGAACACGCCGATCCAGAAATACCAATAGGTCGGGTCGGCCTGCGCGAAGCGGTCTTGCAAAATCATGTAGATCGGCACGCCGAGGAAAGCGCCGTAAAGCCGGCCGAGACCGCCGACGATCAGCATGATCACCACCGCGCCGGAGCGCTCGAAGCTCAGGGCGTCGAGCGCCACCAGCGACGTCGTCTCGGCCAAGAGCGCGCCGGCGACGCCGCACAGCGTCGCCGAGATGACATAAGCGGTGAGGCGGCGGCGGAACACCGGCGAGCCGATCGCGTGCATCCGCGCCTCGCTTTCGCGAATCCCGGTGAGCGAGCGGCCGAACGGCGAATAGACCATGGTGCGCACCGCAAGCCAGCCGAGGAACAACACCGCGAGGCAATAGATATACGCGGTGCGGCCGTAGAGATCGAAATCGAACACGCCGAACACCGACCCGATCTCCATGCCTTGCAGGCCGTTGGCGCCGCCGGTGACGCTGGTCGCCTTGTTGGCGGCCTCGCCCAGCATCACCGCGACGATCAATGTCAGCATGAGCTGCGTCAGGCCGGTGGTGCGCAGCACGACGAAGCCGGAGAGCAGCCCGACCAGCGCCGCGGCCGCCGCGCCGGCGACGAGGAGACTTAGCGGCTCGGTCCAGCCATGCGCCGAGAGGATGCCGCAGGCATAAGCGCCGGCGCCGAAAAACGCGGCCTGGCCCAGGGTGATGACGCCGGCATAGCCGAGGATCAGATCGGTCGCGAGCGCGAAAAGGATGGAAATGAACACCTGCGCGCCGAGTGCCAGATAGTCCGGGAAGGCGAAATAGCCGGCGATCGCGGCGAGCCACGGCACCGCCTCGTACCAGCGCGGATAGTGCCGCCGGGCCAGCGCGCGCACCGCGTCGGGCAGCGGCCGGTCGCGCGGCGCCGCGCCGGCGACCGAGGAGAGCGGCGTGCCGCTCACGCGCGGCCGATCTGGCCGAACAGGCCCTTGGGCCGCACCAGCAGGATCGCCAGGGTCAGCGCGTAGATGAAAAACGAGCCGAACTCCGGCACCAGGTACTTGAACGCGGTGTCGGCGACGCCCAGAAGCAGCGCCGCGAAGAACGGGCCGCGGACGGTGCCGAGCCCGCCAACCGCGACCACGATCAGGAACAGGATCAGATTGTCGAGCGCGTAGCCCGGAAACACCGGCAATATCTCCGCGCCGAGCGCGCCGCCCAGCGCCGCCAGCCCGGTGCCGAGCGCAAACGTGAAGGAGAACAGGCCCGATGTGTCGATGCCGACCGACTGCGCCATGCGCCGGTTATCGACCGCGGCGCGAATCTTGGCGCCGAGGCGCGTGCGGTCGAGGCCGAGCCACAGCAGCGTCACCAACACCGCGCCGGCGGCGATGATGAAGGTGCGGTAGGTCGGGAAGTCGCGGCCGCCGAGCTCGAAGCTGCCGGCGAGATAGTCGGGCGGATGCATCGGCGCCTGCTGCGAGCCCCAGATATATTTCGCCCCGGCGATCGAGATGAACACGATCGCGATGGTGAGCAGCACCTGGTCGAGCTCGTCGCCGCCATAGAAGCGGCGGTAGAGCGTGCGCTCGAGCGCGATGCTGACGACGCCGACGAACACCGCCGCGATCGCCACCGCCAGCGGAAACGGCACGCCCTCGTCGTTGAACAGCGTGGTCATGACGTAGCCGCCCGCCGCCGCGAACACGCCGTGCGCCAGATTGACGAAGCCCATCAGCCCCATGGTGACGCTCAAGCCGACCGAGATGAGATAGAGCACCATGGCGAAGGCGACGCCGTGGAACGCGATACTGATGGCGGCGGAAACCACCTCCGCCATGGTCAGAAGGTCTGGTTGCGGGCGGTGAAGTCGCCCGTCGTCATGCTTTCGCGATGATGCTTCAGCCCCCAATGCACCGACGGAAACGCCAGCTCGGACCAGGGGATGTCGTCCCAGCGGCAGAGCTTGACCTCGAGGCTCTCCTCCCCGGGCGCGAATTCGGGCGCGTCGAGATGGGCGCGATAGATGAGCTGAATCTGGCTCAGGCGCGGCACGTCGTAGATCGCGAGCAGCCCGTCGATGACGATGCGCGCGCGCGCCTCTTCCCAGGCCTCGCGCATGGCGCCCGCGGTCGCCGCCTCGTTGAGCTCGAGATAGCCCGCCGGCATGGTCCAAAAGCCGCGCCGCGGCTCGATGGCGCGGCGGCACAGCAGGAATTGCTCCTGCCAGGTGACGACGGCGCCGACCACGACCTTCGGATTCTGGTAATGGATGAAGCCGCAATCCTGGCACAGCAGCCGCTCGCGATTATCCCCTTCCGGAATCGCGCGGTGCACCGGCCCTTTCAGCGCAGCGTTCGTGGTCTCGGGCATCGCTGATGGATACCTTGGCCGGCCGCGCGGGACAAGGCCGGCGGGCGCCCGGCGTTCTTATTCGGGCGGGGCCAGCCGCTCGCCCTTGGCCAGAACCCGGCCGCGCCCGACCGCGATGCCGAGCTCGAGGCTCTCGCCGATACGGTGGGCGCGGTCGATGAAGACCACGGCCGCGGGCGGCGGGCAGAGGTCGCGCGCCGCGGCCTCGAACAAGGCGAGCCAGCGATCGAAATGCGCGCCGCCGATCGGCAGCGGCAGGTGCATCGGCATCGGCTGGCCGTGATAGCGGCCGGTCATCAACAGCACCGACGACCAGAACGCGCACATGCGCTCGAGATGCGGCGCCCAATCGGCGATGCGGGCGGCGAAGATCGGCGCCAGCAAGTCATCGGCCCGGACCCGGTCGTAGAAGCCGTGGACGAGACGCCGGATCATCGCCTCGTCGATGCCGGTCTCGGCCTGAAGCTGGGCGACGATGGCGGCGCGGCGGACGGCGACGGAATTGGCGGGGGTCATGGCACCACTGTAGCGCCGGCGCGGGGCAGCCGCGCCGCGCCAATCGGCGCACAATTTTTCTACGGTTAATGCCGCTCCAGCGCGGCGACGCCGGGAAGGGTGCGGCCTTCGAGCCATTCGAGGAACGCGCCGCCCGCCGTCGAGACATAGGTCAGATCGCCGGCGACCCCTGCCGCCGTCAGCGCCGCAACGGTGTCGCCGCCGCCGGCGATGCTCACGAGCTTGCCCGCCTTGGTCCGCCGCGCGACGGCGCGCGCCAGCTCGACGGTGCCGCGATCGAACGGCTTGGTCTCGAACGCGCCGACCGGCCCGTTCCACACCAGCGTGCGGCATTGCCCCAGCCGCTCCTCGATGGCGGCGACGGTTTTCGGCCCGATATCGAGGATCATCTGGTCAGGCGGCACCTGGTCGACGGCGACCGTGCGCGTCGCGACATCGGGTTTCAAGGCGGGTGCCACCACCGCGTCGGTCGGCAGGACGATCGCCCTGCCCTGGCTGTTGGCGGCGCGGAGCAGCGCGCGCGCGACGTCCACCATATCATGCTCGGCCAGCGACGTGCCGACGCCGAGGCCCTCCGCCAGCAGCAGCGTGTTGGCCATGGCGCCGCCGATGATCAGGATGTCGACCTTGCCGAGCAGATGCTGCAACAAATCGAGCTTGGTCGAGACCTTGGCGCCGCCGACGATCGCCGCGACCGGATGCGCGGGCGAGCCGAGCGCGAGGGTCAGCGCCTCGAGCTCCGCCTGCATCAGCCGCCCGGCATAGGCGGGCAGCAGATGCGCCACGCCTTCGGTCGAGGCGTGGGCGCGATGCGCCGCCGAGAACGCGTCATCGACATAGAGGTCGCCCAGCTTGGCGAGCGCCTTGGCGAAGACCGGATCGTTGGCCTCTTCGCCCTTGTGGAAGCGCGTGTTCTCGAGGAGCAGGATTTCGCCGGGCTTCAAGGCGTCGACGGCGCGCTCCGCCTCCGGACCGACGCAGTCGCCGGCGAAATGCACCGGCCGCTTGCCGAGCGCCGCTTGCAGCGCCGGCACCAGCGGCTTCAGCGATTCCTTCGGGTCCGGCTTGCCCTTGGGCCGGCCGAAATGCGACAGTACGACAACGCGCGCGCCTTTGTCGGCGAGCTCGGCGATCGTCGGCGCCAGGCGCTCGATGCGGGTCGCGTCTTCGACCTTGCCGTCCTTCATCGGCACGTTGAGATCGGCGCGCAGCAGTACGCGCCTGTTCTTCACATCGACCCCGTCGATGGTCGCGAATGTCGTCAACGCGGCAATTCCTTTTGGGGCTTGGGCTTAGGCGTCGCTGGTCGGGACCCAGGGAATGCGCGCCACCTCGATCCCGTCGTCGGCCAGCGCCTCGGACTCGGCGTCGGTGGCCTCGCCGTAAATGCCGCGCGACTTCGCCTCGCCCTTGTGGATCTTGCGCGCTTCCTCGGCGAAGCGCGGGCCGACATCCTCGCAGTTGGTCTCGACATAGCGGCGCATCTGCTGCAAGGCGCGGCGGAACTCAGCCGGCGTCGGCGGCCGTTCCGGCTGTTCCGGCGGCGTCGGCGCGGCGGGCGGGGGCGCCGCCTCGCCGCGCGATTTCGCCACGCGCGGGGCCATCGGCGCCTTCTCGATCTTGCTCGAGCCGCATTCCGGGCACGCGATCTCGCCGCGCGCATGCTGGCGCGTATAGGCGGCGTTGTCGCGGAACCAGGCCTCGATCTCGTGGCCCTTGTCGCAGCGGAGGGTGAAAAGAATCATTGCGTCACAATTCCGTGCCTACTCTTATAGCATAATATGGCATCTGCAATATCGCCCGGCGAACCGCCGAGGATCAACGTCCACGGCCACGATTCGCCAAGCTCGGCCTGGGTGCGGCGTTTTCTGCCGCTGGTCGCGCCGGGCGGGCGGGTGCTCGACCTGGCCGCCAACCAGGGCCGCCATACCAGGCTCCTGCTCGACCATGGATTTAGGATCGTCGCGGCCGACCGCAAGGCCGACGGGCTGCGCGCGCGTTTCGCCGCCGCGCCGCGCTGCGAGATCGTCGAGATCGACCTCGAGGACGGTGGGCCGTGGCGCCTCGGCGGCGGCTTCGACGGCATCGTCGTGGCGCTCTATCTGCACCGGCCCCTGTTTCCCGATCTGATCGCCGCGCTGGCGCCGGGTGGCGTGCTGATCTACGAGACCTTCATGCGCGGCAACGAGCGCTTCGGCCGCCCGACCAATTCCGATTTCCTCCTGAGGCCGAACGAGCTGTTCGACGCGTTTTCGCGCGACCTCACGGTGGTCGCCTTCGAGCAGGGCGAAGTGATGGAACCGAAACCCGCGATGATGCAACGCATCGCCGCCGTGAAGGGCGCGGCGGCAAAGGTGCCGGCCCCCTAGCTATTCCGCCGCGAGCGGCTTCGCGGAAGGTGGCGCGAACGGCCGGTCGTGCGACAGCGACGGCACCGCGCGGCGCGCCTCGGCGACCTTGGCGGGATCGATCGAAGCCGTGACGAAGCCCGGCCCGTCCTCGGCCTCGGCGAGAACCTCGCCCCACGGCGCCACGATCAGCGAATGGCCGTAGGTCTTGCGGCCCCCGGCATGCTCGCCCGATTGCGCCGGCGCGAACACGAAGCAGAAATTCTCGATGGCGCGCGCCCGCATCAACACATGCCAATGCGCCCGCCCCGTCGGCACGGTGAAGGCCGACGGGATCGACAGGAACGACGCGCCCGCCTGCGCCAGCGCGCGATAGAGATCGGGAAAGCGCAGGTCGTAGCACACCGTCATGCCGAGTTTGCCCCACGGCAGATCGGCCACCACCGCCGCGGCGCCGGGGCGGTAGGATTTGGACTCGCGCCGGCTCTCGCCGGTCGGCAGATCGACGTCGAACATGTGGATCTTGTCGTAGCGCGCGGCGATGCCGCCGTCCGGCGCGATCAGGAACGAGCGGTTGGCGAGGAGCGGATCATCCGCGAGCTTGACCACCGCCGAGCCGAGCAGGAACCAGGCGCCGGTCTCACGGGCGAGGTCGCGGCAGGCGGCCAGCATGGCATGCTCGGCCTCTTGCTTGGCCTTGGCGAGCACCGCGTCGCGGCGCGGCTCCATCATGTCGGTGACTTCGGGCGTCATGATCAGATCGGCGCCCCGGTCGCGCGCGCGCAACGCGAGTTCGCGCACCGATGCGATATTGGCTTCGACTTCGGGGGTCGAGCAGAGTTGCAGGCAGGCGGCGGTGAAACTGCCGCTCACCGCGCCAGCCCGAGCTTGCGGTCGAGCGCGCCCGATTGTTCGAGCGCGAACAAGTCGTCGGAGCCGCCGATATGCTCGCCGTCGATGAAGATCTGCGGCACGGTGTACCGCCGCCGGAGCGGCGGATCATTTCCTCGCGCTTGGCACTGTCGGCGTCGACATCGATGTCGGTGAATGCCACGCCCTTCTTGCCGAGCAAGCGCGCGGGCGCGGGCGCAATAGCCGCACCATTGGGTGGTATAGAGTTCGACCTTGGCCATGGCTGGTCCCCGGATGTCTCCATAATGTAATGCCGATTCGGCTCGACGGGAATTGCCCACGCGTCGTCACCCGCGGGCTCGACCCGCGGGTCTGAGGCAAGCGACCGGCCGTCGCCGGCTTTGGATTGCCGGGTCAAGCCCGGCAATGACGGAACAAAGGATGGAAGCAGGGACCTATTCGGTCCAGGGCGCCGTCGTGTCTGGGCCTGGCGAAGAAATAGCCTTGGAGGAGCCGCACGCCTTCGCGGCGCAGGATCGCGGCCTGCTCCACGGTCTCGACGCCTTCGGCCACGGTGGTGAACCCGAGCCCGTGGGCGATGCCGACGAGGTGGCGGAGGAACACCTGGTTCTCGACCTTGTCGGTGAGATCGGCGACGAACGAGCCGTCGATCTTGACAGTGTCGGCCGCGAGCACTTGCATATGGCGCAGCGAGGTGAAGCCGACGCCGAAATCGTCGATGGCGACGCGGCAGCCGAGCGCGTGCAGCGCCTCGACGAAGCGCGCGCACTCCTCGATGTCGCCGAGGGCCGCGGTCTCGGTAATTTCGACCACGAGCCGGCGGGCCACGTCGGGGCGGTCGCGCAGCAAGCGGGTGATGGCGCGCAGCCAGGAACGGTCGGTCGCGGTGACACCGGAAATGTTGAAGCCGAGGGACAGGCCGGGATGGGCCGCCGCCTCGCGCACCGCGCGCTCCATGACATAGCGATCGATGATGCGGACGAAGCCAAGGCGCTCGATCACCGGAATGAATTCGTAGGCGGCGACGGGCTTGCCGTCCTCGCCGATCATGCGCAGCAGGCATTCGTAATAGTCGACGGTGCCGGTCTCGCCCGCGGCGACCACCGGCTGATAGGCGAACACGACGCGGTCTTCCTTCAAGGCGCGCTGCACCCGCTCGCCCATCGCCATGTCGGCGCGGTGCTTCAGGCGCTGCTCCTCGGAAAGCGCGTACGAGGTGTAACAATCGCGGCCGGCGCGCTTCGCTTCGGTCAGCGCGTGCTCGGCGCGATTCATGATTTCCTGCGCGACCTTGCCCTGCTCGGGGAACGTGGCGGCACCGAGCGAGACGGTGGCGTAGACCGGGCCGGCGCCGGTGCGCACCGGCTCTTGATTGACTGCGGTCAGAATCCGTTCGGCCGCGACGATGACGTGATCTTCGGGACACTCGGCCAGCACGATACCGAAACGGTCGGCGCCGACGCGGCCCAACACGTCGCTGGCGCGCAAGGTCAGCTCGAGACGGCGGCCGATTTCGATCAGCACGGCGTCGCCGACATCCTCGCCGAAACTGTCGTTGACGTTGCCGAGCTTGTCGACGCCGACCACGAGATAGCCGCCGGGCCGTCCCGTGCGCAGGCTCGCGGTCACGGCATAGTCGAGCGCCTCGCGCAGGCGTTGGCGATTATAGAGGCCGGTGAGCTCGTCCTCGACCGCGACCTTGTCGCGCGCCCGCTCGGCGGCGCCGAGAACGCGCCAGACGCCGGCGAGCCGCTTGCTCGGCAACATCGCGCCGCGATCGTGCACCCAGAACTCGGTGCCGTCGTCCAGCACCAGGCGAAACTCGCATTCGTAGACCCGGCCCATGGTGACGTGCGCCTGCAACCGGTTGCTGCGCTTGCGCCGGTCGTCGGCGTGAAGCCGCGCCGTCAGGGTCTTGCCGTCGGGAAACGCGTCCGGACCGCCCAGCCGCGCGAACGCCGCGCCGGCGCCGTCCCACTCGATATGGTCGTCCGCCAGATCCCAGACATAGGCCGCGTCGCCGGCAGCGGCGAGCGCCACGCGCAACACCTCGGCATCGAGGCCGGGCGATGGCTTGGCGGCGGCTAGACGGGCATTACGACTGGGCATTGGCGCTCTCTAAAGACGCGCCAAAAAATAAGCGACGTTGGTTAATGAGTGATTGAAATCGCGCTTAAATTAACGGCGATTTGCCGGGGTATGCTGCTCCAGGAACGGCATCACCGCCTGGTTGAATTCGCGCGGGCTGACCTGCATGAAGCAATGACCGCCTTGGGAAAAGAACTTGGCCTCGGCCCCCGGAATCAGCCGCGCCAATTCCTCCGAGAGATAGGAGGGAATGACGAAATCGTCTTCCGCCGCGATCACCAGAGTCGGGGTCTTGATGCGCGGCAAGTCGGCCGCGCGGTCGAAGGCCAGCAGCGCGTCGATACGCGCCAGCACGATGTCCCGATTGAAGCCGGCGAGCTGCTGCGATTCCATCTGGCGCAGCGCCTCGTTGTTTTTCGCGACCCAGAACGGCGGGTACAGCATCACGGTCGACGCTTGGACATAGGCGGCCGGACCCAATTCCGTCAGGATCTCCCGGCGTAGCGCGTAGACGCGGCGCAGGAAAGGATCCTGCCGCGCCCATCCCGCGGAAATCACGACGCTGGCCAGGCGTTCGGGATGTTCGATCGCAAGCACCTGGGCGACGGCGCTGCCGGTGGCGTGACCGATGACGTGGGCGCGCTCGATGCCGAGCGCATCCATCAGCGCCACCATGTCGGCGGCGTTGCCCTCGACGGTGTACGCCATGCGCAGCGCGTCGCTTTGCCCGACGCCGCGCATGTCGTGCACGATGACGTCGAACTGCTTGGCGAACGTCGGCACCTGCTCGCGCCAGAAATTGGCGTGGCCGCCGAGACCGCTCGCGAACATCACCGGAAAGCCGGCGCCGTGACGTTCGTAATAAAGTTGGCAATCGCCGATCGAGATACGCGGCATGACGGCAGCTAACAATGCCGCATCGTTAGAGTCAAACGCGACGGGCGCGGAGCAGGAATGATCATCGCGCCGGGAACATCGGCAGGAACACCGTGATCACGGTGCGGATTTGCGGATAGTCCGGCGGCAGATGGGGGAACGGCTCGCTGTTGGTGATCATCTCGCGCGCGGTCTCGTCGATCTTCGGCACGCCGGTCGAGGCCAGCGTGGTGATGGTGACGATTTGGCCCGACGGCTCGATCTGAACCGCGAACACCGCTGTCGGCCGCTCGGTGCCGGCGAACGCCCCGGCCGGCGGATAGAGCCGGTTCTGCTCGAGCAAATCCTTGAGCCGGTTGAGATAGGCGTCGCCGACAAAGTCGCGGTCGCCGGTGCCGCCGCCGGGTCCCGGCAGGCGCAGCACCAGGTTGCGGATCGGCGGTTGCGTCGGGCGCTGCGGCTGCAGCGCCGGCGGCAGCGCCTCGAGCGGCACCACTTGTCCTCGGCCTGCCGCCGACTCCTTCACCCTGGCGCGCGGCGGTGTCGGCTTGGGTTCCGGCACCTCGGGCATCGGCTCGGGCGGCGGCTTCACCTCCTCGGCCTTGGGCTGGATCGGCATCGCCTTGGGCAATTCCTCTTTCGGCTTTTCCGTTTTCACCGCCTCGGTCTTCTGGTCGGGACCGGACTTCGCGCGGCTTCAGTTCCGGCGGCTTCGGCGGCGGCGGGCGGCTTGGGCTTTTCCTCGACCTTGGGCTTCGGTTTCTCCGGCTCGGGCGGCTTGGGCTTGGGCTGTTCCGCCTTGGGCTTGGGCGGCTCCGGTTTCTTGACTGCGGGCGGCGCCGGCGGTTTCGGCAGTTCCTGCCGCAGCATCACTTGCAGCGGCCGCATCCCCGGGTGCGACACCGTCCGCCATTCCGACAGCAACAGCCCGATCACCAGCAGATGCAGCAACAGGGCGGCGATGAACGTCGTGATCGCGATGGTCTCGCGCCGCGCGTCCGCGCTCGGCGGCAAGTGCCAGATGCCGTCGATCGTGAGATCGACCACCGGCGGCGGCAGCCGCTCGTCGCCCGGCGGCAGCGCGGTGTCGGTCATACCGCGACCCCGTGGTCGCGGGCGAAATCGCGCAGCTTGCCGCGCAAGCTGCGCGACGGCAGCGCGTCGAGGTCCGCCAGCAGCGGCGCCAACGAAGCCAGATCGACGCTCCGCACCATCTCCTTCACCGGGCCGATATTGGCGGGCGACATGCTGAGCGAGCGCAGGCCGATCCCGATCAGCGCCAGCGCCGACAGCGGCTCGCCCGCCATCTCGCCGCACACCGCGAGCGGCACATTGTGCGCGCCGCACGCCGAGGCGAGCTGCCGCAGCATCCGCAGCACCGGCCCCGACAGCGGATCGTAGCGGTCGCTGAGCCGCGGATTGTTGCGGTCGGCGGCATAGAGGAACTGCACCAGATCGTTGGTGCCGACCGAGATGAAATCCACCTTCGGCAACAGTTGCGGCAGTTCGAAGAACAGCGCCGGCACTTCGAGCATGACGCCGATCTCGATCCGGCTCGGCGGCTCGTGGCCGAGATTCGTGGCGCGCGCCCGTTCGAGGTCGAAGATCGCGCGCGCCTGTTCGAACTCGGCGCCGTCGGCGACCATCGGAAACATGATACGCAGATGCTGCCCCGTCGCGGCGACGATCATGGCGCGCAGTTGCTGGCGCAGCAGCGCCGGCCGGTCGAGCGAGATGCGGATGGCGCGCCAGCCCATCGCCGGGTTCTCGTCGCGCGCGCCGGTCATGTAAGGCAGAATCTTGTCGCCGCCGATGTCGAGCGTGCGGAACGTCACCGGCCGCGATCCCGCCTGCTCCAGCACGCGGCGATAGGTTTGCGCCTGCTGCGTCACGTTGGGCAGCTTTTCGCGCAGCATGAACAGCAACTCGGTGCGGAACAGGCCGATACCGTCGGCGCCGGTCTCGTCGAGATGCGGCAGATCGAGCAGCAAGCCGGCGTTGATGTTGAGCGTGACGCGGGCGCCGTCGCGCGTCGCGGCGGGGAGATCGCGCAGCGTCGCGTAGCGGAGTCGCTCGCCCGCGCGCGCCTCGAGCCGCGCATTGACCGCGGTCAGCACGTCCTCGCCGGGACGAAGCACGATCTGCGCCTCGTCGCCGTCGACGATGACCGTGTCCCCGGCCTCGATCTTAGCCAGCGCGTTCTCGATCCGCCCGACCACCGGAATGTCGAGGGCGCGCGCGATGATCGCGACATGCGAAGTGGGCGCGCCTTCCTCCAGCACCAGGCCTTTGAGGCGCTTGCGGTCATAATCCAGCAACTCCGCCGGACCCATTTCGCGCGCGAACAGGATGAATTCGTCGGGCAGTTCGGCGCGCGCAGCGGTCAGCGGCTTGCCGGCGAGATGCTGTTGCAGCCGATTGCCGATATCCTCGAGATCGGCGAGCCGGTCGCGCAGATAAGCGTCGGTCGCTTGCGTCATGCGCGCCCGATTGTCGTCCTGAACCTTTTGCACCGCCGCCTCGGCGGTGAGCCCGCTCTGCACCGCCTCGGTGATGCGCCGAGCCCAGCCGTGGTCCGCGGCGAACATGCGATAGGCTTCGAGCACGTCGCGATGCTCGCCGCCGGCCGCGACGTCGTCGGCCGCCAGCATGTCGTCGATCGACTGCCGCATCGCGGCGATGGCGGCGCGCACGCGGCGCAGTTCGGCGGCGGGGTCCTCGGCGACGATCTGCTTGATGACGACGCGCGGCTCGTGAAGCACGGCGGCACCCTTGGCCAAGCCGCCATTGAGGCGCACGCCCTCGAGGCGCAACGCCGCCAGCAGCGGCCAATCGGCCTCGCCCAAGGCGCCCGGCGGAATCAGCTCGCTGGTCGCCGCCAGTTCCGCGACCACCATCGCGACCGTCTGCAAGGTCTCGATATCGTCGTCGCTGTAGTGGCGTCGGGTGCGGTTCTGCACCACCAGCACGCCGACCACGCGGCCGCCG
This sequence comes from uncultured Alphaproteobacteria bacterium, assembly GCA_963729845.1. Lineage (GTDB taxonomy): Bacteria > Pseudomonadota > Alphaproteobacteria > ATCC43930 > CGMCC-115725 > JAATGI01. Next base: position 186,233 of record CAVSQC010000017.1, read on the forward strand.
CGGAGCAACGGCACGCCGAGCAGCGAATGGTAGATTTCCTCGCCGGTTTCCGGGCGATAGGCAAAGTCGGGATGGCTTTGCGCGTCCGACAGCGACAGCGGCAGCGCCGTCGCGGCGATGACGCCGACCAAGCCTTCGCCGACCCGCAGCCGCGTGCTATGCACCGCCTCGGGCCGCAACCCTTCGGTGGCGAACAGTTCCAGCACTTCGCCGGGCCGCATCACATAGCAGGAGCAGACCTCGGCCACCATGTCGGCCGCGATCAGGCGCACGATGGCGTCGAGCTTGGACTGGGCCGAGCCCGTCCCCGCCATCGCATCCCGCAGCCGACGAAGCAGGCGGCGGGAGGGTGTGACCGCCGCGCCGCCGGGTTCCATCACCCCTCCGCGCGGACCGGCGCGACGCGCGACGGCGGCGCTGCGTCGCGGTCGGCGAGCATGCTTAGCGCCTGCGTCACCAGTTCCGCGATGATGTCGCGGGTCGATTGCTCGCGCGTCACCATGCCGACGCTTTGGCCTGCCATGACCGAGCCGGTCTCGACATCGCCGTCGATGACCGCGCGCTTCAGGGCGCCGGCCCAGAAATGTTCGATCTCGAGCTGCGCCTCTTTTTGCGGCACCTCGCCGCGAACGAACCGCTCGACCACCGCGCGCTGCAATTCGAGAAAGCGCACCGTGCCTTTGTTGCGGATGGCGCGAACCGGAATCACCGGAAAGCGCGGGTCGAGCTGCACCGAGGCCACGGCGTCGCGCGCATGGGCGCGGATAAACGCCGCCTTGAAGCGCGGATGCGCGATCGATTCGGCGGCACACACGAACCGAGTGCCGAGCTGCGCGCCCGATGCCCCCATTTCGAGGTAGGAGACAATCGCCTCGCCGCGGCCGATGCCCCCGGCGACGAATACCGGCACTTCGGTCAGGGCCGGCAGAATCTCCTGCGTCAACACGCTGGTCGAGACCGGGCCGATATGACCGCCCGCCTCGGCGCCTTCGATGACGATGGCGTCGGCGCCCATGCGCACCAGTTTCTTGGCGATCGGCAGCGCCGGCGCGAAGCACAGGAGCTTGACCCCGGCGTTCTTGATGCGGCGCACCGCCTCGGTCGGTGGGATCGCGCCCGCCAGCACGATATGCGTGACGCCGCGTCGGATGCAGACGTCGCTCAGCGCCGCGAGATCGGGGTGCAAGGTGATGAGGTTGACGCCGAACGGCCGCCGCGTCAGCGCCTGGGTCGCGGCGATCTCGGCATCGAGCTGGTCGCGGTTCATCGAACCGCAGGCGATCACGCCGAAACCGCCGCCGTTGGAAATCGCCGCCACCAGGTTGCGCTCGGACACCCACGTCATCGCGCCGCCCATGATGGCGTATTCGCAGCCGAGGAAATCGGTGCCGCGCCGCCACAGGACGTTGAGCTTCGCGCGGGCCGGGTCGTTGCGCGCGAAGGCGCGCGGCCGCATCTCGACGGCGCTCACGCGGAATCGAGCCCGTAAGCGGTGTGCAGCGCGCGCAGCGCCAGTTCGGCGTATTTTTCCGCGATCAGAACGCTCACCTTGATCTCGGAGGTCGAGATCACCTGAATGTTGATGCCGTTTTCCGCCAGCGTCTTGAACATGAGCTGCGCCACGCCGGCATGGCTGCGCATGCCGACGCCGATCACCGACACCTTGACCACGTCCTTGTCGGGCTTGAGCGCGCCATAGCCGAGCACGCCGCGGTTCGCCTCCAGCACCTTGACGGCGCGGTCGAGATCGCCGCGCCCGACGGTGAAGGTGAGGTCGGTGAAACGGCCGTCCTCGGAAATGTTCTGCACGATCATGTCGACATTGATCGCGTTGTCCGCGAGCGGGCCGAAGATCGCCGCGGCCACGCCGGGACGGTCCGCGACCTTGACAAGGGTCACCTTGGCGTCGTCGCGGCTGTAGGCGATGCCGCTCACGACCCGTTTCTCCACAATCTCGTCTTCGTCCACGACCATTGTTCCCGGCATGTCGTTGAAGCTCGACAGGACCTGCACGCGGACCCTGTGATTCATCGCCACTTCCACGGAGCGCGTCTGCAGGACTTTCGCACCTTGGCTGGCGAATTCGAGCATTTCTTCGTAAGTGATCTTATCGAGCTTCCTGGCGCGCGCAACGATCCGGGGATCACAAGTAAACACCCCCTCGACATCCGTGAAGATGTCGCAGCGGTCGGCCTCGAGCGCCGCCGCCAGCGCCACCGCCGAGGTATCGGACCCGCCCCGTCCCAAGGTGGTCACGCGCCGGTCGGGACCGATGCCCTGAAAACCGGCAACCACGGCGATCTCGCCCGCCGCCATGCCGTCCCGCAGTCCGTTGAGCGGAATCGACTTGATGCGGGCCCGGCCATGGACGTCGTCGGTCTCGACCGGAACCTGCCAGCCGAGCCAGGAGCGCGCCTTGAGGCCCAACCGCTGCAAGGCCAGCGCCGTCAGGCCAGAAGTGACCTGCTCGCCGGTCGCCACCACGCTGTCATATTCGCGCGGGTCCGGATGCGCTCCCGCCGCGTCGCGCGACCACGCCACGAGCTGGTCGGTCACCCCCGCCATCGCCGAAACCACCACCGCGACTTCGTGACCGGCGTCGGCCTCGCGCTTCACCCGCTGCGCCACGGCACGGATGCGCTCAAGGTCGGCCACGGAAGTGCCGCCGAATTTCATGACAATGCGCGCCATGTCGCCTCGAACCTGTCACTCGCGCGTTAGGGGAGTGGGATATACATACTATCGTGCCGCCGTGACAGGCAAGGCGGCGCCAAACACGGAATGTGTCGGAGTATGAACCGCTTGCGCCTGGGCGGCCGCGCTGGCGCGGCACGCTGGCGGCGGACGCGGGACCTGTCATACTTCGCGGGACCGGGACCGGAAGCGGCGGGAGGAACGTCATGCGCAACGACATCAACCGGCAATGGGTGCTCAAGAACCGCCCGCCTGGCCCGATCCAGCCCGACACGTTCGAGTGGCGCGAAAGCCAGGTGCCGACGCCGGGCCCGGGCGAGTTCCTGGTGCGGAACCTGTGGCTGTCGTTCGACCCGGCGCAGCGGGGCTGGATCAACGACGTGAAGAGCTATGTCCCGCCAGTCGCGATCGGCGAACCGATGCGCGCCGGCGCGGTCGGCCAGGTGATCGAATCGAACCATCTCGACTACAAGCCGGGTGAACTGGTGATGGGCGCGTTCGGCTGGCAGGACTATGCCGCGACTACGGCGGCGGCATGATGCGCGCCACCAAGGTGTCGCCCGGCGTGCCGCCGAACATGGCGCTGTCGGTGTTGGGGCTGACGAGCCTCACCGCCTATTTCGGCATGCTGGAGATCGGCGGACCCAAACCCGGCGATACGGTGGTGGTGTCGAGCGCCGCCGGCGCCACGGGCTCCGCCGCCGGTCAGCTCGCCAAGATCAAGGGCGCCAAGAACGTGATCGGCATCGCCGGCGGCAGGGAAAAATGCGACTGGCTGGTCCGCGAGGCGCATTTCGACGCCGCCATCGACTACAAGAACGAGGATGTCGGCAAGCGCCTCGACGCGCTCGCACCCAAGGGCATCGACGTCTATTTTGACAATGTCGGCGGCCAGATTCTCAATCAATGCCTGGCGCGTATCGCGTTCAAGGGACACGTCGTGTTGTGCGGCGGCATCTCGTCGGGCTACGGCACCGAGCGCGCCGCCATCGTGCCGCTGAGCAACTACTTCATGCTGATCGTGCAGTCGGCGCGGATGGAAGGCTTCATCGTCTTGAACTACGCCGCGCGCTACGCCGAGGCGATCGGGCAGTTGGCGCAATGGGTGAAGGAGGGCCGGATCGCCTATCGCGAGGACATCGCCCACGGTCTCGAGAACGCGCCCGAAACGCTGAAGCGCCTCTTCGTCGGCGCCAATGTCGGCAAGCAGCTCCTGAAGATCGCCGACCCGCTGCTGCCGGTCGTATGACCACCGTCGATCCCGGCGAGATCGCGCGCTTCGCCGCGCAGGCGGCGCGCTGGTGGGACCCGGAGGGCGAGGCCAAGCCGCTCCACCGCGTCAACCCGGCGCGGCTCCAATTCATCCGCGACCGCCTGGCCGCGCATTTCGGCCGGGACGCCAAATCGCTCAAGCCGTTCGCGGGCCTGACCCTGCTCGATATCGGCTGCGGCGCCGGATTGGTGACCGAACCAATGACGCGGCTGGGTTTCGCCGTCACCGGCATCGACGCTGGCGGCGAGATGATCGACGCCGCCCGCGCCCATGCCGCCGAGGTCGGCCTTGCCATCGATTACCGGGCCGAATCCGCCGATGCCGTGGCGGACACGGGTGGCCGTTTCGACGCAGTGCTGGCGCTCGAAGTGGTCGAACATGTCGCCGACCCCGACGCCTTCCTCGGCGCCGCGGCTCGGCTGGTGGCGCCGGGCGGGGCCCTGATCCTGTCCACCCTCAACCGCACCGCGCGCGGCTTCATGCTGGGCATCGTCGCCGCCGAGCTGGTGCTGCGCTGGGTCCCGCGCGGGACCCACGATTGGCGGCGGTTCCGCCGCCCGTCGGAACTGGCCCCGGCCTTGCGTCGGCACGGGCTCCGGCTCGACGCCTTGGCCGGCTTGAGCTACGACCCGATCCACGACCGCTGGCGGCTGAGTCCCGACATCGCCGTCAACTACCTGCTGCTGGCCACGCATCCCCACCCATAAACGCAACCCTGCCCTGTGGATAGAACTTGCCGCAGGGCCATTTCGCGCATATGAAGGTAGGGCACCCGCCGGACCGAACGCCCCCGGCGGGGCGGCATTGGGCCAAAAAATATAGGGGGGGCGCGCATACGTGTTCAAGGTGCGTCGATGAGTTATCAACAGGGGATGGGCGACAGCCAACGGCTGTCGGGCAAGGTCAAGTGGTTCAATCGCAGCAAGGGCTTCGGCTTCATCATTCCGAATGACGGCAGCGGCGACGTATTCTTGCCGCTAGCGGTATTGGAGCGCGCCGGCTTCAGCGAGGCGCCCGACGGCGCGAGCGTGGTGTTCGATTGCGTGCATGGCGCCAAAGGCCGCGCGGTCGCAGCTATCCTCGAACTCGACGCCTCGACGGCATCCCCCCGTCCGCCGCGCGGCGACCGGCCGGATCGCGGCGGCGGCGGCGGCGGTGGCGGCGGCGGTTTCCGGCGCGAGCGGTCCGAGCATATGGACGAGCCGACCGGCCCGACCGAAGCGCTCGACGGCGTGGTGAAATGGTACGACGCGCAGCGCGGCTATGGCTTCATCCTGCCCAATGACGGCGGCAAGGACATTTTCGTCCACGTCACGGCGCTGCGGCGTTCGGGCATCGACGCGTTGGAACCGGGGCAGGCCGTGCGCATGCAGGTCGGCCAAGCGCGGCGCGGCCGCGAAGCGTCCTCGATCCAGCTGATCTAAGCGATCGGTCTAAGCGGCGACGGTCACTAACCGCGGCGTCACGCGCGCGGCGGGAAAGTTCAACGTCACCACGGTGCCGCGCCCGGCTTCGCTGGCGATGCGCAACGTGCCGTCGTGCATTTCCATCATCGCTTTGGCCAACGGCAATCCGAGGCCGGTGCCGGCCTCCTTGCGGGTGATGCTGTTGGCGACCTGGCCGAACGGCGCCAGTGCGACGGCGATATCGGCGGGAGTCATGCCGATCCCGGTGTCCGCGGTCTCGATCACAAGGCCGCCATCCTCCCCGATCCATGCCGTCAGGTGCACCTCGCCCCCGGGCGCGAACTTCACCGCGTTCGAGAGGATGTTGAGCAGAATCTGCTTTACCATGCGGTCGTTGGCGCGGATCTCCCGAATATCGTCGGCGACGCGACGGTCGAGCTGCACGCCGGTGCGTTCCGCGGCCGGCCACACCATGCGCAGCGCTTCGTCGATGGTCTGGCGCAGATCGCATTCGCCGTCGGCCTCGCGCTTGCCGTCGGGCGACTGGCTGCGCGCCAATTCCAGCAAATCGTTGACCAGCGACAGGAGATGCTGGGCGCTGTTGTGAATGTCCTCGGCGTATTCCACATAGCGCGGCAGGCCGATCGGACCGAGCGATTGGCTCGATAGCATTTGTGAAAAGCCGATGATGGCATTGAGCGGCGTGCGCAACTCGTGATTGGCATTCGCGAAGAACCGGGACTTCGCCTCGTTCGCGGCCTGCGCCTCGTCGAGCGCGACGGCGAGTTTCTCGGTGAGATCGCCGAGGTTGCGGCGCGAGCGCACCAAGCGGCGGATCAAGATCTGGGAACGAAAGATGATGGGCGTCGAGATGACCACCGTCACCAGCGTGGCGCAGGCCAGCATCGGCCGGTCGAACAGCGGCACCGCGAACACCGAAATCAGCAGGTGAATCACCTCGCCGAACATCACGCCGCTAAACACCAGCACGGCGGTGGCCTTCGCCGGCCCCATCCGTAGCAGCTCGTGCTCGATCGACGGCAGCACGGCGCGGCGCGCTTGGCGCGCGGCCGCGCGCAGCCCCGGCGTTTCACGGTCGTGGATATGCGCACTGACGGTCATGGCGACCTTCACGAAAAACCAAACCGCGCCGATGTTGCCATACCGATGGTTAAGGTCGGACTAACCAAGGAAACCGCGGTATCGAATTTATGAGCGGCCGCGCCGCAGCCAGATCGAGGCGAGATTGGGCGACAGCGCGAAGGACCACGGCCCGAGGAGATTGGCGAGCGCCGTCTGCATGAGGCGCTGGCCGGAACGCGGCGCCGCGCGCCAGCGCCGGACCTGTTTCGGCCCGTACGGCATGTAATGCGGATAGAAGCGATCATATTCGTCGCGCGAGCCGAAGGTTTGATAGAGGCTGACCGGGCGGAATTTCGCGGTCAGCGGCGCCAGATCCCACGGCACCAGGAAGTGATTGCCGCGATCGAGCGCGGCGCGGCCAGCCGCCTTGGCGTAACGGCGGCGCAACGCCGGCGGCAGCCAATGCGCCAGCGGCAGCTCGGTATCGTGCGCGACGACGGGGAACAGGAAGTTCGGCGTGGTCAGCACCACGGCCTGGCGCGCGATTCGCGCCATGTTGCGGAGACTCGCTTTGACATTGTCGCGGCCGACATGCTCCAGCGTTTCGATGCTGGCGAAAATGTCGACGCCGTCGTCGGCAATGGCGATGTCCTGTAGCCGCTCGGCGACAAAGCTGCAGCGGCGCTCGACCCCGAGATGCCGGGCGATGGCCCGGGCGGCGTCGAGGCGGCGCCCGTCGAGCTCGACCAACACGGCGTGCTTGCCGCCGGCCAGCAAATAGGCGAAGGCGAGCCAGCCGAAGCCGGACGCGCAATCCACCAATGACGCGGTCTCGATCTCGACATGCCGCGACAGCGGCACGACGAAACGGCGCCGCATGTAATCCAGCGTCAATTCGACATCGAGATCGCGATAAATCCCGTCGTCGTAGTCGCGCAGATAATCGATTTCGGCGATGGCCTTAAGCGTGTCGTCGTCCAGCAACGCGACACCGGCGGCTTCGCCGGGCGCGCGCGCAATATAGGTGACCGGCGCGCCGGGTTCGGCGGTCGAGGCGGAGGAACGCGGGGCGGGGCGGAGCGGGCGCATGGCGGAGCCGCATCATCCGCCGCCAAGGTTAAGGGGTGATTAGCGCCGTCCCTGGAAGAACCGGCGCAACAATTCGCCGGCGCGGCTTTCCTCGATGCCGCCGTAGATTTCCGGCCGATGCAGGCAAGTCGGCTGCTGGAACCAGCGGGGCCCATGCTCGACCGCGCCGCCCTTCGGGTCGTAGGCGCCGAAATACAGCCGCCGCACATGCGCGAGCGACATCGCCGCCGCGCACATCGCGCACGGTTCCAGGCTGACATAGAGGTCGCAATCGTCGAGCCGCGCCCTGTCCTTCGCCTGCGCCGCCGCGCGCAGCACCAACATTTCCGCGTGGGCGGTCGGGTCGTTCAGCTCGACGGTACGGTTGCCCGACGCGGCCAGGACCTTGCCGGATGCGGCCTCGACCAGCACGGCGCCGACCGGCACTTCGCCGCGCGCCGCCGCGCGCTCGGCCTCGGCGATCGCTTGTGCCATGAAGCTCGTCATGGCGCGTAATGGGCGCGCAGCGGCGCCGGCGGCGCAATCGGCCGCCGCGTCGACAGCCGGATGAACAGCCCGACCTGCTCGGCGCGGGCGTGGACCCGGTCACCGACCGCGAACTCAGCGGCGACATGCCATTTGACGCGTTCCATCGCCGGCACCCACATGCGCCCGACCAAGTCCGCCTCCTGGATCGTCACCGGCTTTTCATAGGAAATGTTGGTCGAGAGCAGGATCGGCGCCACATCATCGCGCAGCGCGCGCTCGATCGGATAGATCGGGGCCATCAACGCCAGCCGCAGATCCTCGAGCCAGCGGATATAGACCGCGTTGTTGACGATTCCGGCGAAATCGATGTCGTAGGTGCGCGGCGGAAACGGCAGCTCGACGAACGGCTTGCCCGCGGGAACCATCTATTTCCGCAACGCCTTGGCGAGGCGCAGGCGCAGCGCGTTGAGCTTGATGAAGCCGGCTGCGTCGCGCTGGTCGTAAACCTGGTCTTCCTCGAAGGTAACGTGCGCGAGGCTGTAGAGGCTCTTCGGCGATTTGCGGCCGACCACGCGCGCCGAGCCTTTGTACAGCTTCAGGCGCACCGTGCCTTCGACATGTTCCTGGCTGCGGTCGATCGCGGCTTGAAGCATGTGCCGCTCCGGCGAGAACCAGAAACCGTTGTAGATCAGCTCGGCGTAGCGCGGCATCAGCTCATCCTTCAGATGCGCGGCGCCGCGGTCGAGCGTGATGCTTTCGACGCCGCGATGCGCGGCGTGCAGAATGGTGCCGCCGGGCGTCTCGTAGACGCCGCGCGACTTCATGCCGACAAAGCGGTTCTCGACCAGATCGAGCCGGCCGACGCCGTGTTTGCCGCCGAGCTCGTTGAGCCGCGTCAGCAGCGCCGCGGGCGACAGTTTCTTGCCGTCGACCGCGATCGCGTCGCCCTTGGCGAATTCGATCTCGACATACTCGGGCTTGTCCGGCGCCGCCTCGGGCGCGACGGTGCGGCTGTAGACGAATTCCTCGGGCTCGACCCACGGGTCTTCGAGGATTTTGCCCTCGGCGGAAATGTGCAGGAGGTTGGCGTCGGTCGAGAACGGCGCCTCGCCGCGCTTGTCGCGCGGGATCGGGATTTGATGCTTCTCGGCGTACTGCGATCAGCTTGGTGCGCGAGGTCAGGTCCCACTCGCGCCACGGCGCGATCACCTTGATGTCGGGGTTCAACGCGTAATAGGCAAGCTCGAACCGCACCTGGTCGTTGCCTTTGCCGGTCGAGCCGTGCGCCACCGCATCGGCGCCGACCTGCTCGGCGATCTCGATCTGGCGCTTGGCGATCAGCGGCCGCGCGATCGACGTGCCGAGCAGATACTGGCCCTCGTACAGCGCATTGGCGCGGAACATCGGGAAGACGTAATCCTTGACGAAGGTATCGCGCAGATCCTCGACGAAAATCTCCTTAACCCCCATCAGCTTGGCCTTCTCGCGCGCCGGGCCGAGTTCTTCCCCCTGCCCGACATCGGCGGTGAAGGTAACCACCTCCGTCGCGTAGGTTTCCTGCAGCCAGCGCAGAATCACGGAGGTGTCGAGGCCGCCCGAAAAGGCGAGCACGATCTTCTTGACGTTATCCTTCATGGGCGCGGCCTCGACGGTGTGAAGCCGCGCAGTATAGAAACTGTCCCGATTACGGCAAGCGAGCGGCGCTTCGGCGCGAAATCGAAGGAAGCGCTCGGCCGCCCGCCATCCCTAAAGAATTGTTTATGACGGGAACCGGCGTCGAGCGGCTACCGTCACCATATCTCGATTGCAACGAGATGATGGGGAGGCAAACCATGTCCCGTCGATCGGTCGCGACCCTCGGAATTGCGCTGGCTTGCGCATCGCTGCTCGCCGGATGCGCGTACCCGCCGCCGCCCGGCGCCGTGCCCTATCCCTACGGCCCGGGCGTCTACGCTCCCGGCTCCGGCTATGACTATGGGTACGACTTTCCCGATTACGGTTATCTCTACGATCCGTACGATTACTATGGCTATTGGCCAGGTTATTACGGCTTGGGCTATGGCGGTTACGGTTATGGCGGCTTTTACGGGCACGGCCATTTTCACCGCGGCATCCACGGCGGCATGGCGCATACCGGGCACGGCCATGGCGGCGGCGGCCATGGCGGCGGCGGCCATGGCGGCGGCAGCACATTCCACCACTGACGAGGTCTAAACGAGGCGCGACACGACGAAGGCGCCCGCCTCGCGCAGCGCCGCGCGCGCCTCCGGCAGCAGCGGATTGAACAAGTGCCAGACATGCGGCAAGTCGGGCCAAGCCTTGTACAGCACGTCGACGCCTTGATGCCGCGCCGTGTCGACCAGACGAGTCGAATCGTCGAGCAGCACTTCGATGGTGCTGGCCTGCACGAACAGCGGCGGCAAATCCTTCAGATCGGCGTAAAGCGGCGAGGCCAGCGGATGCGTCGCCGCCATCGTGCCGAGATAATGGTGCGCCGCCTTGCCGATGGCCGGCCCCCAGAACATCGGATCGCGCCCGTTGTTGGTTTCGAGCGTGGCGCCCGTCGCCGCGAGATCGGTCCAGGGCGAAAACAGCACGGCACCCGCCGGCATCGGGTCACCGCGGTCGCGCAGCGTCACCAAGGTCGCCAGCGCCAAACCGCCGCCGGCTGAATCGCCCGCGACAATCACTTTGCGCGCCGGCACGCCGTCGATCATCAGGCGGCGATAGCAGGCCACCGCGTCGTCGAGCGCCGCCGGAAATCGGTGTTCCGGCGCCAACCGATAGTCGAGCGCGAACAGCCGCGACTTGCTGTCCCGCGCCAGCGCGAAGGTGAGCGAGCGATAGGTTTGCGGCGAGTGGAAATAGTAGCCGCCGCCGTGGAGATAAAGGATGACGCGGCCGTCGGTCGGATCCGAGGCGCGGTCGGTGTCGGGCTCGACCCATTCGCCGTGCATCGGCGGCAGCAGCAACTCGCGCACCCGCCAGCCCTTCGGCGGACGCGGCTTCAGCGCGAACCGGCGCGCGAAGACGCGCACTTTGTCGACGTCGTCGGTGTGTAGCGATAGCGGCCGCGCGCGATAGCGCAGAAGAAGCTTCAGTGCAAAATTCTGCCAGCTCATGCGTCGCCCACGCTAGGGGGAGTCGCGGTTTTGGCAAACCGCGCATGCGGCAATGTGCAATGCGCGTTTGACGCCGGCGCCGCAAGGCGGAATGATCGCGCAACGATTCGGGGGAGGAAACGATGCATCGTTCGATTGGCGCGGTCGCCGCGGCCGCGGTACTGGTGGCGGTTTTGGCGCATCCCGCGCTGGCGCAAAAGAAATACGGGCCGGGCGTCACCGACACGTCGATCAAGATCGGCCAGACCCAGCCCTACAGCGGCTTCGGCTCCGCGTACTCGACCATCGGCAAGGCGTCGGCAGCCTATTTCACCATGGTCAACGACCAGGGCGGCATCAATGGCCGCAAGATCGATTTCCTGTCCTGGGACGATGGCTTCAATCCGGGCAAGACGGTCGAACAGACGCGCAAGCTGGTCGAGCAGGAAAACGTGCTGCTGATGTTCGACTGCGTCGGCACGCCGACCAATCTGGCGGTGCAGAAATACCTGAACCAGCGCGGCATCCCGCAATTGTTCGCCGGCTCGGGCGCGACGCGCTGGGCCGATCCCGAGCATTTCCCCTGGACCATCGGCTGGCAGCCGGCGTACCGCACCGAGGGCCGGGTCTATGGCCGCTACATCATGCAGGCCAAACCCAACGGCAAGATCGGCATCCTCTATCAGGATGACGATTACGGCCACGACTACATCAACGGCATCCGCGACATCTTGGGCGCCAAGGCCGACAAAATGATCGTCGCGCTACAGACTTACGCGCCGACCGATCCGACGGTCGATTCGCAGATGGTGTTCCTGGCGGCATCGGGCGCGGATGTGTTCGTCGACATCTCGCAGCCGAAATTCACCGCGATGGCGATCCGCAAATCCTACGATCTCGGCTGGCATCCGCTGCACATCGTCAATTCGGTCTCGACCTCGGTCGATCAGGTGATCCGCCCGGCCGGCATCGACAAGTCGACAGGCCTGACCGCCGCGATCTATCAAAAGGACCCGACCGACCCGGCATGGAAGGGCGATGCCGGCCTCGCCGACTATCTCGCGTTCATGAAAAAATACGATCCCGCCGGCAAGCCGGAGGACGGGCTCAACGTCTATGGCTATTCGGTGGCGCAAACGCTGGTGGCGATGCTGCAAGCAATGCGGCGACAATCTGACCCGCGCGAACGTGATGAAGCAGGCGACCAACCTTCACCTTCAGCTGCCGATGCTGCTGCCGGGCGTGGTGATCTCCACCAGCCCGACCGATTATCGCGTCATCAAGGACATGCAGCTCGGCCGTTTCAACGGCACGATGTGGCAGCGCTTCGGGGGCATCGTCTCGGGCGGTTAAAACCGCGATTCATCACCCTTTTTTGACTCCGTTTTCGCGTGGCGAAATGCTAGGAATGTCCGCGCATAAACTGGAGGTATTCAGGGAGGTATGAATGAATAGGCAAAATGCGTTTGCATGGGTGGCCGGGCTCGGCTTTGCGGTTGCCGCAGCCGCCACGTCGGCGTCGGCGCAGGACATCAAGATCGGCCAGACCATGCCGTATAGCGGGCCGGCCTCGGCCTACAGCGTCATCGGCAAGACCGAAGCCGCCTATTTCGAAATGATCAACGACCAGGGCGGCGTCAACGGTCATAAGATCGACCTGATCTCGGTCGATGACGGCTACGTCCCGGTCAAGACGGTGGAACAGGTGCGCGGCCTCGTCGAGAACGACAAGGTGCTGTTCCTGTTCAACACCCTCGGCACGCCGAACAATTTCGCCATTCAGAAATACCTCAACGAGCACAAGATCCCACAGCTGTTCGTCGCTACCGGCGCGGACCATTGGGGCGATTACCAACAGAATCCCTGGACGATCGGTTACCAACCTTCGTACCAGGTCGAGGCGCGCATCTACGCCAAGTACATTCTGCAGAACAAGCCGGGCGCCAAGATCGCGCTGCTCTATCAGAACGATGCGTTCGGCAAGGATTACCTGATCGGCCTGAAGGACGGGCTCGGCGCCAAGGCCAACATGCTGGTGGCAACGGAGACCTATCAGACGACCGATCCGACCGTCAATTCGCAGATCGTGTCGCTGAAGGGCTCCGGCGCCGATACGCTGGTGGTGGCGGCGATTCCGAAATTCGCGGCGCAGTCGATCCGCAAGGTCGCGCAACTCGGCTGGAAGCCGCTGTTCTTCATGACCAACGTCTCGATCTCGGTGTCGTCGGTGATGAAGCCGGCAGGCCTGGAGAACGGCATCGGCATCATCACCGGCAGCTACGGCAAGGATCCGACCGACCCGTCCTTCAAGAACGACGCCGACATGAAGGAATACATGACGTGGGTAAAGAAATGGGATCCGTCGGCGGACCCGATCGACGTCAATGCCGTCTACGGCTATGGCCTGGCGCACGTCATGGTCCAAGTGCTGAAGCAATGCGGCAAGGATTTCAGCCGCGAGAACATCATGAAGCAGGCGGCCAATCTGAATTACACGCCGCCGATGCTGCTGCCCGGCATCAAGGTCAGCACCAGCCCGACCGACTATCATCCGATCAAGCAAATGCAGCTTGCCAAATTCAACGGCAAGACCTGGGTGCTGTTCGGCCAGGTGATCTCCGGCGCCGCCGGCAGCTGAGGTCGCGGACTTATTTCGTCATGGCCCGATTAAGTCGGGCCATCCACGAATTTTTTTGAAAGACGTGGATGCCCCGGCCAAGCCGGGGCATGACGTTTCAGGGCGAGGTCGCGACCTGGCGCCGGCCCGTTCGCGGGCGCGCTGCCTGACGCTGTCGGATTTGAGCTGGCCGCACGCGGCGAGGATGTCCCGCCCGCGCGGTGCGCGCACCGGCGCCGAATAGCCCGCGGCGAAAATCACGTCGGAAAATTCCTGGATCGCGGCGTCGCTCGAACATTCGTAGGGCGCGCCCGGCCACGGATTGAACGGGATCAGATTCACCTTCGCCGGAATCCCGGCGAGGAGACGTACGAGCTCGCGCGCTTCGGCGGGTGAATCGTTCACGCCTTTCAGCATGACATATTCGAACGTGATGCGCCGCGCATTGTGCGCGCCGGGGTATTCGCGGCACGCCTGCAACAATTCCGCCAGCGGGTATTTCTTGTTGAGCGGCACCAGCTCGTCGCGCAATTCGTCATTGGTGGCATGGAGCGAGATGGCGAGATTGACGCCAAGTTCCTCGCCGCAGCGCTTAATCATCGGTACGACCCCGGCGGTCGACAGCGTGATCTTGCGCTTCGACACCGACAGGCCCTCGCCGTCCATCGCTATCTTCAGCGCCTTCGCGACATTGTCGTAGTTGTAAAGCGGCTCGCCCATGCCCATCAGCACGATATTGGTGAGCTGGCGGTCCTCCTGCGGGCTCGGCCATTCGCCAAGCTGATCGCGCGCCAGCATGATCTGGCCGACGATCTCGCCGGCGTCGAGATTCCGCACCAGGAGCTGCGTGCCGGTGTGGCAGAAGCGGCAGTTGAGCGTGCAGCCGACTTGCGACGAAACGCACAGCGTGCCGCGGTCGTCCTCGGGGATGTGGACGCATTCCGCCTCTTGTCCATCGCGGAATCGCAGCAGCCACTTGCGCGTGCCGTCGCTCGAAAGCTGGCCGCGCGCGACCGCCGGGCGGCCGATGCGATAGCGCGCGTCGAGATCGGCGCGGAAGCTCTTCGCCAATGTCGTCATCGCCGCGAACTCGGTGGCGCCGCGATGATAAAGCCAATGCCATAATTGGCGCGCGCGAAACGGCTCGGCGCCGATCGCCGCCATTTCAGCGGCGAGTTCCTCCCGACCGAGGCCGATCAGGTCTTTTCGCGTGTCGCCCGCCGCGGGATTCATCGTCTGATGCCACAGGCCTTGTCGATCATCTGCAACGCGGCGGTGAAGCCCGACAAATCGTAGCCGTCGGCGGTGGGCTTGCCATGTTCCGGCTCGGCCTTGATGATCGCGTTCCTGCCGCGGCTCATCGCGTTGACGACAGCGCGATCGCTCGCCGCATCGCGGGTCCAGGCGCCGTCCTTGTCGGTGAACAGCGAAAATTTCCGGCCGTCGATGTCGAGCACGGCATCGCTGTCGTTCTTGGCGCGATAGCCCAGAATGAAATTGACCACATTCGCCACCTTGTCCGACGGCCGGTGCGTCACGCTCAGGCGGACCTCGTCGGGCTTGGCATGGCCGCCGTCGACTTTGCTCGGCTTGCCGATGATGAAGCAGATTTTGCCGCCGGGCGCCTCGTCGACATAGGCATCCCACGCGCCCGACGTCCCGAGACGCTGCACCGGCGCGACGCCGGCCTTTTGCGCTTGCGCGGGAGCAGACACGAGGAGCGACATCGGCGCCGACGATAGAGCGAACAACGTCAGCACGGCGCACCGAAACATGCGAATGTGCATAACCGAGAAATTACCGAATTCGCGCCTCGCCGCAACCCCCATCGCGCCGCAGCATCGCGGTTGCCGCGAACGGGACAAGATCGCGCGCAGGCCGGCCTTGCTTCCATCGAGACGGCACGGCAAGTTGAACGCGCTGTCGTCGTCGATTGCGCGAGGGAGGTTGTTCATGAGGTGCGGGATGCGGCCTCTCGTCTTGGCGATCGGCGCGTTGGCAGTGGCGATCGCGGGGCCGTCTCTTGCCCAGGAAAAATATCAACCCCCCGCCGAGATCGCCGCCAAGTTGCGTGCCATCGGCAACAATATCAGCGGCGAACCCTACCGGCTGTACGCGCCACTCCTCGCCAACATGCCGAAGGACGGCGTCAAGCACACGGACAATCTTGCCTATGGCCGCGACCCGCTCCAAAGACTTGACGTTTACGAGCCGACCGCGCGCGCGGCGCAACCCATGCCGGTATTCATCTTTATCCACGGTGGCGGCATCATCATGGGCGACAAGCTGCAAAACGGCGGCCCGTTCTATGCCAATCTCGGCTATTGGTTCGGGCGGCACGGCGTCGTCACGGTGCTGGCGAATTACCGGCTGGCGCCCAAGGATCCGTGGCCTGCCGGCGCGCGCGACATGGCCGGAATCGTCGCGTGGACCCACGCCCACATTCGCGACTACGGGGGCGATCCGAAACATATCGTCCTGATGGGCGAATCGGCCGGGGCTTCGCATGTCGCCGCCTATGCGCTCGAACGCCGCTTCCAGCCGCTGGCCGGACCGGGCGTGGCCGGCGTGATTCTGCTTTCCGGATTTTACGATCCCGCGCTGGAGACCAAGGCGGCGCCGCGTTTCGGCATGTCGGGGCCCGGCAAACGCAATGAAGCCTATTACGGCCGGGACATCAGCCACTACCCGATGCACGCGACGCTCAAGCATGTGACCGGGGCCAAAATGCCGGTGCTGATCGCCTATAACGAGCTCGATCCGCCCATGGCGCAGATCGAAGCCGGCCTTTTGTTCGGCGTTCTGTGCGACCGGGACAAGGAGTGTCCGCAAATTCTCTGGATTCCCGGGCACGTCCACGGCTCGGCGATCCTTACCGTCGACACGCCGGACGAATGGATGGCGAATAAGCTCCTCGCCTTTATCCTGGCCCCTGGCACGTAAATGGACCGCGACACCATTTTTCGCGCGCGCAAGGCGGGCCCGGACGATGTCGGCGCGATCGCGCGGATCGAGGTCGAGACCTGGCGCGCCACCTACCCCGGCATGCTGCCCGACCGCGTGCTGGTCGGCATGTCGGAGCGCCGGCAGAAAGCTGCGTGGTCCGGGCTAGTGCGCTATCGGCCGGGCGACGTCATCGTCATCGAAGAGACCGACGCCGGCATCGTCGCCTTCGGCAATTGCGGCGCGCAGCGGGATCCGTCGCTGCCCTACAGCGGCGAGATTTTCACGCTCTATGTCGCACCGGATGCCCAGAATTGCGGGGTCGGCCGGCAGTTGATCGGCGCTTTGTTCGAGCGGCTGCTGCAAAGCGGCAAGTCCTCAGCGCTGATCTGGGTGATCCGCGCCAATCCTTCGCGCTTCTTCTACGAGCATCTCGGCGGCAAGTTCGTCTTGACGCGCCGCATCCGGGTCGGCGGCGAATTGGTCGAGGCGATCGCCTACGGTTGGCCCGATCTTGCGGCATTTCTCGCCGCAACCTAGCTCAACAAGCGTCGGGCGCTAACCTCGCCGCGACGGCAGGCAGTCAACGCTCCACCAAGTTCTCGAAGAAATTGATCGCCCGCATCTGGTCGGCGAGATGGTGAGGCAACACGGATTGCGCGGACGTCGCGTTGGCTCTTGACAGGGAACCATTTGGTTGCCTATATAAAGGCAACCAAATGGTTGCATATGGCTGACATGGACAACGACGCCGTCTTTCGCGCCCTGGCCAATTCAAGCCGCCGCGCCCTGCTCGACCGGCTGCACCGGAAGAACGGCCAGACGCTCGGCGAACTAGGCCAGGGGCTGGCGATGACGCGCCAGGCCGTCGCCAAGCACCTGGCGATCCTCGAGGAGGCCAATCTCGTCGCGTCGCGCCGTGTCGGCCGGGAGAAGCTCCATTTCATCAATCCGGTGCCGATCAACCAGATCGCCGAACGGTGGATCAGGAAATTCGAGCGCCGGCACCTGCAGGCCCTGTCCGCACTCAAGAAAACCTTGGAAGGAGAGCATCAATGAGCAGCGCACCCGGAAGCAGCTTCGTCTACGTGACCTATATCCGCACCACGCCCGAGCGGCTGTGGTCGGCGCTCACCAGCGCGGAATTCGCGGAGCAATACTGGCTCGGCATTCGCCCCGAAGCTGAATGGAAGCACGGCGGTTCCTGGAAGCTGGTGCGGCCTAACGGCGAGGTCACCGACACCGGCGAGATCGTGGAATTCGACCCCGGCAAGCGGCTCGCCATTCGCTGGCGCAACGAATTCATGCCTGACCTGAAGGTCGAAGGCTGGTCACTGTGCGTCATGGCGATCGAGCCGGCCGGCAGCGGCGTCAAGCTGACGGTCACGCACAGCATCGAGCGCGCCGACTCCAAGCTCATCGCTGCCGTCTCGAGCGGCTGGCCGCAGGTCCTGTCCAATCTCAAGTCGCTGTTGGAGACCGGGTCGGTCGTCCTGCCGCGGCGGCCAGGGTGACTCCGGCCCGGGCGGGAGCGCGTCAAACCCGAACGACACAAAGACACAACGTTCTTCGTGTCCTTCGAGCCTTTTGAAATCCGCCCGACAACGACGACGACAATAATTCGACCCCCCCTTGATGAGGAAGGTTGCGAGAAGTCGTAGACTTCGAGCGGGCCTCGCTGCTTCGCAATGCGAACTCGCCGATTCGCCCGGGTCGGCGTTTTCCGTTATCGTCCGGCCCGATGAGCCTCGACCACAACGCGCTGGGCGGCGAGACCAGCCCCTATCTGCTGCAGCACAAGGACAATCCGGTGCATTGGCAGGCGTGGAGCGAGGCGACGCTGCGCGCCGCGCGCGAGCTCGACCGCCCGATCCTGTTGTCGATCGGCTACGCCGCGTGTCATTGGTGCCATGTCATGGCGCATGAATGTTTCGAGCGGCCCGACATCGCGGCGCAGATGAACGCGCATTTCGTCAACATCAAGGTCGACCGCGAGGAACGGCCCGATCTCGACACCATCTACATGAACGCGCTCCACGCGATGGGCGAACAAGGCGGCTGGCCGCTGACGATGTTCCTGACGCCGGCGGGCGAGCCGTTCTGGGGTGGCACCTATTTTCCGCCCGAGCCGCGCTACGGCCGGCCGAGCTTCCCGCAGGTCCTGACCGCGATGGCGCGCGCCTATGCCGGCGACCGCGACAACGTCGCCAAGAATGTCGCGGCGATGAAGCAGGCGCTCGACCGGCTCGGCGCGCCCCAGGCGGGCGACGATCTGTCGATGGCGCTGACCGACCAGGCCGCGAGGGCGCTGCTCGGCTCGATCGATTCCGTGCATGGCGGCTTCGGCGACGCGCCGAAATTTCCGCAAGTGCCGGCGCTCGAAACCGTATGGCGCGGCTGGCGGCGCGTGCGCGAGCGCGGGATGCGCGACGCGGTGGTTCTCACCCTCGACCATATTTGCCAGGGCGGCATCTACGATCACCTCGGCGGCGGCTTCGCGCGTTATTCGACCGACGCGCGCTGGCTGGCGCCGCATTTCGAAAAGATGCTCTACGACAACGCGCTGCTGATCGACATGCTGACTGCGGTTTGGCAAGAGACGCGCAGCCCACTCTACGCCGAGCGTATCGCCGAGACGATCGGTTGGGTGGCACGCGAGATGCGGCAGCCCGAAGGCGGCTTTTCCTCCAGCCTCGACGCCGACAGCGAGCACGAGGAAGGCAAGTTCTATGTCTGGCACGAGGCCGAGATCGACGCCGTGCTCGGCGACAGAGCGCCGCGCTTCAAGCAATTCTATGACGTGACGCCGGGCGGCAATTGGGAAGGCGGGACCATTCTCAATCGCCTTCGCCATATCGAGCGCGCCGACGATCCGACCGAGCGCGAACTCGCGCAGGATCGCGACGCGCTGTTCCGCGCCCGCGCGCCGCGCGTCCGGCCCGGCCTCGACGACAAGGTGCTCGCCGATTGGAATGGGCTGATGATCATGGCACTCGCCAATGCGGGGCGGGTATTCGGCCGCGCCGATTGGCTAAAGCTGGCCCGCGACGCCTACGATTTCGTCCGCCGCGACATGGATGCGGGCGGCTACCGGCTGTGGCATTCGTGGCGCGCCAGGAAGGCGCGCAACCAGGCGATGATCGACGATTACGCCAACATGGCCCGCGCGGCGCTCGCGCTCTACGAGGCCAGAGGCGACGCGGCGGACCTCGCCCAGGCCGGATATTGGGTCGCGACAACGTTCAGCTTTTACTGGGATGAAGCGAAGGGCGGATTCTTTTTCACGGCGTCGGACGCCGAAGCGCTGATCGCGCGCACCAAACAAGCGCAGGACGCGCCGAACCCATCCGGCAACGGCATGATGGCGGGCGTGCTGGCGCGGCTCTATTTCCTCAACGGCGAGACCGTTTTTCGCGACTTCGCCGAAATCCTGGTGCGCGCGTTCGCGGGCGATGCGCGGCGCAGCGTGTTCGGCCACGGCGCCTTGCTCAACGGCAACGAGCTGTTGCAGCGCGGCTTGCAGGTCGTGATTCGCGGCACGCGCGGCAGCGACGAAACCGAGGCGCTGCTGCGGGTCGCGAATGAAATGCCGCTGCCCAACCTGGTGCTCGATGTCGTGGCGCCGGGGCGCGATCTGCCCGCCGATCATCCGGCCGCGGGCAAGGGGCAGATCGGCGGCAAGGCCACCGCCTATGTCTGCGAAGGCCCGGTCTGCTCGCTGCCCATTACCGACGCGGCGGCGCTGGCCGAGATGTTGCGGGAAAAGTGACATGCCGCGCCTGTCGCTCGACAGTCCGGTCGGACGCCTCACGTTGTTCGAGGAGGGCGGCTTCATCACCGGATTGATCTGGGGCGGGAAGGCGGCGGAGCCCGGCGAGCCCACGGCGCTGCTGCTCCGCGCCAAGCGCGAGATCGCCGCTTATTTCGCCGGCAAGCGCCGCGAATTCGACCTGCCGGTGAAACCGGACGGCACGTCCGGGGAGATCAGGGTCTGGGAGGCGATGGCGGCGATTCCCTATGGCGAAACTCGTACCTACGGCGAGATCGCCAAGCAGACCGGCGTCAACGCCCGCGCGGTCGGCCATGCGTGCGGGCGCAATCCGATTCCGATTCTGCTGCCGTGCCATCGCGTGGTCGCGGCAAACGGGTTGGGCGGTTTCAGCGCGCCGGGCGGCGTCAAATGGAAGGAAAAGCTGCTGGTGCTGGAGCGCGCGCTGTTGCTGTGAGCGCGTGGCCGCTTATTGGGGCGCCGGTCCGGGCGCCAGGGTGTTCAGGATCTGGAACAGCGGCACGACGACGACGTGGTTGTTGCCCTTGCCCAATTGCTCGATGCTCGCCGACGAAATCTGGGTGCTCGCGGCATCGTCGGGCGTCACCGCGACCAGCGCTTTATCCGGCGGGACGAACGAGTCGGTGACTTGATCGTATTGCGACTTGACCGGATCGAGCCGGTTGTCGGGCGCCAAGGTCAGGGACAGCGGATCGAAATAATGGCTGGTCCGCTCTTCGAAGGTGCTGCGCGGCACCGCCGCCGTCGATTTCCGTCCTTCGCCCTTGGTGTTCGCGGTCTTGTTGACCTTGTGCGAGACTGGCTTCTGCTTCTTTTCCGGCTGCGTCTTGGCGGCCGTCGCAGCGCCATCGTCGTCGCCACCCGATCCGGGCATGGTTAGCGCCGCCTCGGAGACACGGCCGCCCTCTTGCGCCCGCGCCACGAGAGGCGGGGCCGACAAAGCGGCCATTCCGACGACGATAACAGCGATGCGGATGGGGTGTTCCAACGCCTAAAATCCCTCCGTAGCTGTTACCTTAGCAAGGTCAGCGGTTAAAATCACGTCCTTAAACCAAGGGGCCAATTCGACCGCATCATGCGTACAAATCGGCTGCGCGCGGCGATCGGAGGCGGCATGGCGCGCAATTTGCGACATGCAGCGCCGGCGTGCGGCGCTGGCTGCCGCGGCGTGGGCCGTGGCATGATCCGCGCGAGAAGCGCTGAGGGAGTTTGAACCGTGACGGACGCGACAACCATCGAACAAGTCCTGCGCCGCGGCGCCGACGGCGCGTCCGCGATCGGCGCGCCCGAACGGCAGACGATGAATTTCGAGACGTTGCGCACGTTGGTGACGGCGACCGTGACGCGGCTCAATGCGCTGGGCATCGGCCGCAACGATCGCGTCGCCATCGTCTCCCAAAACGGACCGCTCGCCGCCACGAGCTTCCTCGCCATCGGCGCCTGCGCCACCACCGCGCCGCTCAATCCCGCCTATCGCGCGGACGAATATGAATTCTATCTCTCCGATCTCAAGGCCAAGGCGCTGGCGATCGAAGCCGGCTTCGATAATCCCGCGATCGCGGTCGCGACCAGACTCGGCGTGCCGATCATCGACTTGGTGCCGACGCCGGGCCCGGCCGGCGGCTTCACGCTGGCGCCGCGCCGCGCGATGGCGACCAGGCGCCGCCGCCGGCGGTTTTGCCGGGCCCGAGGATATCGCGCTGGTGCTGCACACCTCGGGGACAACGTCGCGGCCCAAGATCGTGCCGCTGTCCTCGGCCAATGTCTGCGCCTCGGCGCGGCATATCGGCGCGACGCTGCGGCTCACGCCGGACGATCGCTGCCTCAACATCATGCCGCTGTTCCACATCCACGGGCTGATGGCGGCGGTGCTGTCGTCGCTGGCGGCGGGCGCCAGCGTTCACTGCACGCCGGGCTTCAACGCGCTCAAGTTCTTCGCCTGGCTCGATGAGGTGGCGCCGACCTGGTACACGGCGGTGCCGACCATGCACCAGGCGATCCTGCTTCGCGCCGGGCGCAATCGGGACAGTATCGCGCGCAGCAAATTGCGCTTCATCCGCAGCTCCTCGTCGTCGCTGCCGCCGCAAGTGCTGGCGGAGCTGGAAGCGACGTTCCACTGCCCGGTGATCGAGGCCTACGGCATGACCGAGGCCGCGCATCAGATGGCGAGCAACCCGCTGCCGCCGGCCGCGCACAAGCCTGGCAGCGTCGGTATCGCCGCCGGCCCGGAGATCGGGATCATGGACGAAGCGGGCGGTCTGTTGCCGGCGGGCGAAATCGGCGAAGTGGTGATCCGCGGCGCCAACGTGACGCACGGCTACGACAACAACCCGAAAGCCAACGCCGGCGCCTTTACCAACGGCTGGTTCCGCACCGGCGATCAGGGCGTGATCGACGACGACGGCTATCTGTCGCTGACCGGCCGGCTCAAAGAGTTGATCAATCGCGGCGGCGAGAAGATTTCGCCGCGCGAGGTCGACGAGATCCTGCTCGACAATCCCGCCGTGGAACAGGCGCTGACCTTCGCCCTGCCCCACGACATGCTGGGCGAGGATGTCGCGGCGGCGGTGGTGCTGCGCGAGGGCAAGGAAACGAGCGAGCGCGAGCTGCGCGACTTCTGCGCCCAGCGCCTCGCCGACTTCAAGGTGCCGCGCAAGATCGTGTTCCTCAAGGAGATCCCCAAAGGCGCCACCGGCAAGCTCCAGCGCATCGGCCTCGCCGAGAAATTGGGATTGGGGAAGTGAAGAAAAGAAACTTTGAACCGCCAAGACGCCAAGACCCCAAGAACCAACAAGCGTCTTGGCGGTTCAATTTGCCGAGCGAAGCGCCATGAGAATCTGCGTCTATGGTGCCGGGGCCATCGGCGGCTATGTCGCGGTGCAGCTGGCGCGGAGCGGCGTCGAGACCTGCGTCGTTGCGCGCGGGCCGCATCTTGCCGCCATCCAGCAAAACGGTTTGACGCTGAAGATCGCGGGCGAGACGCACACCGTGAAACTCGCGGCGAGCAACGATCCCGCAACCCTGGGCAAGCAGGACTATGTCATCGTCACGCTGAAGGCGCACCAGATCGCCGGCGTCGCGGCGCAGATCAAGACTGCTGTGCGGCCCGGATACCGCGATCCTCTACGCGGTGAACGGGGTGCCGTGGTGGTATTTTTACAAGCTCGCCGGGCCTTATGAGAATCGCCGCATCGCGTCGGTCGATCCGGGCGGCGCGATCTGGAACACGCTCGGGCCGGAGCGCGCCTTGGGCTGCGTCGTGCTGCCGGCGGCGGAGCTGGTGACGCCGGGCGTGATCGAGCATCGCGACAGCGACCGTTTCCCGATCGGCGAGCCCGACGGGTCGAAGAGCGCGCGCGCCACCGCGCTGTCGCAGGCGATGGTGAAGGCCGGCTTGCGCGCGCCCGTCCGCGCGCGCATCCGCGACGAAATCTGGGTCAAACTGTGGGGCAACGTCGCGTTCAATCCGGTCAGCGCGCTGACCGGATTGACCTTGCAAGCAATCGCCGAGGACAAAGATCTGCGCGGCCTCGTGCGTGCCGCGATGCTCGAGGCGCAGCGCGTCGGGGAGGCGCTCGGCGTCAGCTTCCCCATCGACGTCGACCGCCGCATAGAAGGCGGCCGCGAGGTCGGCGAGCACAAGACCTCGATGCTGCAAGACCTCGAGCGCGGCCGGCCGATGGAAATCGACCCGATGGTGACGGCCGTCGCCGAACTCGGCGACCTGACCGGCATCGACGACGCCGACCATCGACGCGATCCTGGCGCTGGTGCGCCAGCGGGCGCGCCAGGCGGGATGCTACTAATCCCCCAGCGCCGCCGCCCCCTTGACCTGCTGGCGCTCGAACGTGTGGCCCTGGAAGCGGCGGTAATAGAGCCGGGCGAAAAAGAAGGCGGCGATCGCGCCGAATCCCAGCGGCACCACCAGCGTCATGTAGAAGGTCTGGATCGACATCCCGGTCGACAGAAGGATGCCGGCGACGGAAGGACCCGCGACGGAACCGAGCCGGCCCAGCGTCCCGGACCAGGCCGAGCCGGTGGCGCGCAGCGTGGTCGGATAGATCAGCGCGCCCGCCGCGTTGAGCGCGAATTGCAGGCCCAGCACGAAGAAGCCGGCGATGAAAACGTCGACCATCGCCATCGTCTCGGACCCGGTGGTGTAGCCGATGCCGCACGCGAACGGGATCGCGATCAGGAACATGATGAACACCGGCAACAATCCGATCTTGTCGACCGGCCGCGCCACCGAGAGCCCGCCGATGGTGCCGCCGGTCTGGAACAGCGTCTGGAAATAGGGTGCGTCGGACTTGAAGGCGGTGCTCGCCATCACGGTCGGCAGCCAGAAGGAAATGAAGTAAAGCGTCAGCACGCTGAACAGATTGATGATCCAGAGCAGCGTGGTCAGCGATCCCAGCCCATCCTGGAACAGCCGCGCCGGCGACAGGTTTTTCGCGGGCTTTTCGTCCGTCACCGCGAACCGGGTCTCGGAGCCGACGATGAAGGCGCGGTCGAGCTGGCTCACAATTGCGTGGACCCGCGTGACTTTGTGGCCGCGCAACACCAGGAACTTGATCGATTCCGGCAGGAACAACGCCGATACCGCCGCCATGATCAAGGGCGTCACGCCGCCGATGAAGAACAGCGCCTGCCAGCCGTAAACGGGAATAAGGCGCGGCCCGATCGCGCCCGGAATCGCGGCGCCCAAGGTGATGCCGGTGAACATCACGATCATCAGCGTCGCGCGCACCCGCCGCGGCGCGAACTCGGCGTTGAGCGCCAGCGTGTTGGCGGCGATGCCGCCGATCGCGAGTCCGGTGAACAGGCGCACGACGATCATCTGGGTCAAGTCGGTGACGAACATCGTCAGGAGCGAAAACACGCCGATGCCGAGACAGGCGACAACCAACGCGTTCTTGCGGCCGAAGCGGTCGCCGATCCAGCCGAACAGCGGCGTGCCGAAAATGGTCGCGAACAGCACGGCGCTGAACGCGTAGCCCATCGACGCCATGCTCTTGATGCCCCAGAGCTTCATGAGCGACGGGCCGGCAACCGCCAAGGTCGCCAGATCGTAGCCTTCGAAAAACATGATGAGCCAGCAGATGACCACGATGCGCGCGTTGAAGCTGTTGAGCTTGCGCCCGTCGATCAGTGTGCTGATGTCGATGGTCGTCCCTACCTGTGCCACCGTCGCCCCCCCAATTTTTTTATCGCCACAACTCTTTCACGAACCGGCGCGGCCGGTCCAGCCGATAGAGCGTCAGCGTGACTGACCGAACCCTGCGCCTGACGCGGTTGCGGCCTTGCCGGGTGGGGGCTGTTTTCGGCACGTCGCTTGCCTTAGCCTTTTGCCATGATGGCGTTGCGGGGGTGGCACAAGCTGGCGTTGGCGGTTGCGATCGGGGTCCTCCTGAGCGGGATACCGATCGGACCTGGGCGAGCGCAGCAAAGCGTGCCATCGCCCGAGCAATTGCTGACGGCGGCAATCCATGCCGACGACATTGCGGACGTCAATCCGGGCGGCTGGTGGAACGACGTTCCGGAATTCAACGGCAAGCTGGAACCCGACACCGGGCCGGACGCCATAACCTTTGTCGTGGCGCACGTCTTCGGCAAGCCCGACGACGGGCCGGCGGAAGTCGCGACCGCGTTGCACCTCTATGCCAAGGCCGCGGCGGCGGCCGACGCGTTCGACACCTCCGCCGAGACCGACAAGAGAGACTATGGCGAGGTGATCGACGGCCCCAAGGTCGGCGACCAGAGCCGCTATTTGCATCAAGCCGCCGATAGCGAGCATGAAGGCGGCGTGGCGTTGCGGTTTCGCTTCGGCCGCTATCTGGCGCGGATCGATATCGGCGGCGACGCCTCGACCATGGCGCCCGATCGGCTGGCGGCGTTGGGCAAGATTGTCATCGACCGTTTGGGCCGGATCGACGCCGGCAAATTGGCCGCTCCGGTAATGCCAGAATCGGCAAGAGCGCTACCGCCCGCCGACAGCGCCTTCAAGCCGGTCATGGGCACGGCGGCGGTGTCGAGCGCGGTCTGGGCGTGGATTTGGTCGAACCAGACCTCGGCGCTGGTGGTGTCGAGCCGGTTGCGTGCCATGCTGAAAGACGGCGTCCGCGACGAGGCGCCGGTGCTGCGGCGCTACGGTCTCGCCGCCAACCCGAGCGACGTCGCCGAAATCATCGTGATGCCGTTCCACAATGTCGACGCCGCCGCGCGTTATCTCGCCGAAACCGAGCGGGAGGATGCGCGCCGCGCCGCGATCGCGAACGACGAGGGCGACATCGTCGTGGCGCCGCCAATTCCCGATGTGTCGCCGGCCTATCGCGCCGACCTGCATGTCGGGCGCTATATTGCCGAAGTGACCTGTTTCGCGCCGTTCGCGCCGACATCGTCGGCATGCGAGACCGCAGTGAAAGACCTGGCCGAACGGGTGAAGAAAACGCTGCCGGCGAAATAACGCCTACCCGGACAGCGTCGCCACGATCGCGCCGTCGCGGTCGAAGCAGACGGCCAGGAGCGGACCGCCGAAACCCGCGCCGCCGTCGAGCGAAACGGCGAACGGCCCGCGTTTGAGCCCCTCGTGATGACGCTCGAAGCCGCGAACGATCCGGGAAAATTCCGGAATCGGCTCATTTAATCCCAAAATATCCGGGCCGCCGCCCCACCACAGAATGTCGCTTTGCAACTCGAGCGGCTTGCCCGGGTCGTAGCCGGCATGAACGAACAGCAGCTTGCCGTCGTCGGTGCGTGCGGCGTGACGGAGCGCCGCGAGGAACGGGCGATGCCCGGGCCGCGCATCGACCGCCGCGCGCAAGGCACCGGTCCAGCGCGTCACCGCCATGACGCCTTCGCGCATCGCCGTCTCCACTTGGCGCGGCGCGAAACCGTAGGCGGCGAGGCTTGGCGCCGCTCCCCGCTCCAGCATCCACTGGAACACGGGTTTCGGATCGGCCGAGAATTGCAACTGCGTCAGCTTGTGCCAGACCTCTTCCTGCCAACCGCGCAGGAAGACGATATCGCCCGGGAAGGTCCGTGGCCTTGCGATGAAACCGCGGCGGAACGCGATCAGCCGGTCGAGCGTGCCGCCGACATCGGGGCCGTAGCCCAGATAATTCCCGAGAAAGACGATGCGGTCGCCCGAAGCGAGCCGGGCCGCGATGCCTTCCAGCACGCGGCCCAGCCGTTCGCTTTCGCCATGAATCGCGGCAACCGCCCACACCCGCCGCCAGCGCCGCAGCGTGGCGAAGATGGTGCTATCGCAGGGGGGCGATTCCGTGGTCGTGCCGCGTCAGGCGACGCTCAGCATCTGCTCGAGCCGCTTGGTCGCGACATCCTCGCCAATCTTTTCGACCGCGGCGAATTCGCGCACCAGCCGGTCCATCGCCGCCTGGTAGATCTGCCGCTCGCTGTACGATTGCTCGGGCTGTCCGACGTTGCGGTAAAGATCGCGCACCACCTCGGCGATCGAGGCCGGATTGCCGGAATTGATCTTGGCCTCGTATTCCTGAGCCCGGCAACTCCACATGGTCCGCTTCACGCGCGACCGGCCCTTGAGCCGGGTCAGCGCCGCGTCCATCTCCTTGCGGGTCGACAGCCGCCGCAGGCCGGAAATCTTGGCCTTCGCCAGCGGCACGCGCAACGTCATGCGATCCTTATCGAAATGCACAACGAATAGGCTCAAACGATGGCCGGCGATTTCCTGGGTCTCGACGCCGACGATTTTGCCGACGCCGTGGGTCGGATAGACCACCAGGTCGCCCTTTGAAAAATCACGCTTTTCCGGCATGTGTCCTCTCTCAACTGGCGGCGCCCGGGGACGAGCAACCCTCTCCTAACCCACTCATCCAAAACGGAATATTGCGAGTCGGTGAGGATGCCCGGACGCCTTTTTCACCGGGAGACGCGGAGAAGCCCGCGCTATTTATTATGTAACATATTCTCCGGCAAAATTCCAGTGGCTGGGCTATGCGCAGCGGGCGGGGCTGCCCCCAAGCCCTTGAAAATTAACGCTTTGGCGGGTTCGGGTCGAAGTACTTCTTGAACTTATCGGGAACGCCCTCCCATTCCTTGGCGTCCGCCGGCGGCGTGCCTTTGCGGGTGATGTTGGGCCACGCCTGGGCATATTGCCGGTTCATCTCGACCCAGTTTTCCGCGTCCGGCTCGCTGTCGGGCTTGATCGCCTCGGCCGGACATTCCGGTTCGCACACGCCGCAGTCGATGCATTCGTCCGGATGGATGACGAGCATGTTCTCGCCTTCGTAGAAGCAGTCCACCGGACAGACTTCGACGCAATCCATGTACTTACATTTGATGCAGGCTTCGTTGACGATATACGTCATGGGTTGGGGTCCGGCGGGCAAATGAAGATAAGTGTTAGCTAGCATGCACTTCGGAGGGGTTCAACCCCAGGCGCTTTATGGCTTTGCCGCCTCTGATCGCTTGGCCTAAATTGCGCGCGAATTCAGTTCAGGAGCAGTCGATGGCGGAAGCAAGGAAAAAGGCCGGGCTGGTGGTAAGCGCCCACGCCGCGGATTTCGTGTGGCGCGCGGGCGGCGCGGTCGCTCTGTACGCCGAGCGCGGCTATCGCATGGTGATCGTGTGCCTCTCCTTCGGCGAGCGCGGCGAGAGCGCGAAGATGTGGCGCGAGCCCGGCATGACCCTCGAAAAAGTGCAAAGGGCGCGCCGCGCCGAAAGTCAGGCCGCGGCAGAACTGCTCGGCGGCGAGATCGTCGATTTCGGCCTTCAGGACTATCCGATGCGCGTCGGCGAAAAGGAGCTGTTCCGCCTCGCCGACATCTATCGCGAGGTGCGGCCGGAGTTCGTGCTGACCCATTCGATGGAAGACCCCTACAATTACGACCATCCGCTGGCGGCGAACGTCGCGCAGGAAGCGCGCATCATCGCGCAGGCCTGGGGCCACAAGCCCGGCACGCTGCCAGTGATCGGCGCGCCGCCGGTGTTCCTGTTCGAGCCGCACCAAACCGAGCAATGCAATTGGAAGCCGCAGCTCCTGCTCGACATCACCCCGGTGTTCGAAAAAAAGAAAAAGGCGTTCGAACTGATGGCGGCGCAGGAATATCTCTGGGACTACTATACCCGCGTGGCGCTCAACCGCGGCATCCAGGCCTCGCGCAATTCGGGCAAGGCTCACATCAAATACGCCGAGGCCTATATGCGCGTGTTCCCGACCGTCACCGACGAGTTTGATCGGGTTTGATCAACGGAAATTGTCAATTAGGGAGGACACCATGCCCGACGCCGCCGGCACCGCGACCCTCAACGTCGCCGAGATGCGCAAGAAGATCCGCGCCATCGGCGTCGAGATCACGCCCGAGAATCTCGGCGCGGCGATGAAGCTCTATAAGCCTTATCACGGCACCGAGCCCTATCCTGGCGTGAAGGTCACGCGCGACATCAAATACGGGCCGGACGAGCGCAATCTGCTCGACTTGTTCCTGCCGGCATCGGGTGGGAGGGATTTGCCGGTGCTGGTCTATCTCCACGGCGGCGGTTTCGTCCAAGGCAACCGCAAGAGCCCCGACTTTCCCTATTACGACAACGTCATGACCTGGGCGGTGCGGAACGGCATGGCCGGAGTCAACATGACCTATCGTCTGGCGCCGAAGCACAAATGGCCGTCAGGCAACGAGGACGTCGCGAACGCGATCCGCTGGATCCAGAAAAACGCCGCCGCCAACGGCATGAACGCCAAGCGCATCTTCCTAATGGGCCAGTCGGCGGGTGCCAGCCATGTCGCCCAATATATCGCGCACAAGCAATTCCACCCCGAGGACGGCCACGGCCTCGCCGGGGGCCTCATCGTCTCCGGCATCTTCGAGCCGAACAACAAAGCCTATTTCGGCGAAGATCAGAGCAAATGGCCCGCCATGTCGGCGATGCCTGGCTTGATCGCGTCGGCGCCGCTGCCGCTGCTCGTCACCGTCGCGGAAAACGATCCGCCGATGTTCGAGAAGAACGCGATGATGCTGATGAACGCGCTTTATGAGCGCGACAAGCGGATTCCGTGGTTCCAGCGCATGTGGGGCCACAACCACATCTCGGCGATGCTGCATGTCGGGGTCGAGCCGGAAGATCAGCTTGGCGGCCTGATCCGCGACTTCATCGCCATGCATTGAGCGCGCCGTGGGCGCGGCGCTTTCCTCCTGGCAGTTCTGGGCCGTCCTGTCGGCGGTGTTCGCGGCGCTGACCGCAATCTTCGCCAAAGTCGGCGTCGAGACGGTGGACTCCGACGTTGCCACGTTCATTCGGACCCTGGTGATCCTGGCGATTGTCGCGGCGATTGTGGCGGCCTCGAGCGAGTTCCAGTCGCTCGGTTCCATCTCCGCCAAGACGTACGCGTTTCTGATCTTGTCGGGTTGCGCGACCGGCGCGTCTTGGCTGTGTTATTTCCGGGCGTTGAAATTGGGGCCGGTGGCGCGGGTTGCACCGATCGACAAGCTGAGCGTCGTCCTGGTGGCGATTTTCGGCGTGATGTTCCTTGGCGAGCGCCTGGACCTTAAGGGCTGGGCAGGCGTGATCCTGATCGCGAGCGGCGCGCTAATTCTGGCCTTTCGGCGCTGACCGTCAGTGCGCTTCGTCCCAGTTCGCGGCCATGCCGGTCTCGACCACCAACGGCACCGCGAGCTCCAGCACCGGCAGCGGCGCGCCCTCCATCACTTCTTTTACCAGTTCGGCGGTCGCTTTGGCCTCGGCCTGGGGCGCTTCCAGTACCAGCTCGTCATGCACTTGCAGCAACAGTCTCGCGTGTAGCCCGGCATCGGCGATCGCCCGCGGCAGCCGGATCATCGCGCGCAGGATGATATCGGCCGCCGAGCCTTGCAGCGGCGCGTTGATCGCCTCGCGCTCGGCATAGGCGCGGTGCGTCGGGTTGGGGTCGCGGATGCCGGGGATATGGCAGCGCCGCCCCAAGAGCGTTTCGACATAGCCCTTGTCGCGGCACTCGATCTTCATCCGGTTCATATAATCCCGGATGCCGGGGAAGCGCTCGAAATAGGCCTTGATATAGGCGGCGGCCTCGGCCTGCGGCACCTGGATGCGCGCGGCGAGGCCGAACGCGCTCATGCCATAGAGGATGCCAAAATTGATCGCCTTGGCGCGGCGGCGCAGATCGGGCCCGACCTCCTTGCGCGGCACGCCGAACACTTCGCTCGCGGTCGCGGCGTGAATGTCGGCGCCCTCGAGGAACGCCTGCTTCAGCGCATCGACCCGCGCCATGTGCGCGGCGAGGCGCAATTCGATCTGGCTGTAATCGGCTGAGATCAGCACTTGGCCCGGTTCGGCGACGAAGGCGCGGCGGATCTTGCGCCCTTCCTCGGTCCGTACCGGGATGTTTTGGAGATTGGGCTCGTTCGAGGACATGCGCCCGGTGAGCGTGTGCGCCAGCCAGTAGGTGGTATGGACGCGGCCGGATTCGGGATCGATCTCCGCCATCAGCGCGTCGGTGTAGGTGCTCTTGAGCTTGGACAATTGCCGCCAATCGAGCACGCGCGCCGGCAGATCGTGGGTCAGCGCCAACTCTTCGAGGATCGAGGCGTCGGTGCCGTAGGCGCCGAGCTTGTTCTTCCTGCCGCCCGGTAGGTTCAGCTCGTCGAACAGCACCTCGCCCAGTTGCTTCGGCGAGCCGATATTGAAGGGGTGGCCGGCGAGCTTGTAGATCTGCTGTTCGAGGTCGCCGAGCCGCTTGGTGAAATCCTCGGACAGCGCCGCCAGTTGCTTCGGGTCGACGCGGATGCCGGCCTTTTCCATCGCGGCCACGACGCCCGGCAGCGGCCGCTCGTTTGTTTCGTAAAACGTCAGCAGCCTATCGCTCCGCAGCCGCGGCTTGAGCAAAAGGTGCAGCCGCAGCGTCATGTCCGCGATCTGCGCCGCATAGTCGCGGGCGCGCTCCGGCGCCACGGCGCAAAAACCGATCTGCGCCTTGCCGGAGCCGATCACGTCCTTGTACTTCACCGTCTCGTGCTGGAAATGCACCTGCGCGAGTTTGTCGAGCGCGTGCTCGTGCATGCCGCCCGCCAGCACAAACGACATCAGCATCGGATCGTCCAGCGGCGTGACCGCGACGCCGAACCGGTCCAGCGCCTCGATCGCGAATTTGATGTTGTGGCCGATCTTGAGGACGCTGGCATCGCCCAGAAGCGGTTTCAATTTTTCCAACGCGGCGTCGCGCGCCATCTGGTTCGACGCGTCGAGTGTGCCGGCGTGCCCAAGCGGGACGTAGCCGGCATGGCCCGGGGTCAGCGCCAGCGCGATCCCGGCGAGCGCCGCGCGCGGATTGTTGGCGGTGTCGGTCTCGACATCGAGCGCGACCGCGCCGCGCTCGAACGCCTCGTCGATCCACTTATCGAGCGTGGCCGGGTCCTGGATCAGCTCATAGCGCGTCTCGACGTCGATGAGTTTTTCCGGCCCGGCGACCGTCGACGGCGGCACGGCCGCCGCTTCGGCGGCGGGCGCACCGGCGCCATTCGCCTTGCCCGCACTGTCGGTCATGATCCGCGCCAACAGCGCGCGGAAGCCGTTGGTCTCGAGGAACTTGGTGAGCTTCGCCGTGTCCTGCGGCGGAATCTCCAACTGGTCGAGCGTCAAAGGCAGCGGCACTTTGGTGTCGAGCTCGACCAGCTTCTTCGAAATGCGCGCCTGCTCGGAGAAATCGATCAGGCTTTGCCGGCGCTTGGGCTGTTTGATTTCCGGCGCGCGCTTCAACAGTTTTTCGAGCGTGCCGTAAGTATTGATCAGCTCGGCCGCGGTCTTGACGCCGATGCCCGGCACGCCCGGCACGTTGTCGACGCTGTCGCCGCACAGCGCCTGCACGTCGATCACCTTCTCCGGGCCGACGCCGAATTTCTCTTTCACCTCGGCGTCGCCGATCGGCTTGTTCTTGATCGGATCGAACATGCGGATGTGCGGCGAGACCAGCTGCATCAAATCCTTGTCGGACGAGACGATGGTGACGTCGTCGCCGTTCGCGGCGGCGGCGCTGGCATAGCTCGCGATCAGATCGTCGGCCTCGAAATCGGGGCGCTCGACGCGGGCCAGGCCGAACGCGTCCGTCGCGTCGCGCACCAGCTTGAATTGTGGAACCAGCTCCGGCGGCGTCTCGGCGCGGTTTGCCTTGTACTTGTCGTAGATGCGGTTGCGGAACGTGGTTTCGGCCGCATCAAACACGATCGCGATGTGGTCGGCGTTGGTGTCCTTCAACAGCCGGTAAATCATGTTGGAAAAGCCGAGCACCGCGCCGATCGGCGTGCCGTCGGGCCTGGTCAGCGGCGGCAGCGCGTGGAACGCGCGGAAGATATAACCCGACGCGTCAACGAGATAGAAATGCCGGGGCGTGCTCAAGGATGCGCGGTCGACGGCGCCGGCGATTTGGCCGATTCGGCGGCGTCGCCCTGGCCCTTCAGGATGAACAGGCGCGAGCAGTACGGGCATTCGATCCGCCCCGCCGCGGCGAGGTTGAGGAACACGCGCGGATGGCCGCCGGTCTCGGTGCCGTCGCAGGCGACCACCACCTTGTCGACATAGATCG
Organism: uncultured Alphaproteobacteria bacterium; assembly: GCA_963729845.1. Classification (GTDB taxonomy): domain Bacteria; phylum Pseudomonadota; class Alphaproteobacteria; order ATCC43930; family CGMCC-115725; genus JAATGI01. The sequence goes on from CAVSQC010000017.1 coordinate 220,246, forward strand.
TTTCGAATGGCTGCATGGCTGCTAGTCGTCGCAATTTTGCGTGATTAAAGCCCGTTCGATTGACCGGGCCGATAGCGCGATGATACGCATTGCCGCGAGCGATGCCAGCACAAACCTCGGCCGATATCCTGCCCTTGAAGCGCCCGCCCGCCGCGGCGTTGCCGGTCAATGCCGTCGAGGTGCGCGGCCTGACCAAGGTCTATCGCGGCAACGGCAAGCTCTCGCCGAAGCGGGCGCTCGACAAGATCGATCTCGCGATTCCGCGCGGCTCGATCTTCGGCCTGCTCGGCCCGAACGGCGCCGGCAAATCGACGTTGATCAATATTCTCGCCGGCCTGGTCGTCAAGACCGAAGGCAAGGCGATCATCTGGAACATCGACATCGACGAAGCGCCGCGCGCCGCGCGCGCCGCCATCGGCGTCGTGCCGCAGGAATTGACCTTCGACATGTTCTTTACGCCGCGCGAGCATCTCGAGTTGCAGGCGGGCTTTTACGGTGTGCCGAAGCGCGAGCGCCACACCGCGGAAATCCTGGACATGGTCGGCCTCACCGCCCAGGCCAATTCGCTGACCCGCACGCTCTCCGGCGGCATGCGGCGGCGCCTGATGGTGGCGAAGGCGATGGTGCATTCGCCGCCGGTTCTGGTGCTGGACGAGCCGACGGCCGGCGTCGATGTCGAACTGCGCCGCCATCTCTGGGACCAGATCCGCGTGCTCAACCGCGCCGGCACCACCATCCTGCTGACCACGCATTATCTCGTCGAGGCGGAGAATCTTTGCGACCGCATCGCCATCATCGACGAGGGGCGCGTCGTGGCGAACGACACCACGCCGGCGCTGGTGGCGCGCGTCGACGACAAGAAACTGACCATCGTGCTCGTTGAGCCGATCATGGCGCTGCCGGAGCGGCTTGCCGCCACCGGCCTCGAATGGCTGGAGCCGGGCAAGCTGGTGCTGCGCTACAACCCGAGCCGCGCCGCTGTCGGCATGGTGCTCGACGCGATCGGCGCCGCCAGCCTCCACGTCCGCGACGTCACCAGCGACCAAGCCGATCTCGAGGATATCTTCCTCCGCCTCACCGGCGGCACGGAGGCGCCGTGAGGTTCCTTACGATGATCCTGGGACTTGCCGTCATGCTCGCGGCCTGCACCGGCCAACCGAACGGCAAACAGCCGCCGGTCGAGCCGATCGGCATGGTATCGCCCTATATTTCGAGCGACGCGATGATCATGGATGACGGCGCCAAGCTGCCGCTGCGCTCCTGGCTGCCGAAAGACAAGCCGCGCGCGATAATCCTGGCGCTGCATGGCTTCAACGACTACTCCAACGCCTTCGCGGCGCCGGGCAAGGAATGGGCGAAGCACGGCGTCGCCACCTTTGCCTACGATCAGCGCGGCTTCGGTGGCGCGCCCGAGCGCGGCCGCTGGGCCGGCGCTTGGCGGCTCGACACCGACCTCGCCGAGGCGAGCCGACTGCTGCGGGCGCGCTATCCCGGCGTGCCGCTGTTCGTGCTCGGCGAGAGCATGGGCGGCGCCGTGGTGATCACCGCGATGGCGGGCGCCGCGGGCGCGCAGAAGCCGATTTGCGACGGCATCGTGCTGGTGGCGCCGGCGGTGTGGGGCCGTGTCACCATGAGCGTGCTCGAGCGTGTCTCCTTATGGGCGGGCGACGCGCTGTTTCCAGGGCTGGAGCTGACCGGGCGTGGCCTCAACATCACGCCGTCGGACAATGTGCCGATGCTGCGCGCGTTGTCGCGCGATCCGCTGGTGATCAAGGCGACCCGCGTAGATACCGTGAAAGGGCTGGTCAACCTGATGGATCTGGCGCTCGCCTCGGCGTCGCATCTCAAGGGCGTGCCGATGATGCTGCTTTACGGCCAGCATGACGACATCGTGCCGAACTCGCCGACGCGGCTCTTCATCACCGACCTGGCCCCGGCGCAACGCGCCGACAGCCGCTTCGCGCTCTACGAGCATGGCTACCACATGTTGCTGCGCGATCTCGACGCCACCATCGTCATCGGCGACGTCGCCGCGTGGATCGGCGACCACCGCGCCGCCCTACCCTCGGGCGCCGACCGCCGCGCCCGGGAAGGTTTCGATACCCGCGGCTAATATTTCCGCGGTTTAGTCATGCTAATGTCTCATTTGAAATTGCCGCTTAGTGCCAAGAGCCGACTTTAGAGTCGGGGTCCTCGAACGACTAATTTTTGGCCGAAAAGCGGCTCGTCAGTTTTCGGCGCGTCCGCGCGCGGAAGCGGACATTCATCCCGCCTAATAAATCGTCTCACTCTGATCAATGACGGGTCATCCGCGTAGCTCGTCACCTGAAGATCGGAGATTCAAATCCTCCCAGCAAACCAACGCACCGCGCCTGCCCGAAGCGTTCGCCCTTATCGTCGCTGACAGCTTCGGTTAGAGAGATCAGTAGGGGTACCGTTCCTTTGGCGTGACGTAGCCATACGGGGGCCTCTGTGCCCCGACCGCGTACATTCGATCAATTAGCCCAATGTTGCCGCGATATGACGAAGTTCTGCTGGCGTATGTTGGCCGGCGAGCGGCGTTCCAGGGACCAGATACTTGCCTTTTGCCAACCCTCCGATGAGCACCGGTTCAAAACCTGCTTCTCGGATCAGACGGCTTGCAAGGTCAATCGCCTTCGGATCGTCGCCGGCAATCGGAATTCCAACCGGCTCGCCTGGCCGATGCGCGATCTTCTCCAGCGACGCGGAGCCGATTGCATTGAAGGCCCGTACAATGCGAGCCCCTTTGAGCAGCTTCGCCGTGACGAGGCCAGGCCCACCCTCGCTGGCGATCCGATTCACAAAGTCCTGGCCGTCGCGCCGCGGGATTGGGTTCGACACGTCGAGGACAAGAGGTTTGGCTGCAAGGGCTGAGCCGAAATCCCGCCCTATCTGCTCCACCGCGGTATAGGGCACGACGAGGAAAATTACTTCGCCAAACGCGACTGCTTCGGCGACCGTACCGGCCCGGGCGGTAGGACCCGCCGCAGCGACCAAGTCCTTGAGCTCTTCAGGATGCCGGGAAGAGAACAGCACGGGATGGCCCATCTTGGCGAATAGCGTGCCGAGCGCGCCGCCTTCGCGGCCGGCGCCGATGGTGGCGATCTTTATCGAGGACAAGCTGGACGCCTGGGCGAAGGCGCGAGGCGCGGCGACCGAAGTTAAGGAGAGCCCGAGCGCCAGAAGGTCGATAAACTCCCGACGGCTTGTGGAGAAAGGAGAAGCGTTCGTCATCACTCCCTCCGTCGCAGTCAAAACAAAAGCGAGCCGAAGTTAGACGGATGGGGCGTAGGCAAGCAACTCAGAATCGAGCGCCTAAGGAGCGCTAGGACTTGTCCATGGCGTTGTCGGCGACAAGTCCGGCGCCGTTGATGTAGCTTGCCGCGTCCGACACCGCAAAGACGATGAGATTGGCGATCTCTCCGGGCGTGCCCCAGCGCATGTCGCGCATGCCTTGATTCGTTGACCATAGCGCTCGCTCGCGCGCGGCATCCTCGGCACCGAGCTTGCGCTTCACCATTTCTCGCTCCCATTTGGCAAAGCGCTCCGGCGTATTGATGAAGCCCGGGATCACGCAGTTGACCCGGATGTTATGCGGCGCAAGCTCGTTGGCGAGCACCTTGGAGAATCGGATCTCGGCCGCTTTGGCCGGTCCCGTGCAGGAGGATAAGAACGGCGGGTTCAGGGTCATGATCCCGGTCTCGCCGCTCACATTGACGATACGACCGCCGCCTTGCGCGATCATCATAGGCACGATGCGCTGACAAATTCGGAATTGCGCGAAGAAATTGATGGCCATGCCCTCGACAAGTTCATCCTCGGTGACTTCGAGGAACGGCTTGTAGGTACCGGTGCCCGCATTGTTGACGAGGATATCGATGCGGCCAAGCTTCTCACGGACGACCTGCGGGATCGTTTTGATCTGCTCGACTTTGGTCACGTCCAGCGGGTGCGTCTCGATCTTCGCCTGGGTGGTTTGCATGATGTCGCGCGCCGCGTCGGCAAGCGCCTGTTCGCGGCGCGCGCAGATCAGAACTTTTACGCCCTCGCGCGCCAGCGCGCGGGCCGTTTCGAGGCCTATTCCCTTGCTGCCGCCCGTGACGAGCGCTGTCTTGCCCGCAAGCCCGAGTTCCATGGCTTCGGTTCCTCCCAAGTGTGCGTTTTATCTTTGCTCCGACGGCGGGGGAATGGCTAGCCGATTACGGTTGATGTCTGGAAATTTTGCGTGCTGCGCTCGGCTGGGCCTTTTCGCCGAGCGGCGATACAGCACTCGGCATAATCCTAATGGTGGCAGTGATGAAGCATTCCGAAAGGCGATTGAGCAGCCCGTGAATCCAATGCCGGCGCCAAGCTTTTCTGTTGACGATTCGTGTGCAGCGACGCCCGGTCGACAACATTCATCCCGCACACTGCGAGCCGCCCGCATGTCGCGGATTGACGTCCGGACCGCCATACTAGTCCCCTGGACAGGCTGTGGGTTTTCGCTAGAGATAATTCACAAGGAAAATTGTGAACGAGAAGGACAACACCTAGGGAGGTTAAATCACCATGAAGCTCGGCAATTTCTCAATCGTCGCGGCATTTACCGTTGCCGCACTGGCGATCGGCACAAGCCAGGTCGTCGCGCTGGACAAGACGTTATCGGTCGCGACCAACGCCGAGCCCGACGTGCTCGACACGGCGAAATCCGGATCGCCGCAGGGCTTCACCACGCTGTCGAACGTCTATGAGAGCCTGAACTGGCAGGACGTCAAAGGCGATACGATCCCGGCGCTCGCGGAATCGTGGGACGTTCTCGACGGCGGCAAGGTCATCGTCTTTCACATCCGCCACGGCGCCACGTTCCATTCCGGCGATCCGGTCACCGCGCAGGACGTGGTGTGGACGCATGAGCGATACCTCAAATACGCCCGCTTCTATGTTGGCATCGCGCGCTACATCGACCGCGTCGAGGCCGCCGACGACCACACCGTCAAGTTCACCTTCAAGCAACCCGACGCGGAATTTCTCGCGATCCACCCGATCCTGGTCGAGTCAAAATCCTATTACGACCGCGTCGGCGAGGCGGAGTTCACCAAGCATCCGGTCGGCACCGGCCCCTACAAGATCGTGAATTACGTGCCGGGCCAGTATCTCGACCTCGAAGCCTACGACAAATACTGGGGCCCGAAGCCGCAAGTGAAGAAAGCGCGCTTCTATTTCGTGAAGGACGCTAATACGCGCCTCGCCAAGCTGCGCGCGGGCGAAGTCGATCTGATCATGGCGACGCCCTACACGGTCGTCGACGAATTGCAGAAAGCGGGCTTCACCATCGCCAAGCTGACCTGCCAGCCGACGACGTCGATCCAGTTCCAGCTCAAGAACCCGAACACGCCGTGGCACGATCCTCGCGTCCGCCAGGCGATTGCGCACGCCATCGACAGGAAGGCGATCATCAAAGGCCTGCTGCACGGCGTACCGGTGTCTTATCCGAGGCTGTTGCCGGGCGAGACCGGCTACGCCCCGAACCTCAAGGATTACGAATACGATCCGGCGAAAGCGCGCCAGCTGATGAAAGAGGCGGGGTACCCCAACGGATTTGACATGCCCTTCTACGTCCAGACCGGAATTTTTTTCGGCATGGAGGAGACGGCGGAGGCGGTCACCCTGTATTTGAAGCAGAACCTCAACATCACGACGCACGCCCAGGGCCTGGGGTTGGCGGAGCTCATCGGGAAAATTTTCGCGTCGGGTCGCGATCCTTCGGCCAAGTTTGTCGCCGTCGGCGGCTATCCGATCGCAAGTTTGCCGACGCCGCTCTGGGGCATCGGGCTGGCTTTCTACGGCAAGAATCCGGCGGCGCTCTACAGCGACCCGGAAATCGACCGGCTGTTCGACCAGGCGGAGGGCACGTTCGATCTCGCCAAGCAGGCACCTTTAATCAGCGCGATCATGTCGCTCGAGCAGAAGGATCTCTACATCATCACCTTGTGGGACTATGTCGGCGTTTACGCGATGAAGAAAAATGTCACCTACACGCCCGGCCAACGCGGTCTCGAGATCCTCTATCTGCCCTGGCTTCACGAAAATGGGTGAACGGATCGAGCGCTTTGCCACGTGTTCAAGAGACCGCCGCAATGACGAAATGAGGCGCTAGCCTGTAATAGTGGCCGGAGGCAGACGTTCCCATAATACGGCTTCAATACGGCTTCCGCGTCTGCTTCGGGTCAAAGTTGTCGATTCGACGTTGCTAGCAGTTCGGCCGCTTCACTCCCCGAAGCGGAACCGGCGGAACAGCGTCGGGACTACTGAATCGTGCCACTAGCGGAACTCGTACGAGGGCCGTGTTGCCGGCCTCTCGTCGGCTCCACCAATTCCGATGAAGGGATGATATGATGCGGTCAGCGTGATGGGGGCCTGCTTCTGAATGACCGAAACTCGGAAGCTCACCACAATTGTGGCCGCTGATGTGGCGGGGTATTCGCGGCTTACGGCGGCCGATGAAGAACGCGCACTCTGGCGCCACTATCCGTGACCACCACTACGCTCTCTTATGCGGGTTCTGCCGTTGCCTAAAACGATCGCCCTGCCGGACGATCAACTGTTGGAGCAGCTTCAGAATGCGGCTTTCAACTACTTCGTCGATCATGCCGAGGCGACAACGGGCTTGGTTGCCGATACCTCGCGTAAGAATTCGCCGGCGAGCATCGCCGTCGTGGGGTTTGCGCTCTCGTGCTATCCGATCGGCGTCGAGCGTGGTTGGATCGCGCGCGCCGATGCCGCGAGCCAGACTCTGAAGACGCTGCGTTTCTTTTGGAACAGTCCGCAGAGCGCCGAAGCCGACGATGTTACCGGCTACAAGGGCTTCTACTACCATTTTCTCGATATGCGGACGGGAAAGCGTGTATGGCAATGCGAATTGTCGTTGATCGATACCGCGTTGCTGCTGGCGGGCATGCTGACTACCGCCGCGTATTTTACCGCGCCGGCTGCGGACGAGAGGGAGATCCGCTCGCTTGCGGAGAAGCTTTATCGCCGGATCGACTGGCGATGGGCTCAGAATGATGGGACGACGGTATCCCAAGGCTGGAAACCCGAATGCGGCTTCCTCCGTTCCGGCTGGGAAGGCTATAGCGAGGCGACGATCCTCTACGTCCTTGGCTTGGCGTCGCCGACCTTCGCGTTGCCGGCGAACAGTTTCGGTGATTGGACTTCCACCTATCAGTGGGAAAATATCTACGGTTATGATTTTCTGTATGCTGGGCCGCTGTTTATTCATTTGTTCTCGCATGCGTGGATCGACTTTCGCGGGATCCAGGATGAGTTCATGCGGGAAAAGGGTTGCGATTATTTCGAGAACAGCCGGCGCGCCGTATCCATCCAGCGGGAATATGCGGTCCGCAATCCGCATGGCTTCATCGGTTACGGCCCGAATTTTTGGGGGATCACCGCGGGCGACGGTCCGGGCAACGAGGATTTGCGCGAGAGCGGCAGAGACCGGCGCTTCTTCGGCTATACGGAACGCGGGGTACCCTTCGGACGCGACGACGGAACGATAGCCCCGTGGGCGATGCTCGCCGCGTTGCCGTTTTCGCCGCCGTCGACACTGACGGCTGTACGCCACATGCTGGAACGATACCCCGACATCTGCGCCAACTTTCGGATGTCGAGCGGCTTCAATCCCAATCTGATCGATCAGGGCGGATGGGTCTCGGAAGGGCGTTACGGCCTGGATCAGGGCATTGTCGTGATGATGATCGAAAACCACCGCTCCGGCCTGATTTGGAAGCTTATGCGGTCATGTCCGCATATCGCGACCGGACTGCGGCGGGCGGGATTCGAAGGGGGATGGCTTTGAACCCGATCCCGGATGCCGATCGCGATGAGTTGATGGCCTATGCGCGACCGGCCGGATGGCGGAATCCCGATCCCAAGAGGCCTTATGATCTTCTCGTGATTGGCGCCGGTCCGGCCGGGGTCGCCGCGGTGGAGGCCGCGATCGAAGGGGGCGCGAAGGTGGCGTTGATCGAGAATCATCTGCTCGGCGGCGTGTCCCTGTTGACTGGTTCCGTCCCCTCCAAGTCCATCATTCGCACCTCGCGTCTCTATGCGGATATGCGGCGCGCCGAGAAGTTCGGCGCGGAGGTTCCAAGCGGCATCCAGGAGAATTTTTCCGCCACGATGGAAAGGATGCGGCGTCTGCGGACTCGGATCGCCGAGTACCATTCGGCCGAACGACTGAAGCTTGCCGGCGTCGATCTCTACTTTGGCGCGGCGCGGTTCACCGGACCGGATGCCGTCATGGTCGGGGGCGCGACCATCCGTTTCGGCAAGGCGCTGATCGCCACGGGCGCGCGGCCGGTGCCGACGATCATCCCCGGACTGGAACAGGCGGGCTATTTCACCAGCGAGGAGGCGTTCGATCTGACGGAATGCCCTCGCCGTCTCCTCGTGATCGGCGGCGGCCCGTTGGGATGCGAATTGGCGCAGGCATTCTGCCGGTTGGGATCACATGTTTTCATCGCGCAGAACGAGCCGAAATTCTTGCCCAAGGAAGAACGCGACGCAGCCCAGTTGCTTTCGGAGTCGCTGGCGCGCGACGGTGTGGAGATCCATTTGAACACCACCGTCGTTGCCGTCAGGACAGCGGCGACGGGCGAGAAGCTCGTCGATCTCGTCAGCGACGATAACAGAAGCACGATTGCTGTCGAGCACATCCTGACCGGCGTCGGCCGAATCCCGAACGTCGAAGGATTGGGCTTGGAACAGGCCGGGGTTGCATGCGACGCCGTACCGGGCATTCGAGTGGATGATTTCCTGCGGACGACAAACCAGCAAATCTATGCCGCCGGCGATGTCTGTCTGGAATACAAATTTACCCATACCGCCGAGGCTTCCGCACGCCTCGCGGTCGCGAACGCGCTGTTCGGCGGCCGAAAAAGCTGGAGCGCGCTAACCATTCCCTGGTGCACCTATACCGACCCCGAGGTCGCGCATGTCGGCCTCTATGTCCGCGAGGCGAGAGACCGCTCGATCCCCATAAAAACCTTTACCGTGCTGATGCACGACACCGATCGAGCCATCATCGACAGTCAGGAAAAAGGGTTCGTCAAAGTTCACGTCAGGGAAGGCACCGATGAGATATTGGGGGCGACGATCGTGGCCTCCCACGCCGGCGAGATGATCAACGAAATCACGCTGGCGATCGATGCCGGCATCGGTCTGTCCGTCCTGGCGACGGTCATCCACGCCTATCCGACCCAGGCAAGCGCGATCAAGATGGCGGCCGATGCCTTCGCGAAGTCACTCGTCAAGCCTCCGCCGTCCCACGATATTGCCAGGCCGGCATGGCCGACCGAATGAAAGGAAATGCATCATGGCTTCCACAGCGCCGTCGCGATCAATTCCAAGGAGTTTGGTCGGCCAGAAGGCCCTGGCGACCGGAGCGAAGCGTACCGCGAGTGAGTTTCAACTCGGTGGAAAGCGACAATGGGTATAACCTTTAATCATTAGCGGCCGCAGATTTGCGCGGCTCTAACCGAGAGAGACGTCTGCCTCCAGAAGAGAGGTTACGCGTGCTCCCGCCCGTAGGGTGGTGGAGGGCGCCATGTCATTACCGTCGGAATTGCGAGCAGAAATCTCGATTGTTCAAGTGGGTCGCGGACCAAAAAGCCCGATCTGCACTTGAAGCAACGGCTGGTTAGTCACGCCTTCGCCTTGGCTGAAATTGCCGAGCATATCGAGCGCGATACCGCCACGCGACGGGACTTGGGGTCGTAATTCGCCTCACGGGCGACATCTGATCTCGATTTTCTTTCGCGAAAGGAAATCATATGCGTACCCTCATCGAGCCGCCACCCCGGTCACATTGCGACCACTGCCATGGCGAGTTACGGCTGAAGCAGTTCATTCAGAACGTCTACGGTAATCTCGATTTGGATACCGAGATCTTCGTTTGCATCAAATGCGGCCGTGAACTGCAGCATTCCGTCAAGCATGACCGCTATATGCCGCACCTGAAGGCCAGATAGCCAAATGAGCCAGGGATCGGTCCCGTCGACGAGACGTCGCGATGCGCGACCCTGCCGGAACACCTGTGCCGGGATACATCGCCAGGCGATGTCTGCTCGGGGTCATCCTTGACAATTCAAGGTTGCTGGCGGTTTGTCTGCTAAACCCAGAAATGCGGAACTGGCTGCGGAATATCGACGATGGCCTGCGCGTCGGCGATGGCGACGAAGTAGAACAGCGCCGTAGCCGGCAACGGCGGCACGCGCTCGCCGACAAACCAGTACCACCCGGGCCTGGCCCCCAGCAGTTTTGATTTACCATATTTTTATCGGTAATTGGAAGAATGCCCGGAGCGTTGTCTTTGGGGGCCGAGTATGGCTCGACCAATGCGGGCGCGGGGGCTACATAATGGCCGACGTACTCAAATCCGATGTTGTGGCAGGCCATGGCGATATTTTGGGCGAGCGCCACAAACGGTGCCTGAACGCAATAACGGGCTTCGTTGGAATTATGCTGCAAAAGGGCCAATGGCTGGTGCCAGACGGCAGGGTTCTCGTGACACCCGCAGACGCCGTGCATTTGGCCGCCGCGATTTGCCGAGTCCTGAAAAGCGATAGCTTCCTAACAGACGAGGCCACGCAAAATCCAGATGATGTGCAGGCCGCGATCGTGGGGACGATATTATCTGGCGCTTGTCATGGCGGTCATGCCACCGGAACAATAGATCGCCGCGAAATACCAAATGAAATCCTCTATACCTTGCGGAAAAGCCGGTACGTCCGTCTCGATGGCTAGCATTCGTACCACAAGTTTTCTGACGCGGCGGGAGACTGGCGGGCCAATCGAGTAATCGCTTTTCTTTGGGACCGGCTGAAGATTGCCATCGCGCGGAGGCGCGTTTGGGTGCGGAATACCTACTGTCGCGAAGGCTTGGCCGGTGGTTGAGAGGAAGCATCCAGTCCATCAGACACAGTAACGACGCGGCCCGGCCCCGGGCGGGCCTTTTTGGAGCGGAGCGCGCGAATTAAAAGGGAAAATTAATGGATGTTTCGTAGGGTTTGGGGCTAAACCGCTCTCGAAGGGCCGCCACATGATGCTTCCTGCCTATCTCGATGCGATTACGCTCAGCGAGCGCTTGCACCGCCAATTCCTCGAAATCGTCAAAGTTGCGTTGGAAGACAGCGGCATGCACGACGTCAACAACGTGCAGGCCATGATCCTGTTCCATATCGGCGAACACGACATGACCATTGGCGAACTGACGCTGCGTGGCTGCTATCTCGGTTCAAACGTATCGTACAACGTCAAGAAGCTCTCCGAGCAAGGCTATCTAAGCCAGCAGCGCTCGCTCCATGACCGCCGCTCGATCCACGTGCGGCTAACCGACAAGGGCAATTCCGTGCGCGATCTCGTCATGGCGGTGGTCAAGAATCAGCTTAATCGGCTTGCGAACAGTTCAATTGACGAAGCAGCTTTGGCACAAGCCGTCGCGACCTTTCGCCGGCTCGATCGCTTCTGGACCCAATCGCTGACCCTCAGCGAGCGCGCATCGCAATTGACGCCAGCCGCATAATCATAATCCGCTTTCAGGCGCCTTATGGCGCCCAAGGAATCGGCCTTCTCCGCGCCGTCGCTGTGTTCTGTTTGCCTTCCCCGTCAGCCACCCATCGTTGAGTTCTGTTGGCGGGCGGGAGCGGACGATGCACGGTTTCATCCACTCTAATCGTCCCGTCGCCCTGGCTGTGATTACAGTAAAAGTTTTTTAATGTTCAATGCCAAGGAAAGCTAACCGCGAATTAGGCACGACCGCACTATCGATGGCGGAGTGCCGCCGGAAATCCCACGGCACCCACTCTGAGGCGAGGGTTCGGACCATGTTCAAATTCTTTGCGCGATTAGCCGGTGACCGGGAGGGTGTCACCGCGCTTGAATACGCTTTGATCGCCGCGCTCATTGCGGTCGTGATCATCGGCAGCGTCAGCTTGCTCGGCACCAGCGTCAGCCAAGTCTTCTCGACGGTCGCCAACACGATCTGATCGTAAGGCGTCCGCGCAACGGCTGACGACTGACTCTTTCGTGCCACCCAACTCGGGCCAAATTCTTTTCATTCGAGAAAGCCCTTGGGGTATATGTGAAGGTGTTGTGATTTCTCTGACCTGAACTTTGCAGCCCCGTCCGCAAGGCGGGGCTTTTTTCTGGCGTCCCCATGGCAGGAAATTCCCCGGTCGCGCAAACGTTGTCGCCGTGATCCGCGGGTTCGACGAGGTATTGACCATTGCCCATTTTCACCAATCGTCAACCGGGTTTGGTCCAGCATGACGGCAGGAGGTATTCCGCAGTGCTTGATGGTTCAGATACGGGCGAGAGCGTTGAGGCTGCCATTGCGCGGGCGATTGCCCCTGTGATCGTCCTCATGGGCTCTGCGAGCGAAAGACGGTTTGCCCCGATCGGCGAAGCAAAGCCCGGCGAATGTGTGACCATCACCGGAAGGGACTATGAGGAAATGGCCGAGTGTGTCTCTTCAGAGTTGTCGCGTTGCGGTTATCTCAGTCCATCATTCGATCCAAGCGCCGTAGTCGGCCGGATCATGGGGGCGCGGCATATGAAGCTGAACAGCAAATGGCAAATCAATGACCCGCAGGCGGTCCCGGCTGAGATATTCCAGACGCTTCTGCAAAGCGGGATGCTGATCGAGCGCGTGTCAGCCACGGTTTAGCCCAGGGCAATACCCGCCCCAATCCGCGAAGCGACGCTGATACGCTTCTGGCAGCAGGTCGGAACTCCAGCCCGTGTGTAGTTCTGTTCTCTGCGCAGAGGCGACCTATAATCTTGCTCGATGCCGCTTCCAGCAAACGACAAGTGGCAAGCCGCGAAGCTCCTAATCGACCGTTACGGGGCTGACGCGACAAAGTTGCCGTCGGGATCGGTGAGGCAACGTCCTCTCTACCATCATCGTGCCAGCCACAAAATTGTGGGCAGCGATCCGATCGCCAACGCCATCCCGATTACCAAGCAAAGATCGAGCAGACGCATCGAAGGTTTTCCTGCCGTGGCTTTAGTGCCATGTCCTGCACGAAAAACACCAAACGGTTAGCATCGGGTAAACGGAATGAGAGGGGTTCAATCGTTCCCCACGACTGCCGTTCGCCCGCGACCCAGACGCCCCACGAGAAGCGATCGACGAGGGCTTGCGCGCATTCGACCGGCACAACGCTATTAAGGCAGTCTTGGGCATAGTAGCATTTATTCTTCCGCCGAAGATTGGGGATCGGCGATCGGGAGGTTCGTCATGACACCCGACGATCTCGCAAACGAGTTTTGGAAGATGGCGAGCGACGAGAGCATAGCGCCCGGCCATCGTTTGAACGCGATCCGTGAATTAATGCGGGCGATGAAAGCTGGCTCAGTCTCGCGACAGAAATATGCGGCCCAAATCCCTGGCGCTCTTACGCAAATTATAGAAGCCCAAAAGGCGACACCAAGCCAACGCCTGCGGGCGATAACAATGCTACAGGAGGGTGCCCGTCGAGGGTTCTATTCACTCCCCGAAACGTAACATCAAATCACCATAATGCAGAGTTATCCAGAGACGGGCTGGTCGGATGCGTACGCTCGCGTCCGCACTCCCGCACGCTGAAGCACAGCTTCGCGCGGTATGCGCCCCGGAGATACGTTGCTGCAAATCAAAGTGCATGACGAAACTCTTCATGACGAAAAAGCAGCAATCGTTGGCATCGAGTTGATTGCAAATCCGCTTATCGCTTATCCACAGAAATGTCTGCTGGGCGACGATTTGATTGGAGATTTCCGGAGGGTTTCGCTTGCTGTCTGTCTGCGAGTCGCGATAGCGTCATAACCGCTCGAAACCGGCAGGCCTCATGGGGCACAAGGGATCGGCGAAGGGCGAAAGCCCAACGGCTCCATTCGTCATGGAGATGGCCAGAGTGGTGATTGGCCAGAAAGGGGATGACAGCCTCGGTAATCACTCCCAACCTGGATTCGGTTTCTGTGTGATGTCGCGTAACCTCGTAAGGGTTGCAGAGATCGCGCATATCGGATAACTCGCAGCCGAGAGGTTGCGGGTGGAACAGGTCGGTGGTTCGGCACCGTTAGGTGGTCCTGGTTAGACCCGGTAGCTCCGGATAGGAGGACGCTCTGAACCTAGCCAACCATTTCTGAACGTCTGAGACACGCCTGATTAGGAGCAATCCTTCTGCAAAGCGATCTCGGCCGAGGGCGGGACAGGGGAAACCCTCTCTCGCCCGATTGGCGTTTGGGGCTAATGTCCTTACCATTCCACGCGGTTGGATTTGAGCCGTGAACATACGGTCATCTTTGTTCCCCAAACAGGTCGGCACACCTGCCCGTGTGTAACTTCTTCACCCGTCACCGCGAGCCGCGAAACCTGCAAGCGGTGTTCAAGTTCGGTAGTGGTACAGTTTGAAATTGCCGCTAGAGGCTGGCCTTGGCCGCGAAAATATCTGCCGCCGCTCGTTGAACCGCCGCAGTATCGAAGAATGCTTGGTGTTCCAAAATTTTGCCGTCTCGAACGCGCCACCGGATAGCGCATTTGAAGGCAATCGCCTTGGCGTTAAGGCGCTTCCTCACAGTGGGCAAATGCTCGATGACGGCATCAAAAATGCCCCAAACGATCTCGCCGCTCTCAACAATTTCCACGGGCTTGAAGCGTCGGAAATGGTAATCGGCGGCTATGGTCGCCAGCACTTGCGTAACGCCAACGCGACCAACATGCGTTCCGCCGAAACGAAGAAGTGGTCCTTCTTCCTCTGCCGCAGATTTCCAGATCACGGGAGGGTGGAGCGCATCAATGAGCGGACGGAGATCGGATTGCTCGAATCCCGCCGTCACGGTCCGCATTAACTTAGCTGGCATCAAATTTCCTCGCCGCGCGGCCACCCAAGCCACTCTCTCTCTCACATATTGCGTGAAGGGTAAATATGGGACACGGATTTGATCGAGGCAGACGATCCCGATGCCGACGATCTGGCACGCCGCCTCGATGCAACGATCACGCCGGCTGACGTTCAAGAGTGGGATAGCAGCGGTCCCGTAGCCTGGGCGAACGAAAGCCACGCGTTGGCGATCAGGGCTTATGCGCTGCTCGGCACGCCTGCTGCGGGAGCGGAGATCACGGTCCTGATTTCTATGTCGTAACGGAACGGCCAGTCATTGAGCTTCAGTTGGAAAGGGCGGGCATTAGGCTGGCGAAGGTTCTCGACCAATGCCTGGACGGGGAGCCGAGGTAGAGAGTCGACCTATTCACTCTTTCGCCCGCCCTCCCCATCTACTGGCGTCCAAACGTCTAGCCGCGAGGAACCGAGGGTTGTTGATCAAGGGTTATAGGGTGCTGGGTCTAGAAGCCGAGTGGGATGACGCCAACGCGGAAGTCCTTTGGCGTCTCTATCGGCTGCCCGGCGATCATTTCCTTCTTTGGAGTTCCGAAAGCGGTATGGGCGAAACGGCCCGTGTCGTCACCAAGGACGCGGGGCAGAAGCTAGTCCGCAAGTGGCAGTCGGCGGGACATACAGCCTTGGAGGACGCCTAGTCTCCTGGTACCCCGTCGGCACGAAAAAGGACGATCCGAAGGCATTTGAGAAGCGGGCAGTCCGAAGCGATGAGCGACGGAAATGTTGGACCCAACTTGGACCCAAACCCGTCACATCACCCACTTTTGCAACGATATCTGCCAATACCGGAACTGGAGCCCCGCGTGCCCGGACCATCACTCCAAAGTGGTGACAGAATGGACGTGCCGGACATCTGCAGTGTCGCACGCTTGACAAACGACCGCTTTTTCCCTCTGCAGCTGGGTGCTTGCCTAGCTTCAACTGGTTGGCAGCGGTCTGACAACTTCGCTAGGAGGGTTGGCGCTATCCCGACCACATACGCTTAACCCGCGGCACCGAACGTGCCAGACTGCGCGGAAAAAGACGGACCGATGTACGGTCCCGAGCGGGGACGACAGCCACGTCACGTGCCACGCGACACGGAGGGGCAATGCCATGGACAGCGGGGTCAAATACGCCAGGAGCGACGGCATCCACATCGCGTACCGCGTCTTCGGTGACGGTCCGCGCGACATGGTGCTGATCCCGGGCACGCTGTCGCACGTCGAGCTCTTCTGGGAGTTCCCGCCCAACGAATACCTGCTTAAGCGGTTCACGTCGTTCGCGCGCGTGATCGTGTTCGACAAGCGCGGACAGGGGCTCTCCGATCGGGTCGCCGAGCAGACCATAGAGGAGCGCATTGGCGACGTGCGCGCGGTGATGGATGCAGCCGGCTCGGAGAAGGCAACAATCTACGGATGGTCGGAAGGCGGCCCGATGTCGCTGCTGTTCGCAGCCACCTATCCGGAGCGGACCTCGGGCCTCGTGCTGTGCGGCAGCTTCGCGTCGTTTAAGGCGTATGTGAGCGAGGAAAACCGCGACCGTCTCCTGAAGCTCCTGGATGAGCGCTGGGGCGAGGGGGTCCTGGTTCCGATCAATGCGCCGAGCAAGGCCAAGGATGAAGTGTTCCTGCGGTACTTTGGCAAGCTCGAGCGCGCCACCGCCAGTCCAGGGGCGATCGTCGCGCTAATGCGCGCGAATTTCGAAATCGACGTCCGCCCCATTCTGCCGACGATTCACCTGCCGACGCTGATTCTCCATCGCGTCGGCGACAAAGCCGTCCCGGTTGAGCAGGGACGCTACCTTGCTCAGCACATAGCTGGCGCGAAGTACGTCGAGCTTCCGGGCCACGACCATTTGCTCCAGGCGTTCGACCAGGACGTACTCGACCGCCTGATCGACGAGGTCGAGGAATTCATCACGGGCGAGCGGCACCGGCCGGAGCCGGATCGGGCGCTCGCGACGGTGATGTTCACCGATGTTGTGGGATCGACCGAACACGCTACGCGGCTGGGCGACCGGCAGTGGCACGAGTTGCTCACCGGATACTACGCGGCGGTGCGCAAAGAGCTGAGCGCGTTCCGCGGACGCGAAGTCAACACCGCGGGCGATGGGCTGCTGGCCACGTTCGACGGTCCGGCGCGCGCGATCCGATGTGCGTGCGCAATCTGCGAGCGAGTGAAGCCGCTGGGCCTCCAGGTGCGCACCGGACTGCATACCGGTGAATGCGAGATGATCGGCGACGACGTGGGCGGAATCGCGGTGCACATCGGCGCGCGGGTCGCATCGGCGGCGAACCCGGACGAAGTGCTGGTGTCCAGCACAGTCCGGGACCTCGTAGCCGGCTCCGGAATCAGTTCACCGATCGCGGTCCGCACACTCTGAAGGGAGTCGCCGACGAGTGGCGGCTGTTCGCGGTCCAGCAGTAGGGCCATAGTCACGCGGGCCAACCCGCGCCCGTCATTCGATCACCTCTTCGCACAGCGGGGCGATCCGTGAAACGTCGAATGGATCGCCTCGTTCTTATCACCCGGTCGGTGATTTGCCGCGCCAGATAGTCCATTTCCGCCCCTCGCCTGGATGGCCGATCTGCTGGCTGTCCGGAACTGCACAATCTATCAGACGCGCAGTCGCATCACATCTCCGCCAAGAAGATGACATCAACGCCGCATCTTCGTGGAACGCGTCGGTCCGCATTGGGTCAAATTTGTTGATTGAAGGTCGCCGGCGCGTTGTCTGTTAAGCCTTCCAAAGCTGAAGTATCGATGGAGCTCGGGACTGCGGAATCGTGCCCATAAGCGGCCCTGCAAACGCCGCGAAGTTGGCCGTGATCCAACTTACAGCCTATCGCGACAGCCATACCGCTTGGCCAGATCCGTAATAGACGCAAGGCTTGTCCCAATAGGCTTTGGTCTCGGAATATTCGGTGAGGGGCGCCGGATGCGTCACCGCGCCGAAAGATGTCGTCGTCTCCTGCAGATCGGAGGGCAGTGGGTCGAGGCCGAAGACGCTTTCCGGTTTCGGCGCCGCCGCCAGCAACCCCAAATCCATCACAAACATCGAGGCGCCGGTCAGCGACACGTCAACGCGATAGGAACCGCCTTCGCGCGCGCGCCGGAGCAGCGCTCCCAGAGTGCCGGCTGCTGCGAGATAGGCGGTGAGGTAATCGTTCATTGTGCCGGTCGGTGCCAGTCGCGGTTTTTCGGATGTGCCTTCCTCCATCGCCAAGCCGCTGACGACCTGGCCCACTGGATCGTAGCCGCCACGCGTCGCCCACGGTCCGCCGGCGCCGTAAGCACTGATCGAGACATAGATCGCGCCGGGCCGCAGCTTCGCCAGTTGTTCGGCCGAGAAGCCGCGCTTGTCGAGCGCGCCCTGGCGCCAGGAATGAACGAAGATGTCGCAATCCAGCGCTAGCGCCCCCAGTTTCGCGCGATCCGCCTCTTGGTCGAGATCGAGATAGGCGGAGCGCTTGCCGAGGCTGGTATCCATCATCATCACGGCGGAATCGGGATGACGGAGCGAGGCGATATGCAGCACGTCGGCGCCTTGCTCGGCGAAGGTACGCGCCGCCGCCGGACCGGCCAGCACGTGCGTGACGTCGAGGACGCGAACGCCCGACAGCGGGCGCGGCGCCGGCGCGAATGGCTCGGGCGCGGAATCGCCGATCTTCTCGACGGAAATAGTGGGGCGCGCGGCGAGGAATGCGCCTTGGGGATGCGCCAGCCATTCGTCTCGGCTGCGCGCCAGCACGCCGACGAGCTTGCGCTCCGCGATCGTGTCCTCCAGTTCGGCGCTATCCCACTGCGCAACGGCCTTGCTAATCGACTCCGCATTGTTCTGGCATTGCAGCAAATCGAGGATGCCGAACAGCATGCGCTGATAATCCGGCACGCGCAGGAGGTAGACCGCGCGACCGTCACGGGTGCGGAAGAACTGGACGCCATCGCCACGCGCGCTTGGGCGCAGCGCATGGCCGTTCTGCGCGATGGAGTAGATTGTGCGAAGGCCCGGCACAGCGGCGCGGCGTACATCGACGGCGACATCCTGACCTCGTCCCGAGCGTTGCCGCCACATCGCGGCAATGGCGGCCCCTTGAGCGGCGAGCGCCGCCGCCGACGCTGCGCCCAGGCGATGCGGGCTCGCCACGATGGGGTCCTCGCCCGTAATCGAGACCGCACCTCCAGTGTCGCTTTCGGCCAAGCCGATTTGCTTGAGTAGGCGGCGGTAAGCCTCGGTCGCTGCAGTTGCGGTCATGTTTCCTCCCCGGCAAAGCGTTGCGGCGCCCCCTTTATGCGACTTACGATGCTAGCCGATTTCGAGGGAGGAATGCGTGGGGAAGATTGGTTTTGCGGCCGCAGCATTTGCGCTCGGCATGCTGGTGGCGGTCGCGGTGCCTGCGGCGGCAGATGACCAGATCTTCACCGTCGCAACTGGACAGGAGCCGGACAATATCGACGTCTCCAAGACGCGCAATCCCCCGATCGTCGCCCCGAGTATGCTGAACATCGTCGAGCCGTTGATCGGCCTCGCGCCCGACGGCAGCTTTGTGCCGTCCTTGGCGACTTGGACCGTCTCGCCCGACGCCAAGATGGTCGAGTTCAAGCTGCGCGCAGGCGTGGATTTTCATTCCGGCGATCCGCTGACCGCGCGCGACATCGAATTCAGTCATCAGCGGCAAATGATGTACGACGAAAATTACAAACGCCGGATGCGGTTGATCGATCGCGTCGCTGTGGTCGACGATCGGACCGTCCGTTTTTATTTCAAGCAGCCGGACGCGATCTTCCTCAAGTCGCGCGGCCCGATGGTTCTGTCCCAGGCCTATCACGACCGGGTCGGGAAGGAAGAATTCACCAAGCATCCGAACGGCACCGGTCCTTATCGCTTCGTCAGCTATCGGCCAGGGCAATCGCTCGAGATGGAGGCGTTCGACGGCTATTGGAACGGTGCGCCCAGCATCAAGAAAGCGCGCTTCGTCTTCGTCAAGGACGACGAAACGCGCGTCGCACAACTGCGCGCGGGCGAAGTCGACATCATCATGAGCACGCCGTTCAGCGCGGTCGACGAGTTGCGCGCGGCCGGCTTCCACACTGTCAGCGTCGCGGTACATCCGACCGTGTCGCTGTTTTTCGACACGCTGAACAAGAAGGCGCCGTGGGGCGATGTGCGCGTGCGCGAGGGCCTGGCGCACGCGGTTGACGCCGACGCCATCGTCTCCGGCCTGTTCCACGGCATCCCCAAGCGCTTTCCAGCCCTGTCGCCCGGCGAACTCGGCTACGACCCCAGCCTGCCGTTCTACAAATACGATCCGGCGCTAGCAAAAAAGCTTCTGGCGGAGGCCGGACGGGGCGGCGGTTTCTCGATGCCGCTCTATTACATGACCAGCAGTTATTATGGCCTGCGCGAAACCGCCGAGGCGGTGACGCTTTATTTCAAGGCCGTGGGCGTCGACGCCCAGGTCAAGGGTTACGACGCGCCGCGTCTCATCGGTATGATCCGTGCGGCGCACAAAGACCCCAATTTGGAATTTGCAGCCGTGTTCCCCCATTTTATTTCGGTGACGCCGGAGCCAACGGAAGTGCTGTCGCTCAGCTTCTATTCAACCTCGGGCTACACGCTCTATTACAATCCGGAGATCGACAAACTGTTCGAGCAAGCTTCCGTCACAATCGACGACACCAAGCGCGCGGGCTTCATTCGCGACGCGTTCCGCGTCCTGCACAAGGATGTGCCGTTCGCGCCGTTATGGACCAACGTCTCGGTCTATACGATGAAAGCGAATGTTGCGTTCGCGCCGGTCGCGCGCGGGTTCTTGTTGATGCAGCTCAAGGACGTGCAACGGCGGTAAGCTCGTTTCCGACAGCTCCATCCACCGGGTCAACGCTTCGCCATGCCGAATTGTCGCAAGAATTGCGCAGGTCTGCTGCGGGTCAAAACCGCCGTAATTCCAATGTCCGGAGAAGGTCCGCTTACCCGTCGAAACTCTCCGTGAAAGCTGACATCCCCGGTCGGCGGTTCCGTGCCAACTGCGGAAATCGCATCTCCGTCGAAGAAGCGAATCGGGGGGCCGCGCAATCCCCCTTGACCAGTTGAGCCAACGGGCGGCCACGAAAGATCATCAATGTCACACCTCGACGCTTGATCGACGTGCTTCAATAGCGTCCATGATTCCCCCGGATAACGACCTCTGGCGGATGGCCAAACGTTTGATCGATGTCTATGGCAAGGATGCAATTGGGGAAGCCGCCAAGCGGGCCGACGAATTCCAAGTGGCTGGGGATCGAGAAAATGCGGCGGTGTGGAACCGCATCTTTGGCTTTGTCACGGAACTCCTAAACGGAGATGCCGACAACAATCACAACCGGAGGCATTGATGCTAGAGCGACGTGGCGCAATCCGTATTTGGCGATACATAATCCAGATCGGCAGATCAGAATAGATCGGTCAGATCGTCGGGCCAATTTTTCTCACAGCTCCTTAGAGGTTTACATTTTTTCTCACGGGACCCGCCATCAAAAAAATCCGGGACTGTTACACTTCACGAACATGGGCCAATTTCTGGCGGTCGGCGTCGGCAGACTTTTTCTGTTCGGCCACCATCCAGGCTAGGGCTTCCTCTGTTTCCGCGACAGTGATTGCGGCGTAGGGAGGTTCGCCCGGTATCCAGACCTCAACGCTGTAGTCGCCATTCGTAGGTACTACCCGGTATTTTGTTGCGGCCGGGAAGCATTCTCGAGCCATAGCATCCCCCCACGTTTTTGTGAATCGCACCGGAGGTCTGCTCGGGGTCATGAACGTCGATTCAATGTCGCTGACGGTTTTTCCGCTGAACCCCCAAACGCGGAACCGGCCGCCGAGCGTCGGCATTACTGAATCGTGCCATGTGTGGATTCCG